>CAMCKH010000001.1 GCA_945875435.1 uncultured Erysipelotrichaceae bacterium
CCTTTGATGAAAAGCTATTCAACACACTAGTTGAGAAAATAATGATACACAGAGACAAAAAAATAGAAGTCCACTTCAAGAACGAACAAGTCATATCTATGTGATATGGCTTTTTTATCAAACAAAACACCTAAATAATATGATATAATACCAAAAGATAAATCAATGGTTTAGAAAAAGTTAAAATATGACTTTAGAGTAAAAAGAAGGAGAAATTGTATGATAAAACTCATAGCGACAGATATGGATGGAACTTTATTGAACAACAAACATAAATTAGGGAAAATTGAAGAAAAGATGATTCAAGATATTATTAAAAATAACCACCATTTCTCCTTAGCTACCGGAAGAAGTTTAAAATCTATTAAATTAGCTATTAAAAATTTAAAAAATATGAACATTATTGCATTAAACGGAAGTTATGCTCAAAATTTTAAAGGCGAAGTTGTTTATCAAAAATCAATAAAAAACGATGTTTTAAAAAATGTTATTGAAATTTTGTTATCTAATAGAGTTACATTTTTAGCTCATAACATCGAAGAAACATTCTGTAATAATAAAAAAGATTACTATATAAGGTATTTTAAATGGACAAAAAATCTAAGTATGCTTTTAAATATTATGTCAAGATTTAAAACTTTTAAAGGGATTGAAAAAGACATATATAAAATCGATTTATTCACTTCAAATACCGATGTTATTGACAAATTAAAACAAATAGCTGAAATAAATTTTGTTTCATCTGGAAATGATGGTTATGAAATTACCGATATTGAAGCTAGTAAAAAAGATGCTTTAATCGCACTTTCAAAACATTTGAACATCCAAGAAGATAATGTTTATTGTTTTGGTGATAGCGGTAATGATATAAGTATGATTAATTATTTTAAAAATGGATATCTTATGGGTAATGCTGAACAACATTTTAAAGAAATGGTAGAAAAAGTAATAGATACTAATGAAAATAATGGAATTTATAAAATTATAAGTAAAGAAATAAAAATATAGTTTCATAGTGAAACTATATTTTTATATCTAAACCAACAGGGCAATGATCGCTTCCGTGAATCTCATCATAAATTATCGCTTCATTTATTTTATCTTTTAAAATATCTGATACAATAAAATAATCAATACGCCAACCTACATTATTAACTCTAGAGTTACTACGATAACTCCACCAAGTATATTTGATAGTTTCAGGATATAAATATCTAAATGTATCTATAAATCCTTCATTTAATAATAAGTTAAATTTTTCTCTTTCTTGATCAGAAAAACCTGGACTAAAATGATTAGTTTTAGGATTTTTCAAATCAATTTCATTATGAGCAACATTCAAATCACCGCAATAAATAACAGGTTTTTGTTTATTTAATTCACTGATATACTTTCTAAAATCATCTTCCCACAATTGTCTATAATCTATTCTTAATAAACCATCTTTACTATTAGGAACATAAGCGTTAATGAAATAAAAATCATTAAACTCTAAAGTAATAACCCTACCTTCTTTAGGGTGGGTGTTTGTGCTTTCAAAATCATAAAATACATTTAAAGGTTTTTCTTTGGTTAAAATTAATGTTCCGCTATAACCCTTTTTTTCAGCATCGTTCATATAAAGATTATATTTTTTAAAAATATCTTTATCTAATTGATCAAATTGCATTTTTGTTTCTTGAATTGCCATAATATCTGGATCTTGAGTGTTTAAAAAATCTAAAAATCCTTTTTTAATACAAGCTCTTAATCCATTCACATTCCAACTTATTAATTTCATATACTTCTCCATTCTAAATTTGAAATACTATACATTTATTATATAATAAATATAGTGAGGTAATATGAAGAAAGCATTTTTTTTAATAAGCATTTTATTGTCTGTATGCATTTTGTTTTTTATCATAAGATTTAGTTTTTTTCGCTCAACAAATATAAAAGAAAGTGAAGGAAAAAATTGTGATACTAGTTGCGATGTTTCTACAACACAAAAAAATATTTATAATAATTATGATGAAATCATTTCTAAGCCACATTTTATCGAGATAACATATCAAAATGTTTTGGAAAAAGTTTCCAAGAAAGAAGATTTTTTATTATTTTATACATTTAAAACTTGCCCTTGGTGTGTACAAATTTTACCAACGTTAGATGAGGTTGTATTCGAGGAGAAAAAAGAAGTTTATTATGTAATTGTAAGAGATGATAATGGGGTAGATAGTAGAAACTCTGATAATCAGTTATATTTAGATAATTTAAAATTATTCCATAATTTTAATATCGAAAAAATAACAGTACCAGCATTTGCTAGAATAGAAAAAGGAGAAGTTAAAAAAGTTCACTTTGATACAGTAGAAGGTCATAATGCTAAAGAAAGATATATGAATGAAACAGAAATTAAAAAGCTTAAAGAACATATTTTAGAGGTGATTTATGGAAAATGAAAAAAAATATATAGAAGATAATATTGAAAATATTTTAAATGATTTAAAAGATTTAGTAGCTTACAAATCAACATATAGTGATGATTTAAAACCTTTTGGTTCAGAAAATAGAAAAGCACTTGATTATATGCTTGAAAAAATGAAAAAAGAAGGTTTTAATGTAAAAAATCTTGATTATTATGCTGGTTATGGTGAAGTAGGTAGTGGTAAACAGTTGATTGGAATATTGGGCCATTTAGATGTTGTTCCTGCTGGAGAAGGTTGGGATAGCGATCCTTTTAAAATGGTTATAAAAGATGGAAAATGTTATGGAAGAGGTGTTACCGACGATAAGGGTGGAGTTATTTCATCTTATTATGCTTTAAAATATTTAATTGATACAGGATATACTTTTAATAAAAGAGTTAGAATGATACTTGGTTGTAATGAAGAGTCAGGATTTAATTGTATAGATTATTATGTTGAAAAAGAAGGACATATCGATTATGGATTTACTCCAGATGGAAGTTGGCCTGGAATTTATGGTGAAAAAGGAGTATATAGATGTAATATTATAACTTCTAATAGTAAAATTAAATTAATTAAAGGTGGAGAAGCAGTAAATGCTGTATGTAATAAAGTTAATGTTTTAATTGCTAAAAAAGATCTAAATATTGATTTATTTGTCAGTTCATTGAAGGAATTTAATATTAAATATAATATCGAAATATTGAATGATGATTATAACATTACTGTTTTTGGAACAGCTGCACATGCTTCGATGCCTGAGTTAGGTAAAAATGCAATTAGTTATTTATTTTATGCATTAAATAAAGCAAATTTTAATGATGAATTAACTTCTTATTATGTGGATAAAATCGGTTTAAGTTATAATGGGGAAAATGGTAATATTAATTTTAAAGACGACTATGGTGTTTTGACATTGAATGTAGGTAAAATATATCAAGAAAATGAAAATATTATTTTTACCATCGATATTAGATTTCCAGTTACTTTTAGCGGCGATAAAATTAAAGATGAAGTTGTAAAAAATTTCAGTAAATCTGGTTTTATAGTTGAAAATTGGGATATATCTGAACCTTTATTTAAAGATCCAAACTCTCCAATGCTTTTAGCTTTAAAAGATGCTTATCAAAAAGTTACAAATGATAAAGAAAGTCAAATGATGGTTATTGGTGGCGGAACTTATGCTAAAGGGATTAAAAATTGTATCGCTTTTGGTCCTGAATTTCCTGGTATTGATTATCACATTCACGATGTTAATGAAGAGGTTTCAATTGAAGATATTAAAAAGAATATTTTAATATATATACAAGCATTAAAGAATTTAAATGAAATGGAATAAATATGAAAAAAACAAAACTCGCAATTATTTATGATTTTGATAAAACATTATCACCGTTAGATATGCAAGAATTTCACTTGTATAAAGAACTAGGGTACGAAAATCCATCTGAATTATGGTCTGATAGTGCAAAATTCTCTAAAAAATATAAAATGGATAAAATTTTATCATATATGTATATTATTAAACAAAAACATCCTAATTTAAGCAAAGAAGTTCTTATTAAAGAGGGGAAATACATTAAACTTTTTAAGGGTGTAAAAGAATGGTTTAAAAGAATTAATGAATATGGAATGGCTAATGATGTAGAAGTTGAGCATTATATAATAAGTTCAGGTTTGAAAAGCATGATTGAAGGAACTGAAATTGCGGATGAATTTAAGTATATATATGCTTGCGAATATGCTTTTGACAAGAATGATATATGGCCTAGTAGAGTGGTTAATTATACATCTAAAACGCAGTGTATTTTTAGAATAAACAAAGGTATTTTAGATTGGATGAATGATGATGATTTAAACAAATCAACTCCTGACGAAGAAAAAAGAATACCTTATAGTAATATGATATATATTGGTGATGGATTTACCGATGTACCTTGTATGAAGATAGTAACGCAATTTGGTGGAAGCAGCATCGCAGTTTATAGTGATGAAAAATCTAAAACAGAATTAGCAAAACCGCTTTTTAATAAAAAAAGAGCTACTTTTTTTGCCAGAGCTGATTATAGTGAGGGCAGCAAAATAGATAAAATAGTTAAAAATATAATTGATAAAATAAATACAAACAACAGATTAGAAAGTTTTAAATAAAGATTGATTTTTATTAATTAATGAGGTAAAATATTTCTGTTGTAGCCTTAGGGTTATAACCGCATAGAAAAGGTTTAAGCACAGTCACCTTAATAGCGAGTCCGTTAAAAAAGAAGGAGGTATACAATGTACGCAGTAATTGAAACTGGTGGAAAACAATTAAAAGTTGAAAAAGATTCAGTAATTTATGTTGAAAAATTAGATGTTGCTGAAGGTAGTGAATTCGTTTTTGACAAAGTAGTATTAGTTAAAGATGACAACTTAAAAATTGGTTCACCTTATGTATCAGGTGCTAAAGTTGTTTGCAAAGTAGAAAAACAAGGTAAACAAAAGAAGATTACTATCTTTAAATATAAACCTAAAAAAGGTTCTACAAGAAGAAAACAAGGACACCGTCAACCATACACTAAACTAGTAGTTGATAGCATTATACTTTAATGATTAAAGTAGTTATAACTAAAAGAGATGATTTAATAACCGAATTAGATTTGAGTGGCCATGCTGAGTTTAGAGAACACCCTTTTGATACAGTATGTGCCGGTGTTAGTTGTATTATATTTGGTTTAATGAACGCTTTAGATAAAGTTAATGATATAAAAGTGTTAGAAAATCATATTAACATTAAATTAACAAGCACAAATCAAATTGAACAAAATTATCTTAATTTAGTTTATATTCAATTAAAAACAATTGAATACAAATATAAAAAATATATCAATATAAAAATAAGAAAGGAATAGAATCATATGAGATTTATCTTAGATATACAATTCTTCGCATCGAAGAAAGGTGTTGGATCTACTAAAAATGGTCGTGATTCACATTCTAAACGTTTAGGTGCTAAAAAATCTGATGGTGAGTTCGCAACTGCAGGTTCTATTATTTATCGTCAAAGAGGCACTAAAGTTCACCCTGGTAAAAATGTTAAAAGAGGTGGAGATGATACATTATTTGCACTTTGTGATGGAATAGTAAAATTTGAACGTTTAGGAAAAGATCGCAAACAAGCTTCTGTTTATCCAGTAGAATAAAAATAAGCCCAATTTTATGGGCTTTTATAATTATGAGGTATTTATGGAATTTATCGATAGAGTAAAAATAAAATTAAAAGCAGGTAATGGCGGAGATGGAATTGTTGCTTTCAAAAGAGTAAAATACAATCCTACCGCTGGACCTAGCGGAGGAGATGGTGGACGAGGTGGCGATATTATCTTTAAAGTTGATACAAACAAATCCACTTTACTTGATTTAAGATATAATAGATTAATAGTTGCAAAAGATGGCGAAAGAGGAAAAACCAACAATATGTCTGGAAAAGACGCTTTAGATGTTGTTGTTAATATTCCGCTAGGTACCGTTGTTAAAGATGCAGAAACAAATGAATTGATTGCAGATTTATCTAAAATTGATCAAAGTGAAATAATATGCAAAGGAGGAAAAGGGGGTAAAGGTAATTTTCATTTTGCCACTGCTAGAAATAGTGCTCCTGAGTATGCAAAAATAGGAACTTTGGGAGAAAGTAGAGAAGTTATTGTAGAAATTAAGTTATTGGCTGATGTTGGGTTGGTCGGTTTTCCAAGTGTAGGAAAATCTACTTTTTTAAGTGTTGTTTCTAAAGCAAAACCTGAAATTGCTGATTATCCTTTTACTACTTTAAAACCTCAATTGGGAGTTGTTCAAGTTGATAAGGAAAGATCTTTTGTTTTAGCCGACTTACCAGGTCTTATAGAAGGGGCTAGCGAAGGAAAAGGTTTAGGGATTAATTTTTTAAAACACATTGAAAGATGTAGAGTTATTATTCATATTATTGATATGAGTGGAGAATTTAGAGATCCAATTGAAGATTTTAAAATTATTAATGAAGAGCTTAAAAATTATAATATAAATTTATCAAATAGACCTCAAGTTGTGGTTGCTAATAAAATGGATGAACAAAATTCTTTAATTAATTTAGAAAATTTTAAAAAACACTATCCAGATTTAAAAGTTTTTGAAACCTGCACAATTATTAATGAAGGAATAACTCCAGTGCTTTATGAAGTTGCAGAAATTTTAGCAAAAACAGATCCTTTCCCGATATTTGACGATAAAAAAGCCACTGATATTAAAATTTATAAATATGAAAAAACAAACGATTTTACTATTTATAATGAAGGTAATGGTGTTTACCGTGTTGGTGGAGAAAAAATTAAAAAATTATTCAATCAAATTGATTTTGATAACGAAGAAAGTGTTCTTAGATTTTCTAAAGTTATTAGAAAAATGGGTGTAGACCAAGCTCTTAGAGATAAAGGTGCTAAGAATGGCGATAAAGTATATATTGAAGCCTATGGTTTTGATTTTATAGATGAAGAGTAAAGCTATCTAAATGGCTTTTTTCTTTTAAAAAAGGTATAATTTTATTATGAAGAAATTTTTTAAGTTAATTATTTGTATTATTTTAATTTTTGTTAGTAGCGGATGTGAAAAAATAAGCAAAACCAATATATCTTATACTGTATATCCTATTGGATTTGCATTGAATAGAATTATTCAAAATAAAATAGATGTTGTTTCTATTCAAAACAATAAAATTGTTCAAAATTCTTCTATCGATGATAATTATAAACAAATATTAGATAAATCACTATATCTTTTTCATATAGGTGATTTAGAACCTTATTTTAAAGTTTATAAAAATGAAATTAAAGAAACTAAAGTTAAAGTTATTGATATGTCTAATCTTGCTATATACAACTTTAAAAGGTATACATTATTTTATGTAGATGGTTCTTCTAATTTTGTTGAAAGTAATTATTATAGTAGTGATTTGTTTGATAATCTTGATATTCCAGAAAAAGAATTATTTTTATGGCTTGATCCTATTAGTATGATAAGTATCGCAAAAGATATGACTGACATTTTAGCTTCTAATTATGCAGAAGAGAGTTCTTTTTTTAATGATAATTATAAAAAATTTGAAGAAGAATTGATAAATTTAGATGCCGAATATCAAAAATTAAGTAATAGTCTTAAAAAAAATAATAAAGTAATTAAATTTGTTTCATTAACAAATTCATTTGGTGTATGGCAAAAAACCTATGGTTTTCAAGTATATCCTGTATCTTTATCAAAATATGGAATACTACCTAACGAAAAACAACTTGAAGTTATTAAAAAGAAAATAGCTGAAGATAATGTAAAGTATATAGCTTATGAACCAAATATGACGGAAGAGATGAAAGTTGTTTTTGAAAAATTAGAAACTGAACTTAATCTTACAAGAATAAATCTGTCAAATTTATCAAGTTTAACTGAAACTCAAATTAATGATAATAAAGATTATTTTTCAATAATGTATGAGAACTTAACTGTTTTAGAAAATATAGCTACCGACTCTATACCTTTAAAAGAAAACACTGCCACAAAAACAACTACCGAAACAACTACTACTCAAGATAGCGAGGTAAGTGCTAGTGAATAAGTTTATTTTAATAGATGGAAATTCGTTATTATTTAGAGCTTTTTATGCTAATTATAGTAAAGATTCTTATGTTATGCAGACAAGCAAAGGAGAATATACAAATGCTATATTTTCTTTTTCTAAGATGTTAAACAAAATTATTCAAAAATACCAACCCAAATATCTTGCGGTATCTTTTGATAAGGGTAAAAAAACTTTTAGAAACGAATTATATAATGAATATAAAGATGGCAGAAAAGAAACTCCTAAAGAGTTAATTAATCAATTTCAATTAGTTAGAGAGTTGTTGAAATCTTACAATATTAAATATTTGGAATTAGATGGCTATGAAGCTGATGATATTATTGGTAGTTTGGCTAATAAGTTTAATAAAGAAAATATTTATATTTTAACCTCTGATAAAGATATGCTTCAATTAATAAATAATAGTACTAAAGTCATAATCATCAATAAAGGTATTAGTGAAACAGTAATTGTAGATAATGTTAATATTGAAGAATTATATGGATTTAAAGCTGATCAGGTAGTTGATTATAAATCTTTATGCGGCGATAAGTCTGATAATATTAAAGGAGTTACTGGGATAGGTGATATAAAAGCTAAAAAATTATTGCAAGAATATGGCAGTTTGATATCTATTTACAATAATATTAATGATATTAAAGGAAAAACGAAGGAATATTTGATAAATGATAAAGAAAATGCTTTTTTATCTTATACACTCGCAACCATTAAAAAAGATATTGATATAGATTGTGATTTACAAGATTTTATTTTAAATATTAATGTTGATAAATTGAAAGAATTTTATAAAGATTTTGAAATGAAAAGTTTATATGATGAAGATTTATCATTTTTAAATAATAAAAATCATGAAAATAAACAAAACAACGATTTTGATTTTAAGGTAGTAGAAAATTTTTCAAAACATTTATTAGAAAAAGATTTATATGTATATTTTTATACTAATGATTTTGATTATTATGATAATAAAATAATAGCCACAAGCATATCGGATGGTGAAAATATAGAAGTTATATTAGGAGAAAATTTTTTAAACGATCAAAATTTTATTAATTATTTAGGTTCTAATAAAAATAAAGTAACTATAAATTTAAAAAATATTCTTCATATTTTAAATAAAAAAGGAATTGCTATTAATAATTTTGATGATTTTTTATTAATTTCATTTATTTTGGATAATAGATTAGATGAAATTGATAAAGTATTTTTAGCTTATAATTGCGATACTTTTAGTAAGATTGATTTAGTAGGTAGTGTTAAAAGACCAAAAGAAATATCATTAGATGTATTATTTAAACATTTAAAAATATTACATCATAACTTAAAAGCTATATATCCTTCTATATTGGCTAAATTAAAAGAGTCTAATTTAATAAGTCTATATAAAGAAATTGAACTTCCTCTTTTACATATATTGAAAAATATGGAAGAAATTGGAATAAGGGTTGATGTTGATAAATTAGATGAAATTTCTAGAAATTTAGCTAATAAACTTGAATTATTAACCAAAGAAATTTATGAGTTATCGGGTAAGGAGTTTAATATCAATTCTCCTAAGCAACTTGCTGAAATTTTATTTGATGAATTAGGATTAAAGGAAAATAAGAAAAGATCAACTTCAATTGAAGTTTTAGAAAGTTTAGAGTTAACCCACCCAATTATTACACCATTAATTGAATATCGTAAATACAGTAAAATATATTCAACTTATAGTGAAGGATTTAAAAAATATATCAAAAAAGACGGAAAAATACATACTATTTTTTCACAAACAACAGCTGCCACAGGTAGACTTTCTTCTTATGATCCTGGAATTCAAAATATCAGTATTAAATCAAACGAAGGTAAAGAAGTTAGAAAAGCATTTATAGCTAGTGAAGGATGTAAAATTATTTCCAGTGATTATTCTCAAATTGAACTTAGAATATTGGCACATATGGCCAAAGAAGAAAAGATGATTAAAGCCTATAATAGCGATGAAGATATTCATACTAAAACTGCTATGGAAATGTTTAATCTTAGAAAAGAAGAAGTAGATTCTATGCACCGAAGAAAAGCAAAGGCTATTAATTTTGGGGTGATTTATGGTATAAGTGAGTTTGGTTTAGTGAAACAAACGCAATTATCTTTTACCGAAGCTAAAGCATATATTGATATGTATTTTATAAAATATCCTAAGATTAGAGAATTTATGGATTATAATTATCAGTTTTTATTAAGTAATGGTTATGTAAATACTATTTTAAACAGAAGAAGATATATAGATGAAATAAACAGCAATTCTTATTTTGTTAGAGAGTTTGCTAAAAGAGCATCATTTAATTCTCCAATACAAGGAAGTGGTGCTGATATTATTAAACTTTCAATGATTAAGATTGATAAAATGATTAAAGATAAAAAATTAAAGTCTAAGATGATTTTACAGGTACACGATGAACTTGTTTTTGAAGTTTTAGATGAAGAAGTTGATATTATGTGTGAAGTTATTAAAAAAGGAATGGAGGAAGCTATTGAATTATCGGTTCCATTGAAGTGTGAAATCCATATTTCAGATAGCTTAGATGTGAAATAATGCCTGAATTACCAGAAGTTGAAACAGTTGTAAATACTTTAAAAAAATTAGTTTTAAACCAAAAAATAAAAAATATTAATGTTTATTGGGATAATATCATATCTCAAAACAAAGAATACTTTATTAACAACTTGCTTGAAAAAGTGATTATAGATATTAAAAGAAGAGGTAAGTTTATAATTTTTATTTTAAATAAAGGATATTTGGTATCTCATCTTAGGATGGAAGGTAAGTATTACTTTTATGATAAAGAAAGTTTGAAAGATAAACATACCCATCTTATTTTTGATTTTGAAAATCATAAACAGCTACATTATAATGACACGAGAAAATTTGGTAAATTTGAATACTTAGATTATTTTAATTATGATAATTTTAAAAATCTAGGTATAGAACCTTTTGATGAAAGATTTGATCTTGATTATGTAAAAAAAATTATTTCAAAATCTAACAAAGAAATAAAACCATTATTATTGAATCAACAATTTATAGCTGGTATAGGTAATATTTATGTAGATGAGATATTATTTATGTCCAAAATACATCCAGAAACTATTGCGAAAAAATTAGATGAAAACGATATGCTTAATATCATAAAATATACTAAAAAAATCCTATCTTCAGCAATCGAAAGTGGTGGAACTACAATAAAATCGTATACATCTAGTTTAGGTATTAGTGGTAGATTCCAATTATTTTTAAAAGTATGTCAAAGAAAAGATGAAAAATGTTATGAGTGTAACGAAAAAATTACTAAAATATTTTTGAAAGGTAGAGGTACTTATTATTGTCAAAAGTGTCAACCAAAAAAATAGCAATCACTGGCGGGATAGGTAGTGGAAAAAGTCAAGTTATCAAGATTTTAAAATCAAGAGGATATAATTGTTTTAGTAGCGATGAATATGTTTCTTATTTATTAAAAAAAGGTAATGAAGGTTATCTTAAAATAATTAAAAATTTTGATAATATTTTAAATGATGATGGTGAGATTAATAAAAGTAAACTCGCGAATATTATATTTAATGATAAAGCTGAATTAGAAAAAATAAATAATCTACTACACCCACTAGTGATTGAAAAAATAATTGAGCTATCAAAATTAGAAAAAATATTAATTGCAGAAATTCCTTTGCTTTTTGAAGCGAATTTAAGTAGTTATTTTGATGTTATAATTTCTGTTGTTTCTGATTTAGATATTAGAGTCGATAGGTTAATTAAAAGAGGAATGGAGAAAAATGATATATATAAAAGGATTTTAAATCAAACAGATGATGAATTTAAAATTAAAAACAGTGATTATGTAATATATAATAATTTTTCTGAAGATTTTTTAGAAATAGAGGTAGATAAAATTATAAAGGAAGTAATTTATGAATAGGTATAAAATTATAAAAAATGAAGATTTTGATTATAGCGATATTAAAAATATTATCAATCTCTATTCTTTAATTTTGAATGTTGATGAAATTAATTACTATATTTTTATGCAACTTTCTAATAATGGTATTGATGATATTAATAAAATGTTTAATTATAATGAAGATGATTTTTTGTTGTTGAGAAGAAAATTGGAAAGCGTAGGGCTAATAAAAACTTTTAAAAATAAAAGTAACGAATATCTTATTTTAATATTAATACCATTGAATAAAAATGATTTTTTTAAAAATGAAATTTTTAAAAGATTATCATCTACTAAAATTAATGAAAAAAATATTAATAATTTATTAAATAATCATAATATAACTTCAGATTTTAAAGATATTAGTTGTGGAATTTCTAGTTTAGAATTAAATGAGGTGGAAGAAGAAGTTTTAAGTTTTAAAAAAGATGATGAACAAATGTCTGAAAATTTCAGTTTAAATAGTTTTTTAAATAATGTATCTGAAATTAATTTCCCCAAACCTATTAGAACAAAAGAAAATATCAACAAAATAATTTCTATTTCTGATTTGTATGGTTTAAATTTCAAACAGTTAGAAGAATTATTAGCACAAACTGTAGATTATGAAAAAATGACTTTTGATTTATCTGCTTTTGAAAATAAAGCAATTAGATTTGTAATAAAAAGTGATGAAGAAATGGAATATAAAAATCCCTATTATTTACCTACAGTGCATTTTATGCAAAAAATATGCAAAAAACAAATGTTGCCAATCGATAAGAATATTGTTAGAAAGATTTCTAATTCTTATGGAATTAAATACTATATTATTAATTACTTAATTGAAATAAATTTAAAAAAATATAATAAATTAACCTACACCAATATGGAAGTTTTAGCAAGCGAAGTTGTTAAAAATAAATTAGATAATTTAGATGATGTAATAAAATATTATGAAGAGATAGAAAATAAAAAATTTAAAAAAGTAATAATTGATCAAAAATATAGTAAAGATGATGAAGATAGTGTTGAAGATTTAATGAAAAAAATGGAGGCTATTAGATATGAAAAAAATAGGTAATCATTTTAAAAATACTCAAAATGATAGTATAGAGTTTTTAGTAAAAAAAATAATGAACAATAAAATTATTTTAAAATATTTAAAATACAACAATTTTACTGAAGAAGATGTCAGAAAAGCTCCGATACTTTTTGAAGAGTGTATGAATTCATTAAATGAAAATAAAAATATGGAAGATATTGATTTTCATAATTCTAATAACTTAAATAATTATTTTAAAGCTGTTAAAAAAGATGAACAAGGTAATTACTATCTAATCTTAGAACCTAATAAAAAAATGAAAGATTATTTGATAAAAAGTAAACACTTAAAAAATTATATTATCAATGATGCTAAAAATTATTATGAATTATCATTACAAAATTTAAGTTTAGAGAATATGAGCAATAGCTATAAATCTATTTATGAAATTTTGAAAAAAGATAAACATAATCTTCGCAAGGGTTTTTATATTTGGGGTGATTTTGGAATTGGTAAAACATATTTAATGATTGCCTACTTAAACGATCTAGCAAGAAATGGAATTAAGGTATCATTTGTCAAGACATCATCTTTTTTTCAAAAGTTAAAAAATTTAGAATTAAAAGAAGAAATAGAGTCGATGATTTATGATTTAAAAAGAAGCCAAGTGTTAGTTTTTGATGAAGTTGGAAGCAATGAAAAAAGTATTTATCAGGATGATTATTTTTACAACATTTTAGACTATCGTTTAGAAAATAAATTGTTAACATTTTTTACTTCTAACTTTAGTGTATCTCAGCTCGAAAATCTTTTTAGCGAAGTATCTTTTGGAATAAATAATCAAACTTCTGGCAAAAGAATTACTTCAAGAATCAATGCTTTAGCATTAGAAGTTGAATTAATAGGTAAAAATATGCGTAAATAATTTCATTAAAATTATTTTTATGATATAATTTTTTCGGTATATGATTAGAAGAATTGGAATTTTAACATCAGGAGGAGATTCTCCTGGAATGAATGCCGCTATAAGATCTGTTACAAGAGTAGCTCTTTCTCAAGGAATAGAAGTTAGTGGTATATATGATGGTTATCGTGGTTTGATTTCTGAAAATATTAAGAATTTCACAAAACATGATGTATCTGATATTTTAAGTAGAGGCGGAACTATTTTAGGTTCTGCAAGATTAAAGGAGTTTAAAGAAGAATCTGTTCAATTAAAAGCAGTAGAAGTGTTGAAAAAACATAAAATTGATGCTTTGGTTGTGATTGGAGGAGATGGATCTTACAGAGGTGCGTTAGCCTTAACTAAACTAGGGATTAATTGCATTGGTTTACCAGGAACTATAGATAACGATATTCCAGGTACTGATATGACAATCGGTTTTGATACTGCTTTAACCACTGCTGTAGAATGTATAGACAAACTTAGAGATACCAGCTCTTCACATCATCGTTGTAGCATTATCGAAGTAATGGGCAACAGATGCGGTGATATTGCTTTATATAGCGGTCTTTCTTGTGGTGCAGAAATAGTTATAACCAAGGAAAGCGGATATGATGAAGAAGAAGTTTTGGAAAAATTAAAATATTTAGAAAAATCAGGTAAAAATCATGCGATTGTTATTATTTCTGAAAAAATCACCGATGTAGAATCACTCGCAAGAAAAGTTAGTGAGCATACTGGTTTTAGTGGACGCGCAACTGTTCTAGGTCATATTCAAAGAGGAGGAAGCCCAACCCCTACCGATAGAGTTTTAGCTAGCAGAATGGGAGAAAAAGCTATAGATCTTTTGGTGGAAGGAATAGGTGGTCATTGCGTTGGTCTGATAAATGGTAAAATTTCATCATTACCAATAGAAGATGCTTTATCTAAGATGGGTTCTAACAAAAAAGAACTTTATAAATTATTTGATAGATTAATATAGGAGAAAAAAAATGATAAATAAACACACAAAAATAATATGTACTATTGGTCCGGTTAGTGAAAATTATAAAACAATTAAAGAAATGGCACTAAACGGAATGAATATTGTAAGATTGAATTTTAGCCACGGTTCTTATGAAGAACACCAAAATCGTATTAATTTAGTAAGACAAGTAAGTGATGATACTGGAATTAATTTAGGTATTATGTTAGATACAAAAGGACCTGAAATTCGTTTAGGTGATTTTGAAAAAGATAAGGAACATTATGAAATCGGAGAAGTTGTAACTGTTGTTAAAGAAAAAATTTTAGGAACACATAATAGATTTCATATTCAATGCCCTGAATTATTTAGTGATATTGTTCCTGGTAACTACATTTTAGTTAATGATGGAAAACAAAAATTAACTGTTTTAGAAGTTAGAGATGGAGAATTTGATGCTAGAGTTGAGGTTAATGGAATTCTTTCGAGCAGAAAGGGTTGCAATGTTCCTGGTGTTAAATTATCTATGCCTTTTTTAAGTAAAAAAGATGAAGAAGATATTAGATTTGGTGCTAGAAATGGTGTTGATTTCATTGCTGCAAGTTTTGTAAGAAGAGCTGATGATGTTCTTCAAATTAGAAAAATATTAGAAGAAATGAACACTCCTAAGATTAATATTATCGCTAAAATTGAAAATGAAGAAGGATTTAATAATATTAATGAAATTTTAGAAGTTGCGGATGGAGTAATGGTTGCTAGAGGTGATTTAGGTGTTGAAGTTGAAACTGCCTTTGTTCCTATTTACCAAAAGAAAATTATTCAAGCAGCTAATAGTTATGGAAAACCTGTAATTACAGCTACCCATATGTTAGACAGTATGACAAACAACCCTCGTTGTACTAGAGCTGAAGCAAGCGATGTTGCTAATGCAGTTCTTGATGGTAGTGATGCGGTAATGTTAAGTGCTGAATCTGCTGCTGGTGATTATCCTGTGGAAGCTGTAAAAACTATGGCTCAAATTATTCAAGCTGTTGAAAAAATAATACCTTTTAAAGAAAATTTAGATAATCATAAAAAGACAAGTGCTAAAACTGTTCAAGATGCTATCGGTATAAGCATTGCTGATGCAACTTTAACTCTTGATATTGCTGCTATCGTTGTCTTTACACAAGGCGGTACAACAGCTAGAAGAGTTTCAAAATATCGTCCAAACGTTCCTATTTATGCTGTAACTTTCTCTAAAGAAGTTCAAAGAAGATTAGCTATTTATTGGGGAGTAAAACCTATTTATTCTGAAGTTCAAAATGAAATGATTAATGATGATGAATTAGCTTCTAAGATTGTTAAGGAACAAGGTTTATTACCTGGTCAATTAATAATTATTAGTGCTGGTTATCCAGTTGGTGAAGGTAGTGCTAATATGATGAAAATTGTAGTGGTGAAATAAAGATATACACATGTATATCTTTTTCTATTCACAAATATTAGAAATAATAGTATACTAAAAAAGAAAAGAGGTAATTATGAATATATTTTTATCACAATTTATTTGGATATTATTAGGTATTTTAATAGGTGGGGCTGCTGGATTTTTTATCACTAGAGAAATGTTTATTAGAGAACAAAAGAAAAATCCTCCAATTAATGAAAAGATGATTAGAGCAATGTATGCTCAAATGGGAAGAAAACCTAGTGAATCTCAAATAAGAGCAATAATGAAATCTATGGGACAATAAAAAAACTGCCGAAGCAGTTTTTTTTATTTTAAAATAACCATTTAACTTTATTTTCTTTATTTTTTATAATTTTATAAATATTCGGTAAATGTTTAAAGATAATTAATAAAGTTGAGATAATCATAATAATAGAAATATAGTTAATATTATTGATTATAATAGATATTATTGTTGAAGATACACTTAACAATATACTTGATAAGGAAACAAATTTAGTTAAACTTAAAGTCAAAATAAATACAAGTATTGGTGCTAAGAAAATAAATTCAATATCTACTACTTTAAATACACCCAAGGCCAATAAAAATCCGATATACGATGCAACACCTTTGCCTCCTTTAAAATTTAAAAATATAGGGAAACAATGTCCTATCACAACACTTAAACCACCAAAACAACTTGCTGGTAAGTTTATTTTATGAAACATCAACATTACAAAATAAGATTTAAAAATATCTAAAATTATCACTACAATCCCTGCAAATTTTCCTAAAACTCTACCGGTATTAGTCCCACCTAAATTACCTGAACCATAGTTTCTTAAATCTTTTTTATAAATATATTTTGAAATTAAATAAGCAAAATTAATACTACCTATAAGGTATCCTATAATTGAAAAAATAATTGAATATAAAATAGTCATAATTCACCTCTTAATAAAATGATAACACATAAATCAATATTTAAGTTATAATATTTAATATGAAAGAAAATTATAGTGCTAGTTCAATTCAAATATTAGAAGGTTTAGATGCCGTTAGAAAAAGACCGGGTATGTATATAGGTTCAGTTGATAGTAGAGGTTTACATCATTTAGTTTGGGAAATTGTAGATAATTCTATTGACGAAGCTTTGAATGGTTATGGAAATAAAATAATAATAGAAATAAATAAAGATAACTCAGTTTCAATAACTGATGAAGGTAGAGGAATGCCTGTGGGTATTCATTCGGATAATAGAAGTGCTTTAGAGGTGATTTTTACCGTATTACACGCTGGTGGTAAATTTGGTGGCGATAGCACTTATAAAGTTTCTGGTGGTTTGCACGGAGTTGGGGCAAGTGTAGTTAATGCATTGAGTAGCTATCTTGAAGTTGAAGTTTTTGATACCAAAAATCATTATTTTATGCGTTTTGAAGATGGTGGAAATGTTAATAGCGGATTACAAATACTTGGAAAAACCAGTAAAAGAGGCTCTAAAGTAACTTTTAAACCAGATGAAAAAATATTTTCAACCACAAATTTTATTTTTCAAACGATATCTAATAGAGCTCAGGAACAAGCCTTTTTATTAAAAGGAATTACTATGGTTGTTAAAGATCATAGGGTGAATAAAGAAAATACTTTTAATTATGATGATGGTTTAATATCTTTTGTTGAATTTTTAAACGAAGATAAAATTACATTAGGAAAACCAATTAGACTTTCTGGATCTTTAAATTCAATTGATGTAGATATATGCATGCAGTATACCGATTCTTATCAAGAAAATATCTATAGTTTTGTTAATTTGGTAAGAACTGGAGATGGTGGAAGTCATGAGGTTGGTTTTAAAACCGCAATTACTAAGATTTTTAATGAATATGCAAGAGAAATAAATTTTCTTAAAGAAAAAGATAAAAATTTTGAAGGAAACGATATTAGAGAAGGGTTAAGTGCTATAATTTCGTTATCAATACCTGAAAATTTATTACAATTTGAAGGTCAAACTAAGGCTAAATTAGGAACCCCGATTGCTAAAAATACAGTTGAAGGAATTTTAAATACCACTTTAAATTTTTATTTAAGAGAAAATAAGGAATTTGCTACTAATATTTTAAGTAAAATTCAAAAAGCATATAACGCAAGAGAAGCGGCTAGAAAAGCCAAAGAAGAAGCTAGAAGTGGTAAGAAAAACCAAAATAAAACAGAAAAAATATTAAGTGGAAAACTTGCGAATGCACAAAGCAAGGATAAGAAAATTTTAGAACTTTTCTTGGTAGAAGGAGATAGTGCTGGCGGTAGTGCTAAACAGGGAAGAGATAGTAAGTTTCAAGCAATTCTACCTTTAAGAGGTAAAGTTTTAAATACCGAAAAATCTACTTTGAGTGAAGTTGAAAAAAATGAAGAATTAAATACAATAATTTACGCTTTAGGTGGAGGTGTTGGATTTAATTTTGATATAGATGATGTTAAATATAATAAGGTTATTATTATGACTGATGCTGATACCGATGGAGCGCATATTCAGGTACTTCTTTTAACATTCTTTTACAGATATATGAGACCATTAATTGAAAATGGCAAAGTTTATATAGCTTCACCACCATTATATAAATTTAAGGCTGGTAAAGAAGAATTTTATTTATATAACGATGAGGAATTGAATTTACTTAAAAATAAATATGATAAGTATGAAATTCAAAGATATAAAGGTTTAGGGGAAATGAATGCTAATCAATTATGGGAAACCACTATGAATCCTGAAAAAAGAACCCTGATTAAAGTTAAAATTGATGATTTTATGGATTCTGAGAGAAGATTGAGTATTTTGATGGGGGATAAAGCTAACCTTAGAAGAGAATGGATAGAAGAGAATGTTTCTTTCACAATGGAGGATGATTATAGATGAAAAAAGATATTATAGAGAATAAAATTAATATTGATTTTGCGGATATAATTTCTGACAGATTTTCTCGTTATTCAAAATATATAATCCAAGAAAGAGCCTTACCTGATGCTAGGGATGGTTTAAAACCGGTTCAAAGAAGAATTTTATATGCTATGCATTATGATAACAATACTCACGATAAACCTTATCGCAAAAGTGCTAAATCAGTAGGTTTAGTGATAGGTAATTTCCATCCTCACGGTGATATTTCTGTTTATGATGCTATGGTTAGGATGTCGCAAAGCTGGAAAAATAATGAGATATTAATTGATATGCATGGAAATAATGGATCAATAGATGATGATCCTCCTGCTGCAATGCGTTATACCGAAGCTAGATTATCAAAATTTAGTTCACTTTTATTATCGGATATAGATAAAGAAACAATAGAGTGGTCATTTAATTTTGATGATACTTTATTAGAACCTACTGTTTTACCTAGTAGAATTCCTTTACTTTTAATTAATGGAAGCACTGGTATTGCAGCTGGTTATGCAACAAATATTCCTCCTCATAATCTTAGTGAAGTGATAGATGCTACAATTTATAGAATAAATAATCCAAATTGCAGTCTAACTGAACTTTTAAATTTTATTAAAGGTCCAGATTTTCCTACTAAGGGAATAATTCAAGGTAGGGAAGGACTTTTAAATGCGTACGAAACAGGTAAGGGTAAAATCGTTGTAAGATCTAAGGTAGAAATTTTAAATAAAAGCAACAATACTCAATTATTAATAAGTGAAATACCATTTGAAGTGGTTAAAAGCAATTTAGTTAAAAAAATAACTGATATTTATTTAAACAAAGATGTCGAAGGTATAATTGACGTTAGAGATGAAAGTGATAGAGATGGTTTAAAAATTATTGTTGAAATTAAAAAAGATATTGATAGTGAAATGATATTGAAATATCTTTATAAAAATACCGATCTACAAGTTTATTACAACTTTAACATGGTCTCAATAGTTGATAAAAGACCAGTTCAAACAAATTTAAAAACAGCATTAGACACTTATATTAAACATAAAAAAGAAGTTATTTTAAATAGAAGTATTTATTTAAAAAATAAAGCTGAAAAAAGAATGCATATAATAAAAGGTTTGATTAAAGCTATTTCAATAATGGACGATGTTATTGAATTGATTAAAAGATCTAAAGACAAAAATGATGCCAAAAATAGACTTAAAGATGCTTTTTTATTTGATGATATTCAAGCTGAAGCTATTGTAACTTTAAGACTTTATCGCCTTACAAATACCGATATTAATCTTTTAAAAGATGAATATGTAACTTTAGAAAAAGAAATATTTAACCTTAACCAAATTTTAAGTAATAATTTAATTTTATTACAAGTTATCATTAATGAATTAGAAGAGGTAAAAAAAGAATTTAAAAAAGAAAGAATGACACTTATCCAAGATGAAATCGAGAGTTTAGAAATTGATAAGTACTCAATGATCAGCAATGAAAAATATATGGTTTCATTGACATATGATGGATATATTAAAAAAACATCATTAAGATCTTACGCTGCTTCTAATGATTTTTCAGGGTTTAAAAATGATGATTTTATCTTAGGTTATAATGAGATCGAAAACAATAATAATATTATATTTTTTACAAACAAAGGAAATTACGGAATTATCCCGATATATGAAATTCAAGAAACAAAATGGAAAGATATTGGTAAGCACATAAATAGTTACTTGAAAATTGATAGTGATGAAAAAATTATTGATGCTATGTTTTTTGAAAATTTTGATAGTTATGTCTATATAACATTTTTAACTAAAAAAGGATATATTAAAAAGATTAGTTTAAAATCGTTGGAAATAAGTAGATTTAATAAAGTTTATACTGCTATTAAATTTAAAATGAATGACGAATTAATAGCTGCTAAAATCACTTATCAAGATGATGAAGTGGTTGTGGTAAGTAAAAATTCTTATTGTAACTATTATCATAATAATCAGCTTACTTTATCAGGTTTAAAATCTACTGGATCAAAAGCGATTAATTTAGTTGACAATGATGTTGCTGTATCATTAGTTATTTTAAATAAAAACGATAATTTAGTGTTGATTAGCGGAAAAGGTTTAGTGAAAAAAATCAAAAAAGATGAACTTATAATCACAAATAAAGGAATAAAAGGTTATAGATTAAGCAAATTTATTAAAACTAATACTCAATTAGTTGCTTACGGCATTTCTGGAGGTAATGAAGAAATGTTTGAAATTTTTGATAAAGAACCTAAACAATTTGCATTTAAAGATATTAATCAACTTTCTTTGGATAGTAATTATTCATCACAATTAAATTTAGATAAACATTTTTATTTAATTAAGGGCATTAAAAAGATAGAATTTATTAATATTCCAGAAGATTTAAAAGACACCTATTTACAGATGGAGATTTTTGATGAAGAATAAATTTTTTAAACCGGACTATGTATTTAAAAAAATATATGATCTTGATTTTGATATTTTAAAAGGAATTAAAACACTTTTTATCGATATTGATAATACTTTAACCCCTTATTATCAAGAACTTGCTGATGAAAAAACAAAAAAATTTATAAATAAATTAAATGAATTAAATATTAAAATTATTTTAGTATCTAATAATAACAAAAATAGAGTTAAAAGATTTGCAGAATCATTAGATTTAGAATTTAATTATCTCAGTATGAAGCCTTTACCATTTACTTTTTTAAAGTTAATAAAAAAATACAAATTAAATAAAAACGAAACTATGGCTATTGGTGATCAAATTTTAACTGATGTTTTAGCAGCGAATTTAACTGGTATTTATTCTTGTTATGTATATCCAATTATTGATAAAGATAGTTTTATGACCAGCATTAATAGGAAAATTGAAAATATTATTAGAAGGATTTACAAGATATGAAAAAATGTAATGGTTGTGGAATTACTCTTCAAAACCAAAATGTAAATGATGTTGGTTATGTTTTGGATTTAGATAATGATTATTGTTATAGATGTTTTAGATTAAAAAATTATAACGATTTAACACAAGATTTAAAAAGTTATATTAAAAAAGAAGATGTTTTTAATCTTTTAAAAGATAATAACTACAATTATGTTTTAATAGTTGATATTTTGAATATAGAGGCTAGTTTTAAAAAAGAAGTATTAGATTTTCTTAAAAATAAAAAAGTTATTGTTATTTTCTCGAAATGTGATTTATTACCTAGGTCAATAAATTTTGATAAATTAATTAATAATTTAACTAGATATTTAAAAAATATTTTGAAAGAAAGCGAAGTTTTAGAAGTTATTTTAAGTAGTAAAAACGATAATAATTTAAAAGATATTTTATTTGAAATTTTAGAAATAAATAATATTAAAGAAATAGTATTTATTGGTAACAGCAATGTTGGTAAAAGCAGCATTATTAATAATATTTTAAAAAATAATAAATTGGTAACATCATATTTTTTAACCACAACTTTAACTTTAAATCGCGTCGATTATAATGGTTATAGCTTAATTGATACCCCTGGTTTTGTAGATGAATCAAATGCATATATGCATATTGAAAACAGTTTGATTAAAAAATATATTATTAAGAAAACGATTAAACCAAAGGTATATCAAATATATGAAAATCAATCATATTTTTTAGAAGATTTATTTAGGCTAGATGTTTATACTAAAGAAAATTCTAGTGTAATTTTCTATTTTGAAAACACTTTGAATATACATCGTACACATTTAAAAAACGCAAATAAATATCAAGAAAATCATTTTAAATTTTTAAATGATTACAAATCTAAATCTTTCAAAATAGATCAAGATTATATTGAAATAGTTATTGACGGAATTGGGTTTATCGGTTTTAAAAATGTAGATAAAGTAGAAATTAAACTAAACAATAAAATTGGAATATTTAAAAGAAAGGGAATAATATAATGTTAAACATTAAACAAAAGAAGCAATTAAGATCAATAGCTAATAATTTAAAACCTTATGTAATAGTTGGTAAAGATGGTGTTAATGAAAATTTAATTGTAACTCTAAATGACTCTTTGGTTGCTCATGAACTTGTGAAGGTAAGTGTTTTAAAAAATTCATCTTTATCAATAAATGAAGTAGCAATTGAGCTTTCAAGATTAACAAATTCTGAAATTATACAAATAATAGGTAGAGTAGTGATTCTTTATAAACAAAGTAAAAGGAAAATTATTAAACTATGTTAAATACCATTGAAGAGTATAATAATTTAGATTCAAAAACTAAAGCCGATATTTTAAGTTTTGATTATGAAAAATTAAATGATATTGCTAAAAACTGCTTATCTGATTTTAGATATAAACATAGCTTAGAAGTTGCGAAACTTTGTGAAGAAATTGCTATTGAAAATAACTATAATCCAGCTAAAGCTTACATTGCTGGGATTTTACATGACATAACTAAAGAATGGGATGATTCAAAAACCATAAATTATTTAGAAAAGCATGACAGCACATTATTGAATAAAAATATTAAAATACTACATCAATACACTTGTTACTATTATTTATTGGAAAATAGCGATTTAGATATAGAAATTTTAGATGCTATAAAATCTCATAGTGATGGAACTTGTGATACAACATTGGGAAAAATATTATATGTAGCTGATAAGTATGAAAAAACAAGAAAATACGAAACTGCTACAATTAGAGAAGTAGCTTTAAAAAATATTGACGAAGCATTTGAAATGGCTAAAAAAGATGTAGCTAACTTTTTTAAAAATAAAAAGAAAATTGAAAAAGTAGAAAACTACCAATTATTAGCTAAATATTATGATTATATTTTAGGAGATTATGATTCGTTAAAAAAATATTGGTATTATGATTTTCAAAAAAATAGTAAAGGAAAATCAGTTTTAGAACTCGGAAGCGGTTCTGGAAGCTTTGCAGAAATATTGACAGATAGAGGTTATAAAGTTTTTGCGAGTGATATTTCTTTTGAAATGCTACAAGTTATTAAGGAAAAAAATATTGATCTTATTGATTTAAAAATGATTGATATGAGAAATTTTGAATTGAATCAAATTTTTGACAATATTGTATGTATTTGCGACAGTATAAATTATCTAACTTTAGATGAAATCGATTCAATGTTTAAATCTTGTTTTAAGCATTTAAAACAAAACGGTTTATTATTTTTTGATATTCACCACGAAGAAAGATTGGTAGAATTTAAGGATGAATATTTTGAAGAAGGAGATGTTTTTGATATACAATATCAGTGGTATATAAGTTCAAATTCTAATAAATTAAATGAAACATTCTTATTTTTCGATAAAGAAAAAACTTATGTTGAAAAGCACACCCAGTACATACATAAACTAAAAGATATTTTAGATTTATTAGAAAAAAATGGATTTGATTATAGCTATGATATTGATTTTGTACCGTTTGAGAAAATATTAATAAAAGGAGTGAAAAAATGATTGGAATTATCGGAGCATTAGATGCAGAAATAATAGAGGTTTTAAAACTTTTAGATGAATACAAAATTTTTAAACATTATGATTTAGAGTATTATTTAGGTAGATTTGATGATGTAGATGTTGTAATTTCAAAATCTGGAGTAGGTAAAGTTTCTGCTGCTATTAGCACTACTTTGATGATTGAAAAATACCAACCAAATTTTATTATCAATATAGGATCTTGCGGTTCTATTAGAAAAGATATTTTAATAAATTCTACGATTATTGGTACTAGATCAGCTTTTTTTGATGTTGATATTGATGGTTATGAACAATCTTTTGATAATGAAAAGATAGCTTTTGATAGTGATTTAAAATTAATTGAAATTGCGAATTTATTAAAAGATGAAAAAACATATATTGGAAATATAGTTTCATCTGATAGTTTTGTATATAAGGATGAACAAGTTGATTATATTATAAAAAATTTTCCTGAAGCTATTGCGATTGATATGGAATCAACATCAATTTTGAAAACTTGTAAATTAACTAAAACACCTTGTATTGTAATTAGAGGGGTTAGCGATAATACCTTGGATAAAGAAAATAATATTGATTTTGAAAAATATTTAGAATCAGCTTCTAAAAAAAGTGCTAAATATTGTATTGAATTTATAAAAACTGCTAAAAATTATAAATTTTAGTCGTAATGATTGTTTTTAGTGTATAATTTAATTACATAAAAAGAATAGGAGTATAAAATTGGAAGAGGTAAAAGGTTATATTCATTCTACTGAAAGTTTTGGTTCGGTAGATGGTCCGGGTATTAGATTTATAATTTTTATGCAAGGTTGTCGTATGAGATGTCAATTTTGTCATAATGTAGATACTTGGAATATTCACGGAGGAAAAGAAGTAACTGCTGATGAAATCATCGAAAGAGCTTTAAAATATAAAGAATTTTGGGGTAAAAAAGGTGGCATTACTGTATCTGGTGGAGAACCGTTGCTTCAAATTGATTTTTTAATTGAATTATTTAAAAAATGTAAACAACAAGGAATACACACAACTTTAGATAGTTGTGGAAAACCTTTTACTTATGAAGAACCATTTTTCAGTAAATTTGTTGAACTTCTTAATTATGTAGATTTAATTTTATTGGATATTAAACATATAGATAGCGAAAAACATAAAGAATTAACTGGCTGGCCTAATGAAAATATTATTGAATTAGCTAAATTTTTAAGCGATAAAGGTCAAAAGATTTGGGTAAGACATGTTCTAGTTCCTGAAAGAACAGATTATGATGAATATTTAATTAGATTAAGCGATTTTGTTGCGAGTCTTAAAAATGTTTTAAGGTTTGAAGTGCTTCCTTATCATAAACTAGGAGTTTATAAGTGGAAAACTCTAGGCATCCCTTATAAACTAGAAGGCATAGATACACCTAGTCAAGAGAGGGTAGAAAATGCCAACAGAATCTTAAAAACTGCTAATTATACTAGATATTTAGATGAATAACCAATTATATTGGTTTTTTATTTTCTTTAAATATTGTATAATTATAACATTGTGGAGGCTATATGTTCGAATTTATAAAAGGGTATAAATATAAGAATAGTTCTATCGATCAATTAAATGAAGAAATAAAAAATAAAAAAGAAAGCATTCGTCTTTTGAATGCGGATATTAAAAAAGCTAATCAAGAACTTAAAAAATTTAAAAACGATGTTGATGCTAATACTGTTAAAATAAAAACTGAGATCGAAAAGAGAAAGTCAGATTATTATGCTGAAATAGAAGTATTAAATTCAGAAATAAATAAACTTAAAGAATTGATTGAAAAAGAAACTTTAAAAAATAAACAACTTATAGAAAAACAAGATTTAACCTTAGAAAATATCAAAGATAATTTTGTTAAAATGCTAAATAAGGAAAATCAGTCTTTTGATAGTGAAAAAAATAGAATAATAGACTCATTTGATAATTTAGAAAATGATTTAGATAATAAATATTTAGAAAAATTAAATAAAAAAGATGAGGAACTTAAAAATATCCAATCTGATAAAAATAAAGAAATAGATGAGCTTAGAAATGATTTGTTTATTTTTGATGAGGAATTAAATATCGCTTTAAAAGAAAATGAAAGCATAAAAAATATTCTTGATATCAAAGAAAAAGAGTTGGATTTAAAAATAAAACAATATAATGATGAATTAAATTTAAAAGAAAATAGCCTAAAAGAAATCAAACAAAACCAAATAAATCATCAAAATGAAATAATCGATAATTTAGCTAAAGTAAGCTCTGATAAATTTGAAGAGTTAACTTTATTAAAAAAACAATTTGATGATCAATTAAATTTAAAGAAAATGGAAATTTTAAGACTGACAGATGAAGAAATAGTTTTAAAAAATACCTTGAATGATTTAATTAAAAATAATAATTTGGAGCTTGATAGAATATATGATAATTACAATGCTAATCAAGAATCTTTAAATAAAGATGAATATAATGTTAAACTCAAATTAGAAAATGAAAGAAATTTATTAAATTCATATAATTTGTTGCTCCAAGAAAATTATGATAAATATCAAAATTTAATATTTAAACATAATGAAAATTTAAGTAATGTTACCAATAAATTAGAAAAAGAATTAAAAGATCATAAAGAAAAATTAAATTCTGAACTATTAGAACTTGCGAAACAACATGAAAATTCATTACTTTTAAAAACGGAAAATTACCAAAAATTAATTAAGGAAAAAAATGATGAAATAAGATCTATATCTTTTCATTTAGATGATTTGAAGAAAACTTTGATAGAAGAGATTAAAAATAAAAAGAATGAAATTTCATATCTTGTAAATAATCAAAAAGTTAATTTTCAAAATTTAATAAAGAATAAAGAAATTGAATTAAGCAACATTAATGAAAAAATAAACAAACTTAATCTATCGTTTGTTGAAAATAAAGAAAAAATAGCTTTAAACCACCAAGAAAATATTGAAAAAATACATTTATCAAATCAAAATATTTTAAAAGATTATGGCGTACAACATAATGATTTTATTCGTGAAAAAAATACAATTTTAAAAGAAGTTGACAATCAGATATTTGTTATCGAGGGTAGAATTAAAGAATTAGAACTTCAAATTTCACAAACTATTGATAATCAACAAATTGAAAAAAATAAAATTGAAAATGAAATAAAATTAAACAACCAAAAATATCAAGAAAGACAAAATGAAGTTATTTTTGAAATTCAAAAATTAGAAAAAGAAATTGAATCAGTAAAAATTAAGAATGAAAATAGCATTTTAAATTACCAACAAAAAATTGTTGAAATTGAAAATATTATTAACGAAACTAAAGAAAAACATCTTTTAAATTTAAATAAATTGGAAGAGGATAATAAACTTGAGGTAGAAAATTTAAAGTCAAATTTTGAAAATAATATTTTAAATTTAGAAAATCAACATTTAGCTAAAGTCGAAGAAGAAGAAAGGGTAAAAAATAATATTTTAAACGATATTTCTTTATTGAAAGAAAATCATATAAAAGATTTATCTAATTTAGAAAACCAATTAACCTTTGAACTAGAAAATGAAAAAGAAATTTTCAAAAATCAACTTAATGAAATAGAAAAAGAAATTGGTGATTTAACAGAAAAACATAATAATTTAATTGTTGAAAAGGAAAATTTAATTTTAAATATTCATAGAGATAATGAAAATGAAATAGAAAAATTAAAACATAAATACCAAAACGAATTAACACTTAAAAATGAAAATATTAACAAAGCTAAAGAATTATTTACACAAGAATTAAATGAGCTTAATGACAAAAAAGATCTTTTAAATCAAAAATTGAAAGAAAAGTTAGAAATTCTTAATAACGAAACTTTAAAATTAAATGAAATTAAAGAAAAAGTGTTTTTAAAAGAAGAAAAATTAAGAATTGATGAAGAAAGTCAATTAAGTAATCTTGAAGGTCAAATAATTGCTAAAAGTGATATTATAGATAAACTCAATAAACAATTTGATGACAGTAAAGATATTTTTAATCGCAAGATTAATGAATTAAATATTAAATTAGAAAACATTAGAAAGGATAATGAGGTTGAAATATCTCTTAAAAATAATGAACTTCTTAATGAGTTTAATGATTTGAAAAATACTTTAATTGTTAAGCAAGAAGTTATAATTAACGAGAAAAATAAACAATTAGAATCTTTTAATAAAGTTTTAAATGAATTAAATGATAGAATTTATCTTCAAAAACAAGATTTTGCTAAAGAATTAGAACAATTAAAAACTAAATACATCGAGTATAAACAAAAAGATGCGAGTGTTTTTGATTTAAAAATTAAAGATTTATTAGCCAGCAAAGATAGTTATACCGCTAAAAATAAATTGGAAGAACAAATCTATGTCGATACTATAAATAAAATCAAAGATAATCACTATAATTATTTGAGTAAATTAGAAAACGACTATCTTTTGTTTGTGCAGAATAATGAAATTGAAATTAGTAATTTAAAAGCTAATCACAATGAAAAAATTGCTATCTTAAATCAAGAAATCGAAAGCATTAACTTTGAAATTTTTAATGTTGATAAAGATATTGAAAATCAAAAAAATGAATTTAATAATTATTATAATACTTTATCTAATGAAGTTATTACTACCATTAATGATAAATATAATAATAAAAAACAAATTTTAGAAAATGAACTTAACCAAAAAGAAAACCAAATAACTTTATTAACTCAAAAACATCAAGATTATATCGAAAATGCCAAAAGTGTTTTAGATAATTTGAATGAAAAAATTCAAAATGCTTTAAGTTTTAAAAATGAAATTTTAAATAATTATGAAACAAATAAAAATTCTGCTTTATTAGAACTTGATCAAGAATTTGAATTAAAAAATAAAAATTTCAATGAAGAATTTGAAGGTAAATTACAAAATTTAGAAAATACAAAATTAGAATTATTAAACCAAGAAAATGAACTATTTATTAAGCATAATCAAGATATTGAATTATTAAATTCTGAATATGAAGAATATAAAAATAAATTGGATACTGATTTAGTTTTATATCAAAATAAGATAAATGATGAATTAAATGAACTTTTTGAAAATGAAAAATTAAATGAAATCAAAAAAGATAATGAAATTCAAAATTTAATTAATGAATTTGAAAATAAAGAAAAGCAGTTACTTAAAGAGTATAGTGATAAAAAAAGAGAACTTGAGTTTTCTAAAAATAATAAAATAGAAATTTTAAATTTTGAATTAGATACTTTAAATAATAAAAAAGTAAACTTAAATGAAGAATTAAGATTAAAAAAAGAAATTCTTGAAGCTGAAATTATTAAAGCTGAAAATAGAAAAGTTGAATATATTAAAAAGATTGAAGATATTCAAAATAAACATAATTTAAAAATTAAAGAAGTTTCTGATGAATATGCTTTAATTATTGCTGATAAAGAAAAATATATTCTAGATCTTAACAATTCATATAATGATGATAAGATTTATTATGATAATGAAATATCACTGTTAACTAGTAATTTAGAGCATAAAACTATTGAAAATACTAATTTAGAAAATGAATTAAAAAATAAATTAGAAACAATTAAAAATTCTTTAAATAATTCATACAATTTAAAATTGAATGAAAAAAATAAACAATTAAGTGATATTCTAATTGAAAAACAAAATCAATTAGAAATATTTGAAAATGAATTGTTAGAAAAGAAAAATAATTATTTAATTAAATTTAATCAAAATAAAGAATATTTAGATAGTTTGAAAAATACGCTTTTAAACAATTATAATAATGAAATTAAGAAATTAGAATTAGAAAAAACAGAAATTTTAAATAAAATTGAATTAAATGAACAAAATTTTAAAGCTAAATTAATTTCTTTAGATACTTATTATAATAATAGATTTTTGAGCATTAAAAATGATGAAAATATTAAGATTGAGTCTCTTAATAAAGATATTGAAAAGATTGAAAGTGATAACCAGCTTGTTTTATTAGATCTTAATAATGATATTTCTAAGTTAAATGAAGAAATAGATGAGTATAATGAAAAAATAAAATTCCAAGAAAATCAATATAATGATTACTATGATAATTTATTTAATGAAATTATTATTAATTCAAAATCAGAATTAGATCAAAAATATTCAGAATTGAATAAAATAGTGTCAAATATTAATAAAAATATTGATAATATAAATCATAGCATTAAAAATAATGCTGAAGATTACCAAAATCTAAAAGCTAAATATAACGAAAAAATAGATTTGGAATTTAAAAAAGAAGCCTTTATTATTGAGGAATTTAATATTAATAAAAATAATTTCTTAAATCAAATAAAAGAAGATTTTATTATTTCTAATCAAAAAATTGATGATGAGTTTAATTTTAAAGTTAATGAAATTTTAAATAAACGTAATGAATTAGAAAATGAATTTAATATTTATAAAGAAATTCAAAATAAAAATTTAGATGATTATAAAAATAAATTAATTTTAAACAAACAAGAATTAGAAAATCAATTAATTGAAATTAAGGATAAGGCTTCAAAAGATTTATTAGAGTTAACTAAACATAATGAAGATTTAATGAATAAATTCAATCTTGATCTAAATAACAAATTAAATGAATATAGAAATAAAGAAAAACAACTTAAAGAAGATCTTTTAAGACAAATAAATATTTTGGATAAAACAAAAGTTGAAAAAATGAAACAACTAAATGATTTTAATGATGATTTAGAAAAAGAAAAAGAAAAATTAATTAAAGAAATTAAGAATTTAGAAACTAGACTTTTGATTGTGAAAGAAGAGGCTAGAATAAGAAAAAATGATTTTAAAAATCAAAGTAATCAATTAATAGCACATCACCACTCAAGAATGGAAAAAATTCAAACTTTAATTGAAAAAGAGAAAGATAATTTTAAAATTCATAAAGATAAAACAGAATTCGACAATCAATTAGTTGCTCTTAAAGAAAAGTTAGATACTCAATTTAATTTTGATAAGAATAGTATTTTAGAAGCTATTGATAAAAGCAAGATTGAACAGGCTTATAAAGTAGCTGAAAAAAGAAATGAGGAACAAAAAATAATTGACGACTATAATAATAAGATGGAAAAAGAAACTTCTCAATATGATTTTAATATTGATCGTCTAAATGAAAGATTGAATAATATCTTAGCTGAAAATTTCTTTGAAGAAGAAAAGTTTAATGAAGAAAAAGAAAAAATGCTTAATAATTTTCAAATTGAAAATGCCGAAAATATAGAAAAAATAGCAGCTCTTAAACAAGATATTGAAAATATTGTTGAAAATGTTAAAAACGATGAAGAAGAATTTTCAAAATTAATTGCTGAACTAGATGATGAATATAACAAAAATTATCAAGCATAAATGAAAAAAATTAAATTTTTTGAAAATTATTTCATTTTTCTGTAAATGTGATATAATCTTATAGATGAACAAATATGAAAATAGTGCTTTTTTCTGGCAAAAAATAGACAGTTTATATATATCTAGTGAATTTAAGTTAATCGCTAAAAAAGGAAATGAACACTCTAACTTTAAACACTTAAAATACCCTTTAGATTATGGAGTTTTGGTTATAGATGGAGATGAAAAAAATACTTTTAAAGGTTATTGCGGCAGTTTAAAAGATAATGGTGTAAATTCAATTGTTATAAGTGTTAATATTTTAAGTAAGACCATCGATGCTAGATTTTTGATTAATGTTAATGAAAAAGAGGAAGAAGATTTAATGAGATTTTTGGATCAAACTGAATTTCAAAAATCTATTATCATTAGAAGAGATGATAAATTCCCTTATTGGCAAGATGATACATTTTAAAAAAGAAGGTTTAAACCTTCTTTTTCTGTGTTAATATTTGATATGTTTCATTGATAAAATAATATTTTACATTTTTCAATTCATTTATATTTTTGCAATTCAATAGACACATTATTTTTTTAATTTCAATTTTATATGAATTGATTATATCTACAACTTTATCTATATCATATTTTTTTAAAAGTTTTAAGATATGCCCAGAAATTCCAACGCATTTAGCACCTAAAATTAATGATTTAACTATATCTAAAGGATTTCTAATTCCTCCACTCGCAATAAAATTTGCTTTATCTTGAAATTTTTGACTATTTATAAGAGAAATAACTGTTGATATTCCCCAATTATTCAAATATTGCATTTTATTATCTATTCTTAAATTTTCAATATATGCAAAATTTGTACCACCAAAACCACTAATATCTATCCAATCAAATCCAATTTGTAATAATTCAGCAATGCTTTCTTCACTCATGCCAAAACCCACTTCTTTAATTATGAGTGGTATTTTAATGTTTTCTTTGATTTTGATTAAATTATTTTTCCATTCATTAAAGTTGGTTTCTCCTTCTGACATTATTAATTCTTGAAGAGTGTTTAGGTGAATTTGCAAAATATCACATTTAGTTTCTGAAAGTGTTTTTAAAGCTAAAGTGTAATCTTTATCAACACCTATGTTGGAAATAAAAATGCCACCACTTTTTTCTTTAATTACTAAATAGTCTTGTTTATATTTTTCATCTTTAAGGGCAGGGGAGTAGGATCCTGATGCTAGAGGAATTTTAGTTTTGTTGGCTATATATGCTAATTTTTCGTTTATTTCTTTAGATTTTAAACTCCCTCCAGTCATTGCATTAATAAAGAATGGAGCTTCTATTTTAAAATTTGTTAATACTGTGCTTATATCGATATCGTTATAATTATATTTAGGAATGCTATAATGGTTTAAAATCATATCATCAAAACTATTTTTACCTATTTCTTGATTAAGAGCAGCCTCTATGTGTTGAACTTTTCGGTTATTCATATTTTTTCTCCTCTACTATTTTGTATTTGTTTATATTTTTAAAATTATTCAAGTTTTTTTGATCGAAACTAAAAACAATGGCACAATCACCACCACCAGCACCGCTGGTTTTGGCGATATTCCCAGTTTTAAAGCTATTTTCTATTATTTCTTGAAGTTGTAAAATCTCTATTTTATTAGATAATTCATTTAATAAAATTCTAGCTTTTATAATATTTTTTTTAAAATTTTCAATATCATTTTTTTCAATATCATTTTTAATAGCTAATGTTAAAACTTCATTCTTAATATAAAAATCATCTTTAATATCAATATTTTTAAGCATTAAATTATTAGAGATTGAAACTCCGCTATAAATTATTAACAAGGTACTTTTTAGATTGAAGTTAATTTCCTCAATTTTTAAATAATTCCAATCATCTTTTAATAAAGAAGTTATAGACTTATCTATAGTGATGAAATTTTTATTAAAATTGCGATAGTAAATATTATTATCAAAAGAAATTGTGGCAATATCGGCGTAAGATCCGATATCGTTTCTAGTTTTAGCGATAATTGCTGATAATTTAAAAAGAAGTAATTTATCGAAGGGTAAATTATACAGTTTAAGCATACTTTTAACTATTAAAACTATAATAGCACCAGAAGAACCCAGACCATATTTGTTTCCATTGTTAAAAAGTTCACTCTTAATATCTAATTTTATTTTTTTGATATCTATTTTCAATTCTTTTAAATATCTATTAACACCACAAATACTATCTATAATAACTTGGTATTTTTCATCTTTTATATCGATAGAATTTATTGAATAATCAAAAATATCTGATTTAATATAGTATTCATTTGAAAATTCAATATCTGCATAAGTGTATTTATCAACTTTTAAAATAATAGCACTATGATTTTCTTTAGTTATGCTATATTCTCCAATTAAAAATGCCTTTGAACAAACTTTATTATTCACTCCACACCTCAAAACCTTTTCCGCAATTAGATAATATCAATTTATCTTTAGGGTATGTTTTTGATAATATTTCATAAATTTGATATGAATCTTCTTTTTTACAAAGAATTTTAACATTAGGACCAGCATCCATAGTGTAGTAACATTCAAGTCCTGATTTTCTTATTTGTTTTATTAAATCTATTACTTTGTACGTTTTATAAGTTAGATAAGAAAATGGAGTTTCGCAAAAAAGAGTAGTTCTATGCATTAAGTTGGTATTTGATTCCATTAATTTGCCAACATTAGTAAAATCATTATTTTTTAAATAAGATATCATTTTTAATGAATCAATATTTGCTTGGGTATACCATTTTTCAAAAATTGAAGAACTATCTACACACATTTTCATTCCTTGGTTGGAAGAAATTTCTTTTTTCTTATCATTTACTATTACGATTATCATACTTAAATCTAAATTTGAATCAACTTTAGTGCCGATTGAATTTATATCATCATCACTTTTCCATAAACAAAACGGAGTATGAAAACTTCTGGAAGAACTTCCAGAACCTAATCTTGAAATTCTTGAAAGTTCATCGATGCTTTTATTGGTATTAAAATGTTTATTTAAAGCTAAGGTAAGTGCCGCAAAACCAGAAGAGCTAGAAGAAAGACCTGCGGCAGTAGGCATAGAATTGTATGATGATATCTTTATTTTTTGATTAAAGTCGCTTCTAAAATTTTTAACAAAATTGAATATTTTTGTTTTTTCTTGTTCATCTTGTTTAGTATCGTTTATATAAAATTCATCTTCTGAAGAATTTTCAATTTTAGTTATGGTATAAAATGCATCTAAGGTGAATGAGATACTGTTGTTAAAAGGTATTTTTAATTTTTCATCTTTTTTTCCCCAATATTTTATAATTGCAATATTGGCATTTGCTTTAGCGCAACTTATATTTTTTCTATCCATATTTTTTCAGCTCCTTTTTTTAGTAGTATTTCTTTTAATTTTTTTGCTTCTTGTTCAGTTTTTACTAAACTTATCAAACACCCTCCAAGACCACCACCACTCATTTTACTACCTAAACTATATTTGTTTGCCTCATCAACTAATTTGTCAATTTTAGGGTGAGTTATATTAAATGATTTTAAAATTTTATGTGCCTTTTTAAAATTTACACCTATTTGTGTTAAATTCTTACATTTTATTTCTTCAATAGTTTCTTCAACTAAATTATTAAGAGAATCTATCTTTTTTTGATCATAATTTATTTTAACGATATTTACAGCTTCTTTTGTTTTACCTTTAATTCCACTATCTATAATTAATAAATAAGCGTCTAAATTAAAATCAAAAATCTCTTTTTCTTTTTTGCTGTAAATATATTTTTTTTCTTTAATACATATCGTTATATCTAAACCGCTAGAATTTTGATGAGCTATATTTTCAGCATTAATAGCTAGATTAAAAAGGGTATCATCATCTAAATTTATTTTGTAATGATTAAAAATAGCTTTAATTATCGAAATATTTACTGCGGCACTAGAACCCAATCCGCTGCTTATAGGTATTTGGGATTGAATTTCTATTTCAAAAGTATCATTTTCTTTGTTTATATATTTAAGCGAATTAGTTATTGAATTATAAAAAGATTCATCTTTAAAATTTTCAATCAAACCATTATAATGTTCGCTTTTTATTGTTAAAAAATCACATTTATTAATTTTGGTGTTCACATTAATATTTTTCAAAGGAATTGCGATAGCTTTACCACCATAGACCACGCTATGTTCGCCGATAAGTATAATTTTTGAATATGTATCCATACTAAAATTATATCAATAATTATTAAATAATTTTGATTTTATTAACAAATAATGTAAAATGGATTGGTAGAGAGGTAAAATTAATGTATTTTAGAAATAAAGAAGAATTTAAATCGTCTTTAATTAGAACAGTTGAGAGTAACTTTGGTAAATCAATTAACGAGGCTACTGATATTGAATTTTATTTAGCACTTGCTGGAATGGTTAAAAATTATGCCAACTCAAATCTACAAGCAACCAGAGAAGTTTTAAATAAAACAAATGAAAAAAAGATGTATTATTTCAGTTTAGAATTTTTATTAGGTCGTTTACTATCGAACAATTTAATGAATTTAGGTATTCAAGGAGTTGTAAAAGACGGATTAAAAGATTTAGGGATTGATTTAAATAAATTAGAAGATATAGAATCTGATGCTGGTTTAGGAAATGGTGGTTTAGGAAGATTAGCTGCCTGTTTTTTAGACTCATTAGCTACTTTAAACTTACCTGGTAATGGAAATAGTATTAGATATCAATACGGATTATTTAAACAATTAATTGTTAATAACGAACAAGTTGAAGTTCCTGATCAATGGTTGAAAATTGCTAATGCTTGGGAAACTAGAAAACCTAATCGTGCTATTCCAGTTAAATTTTACGGTCATTTAAAAATTAACATTAATAACAATACTGGTAAATTAACATTTGAACATTTAGATGCTGAAGAGGTTATGGCTGTTCCTTATGATATGGCTGTCATAGGTAGTGATACTGCTTGCACAAATACTTTAAGATTATGGTCTGCAGAACCTAGCGAAAACTTACAAAAGGGTAAAAATTTCATTCAATATTTGAATGATGTAAACGAGATATGTTTAAATGTTTATCCAGATGATAGTAGTGTTAGTGGTAAATATTTAAGAATTAAACAAGAATATTTCTTTGTAGCAGCTGGTCTTGGAAGCATTATAGCTGATTTTTTAAGAAACAATGATAACTTAGATAATCTAAGCGATAAGGTGGTAATTCAGTTAAATGATACTCATCCAGCAATGGCTATAGCTGAACTTATGCGTATTTTAATCGATGAAAATGACTACGATTGGGATAAAGCTTGGGAAATTGTTAGAAAAACATTTGCTTACACTAACCACACTGTTATGTCGGAAGCTCTTGAAAAATGGCCAGTTGAATATATTTCAAAATTACTTCCAAGAATATATATGATTATTGAGGAAATAGATCGTAGATTTAGAGAAGAAGTATATGGCTTAACTCATGATAAAGATTTAGTTAATAGGGTAGCGATCATAAATGATGATCAAGTTAAAATGGCACATTTAAGTATAGTAGGTTCATTCAGTGTAAATGGGGTTGCTAAACTTCACAGTGAAATTTTGATTAATGATTTATTTAAAGATTTCTTTAGATTGATGCCAGAAAAGTTCAACAACAAAACTAACGGAATAACTCAAAGAAGATGGCTTATTTATTCTAATCCTGAACTTTGCGATTTACTTTCTAAATATATTGGCGATGGTTTTAAAAAAGATCTTAGTGAGATTGAAAAATTATTACCATTAGTTGACAACAAAGAACTTCAAAAAGAATTTTTAGATGTTAAATTTAAGCGTAAAGAAATTTTGAGTAAATTCTTAAAAGATGAATATAATATTGAAATAGATCCAAATTCAATATTTGATACTCAAGCTAAAAGATTACACGCTTATAAACGCCAACTTTTAAATGCGTTACATATTATTTATTTGTATCACAGAATTAAAGAAGATCCTAGCTTTGTAATGCCTAAAACAACATTCTTGTTTGGTGCAAAAGCTGCTCCTTCATATGTATTTGCAAAAAAAGTAATTAAATTAATTAACTCTATTGCTGAAAAAATAGATCAAGACCCTCAAGTATCTAAATTTATCAAAGTTGTTTTCATTCCTAACTATCGTGTTAGTGTAGCTGAAATGCTTATGAATGCGAGTGATGTATCAGAACAAATTTCTACTGCTGGAAAAGAAGCTAGCGGAACTGGTAATATGAAGTTTATGATGAATGGTGCTATTACATTAGGTACGTTAGATGGTGCTAATGTTGAAATAGATGCACTTGTAGGTAGAGAGAATTGTGAAATATTTGGTTTAAGATCAGAAGAGGTTGAAGAGTTTAAACAAACTTATAGATCTAGCGATTATTACAATAACGATCATAGAATTAAAAAAGTTTTAGATAGCTTGATTGATAAAACATTCAGTGATAATGAAGAAGATTTCATTGATATTTATAAAGAATTATTGATATATAATGATGAATATCTATTGCTTGCGGATTTTGATAGCTATGTAAAAGCTCATGAAAATATTAATAATCTTTATTTAGATAAAGAAAAATGGGCTAGAATTTGTTTACTTAATATCGCAAAAAGTGCCTTCTTTAGCAGTGATAGAACTATTAATGAATATGCTAAAGAAATTTGGAATATTAAACCTATAAATTTCAAATAAAAAAATCCTTCAATACGAAGGATTTTTATTTTATAATTAATATATGATTAAATTATTAGAAATTAGTTTAAATCATAAGGTGATATATTGAGTTATAAGAGGTAAGTTCAAGAGTTATTATTGGAAATGATTGAATTTTAGAAAATGAAGTTCTAATAGATTTGAAGTAGTTTTAAGGTATTTGATAGAAATTTGATTTCAACCCTCTCAAATGTTATAATTTTAGTGTATTAGTGAATTATTAAGGAGTTAATATGAGTGATAAAGATTTTTTAAGTCAGTTGGTTAGTGATGAAAAACCTGAGAGTTTTAAAGAAGAAGAAAGGATAAAAATATCAGAAACTAAAAAACCTTTTAATTTAAAGGTGTTTCTTGCTATATTTTTACCACTAATTTCTGGTATAGCTTTATTATTATTTTTATTTTTAAGTCCTAAAATTAAAATGCTAGATTTTGTAGGTAAAAATAAAAATGAATTATTGAATTTCTTGCGACAACAAGAAATAGATTTTAATGGCGTTATAATTAATGAAGAATATAGTTTAGAATATGATAAGGATATTGTTATTTATCAAAGTGTTGTTTCAAATAAAAAAATATCAAAGAAAGAAAAATTAAATTTTACTGTGAGTAAGGGTGCCGACCCTGATGAAAGCATTAATCTTCCTGATTTAAAAAGCATGAATAAAACACAAATTAATAATTGGATTAGTGAAAATAAACTTTCGGGAACAAAAGTTAATATTGTATATGATGACAATGTTGCTGATGGTGAAATTATTAAGTATGAATTAAAAGGTGAAGAGAGCGAATTTAAACGAAATACACAACTAACAATCACAATTTCTAAAGGTAAAGCTCCTGCTGGGAAGGTTGTTGTTCCTGAATTTAAAGGGAAAAATGTTGATGATTATAGCGAAGAGCTTAAAAAGAAAAAATTAAATACCCAAACAGTTGGCGTTTATGATGATAAGATTGTTGAAAATCAAGTTGTTTCAATCAATGCTGAAGTAGGAAAGAGTGTTGATGAAGGAGCAACCATTATTATTAATTATTCAAAAGGTAAAGCTGTTATTGTTCCTGATTTTACTAAAATGAGCAAGGAGGAATATAATAAAAAGAAAAATGAATTTAATATCATTGAAAACACCATCTATAGCGAAAGTAATAAATTTATTTTGAATCAAAGTGTTAATTCGGGAAGTAAAATTGGAGTTAGAGATTTAATAAGTTTAACTATAAATAGCGGAAAACCTAAAATTTCTGAATTTGCTGAAAATGGTTTGGTAGGAGTTAATATCCATGATGTTTATGATTGGATTAATAATGTTAATGCTAAATCAGATAATTATGATTTAGCAGCTGGTGAGTGGGGAAATTCTAGAATTTATTCAAAAGACTATGAAAAAGATATGATAATTTCTTATTCTTGCCATATTTATGAAAGTGGTAAATCTGTCGATTGTCATAGACCTTTAGAAAAACATACTAGAATAAGTGTGGTGGTATCTGCAGGTAAAATATATCCATTTGCCACTAAAGATAAAAATGGTATCGCAGTTGGTGTAGATGAATTTATGAATTTTTTATCAACATCAAAAATTTACTTTACAACAGGAGAAGGATCTAAAATAGAAACTTCTGACATAAATGTTATTAAACACAATGATGAAGTCATTTACGAAAATGGTAGTTGGAAGATTGAAAATATTGAAATAAAACAAGAAGATATAATTCGTTTTATAAGATAACGGAGGAATAGATATGAATTTTATAAATCGTGCTATTAAAAACATACAAAGAAGATTGAGTAAAACTGTAATGTTGACATTAACTTTCTTTTTAATCGGTAATTTTGTAATTATCGGATTAGGAGTAAGTTCTGCTGCTGAAAATGCTAAATTGTTGACAAGAAAAAAAATGAGTGCTGTTGTTTTTTATGAATTAGATTATCAAAAAATTGCTTTAGAGGGTGATAAAATTCAAGATGAAAATGAAAGAGAATTATTTTATAAAAAAATAGATCAATTAAAACACACAACAGAAAGTGTTGGCGAAATCTTAAAAGATGAACGTGTTAAAGCTATAAGCTCACCTGTTACAACTATAGCTACTACTGATAAAATCAACACAAATCACATTCCATCAAAATTCGAAGAAGAACTTGAAGCAAACGCTGAACAAGAAGTAACGGAAAATGGAAATATTACTAATATTGGACATTCTTATGACATTTCAATAAAAAGTAATATCACCAATAAACTTATAGAGTTTGAAGAAAAAGGTTATAGTTTAGTAAGCGGAAGAATGTATAGTGAAGATGAGATAAAACAAAATGCACCTGTTGCTTTAGTATCTCAAAAATTTGCTGAACACAACAATCTTACTTTAGGATCTAAAATATACTTAATCCCTCATAATGGCGAAGTTGATTATATGGTAAAAGATGGGCTTGAAGGATTTACATACGAATTAAAAGAAAGAGTTGTTGAATTTGAAGTAATTGGTATTTATAATCATAACTTAACTATAAATCCTGATGAAATTTTACAAGGTATTGATAATCCTGACAATAATATATTTACACCTATCGGAAGCGTTGAAAAAGCAACACTTGAATTTAATAAGAAATTTTATGAATTTGTTATTAACCAAGAAGGTATTGATGAATACAGAAAAGAATATTTACAGCAAAAATTAAATTCTATTAATGAAGGTAGAGTTGAGGATCTTTATTATTTAAGTACACTTAACATACTACTTAAAGATCCTTTAGATATTGATAAGTTCGTGGAAGATTATAGTGATAAAAATACTTTTTTCAAAGCAACTGTAAATAATGAAGAATTTAAAAAATTTAGTAAACCGTTAGAAACTATATCTATATTTTCAAATATAATTATTATTCTTGTGGTAGTAAATGCGATTGTTATTATCAGTTTAGTTACTGCTTTAACATTAAAAACAAGAGAATATGAAATAGGGGTTTTACTTTCAATAGGTAGTAGTAAGTTTAAGATTATAAGTCAATTTTTTGTAGAACTTGTTTTAGTCGCTTTAATCGCTTTTAGCTTTGCTACATTAACAGGGATTTTAGTTTCTAAGCAAGTAGGTGATAAGGTGCTTGAATACACTATTTCATCACAAAAAATAAATGAAGAAAATGATATGTACTATTATCCTCAAAGATATACTCCTTATATAGATGATTATACCACTAGAATAACGTTGGAAGATGTAACTTCTGAATATAATGTAACTGTTCAAATACAAACAATAGCTACATTATATGCTACAGGGGTTATGATTGTATTGATTTCAGTATTAATTCCTTCGATTATGATAATGAGATACAATCCTAAAAAGATTTTGATGTCTACAAATTAGAGGTGAAAAATGGAAAATATTATTTTAAAATTAGATAAATTAAATTATTCATACCAAGATGGTGGATATGAAAGAGTTATATTAAAAGATTTAGATGCTGAATTTGAAAGAGGGAAGTTCTATACTATATTAGGACCTAGTGGTAGTGGTAAAACCACCTTGTTATCGTTGATATCTGGTTTAGATAATCCTAAAAGTGGTAGTATTTATTTTAACGGTAAAAATATTTTAGAAAAAGGTCTTCATAAATATCGCAGAAATGATATAAGTATAGTATTTCAACAATATAATTTGATACCTTATTTAACTGGGTTAGAAAATGTTATGGTTGCGATGAGTGAAACAGATAATAAATTACCTAAGGATAAAAAAGGTGTAGCATATGCCTTATTAGAAAAATTTGGTATTGTTAAAAGTAAAGCGAATAGAAGTATTAATCAATTATCTGGTGGTGAGCAACAAAGAGTTTCTATTGCTAGATCTTTAGCGAAAAATGTTGATTTAATTTTTGCAGATGAACCTACCGGTAACTTAGATACTGCTACAGAACAAGAAATTGTAAATATTTTTAAAACATTAACTAAAGATTTCAATAAAACTGTTATTGTTGTTACACACTCAAATGCAGTTAGTGAATTAAGCGATCAAAGATTATTGCTTAAAGATGGTAAATTAATAAAATTATGATAATTTAAAATAAAAAGGGTTAAACCCTTTTTATTTTTGTGATTAATTAAAAATGTGCTATTAATATAAAAATCCTTAATATTAAGGATTTTTTACAATAAATGGTGATTCCTCAGGGGATCGAACCCTGGACCCTCTGATTAAGAGTCAGATGCTCTGCCGGCTGAGCTAAGGAATCGTAATTTGATTATACTACATTATTCAAGTTTATGTAAAGTAACTATTAAATAAAAATGAAAATAAAAGTGTCTAACATCATTGACAAACATACAATTCTTCTTAAAAGAAGTTCTTTTGACAACTTGACGCAGGAGAACATCAACCTGTTTTGTTTGCGTGTTAACAGCGTCAAACGAGCTTCTTTCAACGGAAAATCAACTTATGAACTCTTTACATTTACCTACGGTGAGGAATTGGAAACACTTTTGGGAATCTCTAAAATTGACTCTAAGAAAGTCATTCAATCACCTCGATTACTAGATAAGTAATCGCTAGTTTTTATTAAAAAATAATTTCAAAATAGAAAGGAACTTGCCCCATCTCAAATTCCAGATAACTAGAACTTACTTTGAAAATTTACCTCTCTTCATTTCCCTTTAAATTCACGAATGCGTTGAGGAATACCCTTTAAAAATTGATTCATTTTTTGTTGCCATTCATTTTCAAGAGCTTTCCTTTCTTGAGAATCTAAATCGTCAATAGCCTTACTATTTAGACCGATTTCGCTTAAAACTGGACTGACATTAGAGATTGTCTTTTTGTCAAAATAAATTTTACTTTCTTCCATCTGTAAATTAAGTGACGAACTTAACTCAACTTGTTCCCAAGGGATTCTGACAAGTTCTGGTTTGCCGAATAATTTCTTCTTAAAGGTGTAGACAGCTTCCTCTGTAAAGATAAGATTTAAACTTAGAGTTCCTTCAAACATGGCAAAAATATGTTCTTCATGCAACTCCTTGTGGTTTGGATAATGATACCAAAATACTCTAGCCGAATAAAGACTTGCATACTCCTTTGGTAAAAGAATTGTATCTTGTTCTTGCAAGTTTTTTTCTGCAATCATCCATTCAAGATTATTCTCAATAAGGGGAGTCCAAAAAACGTAATCTGCAAGTTCGCTCAGATACTGATAGCGTTCATAATCGATAAAAGTTTGGTCTATAGAAGTTCCTTCTATGGAAGCAAGTAAATCATTTGAAGGCTCAGTAAGTCCTGGGGTCTCATCATTATAATATACACGATATTGCCTTGGTTTTAACTCTTTAACAATTTCTTCAGGTAAAAAGTTTTCTAACAAGGTTGTCAAGTCGGTTAACTCATGATTTGCCCAAAAAGTACCATAAGAAAAGACATTCGTCGGTGCAATACAAAAAGAATAAACATCTATCACATATTCCCCAACGCTTGTAATGGTTTCTGAGCTAGGAACATACTGAAGTAATTTTCCCATTACACAAGATGCTAGGTATTGTTCCCAAGTCTGATAACTATTTTTGATACGCTCTGTTTGCTTGGTAAACAGTTCCTCAAATTCTTCTTTAGTAATCAAGCGAGCAGCATACGATTTCGTCAAGACATCAATTATACGGCAGTCGTCAAAGCCTTTGATTAGTTGAGAACCTGTTAATGAATTTAAAGAAAGGTAAAAGTCTTTTACATCAGGAGTGCCTATTCCATCAATAAATGAAGAAACATCTTCTAAAGCATGATAATGACCATCTTCTAGTTTAACAATTTCTTCTTTTAAACTTGAATAATCTGTAATTCCATAGTTTGTTTCTAACATGGTTCGCAACAGGCCTCTGGCCATTATATTAACACCTGGCATGACGACACTCATTAGTTCTTTTTCAATAAATTGTCTATTGACTGAATTGGCAAAAACTGAACTGTATCTGTATGGACTGCACAATAAAACGTATTCTGATTGCATAGAGGTCTCCTTTATTCTTGTTAAGAAATTTATTTTTAATATTATATCAGACTTGTACTAGCTTATCAATCATAGTAAACAAAAGCAAGGATATTCGCTCAAAAAAGTGTCTCACATCATTGACAAACGACACTATTAAATAAAAATAAAAGCGTTATATATAAATATAACGCTTTATATTATTGTAGCGATTGGATAGCTGTTATAAGTGCTAATTTGTAGACATCTTCAGATGAACAACCTCTAGATAAATCATTTACAGGTTTTGCTAACCCTTGAAGAATAGGACCTAAAGCTTCATATTTTCCAAGTCGTTCAGCTATTTTATAACCGATATTTCCAGCATCTAAATTAGGGAATATAAATGTATTTGCTTTTCCGGCAACTTTAGAATTAGGTGCTTTTTTCTCTGCTACTTTTTCAATTAATGCAGCATCGAATTGCAATTCTCCATCTATATCAAAATCAGGTTGTTTATCAATGATAATTTTAGTGGCTTCTTCAACTTTCTTTTGTTCAGGACTAGAAGCACTTCCTTTGGTAGAAAAACTAAGCATTGCAACTTTAGGATTTATACCAAACGATCTTGCGGTTTTACTGCTGCATATAGCAATTTCGCTCAATTCTTCAGCACTAGGGTTAATGTTTATAGCACAATCACCAAAAATTAATCTTTGTTCATCTTTAAGCATTATAAACACACCAGAAACTAATTTATATTCAGGTTTCATTTTAATAATTTGAAGTGCAGGTCTTACGGTATCAGCGGTAGAGCCTACAGCACCTGAAACAAGACCCTTTGCTTTTTCAAGGTAAATAAGCATAGTTCCGAAGTAATTAACATCATTTAAACATAATTCTCTTGCTTTTATTTCGTCAATTTTACCATTTCTTCTTTTTACAAAAGCATCTACCATAACATCAATACCTTCATATTTTTTAGGGTTTATAATTTCAAGTCCATGAATATCTAAGGTATTATTTTTTGCTAGTTGATTTATTTCTTCGTAATCTCCTAAAACAATAGGGTGGATATAACTTTCTAAATTTAATCTAACGCAAGCAGTAAGAACTCTGATATCATTCCCTTCAGGAAATACAATAGGTATTTTTTTATTAGTTAATTTTAATTTTAATTCATCAATTAGATACATAACAACATTCTCCTCAATATTATTCTAACATATCAAATTATAAAAAAAGATATAAATATAAAATATTTTTTTAAACTCATTATATAAGTCTTTAAAATCGTAATTTAGTTAAAATATGTTGATTTTTGTGAAATTATGTTATAAAATGAGAATGTAAACCGTTACAGGTTTTAGGAAGGAGAGTTATAATATGCCAAATATAGTTTTATGTAGAATTGACAATCGTCTGCTTCATGGACAAGTTGCTACGCAATGGACTGGCAGCGTTGATGCTAATTTAATTTTAGTAGCTCATGATGAAGTCGCAACTAATGAATTTAGACAAGGTTTAATGGATATGGCGGCACCTTCGTACTGCCAAACTCGTTATTGGAGTATCCAAAAAACAATTGATACAATTCACCGCGCTAGTGATTCGCAAAGAATCGCAATTATTTGTGAAGATCCACAATCAGTTTTAAAATTAATTGAAGGTGGTGTTCCAATCAAAAGTGTGAACGTTGGTAATATGCATATGGCTGATGGAAAAAGACAAGTCGCTACTTCTGTGGCGGTAGATGATTCAGATGTTGATGCATTTACAAAAATTAAAAATTTAGGTGTTGAAATATTTATTCAACGTACTCCTAACATTGCTAGAGAAGATGTTGGAAAATTATTCAAATAAAATAAATAATAGAAAGGGGAATAAATTCTAAATGGATTATATTCAATTAATATTATTGGCTTTAGTAACATTTTTCTTTGCTATTGACCAATTCTCATTATCAGAATTATTATATCGTCCAATTATTGCTTGTCCTATAATCGGTCTTATTCTTGGTGATTACAAGACTGGGCTTGTTGTAGGTGGTACTTACGAATTGATGATGATTGGTAATATGCCAGTTGGTGGTGCTCAACCTCCAAATGCTGTTTTAGGTAGCGTTGTTGCTATGATTTTCGCAGTAAAATCTGGACTTAACGTTGACCAAGCACTAGGTGCTTCATTCGTATTTGCGTTATTTGGACAATACGCTGTTACTTTAGTGTTCTCAATTTCTTCAGGTTTATTAGCTAAAGCTGATAAGGCTGCTGAAGAAGCTAAACCAAGTGGAATTAGAGATGTTAACTACATCGCTATGTTCTTATTAGGTTCATTATTTGCAGTATTTGCAATTATTGCTTATGTAGCTGGTGATGCTGCTGCTCAACCTTTACAAGATTTCTCAAATAACTACAAATGGGTTATGGAAGGTTTAGGAACTGCTGGTAGAATGATGCGTTATGTAGGGTTTGCTGTATTATTAAAAATTATGCTAGCTGATGATATGTGGGGAATTTACTTCACAGGTTTCGCTGCTGCTGCTATTTTAGGTAATATTTCTCAAACTTCTGGTGCTACATTATTACTAGTTGCTTTCATCGGATTAGCTATTGCTATGTACGATTATAATATTAATGTAAAATTCAAATCTAATGTTTCAAGAGGAGGTTCAAACGATGGCATCTAACGCTACTACTTATAAAGATTTAAGTCGCGCTAATAAATTAGATAATGCTACTTTAAATTCTATCGCTTGGAAATCAACTATGTTACAAGCTTCATTCAACTTCGAGAGAATGCAAGCTGCTGGTTGGTTATGGACAATACTTCCAGGTCTTGAAAAAATTCATACAAACAAAGAAGATTTAAGTCGTTCAATGGAACATAACTTAGAGTTCTTCAATACACATCCGTTCCTTGTAACATTCGTTGCTGGTATTGTTTTATCACTTGAACAAGAAAAAGCTGATATTAACACTATCCGTGCTGTTCGTGTTGCTGCAATGGGACCTTTAGGTGGTATTGGTGATGCATTATTCTGGTTCACTTTAGTTCCAGTTACTGCTGGTATTACCGCTAAATTAGCAATTGACGGAAACCTTCTTGGACCTGTTTTATACTTCGCTATAACTTTCGGTGTTCAAATGGCTCTTCGTATTTGGTTAATGCATTGGTCATATAACCTTGGTGCAAGCGCAGTTGGTATTTTAACTAAAAATGCTAAAGAATTTACACACGCTGCTTCAATGTTAGGGGTATTTGTTGTAGGTGCTTTAACTTGTAACTACGGTGCAACAAGTTTAGGTATGACAATTCCTAATGGTGATAAACCAATCGTTGTTCAAGCATTATTAGATGGTATTCTACCTGCTTTCTTACCGTTGCTATTAACATTACTTTGCTACTTCTTAATTAAGAAAAAAGGATGGACTCCAATTAAGTGTATCGTTCTATTCTTAGCTATCGGTATTCTTGGTTGTGCTATTGGTATCTGGGCAGGGGATTACACTCCATTTATTCCAGTACCTTGGAAATAAAATAATAATATTATAACTCTCTTTTAAAAGCTTACAAATTGTAAGCTTTTTTCTAAATTGATAGTAAATAAAATATAAAAATGATATAATTTTTAATTGAGGAGGTTATTTAGATGTCAACTACTATTTTAAATCATCCACTTATTACTCATAAATTAACACAAATGCGTAATAAAGATACAAAAACAAAAGATTTTAAACAAAACCTTGATGAAATTGCTGGGTTAATGGCTTATGAGGTTTGTAGAGATTTGCCAATGAAAAAGGTAGAAATTGAAACACCAATATGTAAAACAATATCACATGAATTATTAAACGATATAGTTTTAGTACCAATACTTAGAGCTGGATTAGGTTTAGTTAATGGTATAAATAATCTTATACCTACCGCAAAAGTTGGTTTTGTTGGTATTTATCGTGATGAAAAAACATTGATTCCGCATGAATATTTTGCGAAATTTCCTGAAAATTTAGATACATCTGTAAATTTGGTGTTAGACCCTATGCTTGCTACTGGGGGAAGTGCTATAGCTGCTATTGATATTATTAAAAAAAGAGGTGCTAAAATAATTAAATTAGTTTGTTTAGTAGCTGCACCAGAAGGTGTTAAAGCGGTTGAAAAAGCACATCCTGATGTTGATATTTATCTTGCTGCCTTAGATGAAAAATTAAATGAAAAAGGATATATAGTACCTGGTTTAGGTGATGCTGGAGATCGTATATTTGGAACTAAATAATGATTTTTAAGGTTGAAAAACTTATTTTTAGCCTTATTGGTACAATATTAATAATGACTTTTTTTGGGATTAAGTTAGATGAATATTTTAATTATAAAAAAATATTTACTCCCATCTTTATTATAATTGGTTTTTTAGTATCGATAAGTTACGGTATTTATATGGTTAGTAAATATGGATCTAAAAAATAATGATATTTTAAAAATTAATAATATTATATTTTTAATCGTATTTATAGTTTCGCTATTTAACTATAAAATAACAATATCTTATTTACTAGGATATATATCTTTCCTGATTAATTATTATTTATTAATTCAAATTATAAAATTTATTATAGATACAAAAATAAATAATAAATTTTATATAATATTGTTGCATATTTTAAATAAATTAATTATTGTCTTTCCTTTAATGATTATATTAATTTATTTTAAAAACTATTATTATATTATTTTTTTACTAGCTATATTCCAGTATAAGTTAGTATTATATTTTAAAAATTTACTTATAAAATGAAAATTATTATTGCAAAAGAAATTCCTGCAATTATTTTTATAACCATATCGTTATGCGTTTTAATGTATGTTGTAGCTCAAAAAATAAAAAAAATAAATTATTTAGAAACTCCTAAAGGAATATCTTTTCTTGCTGTTTTATTTGTGCAAACAATTGATAAATTTGTTGGTCAAAATATGGATAAAGAAGATGTTGAACTTTTTTCTCCTTATATAGCAACCATAGCACTATATATTTTTTGTGCAAATATTAGTGGTTTAAGTGGTTTTTTATTTCCACCTACCGCGAGTTTGAGTGTTACTTTTCCCTTAGCTTTTATAACTTGGTTTTTAATTGAAAAACAATCATTAAAAACTAATGGGATTAAAGGGTTTATTAAAAATTTATTTGAACCACTTCCGATATTTGTATTACCTAATGTTTTAGGACATATTTCACCACTTATTTCATTAAGTGTTAGATTGTTCGGTAATATATTATCTGGTGGTGTTATTTTAACAATAGTTTATTGGGCTACTAGTAATTTAAGTAAATTTATGTTTAATTTATTGCAATTTAACATAAATTTTAATGTTTTTGGAATATTTATTGCTCCAATTTTACATTTATATTTTGATATTTTTGCAGGTTTTATTCAAACATTTGTGTTTGTTAGTCTTACAATGGTTTTAATCCAAAAAGAGAAATAGGAGGTTTTATGGATTTAAATAAAGGTTTAATAGCTATAGGGATAGGTTTGGCTGTTATGACAGGTCTTTCTACTGGTATTGGTCAAGGATATGCTGCAGGAAAAGCAGTTGAAGCAGTTGGTAAAAACCCAGAAGCTGCTAATGAAATAAGAAGTATGCTTATAACTGGTGCTGCTATAAGTGAGACTTGTGCTATTTATGGTTTATTAGTAGCTATTCTTTTGATTTTTGTATTTTAGGTGAAAAATGAATTTAGAATTTGATATAGCAACCCAATTATTTCCTAATATTTTAACCATTATAACTCAATTAATGGCTACTTTTATAATATTTATTTTTGCTAAAAAATTTCTTTTTAAAGAGATTAGAAAATACTTGGAAAATAGAAAGAATTTTTTTGAAAATGAAAAAATTATTATTGAAAAAACTAAAAAAGATACAGAAATAAATTTAATCAATGCTAAAAACGAATATCTAAAAACACTTAAAGAAAATGAATCGTTAAAAAATAAAGTTGATAAAGAACTTGAAGAATATAGAATAAAAATGATTCAAGAAACTAAAAAAGAAGCTGAATTAATAATTGAAAATGCTAGAATCACCATTAATCAAGATAAAGAAAAAGCCAAAGAAGATATTAAAAATATCGTGGTTGATTTAGTGATTGAAACCAGTAAGAAAATATTACCAAATCAAGCTGAACAATTTAATGAAAATTCTATTTTAGAAATAGCGAAAGAGCTAGAAGAAAATGATTGAAGTACAAGGATATTCTAATGCTATTTTTGATATAGCAATTCAAAATAATGATTTATTAAATTATTATGAACAAATTAAAATACTTTCTTCTTTAATGAATAAAGATTTTAAAAAATTTTATTTTTCTAATTTTATAGATAAACAGGAAAAGAAAAAAGTTATTAAAGAAATATTTAATGATTTTAATCAAAATATTGTTAATCTATTGCTTTTACTTTTAGATTTCAATAAACAAGTAATTGTTGGTGAAGTGTTTAATCATTTTATAATTAAGGCTAGCGAAGAATTAAAAATATTAAAAATAAAAATATATAGTTCAACCCCAATCCCTGAAAATGACTTATTTAAAATTTTAAATTTTTTTGAAGGAAAGAAATATGAATATCAATTAATAGTTGATAAAGAAATTTTAGCTGGTTATAAAATTGTCATTAACGATAAAAGGATAATTGATACATCTTTAAGTAAAAAATTAGATGATATTAAAAAAGAATTGAAAAAGGAGGTTTTTTAATGTCTTTTAAAATTGATGTTGTTACTAAAATAATTAAAGAACGCTTAACAAATTATGAAACCAAGTCTTATTCTTACGATATTGGAAAAATTATAAGTGTAGGAGATGGTATTGCGATAGTTTCTGGTTTAGATAAAGCAATGTCGATGGAACTAGTTGTTTTTGAAGATGGAAATTATGGTATGGTGATGAATCTTGAAGAACATTTTGTCGGTGTTGTAATATTAGGGGAAGAAAATTCTATTAAAGAAGGACAAGTAGTAAAAAGAACAGGGAGAATAATTGAAGTTCCTGTTGGCGATGGTCTTCTTGGAAGAGTTGTTGATAGTCTAGGTAATCCAATAGATGATCTTGGAGAAATTAAAAATGACGGATATATGCCGATTGAAAAAGTAGCTCCTGGAGTCATGAGTAGACTTACTGTAAAGCAACCTTTAAAAACAGGGATCAAAATTATAGATTCTTTAATTCCTATTGGTAAAGGTCAAAGAGAACTTATAATCGGAGATAGACAAACAGGAAAAACTGCACTTGCTATAGACACCATAATCAATCAAAAAGGACAAAACGTTAAGTGTGTTTATGTTGCGATAGGGCAAAAAGCCAGCAATGTAGCATTAGTAAGAGAAAAGTTGAAAATTCATAATTCATTATCATATACTACTATTGTTATGGCTAGTGCAAGCAGTAATGCACCTATGCAATTTATAGCTCCTTATTCTGGTTGTGCTATAGCTGAATATTGGTTGAATAAAGGTGAAGATGTTTTAATTGTTTACGATGATTTAAGTAAACATGCTGTAAGTTATAGAACTGTTTCTTTACTGTTAAGAAGACCCCCTGGAAGAGAAGCTTATCCTGGCGATGTTTTTTATTTGCATAGCAGATTGCTTGAAAGAGCTTGTAAATTAAATGAAAAACATGGATCTGGAAGTATTAGTGCACTTCCGATAATCGAAACTCAAGCAGGAGATATAAGTGCTTATATTCCAACTAATGTTATTAGTATTACAGACGGTCAAATTTTTTTACAGAGTGAACTATTCAACAAAGGGATAAGACCTGCAGTTGATAGTGGACTTTCTGTTAGTAGAGTAGGTTCTAATGCTCAAAGTAAAATTATTAAAAAACTGAGCTCTTCACTTAAACTTTCGTTAGCTCAGTATAATGAATTGTTATCTTTTACTCAGTTTGGAAGCGAGCTTGATAGTGTCAGTAAAAATATTTTAGAAAGTGGTGCTAAATTAGTAGAACTTTTAAAACAAAAACAATATAAACCTTTATCAAACGAAGATATTGCTTTAAGTTTATTTGCTTATAAATATAATTTTTTAAATGATATTGATATTTCTTTAATAAGTAAATATGAAGAGGAATTGCATTTATATTTTAAAAATAATCATCAAGATATAATTTTAGATTTAGCACAAGATGTTTTAAACGAGGAAGAAATAAAAATTGCTGTATCTGTGTTTACAAAAGATTTTAAATTGAAAAATGGTATTTTAAATGTCTAAAAATCAAGAATTAAAACAAAGAATAAAATCTATTAATAGCATCGAAAAAATAACATCAGTTATGAATATGATTTCAAATGCGAAATTTTTAAAAATTAAAAAAACTTTAGATTATAATCGTATGTATATAAATGAAATTCAAAATATAATTGATTTATTTAACGTAAAAGATATAGATCATCCTTATTGTATAAATAATGAGAATAAAAACAATCTTTATATTATCTTTGGGTCAGATTTAGGACTTTGTGGTTCATATAATAATAAAATAAATCAGTATATATTAAATACAATAAAAAAAGATGATAATTTAATTATAATTTCTAAAAAAATTAATAGAGATTTTAAAAAATATAAAGTTATTTATAGTAATTTTTCAGAAAATTTTAATGATTTTAATAAAATTACTGAGATAATTAAAGATTGTTATCTTACAAATAAAGTAGGTAAAGTAAGTATCATTTATACTGATTTTATAAATAGTTTTAAACAGGAAATAGAATTAAAAAAAATATTACCATTAGACATTAAAAATATAAAAAATACTGAAATTTTGATAGAACCAAGTGTAAATAAGATATTTGAATATGCAATGGATATTTATTTAACTGATGTTATTAAAAATTGTTACATTAAATCTAAGTTAGCAGAAAATTCCGCAAGAAGAAATGCGATGGAACAAGCTACTAAAAGTGCAAACGAATTTATTGATGAACTCGTTAAAGAATATAATAAAAATCGCCAACAAGCTATTACACAAGAAATAACTGAGATAGTAGCTGGAAGCAATGAATAGGAGATGGTATGGAAAATAAAGGAATAGTTATAAGAGTTATTGGTCCTGTAGTTGATATAAAATTTGAAAAAGAAAATTTACCAGCTATTAAAAATGCAATAAAAATTATTAAGAATGATGGATTTTTAATAGTGGAAGTTGCACAACATATAGGTGATGATATTGTAAGAACTATAGCAATGGATTCTACTGATGGACTTATTAGAGGGATGGAAGCTTTGGATACTAATTTTCCTATTTTGGTTCCTGTTGGTAAAGAGGTTTTAGGTAGAATGTTTAATGTAATAGGAATGCCTATTGATGAAAAGCCAGAAGTTAATTCATTAAAACATCCTATACATAGATTGGCACCTGCTTTTAGTGAACAAAAGACTACCAGTGAAATTTTAGAAACAGGAATTAAAGTAATAGATTTATTATGCCCTTATGCTAAAGGTGGGAAAATTGGCTTATTTGGCGGAGCAGGAGTAGGTAAAACAGTACTTATGCAAGAGCTTATCCATAATATAGCTATAAATCATGGAGGTCAATCTGTAGTTGCTGGGGTTGGTGAAAGAACCAGAGAAGGTAATGATATGTATTATGAAATGAAGGAGTCTGGTGTTTTAGATAAAACAGTACTTGTTTATGGTCAGATGAATGAATCTCCAGGAGCTAGAATGAGGGTTGCACTTAGCGGTCTTACTATGGCTGAATATTTTAGAGATGTTGATAAACAAGATGTATTACTATTTATTGATAATATTTTTAGATTTACTCAAGCCGGATCGGAAGTTAGTGCACTTTTAGGTAGAATGCCTAGTGCGGTAGGTTACCAACCGACACTTGCTACGGAGATGGGCCAACTTCAAGAAAGAATCACCAGTACTAAAGATGGATCAATAACTTCAATACAAGCTGTTTATGTCCCTGCTGATGATTTAACTGACCCTGCACCCGCAACAGCTTTTACTCATCTAGATGCTAAAACTGTTTTAGATAGAAAAGTGGCTGCATTAGGAATTTATCCAGCTGTTGATCCTTTAGAATCAAATTCAAGAATTTTAGATCCTTTAGTTGTAGGAGAAAAACACTATACTATAGCTAGAAAAGTTCAACAATTACTTCAAAGATATAAAGAACTTCAAGATATAATTGCGATATTGGGGGTTGATGAATTGAGTGATGAAGATAAGTTGATTGTAAATAGAGCGAGAAAAGCTAGAAATTTATTATCACAACCATTTAATGTTGCAGAAAACTTTAGTGGAATCAAGGGTAAATATGTTCCTATTAAAGATACCATTAATGCTTTTGAAAAGTTGCTTAGCGGAAAATATGATGATTATCCTGAACAAGCATTTATGTTTGTAGGTGGGATTGATGATATTGAGGATAAAGCCAAAGGGTTTGGATATGGAAATTAGTTTAAAAATATTAAATTCAAATGAAATTATTTTTGAAGGATACACTGATTACATATCTGTTAAAAGCACAGATGGAAGAAGAGGTATTTTAAAAAATCACTTACCTATTATATTACAATTAATTGAAGGTGAATTAAGTATTAATAAAAATAATAAACAATATTTCAAAATCAAAGAAGGTATATTATCTTTTAATAAAAATAATTGTACTGTAATTATCAAATAAAAAGCGATTAATTGAAGTTAAGCTTTTAATTTAAAGCCCGCTTCATAACCGCTTTTTATTTTAATTTTCAATACAAGTTTTTGTAACTTCATCTAATCGATAATTGATATTACAACTTAAACATTTACCACTAGAAGGATCAATAGTTCCATTTTCACATTGTCCTTTCACAAATAAGGTAACTTCAAAAGTAGAATTATAAAGAATAGATGCCTTGATTATTTCATTAGTTCCAGGACCTTTTATTATTGAATTTAACTGCATTTCATTTCTAACATCAGTGTTGTTGCTTACATAAACTGTGTTGATATTCACTTTGGTATTGTAAGTTTTTGCCCAGTTTTGATATTCCTGCTTAACGATATCAAGATTATTGTTAGGGGAAACTATAGGGTAGTTTACAGTAACATCTCTATCTTCAACTTGAAACTCTTTGCATATTTGATTAGAATCTATATCTTTGTTTTTGTAACCATAGTATCCACATATTTTAATTTTATTTCCTGGTATTAAATTTAAAGTTTTACTTAATTCATTTCCAGAATGGACTATTTTTTCTATTTCAGCATCATTAATAAATATTTTAGCTTTATATTGAATCGGTCCATATACCCAAGAATAATCAAATAATCTAGCACCTGTTGCTTGATAAATAATGTTATCGCCGTTTTTTAAACTAATATCCATTTCGTTACCTACTTCAACAGTTTGGTTTTGATCAGGATATGTTTTCCAATTTATTTTTAAATTACCAGCAGAATCAATAGTTGCATTAAAATCCTCAATATTTTTAACTTTTAATTCCTCCGGAGAAACTAGTTGTGCATATTTTTTAGCAATATATCCTCTAGCGATTAATTCTTGGTTCATATCTGGCAACAAATTAGCGTAAGGATATGTAGCTACTATATGTTCGATAGAAGTTATATCATCAGGAATAGGTACGCTATTTTTCGGTTCTCCATTTGAATTTTTAATTGCATCTAATATTAATTCAGTAGTTTTACCAGAAATATTAGCTCTTAATTTTTCATTATTGAAATATGTATCTTTATCTTTTATAGCTTTTTCATAACCACTCCAAGTAGCAACTGTATAGTCAGCACTAGAAGCGACAACCCAAACATCTTTACTTGCTCCTCTTGGAATATTGTAAACCAAACCTTCTTCACCCCAATCGCTAGTACCAGATTTAGCGTAAACGGTATTAGAATAGTTTTTTAAAGTTCCGTAGGCATATCCAAAACCATAACGCAAATTATTTTTTAGCAATTCGGTTGTTTGAAATGCAGCAGCACTTGACAGTGTTCTAACCCCTTCGTGAATCGGACTGATAGGTTCTCTTCCGTTTAAAAATTCGATTTTTCTAATGGTGTGCGGTTTGTGATAAACACCCCCGTTAATGATGGCAGCTTGTGCTCCTGCTTGTTGGAGAACAGAGGTTTCTAAATCTGCACCACCAATAGCATATTGAATATTGAAATTATCATTATTAACCTGAGTGTAACCCATATTATTCATATATTTAACAACTTCTTGAACAGAAGTTTTATCGATTACTTCTTGGAAAGTGCTTATCGCAACAGTGTTTAATGATAAAGCTACCGCATCCATTAAAGATAACTGTCCATAATACTTACCAATCGCATTACCGATAATTACGTTGGTTCCTTTATAAGTTATAGGTTTATCTAAAACTGTATGGCTTGTAGACCAACCTAATTTCTCAAAGGCTAAAGGATATTCTAAAATTGTTTTAATGGTAGAACCTGGTTGTTTATATTGGTCGGTTGCGTGATTTAGTAATAAAGAACCACCATATGAATAGTTTCTACCACCAAGAACACCGATTATCGCACTTGTTTCGTTGTTTACCGCAATACTAGCTACTTCAATTAAATCATCTGGAAATTCGATGTAATTATCAGTATCGTTATTTTGAATTTTATCCATTTGTTTCTGAACAGTAGTATCTAAATGAGTATATATTATCATCGGATTAGAGTAGGGTGATAAATTTGTGATTCTTTCAACCTCACTAATAACAACATCAATATAAGCTTGATAATCATTGCCGTTTCCAGATTTTTCTTTAGAGTGTGGATCGACTAATAAATCTTCAACTTTTATTGCGGTTGCGAGTTTGTATTCTTGTTCGCTTATATATCCGTGTCTAAGCATTAATCTTAATACTGTGTTTCTACGGTTTGTAGCTCTTTCTAAAAAATTAAAAGGATTGTAATAATACGGAGAGTTTACAACACCCGCAAGTAAAGCACTTTCTGATAAAGTTAAATCCTTAGCATCTTTATTAAAATAATATTTAGCAGCATTTTGTATTCCTCTACCATTAGCACCAAAATTCATTTTATTTAAATAATATTCAATAATAGTTTTCTTATTTACGTTTTGTTCTAAGTCAAGCGATAAAGATATTTCTTGAAGTTTTCTCTCAATCCCTCCAATACCACTTCTGGCAGCTTCAACTCCTGCTTGATCATCGGTAAAATATGAATTTTTAACTAGTTGCATCGTAAGAGTACTGGCACCACTAAGACCACTATTTCTTCTTGTAACAATCGATACTACATTGTCTAAAATGGCTTTTGTGAAACGAGAAAGATCAAAACCATTATGAGTAAAAAAACGAGAATCTTCAGTCGCTACAAAAGCATCGATTACAGATGTTGGAACTTCGTTATAATCAACATTTTCTCTGATTGTTAAACCAACTTCTGCTACTAAATTATTGTTTTTGTCATATATTTTTGAACTTTGAGTATTGTTAAATTTATTAATATCAAAAGCAGGTTTATCATTAAGCATATTGATAACGAAAATAACACTAACCAATAAAATAAACATACTTAAAGCAATAATACTAGAAACAATTATTGCACCTAATTTAGTATAATTAATATTTTTAAACTTATTTTTCATTTTTTTCCTCCAATATTTGATCAACAACTTTTAAATAATCAACAGGTTTTATGTAGTTGTAGCTTATTGAGTATCCATTATCGCAAAACCATTGATATGGAACAGAGCTTTTATCAGTATTTTTGTAGTAATAAATAAAATCTGATGCATTAATTAAAAAAGTTATATTTTTATTGTTAAATCTAATAATTAAAAAAGCTATTCCGCCTAAATTCAAAACCCTTTCTAAATGTTCTATCTGATGTTTGTGAATGCTGGAAAAAGGGAATCTAGTTGAATTATTTGTTTCTTTTGCTTCAAAATCAATATATTTACCTTTATATATACCGTTAAAATCAGTAGTGCTTGGTAATTTGAAATATGCTTCTACAATTTTTGCAGCACTTCTTTTAGGATAATCAACCTTAACTATTTGGATAGGTGTGGGTTTTTTATGAATGCAAGCAATTTTTTCTGCCAAATAATACAAATTTGTTTGAACTATATCTTGTTCAAGCGACATTCCTCTGTTAGAGGTGTTTGTTTTGTTTGAAGTTTGAATATTTTTCTTTCCGTTGGGATACTTCATAACACAATTATATATCACTAATAAAAAAAATTAAATAATTTTAAAATATGTGTTAAAATGGTATATATAATTAAGGAGCGATATGGAAAAGTTAAATTTAAACGCATATGATGTTTACAACAAAGAGTTTAATATTGATGTAAATGGATTTTCTTGTAATGAAGTAAATTCTTTTTTAGATTTAGTGATTGCTGATTACCAAATTATGGAAGAGAATATTAAAAAATTACAAGCAGAAATTGAAAATTTAAATAACTTATTAACAAATAAAGATGAAGAAATATTATCTTTAAAATCAAAATCAAAATTTAATGATTTTACTAATACTACTCAATACTCATCAATTGATTTATTAAAAAGAGTTAGTAGATTAGAAGAAGAAGTATTTAAAAAAGACTAACACTTTAGATAATCGCTAGGAAACTAGAGGAAAGTCCATGCTCGCACAGACTGAGATGTCTGTAGTGTTTGTGCCGGTATATAAAAAATAAAACCGGGCATTAATTTGACGGCTGATAAACTCCTAATACTTTTAGTGATGGAGCTAGTCTATAAAAGTGCCATAGAGACGAGTTAAAGTGAAAATTTTAAAGTGGAACGAGGTAAACCCCGCAAGCGAGAAACCCAAATTAGGTAGGGGAATTTTGATAGAGAAATGAATCGAATCAAAAACAGCAATGTAGATAAATGATTATCGTTATACAGAACATGGCTTATTAAGTGTTAGACAGTGGCTTTATGCCACTTTTGTGTTATAATAGTCTTATGAATCTAGCAAATAAATTAACTTTATTTAGAATATTTTTAATACCTTTATTAATTTTAGTGTGGATGTTTCCATACGGGTATTTTGATATTCATTTTTATGAATTTGAAATTGGAGTTTTCAGTCTAAGTAGTTTAAATTTAATTATTTTAATTATTTTTTTAATTGCATCAATAACCGATTTTTTAGATGGTTATATCGCTAGAAAATATAATTTAATAACAACATTTGGAAAATTTGCTGACCCTATAGCTGATAAACTTCTAGTTAACACCATATATATATTAATGTTAGCTAAAAATATGATCCCAGCAATCCCTATAATCTTAATGTTATCTAGAGATATGGTTGTTGATGGATGTAGAATGATAGCTTCTAAAAACGGAATCGTAGTAGCAGCTGATAATCTTGGTAAAATAAAAACTGTATTACAAATGATTAGTATTGTGCTTATTTTATTAAATAATATACCTTTTAGTTTTTATGATTTAAGAGTTGATATATTCTTATTATGGCTTGCGACTTTTATTTCATTTTTTAGCGGTTTAAGATATTTTATGCAAATGAAAGAGTTTATTTTTGAAAGTATTTAAAGGAATTATTTAAAATAATATTAATAATATAAATAGGAGGAAAAATAATGGCAAAAGAATTAGATAAAGAAAATTCTCTATTAGAGGTTTTAAAACAAATTGAAAAAGATTACGGTAAGGGTGCTGTAATGAGATTGGGCGATAAGGCTAATGTTGATGTTGATGTTATTTCTACTGGAAGCATATCTATTGATCATATTTTAGGTGTTGGTGGATTTCCTAAAGGAAGAATTATTGAGGTTTATGGTCCTGAGTCTAGTGGTAAAACAACTTTAGCTCTTCAAGCTATTGCTTCTTGTCAAAAAAGTGGTGGCAAAGCTGCTTTTATCGATGCAGAACATGCGATAGATCCAAAATATGCTAAAGCATTAGGTGTAGATATTGATGAATTGCTTTTGTCTCAACCAGACAATGGTGAACAAGCACTTGAAATTACTGATGCTTTAATTAGAAGTGGAGCAATTGATTTAATTGTTATTGACAGCGTTGCTGCTTTAGTTCCGCAAAATGAATTAAACGGTGATATGGGTGATTCTGGTATTGGTTTGCATGCTAGATTGATGTCTAAAGCTATGAGAAAATTAGCAGGTAGTATTAATAATAAAAAATGCACTACAATTTTTATTAACCAATTAAGAGAAAAAGTAAATACGGGACCTTTCCAAGGTACACCTGAAACAACTACTGGTGGAAGAGCCTTGAAGTTTTACGCAAGTATTAGGGTAGAGGTTAGAAAAGGAGAGGCTATTAGAAACGGAGAAGAAATAGTTGGTAACAAAGTTTATATTAAAGTTTCTAAAAATAAAGTAGCTCCGCCATTTAAAACTGCAGTTGTTGAGGTTTACTACGGAGAAGGTATTAGTAAAATAAGTGAAATAATCAACCTTGGAATTAAGTTTGATCTGATTTCAAAAGCAGGTTCTTGGTATAGTTATAATGATGAAAAAATTGGTCAAGGTGCAAATGCTGTTAGAAATTTCTTAATTAATAACCCAAGCATTATGAATCACATTGAAGAACAAATAAGAAAAAATCTATCTAACGGAAAAGATATTGATTAGGCGAATTTCATTCGCCTTTTATATTTCAAAAATTAATTAAACATTTTTATTGCATTTTTAAAATAATAATATATAATTAATTTTGTTTAGTTATATCAATAACTAAGTTTAACAATACTAAACAAGGAGGGTTATGGATTTAGGAAAAAAAGTAAGAGATTTAAGAATAAAAAACAATCTAACTCTAGATGAGCTTGCGAGTAGGTGTGAGCTTTCTAAAGGTTTTTTAAGTCAATTAGAAAATAATATGACTTCCCCTAGTTTCTCTACATTAGAAGATATTGTTTTAGCACTTGGAACCACTTTAGAACTTTTCTTTAAAGAAGAAAAGAATGAACAAATTATTTTTAGTAAAGATGATTATTTTATCGATGTAAAAGATGATTCAAAAATAACTTGGATAGTACCAAATGCCCAAAAAAATGAAATGGAGCCTATTATATTAGAGTTAAAACCTAATGGCACTTCTAAAGAAATACTATCTCATGAAGGAGAAGAGTTTGGTTATTGTTTGAAAGGCTCGCTAGTTATTTTAAATAACAATACTAATGAAAAAAATATTTTAAAAAAAGGTGATACATTTTATTTTAAAGGAAATTTTCCACATACTATAATCAATGAATCAAATAATGATGCAGCGATTTTGTGGGTATGTAGTCCACCTATATTTTAGAAAGGGTAGATATGAAAAAAATTATTGAATTTAAAAATATTACAAAAAGTTTTGACAATTCGGTTGTTTTAAAAGGAATAAATTTAGATATTTATGAAAATGAATTTGTAACTTTATTAGGTCCTAGTGGTTGTGGTAAAACAACTCTTTTAAGAATACTAGGGGGTTTTTTACAACAGGATAAAGGAGAAGTTTATTTCAATGGAGAAGAAATTTCTAATATTCCGCCACATAAAAGAAATGTGAATACTATATTTCAAAAGTACGCATTATTTCCACATTTAAATGTTTATGAAAATGTTGCTTTTGGATTAAAAATTAAAAAGATTGCTAATGACGTTATTGAACAAAAAGTTAATCGTATGATTGCCTTAGTTGGTTTAGATGGATACCAAAAGAAAGATGTAACTTTACTTTCTGGTGGTCAACAACAACGAGTGGCAATCGCAAGAGCTTTGGTTAACGAACCTGAAGTGTTGTTGTTAGATGAACCTTTAGCTGCCTTGGATTTAAAACTTAGAAAAGAAATGCAAAGTGAACTTAAAAGGATTCAAGAGGAAGTTGGGATTACTTTTATTTTCGTAACACACGACCAAGAAGAAGCCTTGACAATGTCGGATAAAATAGTGGTAATGAAAGATGGTAATATTCAACAAATAGGAAATCCAACTCAAATATACAATGAGCCGGAAAATGTATATGTAGCTAATTTTATAGGGGAATCTAACATTATTGATGGTGTAATGAAAGATGATTATTTGGTTAAGTTTGATGATATGGAATATAAGTGTGTTGATTTTGGATTCGCAAAAAATGAACCTGTTGATATCATGATTAGACCAGAAGACATTAAAATAAATAAAAATAAAAATGGAAAATTAAACGGAGAGATAAAATCGGTATTATTTAAAGGTGTTCATTATGAAATGATAGTTAATACTAAAATCGGTACTTCAAAAACAGTAACTATGCATGTTTTAGCTGAAAGAGACGTTTTTAATGAAGAGGCTAAAGAAAAAATGTCTGCAAGTGATTTTACAATGGACCTAGAAGATGTTAAAGAACTTACTGATTCTGATATCATAGCTAGGGCAAATGCACAAGTTTGGAATAGCGAAAATAATAGCGATATTGGTATTAAAGAAGTTGTGCATGAAATCAAGGAAACACCTGGTAAATATCCAGTTACCTTTAAGTCTTCTGCAGGAACGTCAATAACCATTAATGTTACAGTAATTGAACCTAAATTTATTCAAGATAAAGAATCAAATATAGGTATTCAAGCGTTTGATTTTTATAAGACAGTAGATGAAATTAAAGAATCTATGGCTATAAGTGTTGACTTAAAAACTTGGGCTGATGCTTTTGCTTGGAACTTAGATAATGATAAAAATATTGAAATCACTGATGTTTGGTATGATTTTGATCCTGATGAGATAGTTGAAGGTGATTATGAAATTACCTTTAGTACAAAAGGTAGAGAATTTAAAGTTCATAGCACTAAAAGATTTGAAGTTGATGACGAAGTTTCTTTAGAATTTGAACCAGAAGATATTCATATTATGAAAAAAATGAGGTAGCTATGAAAAGTTTTAGTAGACTAGTATACCCTTATATCATATGGTCATTTCTATTAGTGTTATTACCATTGATTTTAATAGCTTTATATGCGATTGTTGAAGGTGGTTCAGGAATTATAACATTTAAGTTTACTTTGAATAATTTCATTAGATTTTTTAAAGATCCAATATTTATTGAAGTGTTATTAAGATCTTTAAATATAGCTTTTATAACCACTATAATTTGTATTTTAATCGGATATCCAGCTGCATATATAATTGCAGGATTTAATGATCGCAGTCAAAAAATATCTATTTTATTAATAACTTTACCTATGCTTATTAATATGTTGGTAAGAACATATGCTTGGAGAGGAATTCTTTTGATTAGTGATTTTAATCCTGAAATAAAAGTGTTTATAGGTATGGTTTATAATTTTTTACCATTTATGATTTTACAAATATACACTTCTTTAACAAAAATGGATCCTAAATTAGTAGTAGCCGCACAAGATCTTGGTTGCGATAAAAAAGAAGCCTTTTTAAGAGTAACTTTTCCATTAAGTATCCCTGGAATAATTAGTGGAATTACCTTGGTTTTCTTACCTGCAGTTTCTAGTTTCTTTATACCTAAATTATTGGGAGGAGGATCGTTTGTAGTTATTGGTAATTTAATAGAATCATATTTTGTAACTGCTGGTAATTGGAATTTTGGTTCAGCAATAAGCATTATAATGACCATAGTTATATTAATATCTATGTATTTTACAAGAAGATTCGATTACAATAAGGAGGTGAGATAATTGAAAAATTCATCAAATATAATTTCAAAAATATATTTTTATTTAATAATGGCTTTCTTTTATCTGCCGATAATTTATGTAGTTTTATTTTCTTTCAATAACACAAAAAGTTTAACTAATTTCAGTGGTTTTTCATTGGAATGGTATATTAAAATGTTTGAAAACCGAACTATGATGGAATCTATATACTACACAATCACAATCGCAATAATTGCTACGATTGTAAGTACTATTATAGGAACAATTTCCGCAATCGGTTTAAGTAAATCAAATAGAGTAGTTAAGGAAATTATAGGTCAAATAAATAATTTGTCTATGCTTAATCCTGATATTATTACTGCAATTGGTTTGATGTTACTGTTTTCATCATTAAATATTGAAACTGGTTTTTTTACATTACTATTGGCACATATCATCTTTTGTATACCTTATGTAATGCTTAGCATTACTCCTAAATTAAGACAATTAGATGATAATTTGGCTGAAGCTGCTTTAGATTTAGGTTGTACACCTTTTCAAGCACTTTATAAAGTTATTATCCCTCAGATAATGCCGGGTATTATTAGTGGTGCATTAATTGCCTTTACAATGTCGTTTGATGATTTTGTAATAAGTTATTTTGTTACAGGTCCTGGTATTAATAATATTTCTACTTATGTTTATTCGAGTGTAAAAAGAATAAATCCTAGTGTTAATGCCCTAAGTTCAATAATTATTGTAGCGATAACGATAATATTGATAATTGCTAATGCTGTTCCAATTATCGCAGAAAAAAGGAGAATTAAAAAATGAAAAAATTATTATCTATTCTAGTTATTTTGTTGGTTGTAGTAGGTTGTGGAAGTAAAGAAAATATTTCGACAACAGAAAATTCTTGCCAAATTTTAAATGTATATAATTGGGGAGAATATATAGGTGAAGATGTTATAGCTAAATTTGAAGATGAATATAAAGTTAAAGTTAATTATTCTTTATTTGATTCAAACGAAGCTATGTATACTAAAATCATGAGTGGAAGTTTATACGATATAATTATTCCTAGTGATTATACTGTTGAAAGATTAATTAACGAAAAATATCTTTTAAAATTAAATAAAGATTTAATCCCTTCATATTCATTATTGGATAAACAAACCTTAAATAGAGATTTTGATCCTAATAATGACTATTCAATCCCTTATTTTTGGGGGAATATCGGAATTGTTTATAATTCTGCTGTAATTGATCAAAAAGATGTAGAAAGTCAAGGTTGGGAAGTTTTAAGAAATCCTAAATATAGCGGAAAAATATACATGTATGATTCTGAAAGAGATTCATTTATGGTAGCTTTTAAAGCACTTGGTTACTCTATGAATACGGAAGATGAAAATCAAATTAATGAAGCGTATAATTGGCTGCAAGAATTACACAACACCATGAAACCTGCCTATGTTACTGATGAGGCTATTGATGGATTAATAAATAATGAAAAAGAAATGGGATTTATGTATAGTGGTGATGCTGCTACAATTACTGCTGCAAATCCTAATATGAAGTTTTTTGTCCCTGCTAATCAAGGTACAAATTATTGGTTAGATGCTATGGTTATTCCAGCAAATTCTAAATGCCCTGAATTAGCTCATAAATTTATCGATTTTATGCTTAGAAATGAAAATGCTTATGATAACAGTCTTACAGTAGGTTATACTTCTTCAAATGCTGAAGTTGTAAAAGAGCTTTCAGAAACTGAATTTAAAGGAAATGATGCTTACCTTCCAAAACCTATGGGAGATAAGGATGAAGTGTTTAAATTTAATGAAGTTTTAAAAGAAAAACTTTCTGAACTTTGGATAAAAGTTAAAAATCAATAAATAGCAAAATAAAATGCAGTATTAACTGCATTTTATTATTTTTTTCTTAAAGAAAGAGTAAGGTTTATAGCATAATATAATACTAATATCGCTAGTATCACATTTATCCCTATATAAATATTCAAATCATTCGATTTTATTCCTAATGGAAGTAAAAATCCATTAACAATCAAAATCAAAGCAATTACATAATAAATAATACTTTTTTTAAACATTTCTTTTTTAACTTCTTCACTTAATTCTTGTTTTTGGAATTTATTGATATTAAAATTAGAAATTATTGTATATGAGTTTATTAATTTGTAAAATCTATATTCAATTATTGCTAGTGATGCTAGTGTTAGTCCGATTGCCACATATATTTTTAATTCGAATAAAATATATGTAAAAATGAACGTTATTATAGGCAACATAATTCTTGATTGATACCTTTTAAATTTTTCTTCATCTTTTTTTGGTATAATATATCCTTTTTTAGTGAATAAATTATAGTAAATTTTTTGTCCTTTATTATCGACAAATATATTTTGTCCGTTTACTGGAAGATCTTTATATTTCATATATACCTCTCTTAAATTATATGAATAATTACTTAAAAAGTAAATTATTTATGGTATAATTTTATTAAAGAAGGGAAGGATAAAATGATTTTTAATTATAAAAAAGAAAATTTAGAACAACTAAAGGCTTATTTTACTGCTAGTGAAATTTTCCAACAACCATCTACTTGGAAAAAAACTTTTGATCAAATTAAAAAAGAAAAAGATAATATTCAAAAATTTATAAACCAAGTAATAAAAGAAGAGGATTATGATGTTATACTTACAGGTGCAGGAACTAGTGAATTTGTAGGAAATGCATTATATTCATATTTAAATAATTTTACCAACCATAAGACAAAATCTTATGCAACTACTGATATTGTTGCTTATCCAACTAATTTTTTATCGAAAAAGAAAAAAACATTATTAATTTCTTTCGGTAGAAGTGGAAATTCTCCTGAATCGGTAGCAGCAGTTGAGGTTGCGAATATTGTTTGTGAAAACATTTATCATTTATTTGTAACTTGCAATCACGAAGGTGCTTTAAGCAGATTTGCGGTAGGAAAAAATAATTGTCTTGCAATAAACTTAACACCAGAAACTCATGATCAAAGTTTTGCGATGACAAGCTCATTCTCTAATATGTATTTAGCTACTTTATTAGCTTTTAACTTAGATAATTTAGATGAAATTGAAAAATATTTATTAGAAATTAATAAAAATACATTAAATTTCTTAGAAAATAGATATGATTATATTAAAAAAATAATTAATGAATTTGATTTTAAAAGAATTGTTTATCTAGGTTCTAACAGCAATAAAGGTATTGCCCAAGAATCTGCTTTAAAAATGTGTGAATTAACAGCTGGTATTATCGTAACTATGTACGATACACCGATGGGATTTAGACACGGTCCTAAATCGATAGTTGATGATACTACACTTACTGTTGTTTATATGAGTGATAATCCTTATACCAGACAATACGAAGTCGATTTAATTAAAGAAATGTCAATTCAAAGAAAACAAAATAAAATTTTAGTATTAAGTTCTAAAGAAGATGAAGAAGTTAAGGGACTAGTTGATTATTTCATTAGTTTTAATAATAATATTGATTTAGACAATATTTTCCTAGGATTAGAATATATTATGGTAGCACAATTAATATCATTGTTTAAATCATTAAGTATGAATATCACACCTGACAACCCATGCCCTACAGGTGAAGTCAATAGAGTTGTTAAGGGTGTAAATATTTATAAATATGAAGGGGTTAAATAAAATGGTAGGTATTATAATTTCAGGACACGGAAAATTCGCAACAGGTCTTAATAGTTCTGTTGAATTAATAGCAGGAGCTCAAGATAATCTACAATTAGTTGATTTTTTACAAGAAGATACATTAGAGACATTAACTATTAAATTAGAAAATGCTATGAAAAAATTAAGTGATTGTAACGGCATTATTGTATTTACTGATTTACCAGGAGGATCTCCTTTTAAAACAGCTGTAGAAGTTTCAATTAATTTTGATAATGTAAAGGTAATTGGTGGCACTAATATGCCTATGCTTTGCGAAATAGCTATGGCTAGAAATTTCATAGACGATATTGATAGTTTAGTAAATATGGCTATTAATACCGGAAAAGAACAAGTTGTTAAATTCGAACAAATCAAGCGTAAACAAGAAATTTCTGACGAAGGAATATAAAAAATATTTAATGAATAAACCCCAAATTATATAATTTGGGGTTTATTATTGATAAAAAATAATTAAATGAAATTTTATCTAATGAATATATTAGAGATTTGTTTGTGGTGTTTGATAAACACGCAACTGATAAGGTTTATTTAATTAATTTGTAAAAATTAGTTAATATAGTTATAATTATTTGAAAAAGGAGTGTATATGATAAATAAATTCTTAACTTTTTTAGATAAAAGTCCTACTAGCTACAATGCTGCTTTAAATATTGTTGATGAATTAAAGAAACATAACTTTATAAAAATTGAAAAAAATACTAAAATTAAACCAAACAATAAATATTATATAACTAAGAATGATTCTACAGTTATCGCCTTTGATATTGGTGATGTAGATGAAAATAGTGGTTTTAATATAATAGCTAGTCATTTAGATTGTCCAACTTTTAAAATAAAACCTAATCCTATTATTAAGGTAGATGGCTATAATAAATTAAACGTTGAAGTATATGGCGGTGCTATAATGTCGACTTGGTTAGATAGACCTCTTTCTTTTGCGGGCAGAGTTATTGTTAAAGAAAATGGTGTTTTAAAAAGCAAAATCGTAAATATTGAAGAAAATATTGCCATCATCCCTAATGTAGCGATACATATGAATAGAGAAGTTAATACAGGATATCATTTTAATGTTAAAAATGATATGACACCTATAATTTCACTTAAAAAGAACATTGATTTTAAAGAATTTTTAAAAGAAAAAACTAAAATAACAGGAGAAATTTTAACCTATGATTTATTTCTTTATCCAAGAATAAATGCATATAGTTGGAATGATGAATTTATATCAAGTTTTCATATTGATAATCTTGGTTGTGCATATTCTACTTTTAACGGATTTTTAAATGCTAAAAATAGTAAAAATATTAATGTTTATGCTAGTTTTGATAATGAAGAAGTTGGTTCTTTAACACAACAAGGTGCAGATTCTAATTTTTTATACGATATTTTATTTAAAATTTCAAACAATTTAAATTTAGATTATTTAAACTTGATTGATAATTCCTTTATGATAAGTGCGGATAATGGTCACGCAATTCACCCAAATCACCCAGAATATACTGATGTTAATAATAAATGTTATATCAACGAAGGTATTGAAATAAAATACAATGCCGCTCAAAGTTATACCAGTGATGCGTTTTCGTCTGGAGTATTAATTGATATATTAAACGAAAATAAAATTAAATATCAATTCTATACTAATAGATCTGACCTTAGAGGCGGAGGTACTTTAGGTAATTTATCTAACGGACACGTTTCTTTACCTACCGTTGATATCGGTCTTCCTCAATTAGCTATGCATTCTAGTTTAGAAACTTGTGGAATAAATGATTATTTAGATTTGATTGAAATATCTAAAGTGTTTTATGAAAAAAAATTAAAAAAAGTAACTGAGGGGTATGTTTTAGAATGAAATTGTTTTTTATGGACATTGATGGAACAATGGTTTCAAAAGGAAAAAAAATAGATTCTAAGTTAATATATGCGATAAAAAATCTTCAATCAAAAGGCGACAAAGTTATTGTTGCGACAGGCAGACACATGCCACTTATCAATAAAGAAATTATAGATATTGGCTTCGATGGTTTTGTTGCAGCAAATGGAGCTTATATCAAAATAGGGAATGATGAAATTTTTAATGCAAAATTTGATAAAAAATTAATTGAAAAGATTATTGATTTAACTAAAAAAAATAATTTTATTTACTATTTAGAAGATAAAAATATAATTTATGTAAATGATCAAAATCATCCTATACACACTAATTTTTTAGCTAATTGGGATATTGAAAGTAATTTTTTAGAAGATGATAAAAAAGAAAAAGTAATTAATATAGCTATGATTGCTTATAATGAACCATCAGATTATGAGTTAATTAAAACCGAATTTTCTGAGTTTTTAGATGTAGTTTCACATCACGGTTATAATTCTTGTGATTTGAATATTAAAAATATAAATAAAGGAATTGGTGTTCAAAAAGTTATTGATTATTTTAAACCAGAAATTTCATATGCTTTTGGAGATGGTTATAATGATCTTGAAATGTTTAATGTCGTAGATAAAAAAATCGCAATGCAAAACGCTGTTCAAGAACTTAAAGAAATATCAAGCGAGATTACCGATAGTGTATTTGATAATGGTATTTACAATTATCTTTTGAAAGAAAAATTAATTGATAATAAAAATAATGGTATAATTAAGTAGATGAAGATATTGATTTGTGCTGGCGGAACTGGCGGTCATATTTACCCAGCTCTAACACTAGCTAGAAAATTAAAAGAATTAGGTCATGAAATTGATTTTATCGGATCTAATTACCGTTTAGAAAAAGAAATTATCACAAAGACAGAATTTAATTTTATAGGTTTGAATATTAAATCATTTGGTAAAAATCCTATTTCTATTGCGAAAGGAATACTTAATTTTTTTATAAATCTATCTCTATCTTTTAAAATTGTAAAAAAATACGATTTAATATTTGGGTTTGGAAATTATATAAGCATACCAGTTTTAATAGCCGGAAAAATTGCTAATAAAAAATTAGCAATACATGAACAAAACGCCATTCCTGGAAAAGCTAATATACTTTTAAGTAAAATAGTGGATATTGTTTTTTGTTCTTTTGATGAAAACCTTAAATATTTTAAAAACAAAAATATTGATGTGGTAGGTAATCCACAATCATCAGTAGCCTATGAAATTAATGATGAAGAATATATTAAAAGTTTTAATTTAGATAATAATTTAAAAGTTGTATTGATTTTTTTTGGCTCTTTAGGAAGTATGTCTATGGATAAAATTATGCAAGAATACCTTGCTGATTTTAATGAAAATTTCCAAGTAATCTATGTAACAGGTGAAGAATATTATCAAAATTACCAAAATTATCACAACGATAAAGTCATTATTAGGAAAAGGGTAGAGGCATATAAACTTATGAATGTTGTTGATTTGTTAGTTGTAAGATCTGGAGCAACCACAATATCAGAAATTACATCCATAGGTATTCCTAGCATTTTGATACCTAGCCCTTATGTTGCGAATAATCATCAGTTTTATAATGCAAAAGCACTTGTGGATAAAGATGGTGCAGTTATTTTAGAAGAAAGAAATATTGATAAAAAAATCTTAGCTTCAATGATAAAAAATACTATTAATAATGATGAATTATTAGCTAAATTAAAATCTAACTCTTTAAAAATAGGAAGCAAAAATGCATCTAAATTAATTATAGAAAGGATAGAAAAACTTTGTTAGAACTAGAAATATTAAAAACATTTGGTGATGTAGATACAGAATCATCTTTTAAAAAAATCACAACAATTAGAATTGGTGGTAAGATAAAATATTTAATTAGTCCACATACCTTTGAAGATTTAAAAAATTTACTAGCATATTTAAAAGAAAAAAATGCAATTTTTAAAGTTGTTGGTAGAGGGAGTAATATTTTAGCTAGCGATAAAGATTATGATGGGGTAGTAATTAGATTAAATAAACTAGATAATTGCTATTTCCAAGATGAATACGCAATATGTGAAGCTGGTTTAAGTGCTGTTAGACTTTCAACCCTTGCTATGAATAATGGATTATCAGGGATTGAGTTTATGAGTGGTATTCCTGGTAGTATGGGTGGACTTGTTTATATGAATGCCGGAGCATACAAAAGTGAAATAAAAGATGTTTTAGATAGCGTTTTTGTTTTAAAAGATAATGAACTTGTATGGTTGGATGCATCGGAATGTGATATGTCATATCGTCATTCAATTTTTATGGAAAATAAAGATTGGATTATTATAGGTTGTAAATTAAAGTTAAATAAAGGTGTTAAAGAAGAAATAAAAGAATTAATAAACGATAGATTGAACCGCAGAAAAGAAACTCAACCAATAAATTTCCCAAGTTGTGGTTCTTGTTTCAAAAATCCAGAAAATAATTTTGTTTGGAAGTTGATTGACGGAATTGGACTTAGAGGTTATCGTTTAAATGATATTCAGGTTAGCGAAAAACACCCTAATTTTATTATCAATAATGGAAATGGTAAAAGTGAAGAGTTTTTATCAATAACTAATAAAATTAAAAAAGAAGTTAAAGAAAAATACGATATAGACTTAAATTTAGAGGTAGAGATTTTTGAATGGTAATGAATTAAGCAGTTCTTATGTTTTTGATAAAAGAATTATAGCTAAAGAAAATAAAAAGAAACAAAAATATCAAGGAATTGTTCTTGTGGTTGCTATTATAATTTCTTTAACATCAATACTTTTGATTTATTTCCAGTCTGACAGAAGCAAAGTTTTTGGTTATAATATAGTAGGAAATAACCTCATAGTTAAAAATGATTTAATTTCTTATTTATCATTAAAGAATAAAGAGAATTTTATATTTTTCAACACTAACGGTCTTAGAAAAAAAATATTAAAACATCCATTGATTAAAAATGCAAAGGTTGAAAAAGACAGCTATAATATAATTACAATAACTATTGAAGAAAAAGAAATATATGGATATGTATACGACAATAAAGCTAGTTTTATAACCTTTGATGGAGAAAGAATTGATATTGATATTGAAACTCAAAAAAATATTAATAAAGTTGCTTATATTTATGATTTTAACGATGAAGAATTAAAAATAGTATCACCTTATTTTAAAAAAATAAATCATAAATATATTAATGAAATAAGTGAGATTAGAAAATATAAATTTTCATACGATGAATTGGGTTTAATGATTGTGTATCGTGATGGTAATTATATTTTTACAACAAAAGAAGACTTACACCTTTTAGAAAATATTCACGATATTATTTCTAACTTAAAAACTAAACCAAGTTGTATATATCTAGATTCAAATACAAATAGTGCTTATAGTTCTAAATGCCCTTGGCAAATTCAAGCAGAAAATATTCAAACAGATGTTAAAGATGAAAACTCAACAACAGAGTAAGGAGGAAGTATGAGTTTAAAAAGAACAACAAATTTCGGCAGCATTAATATCAACGACCAAACTGTCGCAACACTAGTTGCGAATACTTTGAGTGAGTGTTATGGTGTTGTGGGTATGGCTTCTAAACATAATATTTTAGATGCTTATTATGAAATATTGAAATTAGAAAACATTTCTAAAGGTATTGAAATTAGAAATAAAGATGGTTTAGAGGTTGATGTTTTTATAATTGTTTCATATGGAGTTAAAATTTCTGAAGTGTTATCGGAAGTTCAAAAACGTTTGAAATATGAAATTGAACAATGTTTTAGTGTTACTTTAAATAAAGTGAACATTTATGTACAAGGGGTAAAATAATGTATAAATTAAATGGTAATTTATTAAAAAAAATGGCACTTAGTGGTGCAGCTAACTTAAAAAATAACCAAAAAAGAATAGATGCTTTAAATGTTTTTCCTGTTCCTGATGGAGATACAGGAACTAATATGTCGATGACTTTTTCAATAGGTGCTAAAAATGCTAGTGAAGTTTATAGTGATAATCTAAATGATGTTGCTAGAGCTTTATCAAAAGGTTTATTGATGGGAGCAAGAGGTAATAGTGGTGTAATTACTTCGCAAATATTTAGAGGATTTTATCAACATTTAGAAAACGATTATGAAGCTGATGTCATGAAGGTTGCTGAAGCGTTTGTCAATGGTAATAAAGTCGCTTATAAAGCTATAATGAAACCAGTTGAAGGAACTATTTTAACTGTTATTAGAGAAGGTGCTGAAGAAAGTTATAAATATTTACTACAAAATCCAAAAATTGATTTATGTCAATATTTTGAAAAATTATTAGAGTGTATGGAAATATCATTAAATAATACTCCTAATCTTTTACCAATACTTAAAGAAGTTGGTGTTGTGGATAGCGGAGGTAGTGGTATTGTTGAAATCATTAAAGGTATGCTTGAAAGTTTAAAAGGCAATGATATTCCTTTAAATGATGAAGAAAAGGAAATTTCTCATAGTGTTGCTTTAGATGTTGAAAATCAAGAATTTGGTTATTGCACTGAATTTATTATTGAATTAAATGATGAATTTAAAGAAAAATTCAAAGAAGAAAAATTAAAAAAATCTCTCTCTGGTATTGGTGATTCGCTTGTGGTCGTTAGAGATGATGATTTAGTTAAAGTGCATGTTCACACATTAAAACCTGGAGATGCTTTGAATATAGGTCAAAGATATGGTGAATTTATAAAATTAAAAATAGAAAATATGCAACAACAACACAACAACATCAAAGAAACTCAAACTAAAAAAACTAAGTACGGTATTATTTCAGTAGCTGCAGGTGAAGGGTTAATTAAACTTTTCAAAGATAATGGTTCTGATATTGTGGTTAGTGGTGGGCAAACAATGAATCCATCAACAAACGATTTTGTTTCTGCTATAAATAAATTAAATGCTGAAAATATAATTATTTTACCTAATAATTCAAATATTATTCTAGCCGCTAAACAAGCTAAAGATTTATTAAACGAATTAAATATTTATGTTTTAGAAACTAAATCTATTCAAGAAGGTCTTAGTGCACTTTCAGTTTTCAGCAAAGAAAATGATATTAACGATAACCTTGCTTTAATGAATGAAACATATCAAAATATAATTACTGGATCTATCACTTATGCTATTAAAGACACAACATTTTACGGAATTGAAGTTAAAGAAGGGGATTTTATAGCACTAGGTTCTAAAAAAATAATTTCTTCAAACAAAGACAGATTTGTAGTAATTAAAGACTTAATTGACGAAATGATTAAAAACGAAGAAAAAGAAATCTTTACAATTTATGTTGGTGAAAATACCGATATTGAAGAAGTTAAACAAATAGAAAATTATTTGAATGAAAACAGTGAATTTGAAGTTGAGGTTATCGAATCAAATCAACCAGTTTATTTATATTTCTTTAGTTTAGAATAGCTGATAATTCAGCTATTTTTTGTTATAATAAATAGGTGAGGTTTAAATGTTTTTAAAAAAGATTGAAATGTATGGTTTTAAATCATTTGCTGATAAAACTACAATTGATTTTAATCAACAAATAATAGGAATAGTTGGTCCTAATGGTTGTGGTAAATCTAATATAAGCGATTCAATAAGATGGGTTCTTGGTGAACAAAGTCCTAAATCTTTGCGTGGGGATAAGATGTCGGATGTAATATTTAGTGGAACGACTAAAAGAAAAGGTATGAATTTTGCTGAAGTTAGTTTATATTTTGATAATACTAAAAGATATTTTAATTATGATCAAGATGAAGTAGAGCTTAGTAGAAGGGTTTATCTTGAAAATCAAGAAAGTGAATATTTAATAAATAAAAAATTAGTAAGGTTAAAAGATGTTCAGGACTTAATATTAGATAGTGGTTTAGGGAAAGATACTTTAAGTATAATTTCTCAAGGTAATGTGAATGCTTTTGCGGAGGCAAAATCACAAGATAGAAGATCCCTTTTTGAAGATGCTGCAGGTGTTTCAAAATATAAGAAGAAAAAGATAGAAAGTATTTCTAAATTAGAAAGAACTCAACAAAATTTAGAAAGAACTTTAGATATAGTAAAAGAACTAGAAAATCAATTAAAACCTTTAGAAAAACAAGCTAAAAAAGCTGAACTTTTTTTAGCTAAAAAAGAAGAATTATCAAAAATAGAAATTAGTTTTCTTATCAACGAAATCAATACTTTAAAAAATGAAATTGTTGATTTAAAAAAAGAAATTGCTGAAATAGAATTAAAAAATTCTATATTAGAAACCACACTTCAAGTAAATGAAAACGATATTTTTATATCAAAAGAAGAAATAAATAAATTAGATATCAAGATAAATAAAAATCATGAAGATTTAATTAATATTGTAAATAAAATAAATTCATTAGAAAAAGATAAAATCGAAATAAATGAAAAAAGAAAATATATACTTTCAGAAGGTAATAGAATTGAAAAAATTAAAACTTTAAACTCTATTATTAATGATATAACATCTGAAATATCATATATTGAACAAAAATTAATTGAAAATAATAAAAATATTGAAATTTTAAATAAAAATTATTCTGATATTTCATATAAAATTGCTGAAGAAGAGTTTAAAAGAGAAGAGTTATATCACAAAATTAGAAAATTAGAAAATAGAAAAGAAATTTTAGAAGAAAAAATTAAAAATCCTTTTGATAATCATGGACTTTTTGCTGTAAAAACTATTATTGAAAATAAAGATTCACTTTATGGAATTATGGGAGTAGTGGGGCAAGTTTTAATTGCTCAAGAAGGTTATGAAGAGGCGCTAAAAGAAGCACTATCATCTGCCACTAATCATATCGTGGTAAAAGATGATTTTTCAGCCAGAAATGCAGTTGATTTTTTAAAGAAAAATAAATCTGGTAGAGCTACTTTTATTCCTTTAAATATTTTAAAAAAACATAATTTAAGCGAAGAACATCAAATAATTTGTGAAAATTTTGAAGGTTATTTGGGTATTCTTAGTGATTTTGTGAGCTGCGATAATGAATTTGAAATATTAAAAAAATCATTTTTAGGTAACATTATTTTGTGTGATAATTTAGAAAATGCTAATAAATTAAGTGATTTAATTAAAAGAAATTATAAAATTGTTACATTGGACGGTGATGTTGTAAACAAAGGTGGTTCAATTACTGGTGGTAAAAATAAAAATGATTTTTCGATAATTTCTGCTAATAGAGATTTTTCAAACATTAATAAAGAAATTGATATTAATAAAACTATTTTTAATAATATAAATAGTTACTACAATCAATTGTTAAAAGATAGAGAAGAAATAGAAAAAAATATAACCAATTTAAAAATTTCTAATGCAACAATAGAAAATAGTATCAGTAATAAGAAATTAAAATATAAAGAACTTAAAAATGATTTTGATTTTTATAATGAAGAAGAAGATAGTTTAAATGAAAATAATCTTAATTTGGATAATCAATTAGAAAACAGTATTTTAAGAAAAGAAGAATTACTTTTGATTAATAAAAATTTAAGAGAAGATAGAATTAAGTTAAATAATGAATTAGATAGAAAAGAAAATCAAAATAAAATACATAGAAAAGAATTAAATATTAATAAAAATACAGAAAAAAATTTAGTAACCAATTTGACTAAAAAACAAACACAAACTGAAACTCATCTTCAAAGACTTGCGAATGAATATAATATAACTTATGAATATGCAGTAAGTAATATTGAAATATCTAATATCATTGATAAAGACACCATTAATAAATTAAAAAATGAAATTGATTTATTAGGTAATGTTAATTTAAATGCACAGGAAGATTTTAAGTTGATAAATGAAAGATATAATTTTATGAAATCAAATTACGATGAACTGCTGGTGTCTAGAGATAAAATTTTAGAAATAATTGATGATTTAGATAAAACTATGAAAAAACAATTTCAAGATACTTTTGATGCCATAAATCAAGAATTAGATAAGGTGTTTAAAATTCTATTTGGTGGAGGAAGTGCTAGATTGGTTTTGGAAGATAGTAATAACATTTTAGAATCAGGAATAGATATCGATGTTCAACCGCCAGGGAAATCAATAAAATCAATTAAATTATTTTCGGGAGGAGAAAAAGCATTAATTGCGATTTCAGTTTTATTTGCGATTTTAAATGTAAAAACTGTTCCTTTAATTGTATTTGATGAAGTTGAAGCGGCATTAGATCAAGCGAATGTAGTTAGATTTGCTAATTATATTAGAGATAATTCTAAAAATACGCAATTCATAATAATAACTCATAGACCAGGAACAATGGAAAAATGTGATTATTTATATGGTGTTACAATGCAAAAACAAGGAATTTCTCAATTATTAAGCGTAAAATTAGTTGATGCAATAACTTACGGTAGTGATAAGGAGAGTGTGTAATGGGTTTATTTGATTATATAAAAAAGGCATTAAATCAAAATAAAGATAAAAATAAGTATTTAAGTGGTTTTAAAAGCACTAATAATAAAATTGAAGCAACTTTAAATAAAATTGATGTTTTATCTAAAGAAAAACAAGAAAGTTTCATGGAAGAACTTATGATTACTTTACTTGAAGCTGATGTTGGTTATGAAACTAGTAAAATTGCTTGTGATTTATTTTATGGAAAAATTCAAGAATTAAATTTTGTAACTAAAAGAGATATTAAATATAAATTATATGAAACTTTTTATGAAATATACAAAGATAGAGAAGTTGATGATTTAAAAATTACAAAAGGTGAAGTTAATGTAATTTTAATGAGTGGTGTTAATGGAGCTGGTAAAACAACCACATCCGCAAAAATAGCTCATCAATTAAAGAATCAAGGGTATACAATTTGTTTAGTTGCTGCCGATACTTTTAGAGCAGGTGCTGTTAAACAATTAGAAGAGTGGTCTAAAATTGTAGGTGTTGATTTTTTTAAAGGAAAAGATGGGGAAGATCCTAGTTCTGTTTTGATAAGTGCAGCCAGATATTGTAAGGAAAAAAACATTGATGTTATGATTTGTGATACCGCAGGAAGACTTCAAAACAAAGTTAATTTAATGAATGAATTAGATAAAATGATAAGGGTTATTAAAAAAGAAATCCCTAATGCTCCAAGTGAATCATTGTTGGTTATCGATGCTAATACTGGTCAAAATGGAATTAATCAAGCTAAATTATTCAATGAAATAACTAATTTAACTGGTGTTATTTTAACTAAAATGGATGGAACATCAAAAGGCGGTATTATTTTAGGAATTAAAAATACAATTAATGTTCCAGTAAGGTTTATTGGTTTAGGTGAGAAAATAGACGATTTAAGTAAATTTTCAATCGAAATGTATTTATACAGTTTGATAGGTGAAGTTAGTGAATATCAATGATAAAATATACATAAATTCATTACTTGATTTTTATGAAGGTTTATTGACCGATAGACAAAATGAAATATTAGAAATGTATTATCGTAAAGATTATTCTATGATTGAAATTTCAACAGAACTTAATATAAGCAAAGCAGCAGTTAGTGATATTGTTAAAAGAACTGTAAAACAATTAGAAAATTATGAGAAAAAATTAAAAAATTTTCACAATTATAATCAAAGAATGAAACTTTATGGTAAACTTGAAATGTTAGATATAAAAGAAATATTATTGATTATCAAAGAATTAAAGGAGTGTGAGTGATATGACAAAAATAATTTCCGTAAATGCTGGTAGTTCATCATTGAAATTTAAATTATTTGAAATGCCAACAGAAGATGTTTTAATTAGTGGTATAGCTGAAAGAATAGGTTTAGCTGATGGTATTTTCAAGATAGAAATCAATGGCGAAAAGAAGGTTATTAATATACCGATTCCAAATCATAAAGTTGCTGTTGAACTTTTAATGAAATCATTAATTGAAAACAACATTATTAAAAAATTTGATGAAATAGAAGGGGTGGGGCATAGAGTAGTTCAAGGTGGCAGTCATTTTGATAAAACCGCTGTTGTAACTCCAGAAGTGGAAGAGATTGTAGAATCTTTATGTAATTTAGCACCTTTACATAATCCGGCTAATTTATTATGTTATAGAGAATTTAAAAATGTATTACCAACAGCATTACATACATTTGTTTTTGATACTGCATTTCATCAAACCATAGAGCCAGAAACATATTTATATCCTGTTCCTTACGAATGGTATAGTGAACATAAGGTTAGAAAATATGGAGCTCATGGTACAAGTCATCAATTTGTTTCAAAAAGAGTTGCTGAAATTTTAAATAAACCCTTAGAAGATGTAAATACTATTACTTGTCATTTGGGTAATGGTGCTAGCATTTCTGCTATTAAAGGTGGGAAATCAATTAATACTTCTATGGGATTTACACCTCTAGGTGGAGTTATGATGGGTACAAGATGCGGTGATTTAGATCCTTCGGTTGTATTTTATATGCAACAAAAATTAGGATTAACACCTCAAGAAACAGATTTTATTTTAAATAAAAAATCTGGTATGTTAGGAATTTCTGGTTTTTCAAGTGATGCAAGGGATATTCAAGATAAAGTTGACGAAAATGATGAAAGAGCAATTTTAACTCAAAAAATATATGTAAATAGAGCTATAAATATTATAGGTGGATATTTTGTGCAATTAGGAAGATTAGATAATATTGTTTTTACTGCTGGAATAGGTGAAAATGATGCTACTATTCGTGAATTAATTTTAAAAAGTTTGGAAGAAGCACTAGGATTAGAAATTGATTATGAATTAAATTCAAAAATAAGAGGTAAGGAAATTAAAATAAGCAAAGACAATTCTAAAGTTGCTGTTTATATCATCCCAACAAATGAAGAATTAGTCATTGCTTACGATACTTATTCATTATTAAAAAAATGAAACATATTGAAATATTAGAAAAAATAAAAAAATATAACACCATAACTATATTTAGACATATTAAACCAGACGGGGATGCGATGGGGTCAGTTATGGGTTTGAAAACATTTTTAAATGATAATTTTAAAGATAAAAATGTTTATGTTTTAGGTTATGATAAATACGATAAAATAATTTACAGCGACAATGTAGATGATGAAATTATCAAAAATTCTCTTGCGATTGTTTTAGATACTGCAAATTCATTAAGAATTGATGATAATAGAGCTATGGAAGCTAGTGAAATTATCAAAATTGATCATCATCCGAATTTAGATGAATACGGAAATATTAATTTAGTTCAAGAATTTTCTGCAGCAACTTGTGAAATATTAACTTTTGTGTTTAAAAAATATGAAGAATTAGGGTATATATTTTCTCAAAACACCGCAAAATATCTTTTTACTGGTCTTTTTACGGATACTATGTCTTTTAAAACAACAAATGTTACAAAAGAAACTTTTATGGCAGGATATATTCTTAAAGAAAAAGATATCAATATTAATGAAATTACTAATTATATTTTAGAAAAAAATATAGATGATTTTAAAACAACAAATAAAATTAGAGAGTTAATGCAATTTGACGACAAATTAGCATATTTAATACTTGATGAAGATGATTTAAAAAAAATAAATATCAAAGATGATATCGCAAGAAATCAAATAAGTGAATTTTCTAATTTAAAAGATATTGAAGTGTGGTGTATTTTTACTCAAAGTGAAAATCATTTATATCAAGGAACTTTAAGATCTAAAAAAGTACAATTAAATACAATTGCTAACAAATATAATGGTGGCGGTCATAAAAACGCTTCTGGCGTTAATAATTTAACAAGAGAAGAAGTTGAAAGATTATTATTAGAATTAAAATCAAATATATACAATAAATAAAAAAAATGTTATAATTTAAAAGCTGAAAAGCAAATGGAGGTTAAAATGGCAAACACATTAAGCAAAAAAGAGCTAATTAATGCACTTTACGAAAAATTAGATGTTACCAAATCAGTTGCGACTGAAGTTGTAAATACACTTTTAGATATTATTGCTGAAGAACTTAAAAAAGGAAACAAAATCGATCTTAAAGGTTTTGGTAAGTTCGAAGTAAAAGAAAGAAGTGCTAGAACTGGAATAAATCCTTTAACAAAAGAAGCAATTAAAATTCCTGCTACTAAAGCACCAACATTCAAGGCTTCTAAAGGTTTAAAAGAACTTGTTAAATAAGAACTATTAAGTTCTTATTTTTTATATTATTTAGTTCGCATAATGTATATTATGCGACTTTTTTATTTCAATTTTTTATTAGCTAAAGGATGTGCTTTAAGATACTTATCCTTTATTGTATTTTTATTTATATGGGTATAAATTTGTGTAGTTTTAATATCACTATGACCCAAAAGCTCTTGAATAGATCTTAAATCAGCACCATTTTCTAATAAATGTGTTGCATAAGTATGTCTTAATTTATGTGGTGTTAAATTTTTATTGATATTCAATTCTTGAATTTTATCTTTTAAAATAACTTGTATATATTTTGTAGTAGTTTTTTTACCTAAATGATTTATAAAAAATAAATCTTTATCACTATTTTTATTAATATAAACATTCCTTATATTGTTAAAATAATAAGATAATATTTTTAAAATTTTATTAGGTATAGGTATCAATCTGATTTTATTACCCTTCCCTGTTATTTTTGCTAATTTATTTTCAAAATCGATATTATTTATTTTTAATTGACTACATTCATGAACTCTAAGCCCTAAACCATATAAAGAAACAATTAAAGCATAATGAAAATAATCTTTATTATCATTTAAGTTAAAATTATTTAAAATATCATTCATTTCTTCTTTATTAGCGTAAATAGGAAGATTTAATTCACTTTTTCTAACCTCTATATTAATTGCAGGATTTTCAATTTCATATTTAAATTCTAAAAAATTATGAAATGATTTAATACTACTTTTCTGTCTGTTTATAGTATTTTTATTATTATTTTCAATATTTTTTAAAAAATTTAAGATATCTATTTTTTTTACATCCTCAATATTTAAAATATTATTTTCTTTTAAAAAATCTATGTATTTATTAAGATCATTTTTATATGCCTTAATAGTATTTATACTTTTATTTTCATTAATATTTATAAAAATTAAAAATTCAGTTAGAGCCTTATCAATTTTCATATATTTTTTGACTTTCCTGGTAAAGTTGTTTAGCAGCATTAATGCTAACTTCATTAACAATAGCACTTTGCATTATTGCGATTTCTCTTATTATTTCGTCATTTTTTAATTTTGTTATATCAGAAATAGTATTGTTGTTACTCATAGTCTTTTTAACAAAATAAATATCATTCGCAAAAGAAATTACTTGAGGACTGTGGCTTATTAATAAAAGTTGGGTATTTTTAGAAATAATTGCCATTTTTCTACCTATAGCAGCACTAACCTTACCGCTAACTCCCACATCTATTTCATCAAAAATAATTGTTTTAATCCCAAATTTATTTGAAAGTATGACTTTTAATGATAATAAAATTCTAGAAAGCTCACCTCCTGATGCGATTTTGTTTAAAGGTTTAGGATTTTCTCCAGCATTCAATGATATTAAAAATTCGACATCATCAATACCGTCTTCATTAAGTTCTTTTTCTTTAAATTGAATAATAAAATCATTCTTTTTAAGTTCTAAATCACTGAGTTCATTTTTGATTAAATTTTCAATTATAGAAGCATTTTCCTTCCTTAAATTCGATATGTATTTAGCCTGAGTAAGACAAGTATCATACATTTTTTTAATCTCTTTTTCTAGCTCTGTTAAATGACTTTCTTTATTATTATAAATCTCTACTTTTTCTTTATTTTTTAAACAATAATTAAGAACTTCTTCAACATTAATTCCATATTTTCTTTTTAATTTATTATATATAAAAAGCCTTTCTTCTATTTTATCTATTTCACTATCAGTTAAATTAAAATTATTGTAATATTCTTTAATATTATCAATGTTATCTATTAAATTATAGTATAATTCTTTAATATTATTTGAAATTTTTTCTAAATATTCGTTGTTTATGCTTAAGGTTTGATATAATTTATAAAGTGGTGTATTTATATTATTTTCAAATAATTCAATAGCTTCAGTTAAACTGCTATTTATTTTAATAAAATTTTTAATATTTTTACTTTTATCAATTAATTCATTTTCTTCATCAATTGATAAATTAGCTTTCTCGATCTCATCAATTTCATTAATTAAATATTCAATTTCTCTTTCGTTGTATTGAGTCTCTAATAATTCATTTTTTTTAATAATTAATTTTTTATAATTATCATAATCATTTTTAAACTTTAAAATATGACTTTCTATGTCAGAAAATTTATCGATTAACTTTAAATGGTTTTTATTCTCTAATAAATAATTACCTTCTTTCTGTGAGTGAATATCGATAAAATTTTTCATTAAAGAATTTAAAAAAACAATAGTTACACCTACCCCATTTATTTTAGTAATTGATTTTTTATCTTTACTTATAATTTTAGTAACAATAAGATAATCATCAAATTCTATATTATTATCATTTAGAATATTTTTTATTTCATCATTTAATTGAAAATAACCTTCAATTATAGCTTTATCTTTAAATTTCCCAACAACCTCCTTATCTATTTTATTTCCTGTCAAATAACCAATCGCATCGATTATGATAGATTTACCAGCACCAGTTTCCCCTACAAATGCAGCGAAATTGTTATTTAGTTCAATCTCTGCTTTTTCAATTAAGATAAAATTTTCTAAATATATTTTTTCAATCATCTTTTCCCACCTCTTCCAAAAAGTTTTCAATTAGATTTTTATTGTGATTAATATTTTTTAATAAAAAATTATTTTCACCATAATATTTAAGATTAAAATTTAATTGGTTTTCGTTTATAAATTTTAAAATATTAGGGTATAAACAACTATTTTTGTAATCTTTTGTGAATATATAATTATTAGCTTTATTTTTAGAAATTTCCTTGATTATTTCTGAATCGATTTTAGATAAGTTAGTGGCATTTATTAAATTAATTTTTAAATTATTATCTTTGATAATTTTTTCAATTCTAATTAATGATTTTCCATAAGTTATAATATTTTTGTTATAATCACTATCTTTAATAAGGTAAGACCATTTAAAATCTTCAGATATTTCATAGTATTTATCGCAAGTAAAAACATCTTCAGTTTTAAAAACAACTAAATTTTTTAAATAGATTGATTTTTCTATATTTATGCATAAGTTATAAAAAGTTATTATTGATAAGATATCAACATTTTCATAAATATTAATTCTATTAAAATAGTCTGTTCTATTGTAAGTGTTGTAAAGTGAACCACAATTATTATAATCGATTATTAAGATAATGTTTGAGATATTAATATCTTCAATATCTATTCTATCAAATATATAATTTATATTTTTTTCATTTAAAATTATTATTTTTTTTCTATCGTTTTCTAATGTTAAAAGAGAAAATAACTCTTCCTTGCTTAAAATCTCTCCGATATTATAAAATAATTCAGAATCTTTATAATCTTTATCGACAATTATAGGGATATTATAAGTTTTTGCTAGACTATATAATTGATTAATATTTTTTAATTTTATTTTTTTTAAATCAAGTATTAATTCTCCGTTTTTTATATTAAAACTTTCAGTAAAATTATATTTATTTCTTAAATCTAAAAATCTATATTTAAAACCTTGGGATTTATTAACTAAAATATCAACAAATTGAAATGAGAAACTTTTAATTTTTTTAAAAACATTATTTAATTCACTAATATCATGTCCGTTTTTTACAAATAAATAATTAATACCAATATTATCAAATTCTTTTTTTAAAATTATTGAGTTTCTAATATTATCTTTAAGATTTTTAATTCCATCAGAAAAATTTTTGCTGATGTCATTCTTATCGAGATTATTTTTAATAATATTTTTAATGTTATAATAAAAATTACTAGTTCTTAATTTATTGATGTTTGAGGTTAAAATGTTAGTTTCTAAATCTTTAGTTTGAAGATTTATTATTGTTACAGGATAGTTATTGTTAGAAAATAAGTTAATTAACTCTATTTCTTCTTTTGAATATTTATGATTGTATAAATAAAAGTAGATATGTTTATTATTTTTTATAATAAAATTTTTAATATATAATAAATTTTCATAAACACTACCCTTTAATATTTTAGTGTTATTTAATTCGATATCATAATTTTCAATCTTGTTTATTTTAAACAAATCAAATTTATTTTCTAAAAGCAATTGTGTTAAAAAAGCATGGTTATTATTATAAAAAAATAAATTATTTTCAGAAATATTTAAAAATAATGAAGTTATAACTTCTGTATTGGCTAAATTTTCAGCTAAAAACCCGCCATTTTTACTGATTTTATCAATAATTAAATTTCTAATATCATTAATAAAAATTGATAATTCCTCATTATTTAAACTATTTAATTCAGATATATCGCTATAATTAAAAATCCTCATCTATGCTCCATTTTATAAATTATTTCTTTTAAATATGAAATATCAAATTTTTGATTTTCTAAAAGTTTATACACCTTAGAAAATTCAATCGCTATAATTTCCTTAAGTTCATCAACACTGTAGAAATTTAAAATTGTATTACGATTATTTTTAATATCATTATCAGCGGTTTTTCCAGTTTCTTCTTTACTTCTAGTAACATCAAATAAATCATCTTGCATTTGAAAAATTCTACCAATCAAAATACCCAATTTTTCATAAAATTTTCTATTTTTATAATCTTTAACTATATGCATCCCGATTAAAAGTGAACATTTAAAAAGTGCACCAGTTTTAAAATCTTCAATTTTATGAATTTCAGTTTCATTTTCTATAAGATAATTATCGGTATCTAAAGATTGACCATAAATCATACCATTAATTCCAGAATGATAACTAAGTTCTTTAATAACTGCAAGTTTTTCTTTGACAGATCTTTTAGCACTAGCTGCTATTAAAAAAGAATGAGTAAGTAATGCATCTCCGGTAAGTATAGCATCAATTTCACTATATTTTTTATGTACAGTAAGTTTACCTCTTCTTAAATCCGCATTATCCATACTAGGTAAATCATCATGTACTAAAGAATAAGAATGAATCATTTCTAATGCTAAAGCATAACTATATGCTATTTTCTCAGGTAGATTAAATCCTTTCACAATAGAAAAAATAAGTTCAGGTCTGAATCTTTTCCCCTCTTCAATAGCGTAGTATAAAGTTTCTTTTAAGCGATAATCTTTAATATTTTTGAGTCTATTTTTAAGATAAAATTCAAAAGATTTATTCATTAACATCTTCCTCAATATTTTTAATTACAATTTCTATTTCTTTTAAAAGCTCATCGCAAAGATTACTACCTTTTTTATAAAGTTTCAATGATTCATCTAAATCTAGGTCTTTATTTTCCATTTTATCGACTATTTCATCTAATTTTTTAATTTTTTCAGAAAAATTCATTCAACTATTTCCTCCACTCTTACTTTCAATTTACCATCATTTAATACTAAATCTAAATTGTCATTGATTTTTAAATTTTTAGTATTTTTTAAAATTTTATTTTCTTTATAAATCAAAGCGTATCCTTTTGATAACACATTTTTAGGGTTATAAGCATTTAAAATTATGTAAAATCTATTTACTAAATTTTTTTGTTTTACTAAAATATTCATAATCTGATTTTTTAAAGTTAAATTCTTATTTAAAAATTCTTTTCTTCTGGTTTCTAAGTTATTTAAAAGTTTTAATTTCAATAACATTTTTGTTTTATTTACTTTGTTTTTTAAATTTAAAATATTTTCTTTTTTAGTTTGGATTATTAATTTATAATTTTTAACATCCAATATAAATTTTGAAAGATTATTATTAATATTTTTATATATTCTGATTTTTTGATGTTTAATGTTGTTGATAATATCATTTATATCGATAGTTATATTTTCTACAGCTGCAGTAGGAGTAATTGCTCTAAAATCAGAAACATAATCTGCGATTGTATAATCTTGTTCGTGACCAATACCTGTAATTATAAATGTTTTTAAATTAAAAATAGTTATAGCTAAATCTCTATCATTAAAAGCCCATAAATCTTCGCTGCTACCACCACCTCTTGCTAAAATAATAGCATCATAACCTAACGAATCAATTTTTTTTAAATTTTTTATAATATCTTTAGCAGCTTCATTTCCTTGAACTAAACTGAAATAATAATCAACCTTAGCTATAGGATATCTTTTGTTAAAACTTTTTTTAATATCTGAATAAGCGGCACTATTTTCACCCACCACAACTGCTATTTTTGAAGGTAAAAAAGGAATTTTTTGTTTTAAATCTTCGCGAAAATATCCAAGTTCACTAAGTTCTTTTTTTAATAATTCAAATTTATAATACAAATCACCTAAACCTAAATGTTTAAATTCCTTAACGTTGATTTGGATTTTAGTTAGAGGAAGATATACCGATACATCACCTTTTAATATAATTTCATCACCATTTTTATATTTATCAATATCTTTTTTATATCTATAATCTAAAAAACAAGATATTTTACTATAGTTATCTTTTAAATCAAAATAAATATGATTTTTAATGCTAAGATTACTTATTTCTCCTTTAATTTGAATATCTTTTAAATTAATATTATTTTCCAAATTTCTTTTTAAATAACTTGTTAATTGAAAAATAGTAATAACATTGTCATTTTGCATAGTTGTCTAATAGTGCATTCACAAATTTGTAATCATCATCAGAACAATAAATTTTAGTGAGTTCAACAGCTTCATTTATTATTATAGCATTATCGTTTTTTGAATGTTTAAATTCACTTATTGCCAATACTAAAATAGCTTGAACCACATAATTCAAACGATCAAATTCCCATTTGTTTAAAAAAGGGTTTATTTCTGTAATGATACTATTTTTATTTTTTATTATATAAGATAGTATTTTTTTAAAATAAATATCTACCGGTATTTCTGCTAAATTATCCTGTATTAGAATATTAAAATCTTTTTTCAGTAATAAATTTTGATAAATAATTTCTATTAATTTAATGCGATATTCTCTTCTGTTCATAATAATATTTTACCACATTCATTTAATTATTAATTCAAAAGTTTTATCAATTTGAATTAATTCAACACCAGCACTGATAAACATTTTTTTACTAGCTTTAACAATATCGGTATCACTATATTTATCACTTTCATAATAAACTTTTTTAATACCGCTTTGAATAATTGCTTTACAGCATTCATTACAAGGAAAAAGAGTTACATAAATTGAAGTATTTTTTAATGATTTATTACTATTTAAAATTGCATTTAACTCCGCATGAACAACATAAGGATATTTTGTTTCCAAAAACTCCCCGTCCCTTCCCCATGGATAAATATTATCATCGCATCCTTTGGGAAAACCGTTGTAACCGATAGAAACAACTCTGTTATCTTCATCAACAATACAAGCACCAACTTGAGTATTAGGGTCTTTAGATCTTTTAGCACTAATTTTAGCAAGTGCCATAAAATATTCTTTCCAAGATAAAATTCTATTCATAAAAATTTTGATAATACCTTTCTAATTTACTTAACATTTCTTTTTGTTTATTTTCATTTTTTATAATATCAATAACTTCTTTATCTAACTTAATATAAAGTGGCTCTTTTACTTTTATAGTATAAATTTTAATACCAATCCCTATCAATAAAATCAATATCGATTTTATTATATTTTTTCTTAATTCATTAATATTTATTTTTAAATTAGGATAAAAATATAGATAATACAAAGAAACCCCTGCTATAAATCCTCCTATAATATTAAAGAATATTACAATATGTGCATAAACATTAATAAAACTTAATAAATTGATAACTAAATTGAAAGCTATAAGCATCATCATGTTTTTATTTTTTAAAAGCACCCCTTCATTAAACATTTTTACAACAATTAAAGTGAACAAACCGTAAATAGCTGAGCTAAATCCAATAGAAATAACATTTTTATTAAAAATAAACGATAAACTACTTCCTAATAAAATTGATAATAATAATAAAATCGAATATCTGAGATAACCTAATCTTATTTCTATTTCTTTAGCCCAAAAAAGTGAAAATATATTTAACATTAAATGTAATAAATTAGAATGCAAAAATGCAGAAGTAATAAATCGATAATATTCTTTAAAAGCTAATATAAAAGTATCATACGATGCACCTAAATAAATTAATGCAGCAAAATGACTGTTTTCATTCGCAACAGTAGATAAATGATATAAAAAACAACAAATAAACATTATTGAATATGTTATTATTGGTAATCTATTTATTTTTAATAGATGTATGATGTTATTATTGTTTTTTAAAATATTAAATTCAATATCTTTTATTAACTGATCATCATCTTTGGTGTTGTAAAAAATTTCTTCTATATTTTTAAAATATTTCTTTAACTTTTCAAATGATTCGTAATTATAACCAATATTGATAATATCTCCGTCAACAAACTCTTCGTCATTAACGGTAATATTTATAAATTTATTATCGCTAAAATACGCAGTATTTTTAAGTATGTTAAAATTGGTTAAATAAACATTATAATTACTCTTTAAAACATCATAGCTATATACAGTTAATCTTATTATCGGTAATTTTGAAAAAGGCTTAAATAAATAAACTTCTTTTATTTCTTTATTTATTGGAGTAATCAATTCATAACCGTAATATCTAATTAAAAATTCAGCAATAACTAAAATTCTATTACCAGTCACTATTATACTCCTTAATATACTGGTTAAAATAATCAGGAATTGGAGTTTTAAATTCCATTCTTTCTAAAGTTTTAGGGTGAATAAAACTTAAAAAATAAGCATGAAGAACTTGACCTTTATCATCAATAGTTTTGTTGCTGTATTTTGGATCATTAACCACAGGATGTTTAATATATTGACTATGAACTCTGATTTGATGAGTTCTTCCTGTTTCCAACTGACATTCTACAAGTGTAGTTTTTGAATAACGATTAAGAACATTAATTTTTGTAAGAGCATTTTTTGAATTAATATCAGTAACACACATTTTTTGTCTATCTTTATTACTTCTACCGATAGGAGCATCAACCACAATATTATTATGTTCCACAACTCCATTTAACAAAGCATAATATTTTCTGTAACAAGTCTTATCTTGTAATTGATTAGCAATAAAATTATGTGCATAATCATTTTTAACACAAACTAAAAGACCGCTAGTATCTTTATCAATTCTATGGACTATCCCAGGTCTAAATTCACCATTAACAGCACTTAAATTTTTTGAATGAAAAAGAAGTGCGTTTACCAAGGTGTTTGAATAATTACCGTTAGCTGGATGAACAACCATTCCTTTGGCTTTATTCACAACAATAATATCATCATCTTCATATACAATATCTATCTTAATATCTTCAGGTTCAACATTTTGAGTTTTTACTTCATTTTCCATCAATGTTATTACATCATCTATTTCGATGCGATAACTAGATTTTGTTGTTTCTCCATTAACTAAAACTTTAGCTTCCTTAATAAGTTTTTGAATGTTGCTTCTGCTTAAATCAGTTTTTTCAGCTAAAAATTGGTCTATTCTAAAAGATACATCTTCAAAATCAACTATATATGTTTTACCCATTTAATTTCTCCTTTTTTAAAAAGTCTAACAAAATTAAAAATCCACCTATTGTGATTGCAATATCAGCAATGTTAAAAATTGGAAAATTGTAATTAAATATTTTAAAATTAAAAAAATCTATCACATATCTATAATTTAATCTATCATAAAAATTACCTAGAGTACCTGCGATAATAAATGAGTAAATAAGTTGATACAACAATCTTTTTTCTTTTGTTAATAAATATATTAAAAATATTAAAACTAAAATGCTAACAAGACAAAAAAACCACATTTGCCCTTGAAGAATACTGAAACCTGCCCCAGTATTTCTAACATAGGTTAAAGAAAAAAAATCTTTAATTATTTCATAACTTTGGTGAAGTTCTAATTTTTTTTCAATCATTGATTTACTTATTCTATCCAACAGAAATATTAAAGCTATTAATGAAATGTTTTTATATGTATTTTTATTAATCATACTCACCTACTCAAAATCTATTACTTTCTTTAATGAAATATTATCAACTATTATTAATAAATGATCATCTTTTTTAATTGTTTCATTAGGATTTACATTTAAGTTTAATTTATCATCAACACTATTTCTAACACCTATTACATTAATGTTGTATTTATTTCTTAAATCCAATTCAATTAAATTTTTATTAACAAAACTATTTGGAACTTTTATTTCAACGATATTAAATTCTTTATCAACTTCAATCAAATCAACAATTCCTTCAGAAGATAAATGTTTTGCGATTTTAATTCCCATTTCTTTTTCGGGGGTAATAACTTTATCGCATCCAACTTTAAGTAAAACATTAGCATATTTTTTATTTTTAGCCTTACCGATAATCATTGGAACATTTAATTCTTTAAGATTCATAACAGCCATAACAACTTCATCTAAATGAGAAGAAGTAGCGATAATGGCACAATCTATTTCATCAATACCGATATTTTTTAAATTAGTAATATCATTAAAATCACAGCACACACCGTGACTAACAAAATCTACCAATCTGTCAATGCATTTCATGTCTTTATCCACAACAATAACATCATTACCATATTTAGCTAATTCTTTTGCGATGGTAGAGCCAAAAATTCCAAGCCCTAGTATTAAAAACGTTTTTTTATTTTTCATATTAACCAACCAATACCTCTACATTTGGTCTTCTAAATTTAGAAGAATTATTTTTTTCCTTTGTCATTGAATAAGCTATGGTGATTGGACCCACCCTTCCGACAAACATTAAAATAATCACTATAATTTTACCATAAAACGATAAAAGTGGTGATACATTTATACTAAGTCCAGTAGTACTAATAGCACTTACCGTTTCAAAAACCAAATCAATTAAAGGGATGTTTTTTTCAATTAAACTTAACAAAAAAGATGAATTGAAAATAATAAACAGATAAAATGTGAATATTCCAAAAGCTTTTAAAAAATTATCTGTAGAAATTTCACGATTAAAAATAGTTAAATTGTTATCTTTTTTAGCTTGTGCAATGAAACTTATTAAAACTAAAAATATAGTTGTTGTTTTAATTCCGCCTGCAGTTCCACCAGGACTTCCTCCGATAAACATCAAAATAATCATTTGGATTTTAGTAGGATTTAAAATTTTATCATAAAATATTGAATAAAAGCCTGCGGTTCTTAAGCTGGTACTGGTATAAAGGCTAAGTAAAATTTTATTTATCAAACTTTCTCCTGTTAATTGGTTATTGTATTCTAAAATAAACACCATAATCACACCATAAAAAATTAAAAAAGCAGTTATTAAAAGAGTTAATTTAGTATATACTTTTAATTTTTTTGTATGTTTTGAAATAAAGTGTCTAATATCGAATAAAACAACATATCCTAAACCACCTAAAATTATAAGAAATACAATGGTAATGTTAAAAATTATATCATTTCTCATAGGAACCAAGGATTGACTTCCTAAGGTATCAAATCCAGCATTATTAAATGCACTAATGCTTAAAAATAACGATTTAAAATAACCGATTAAAATTCCATATTTTTTAATCAAAGAAATTGATAAAATTAATGAACCGATAAATTGAATCGACAAACTGTATTTAATAATATTTTTAACATATTTTTTTAAATCTTGAAAATTATCTTTATTTACCGAATCTTTTAAAAGCATTCTTTCTTTAAATTGCAATTTACCTTTTACAAATAATAAGATTAATGAAACTACTGTCATCAATCCCAAACCACCAAGTTCTATTAAAATCATTATTATAACTTCACCATATCTATTAAAGGCTAAATCAATAGGTATTGTGGTAAGTCCAGTAACGCAAGTTGCGGATGCAGCAATAAACAGTGCATCAATATAATTAATTTTTATTGCTCCAGTATGAAAAAATGGCATATATAATAAAACACTACCTATAAATATAAGTGAAAAAAAGCCTAGAACTATTATTTTAGCAACTCCTATCTTTTCAATGAGTACATCTTTTTTTTGATATAAATTAATAACTTTCATACAAAACTATTATATCATTAATTAAGAAATTCTTATTTTTTTCAAAAACAAATCACACCTTTTTATTTGTTTTAAAATAATTCTTTTATTAAAATCAAAGATTTCTTTTTTATTGTTTATAAACTCTATTTCTGTGATGTTACCTTCACCACTAACTGATTTAATAGAATAATAATTTATTAAAATATTATTTTTTGATTTGATTGAATTTAATGGAATTAATAATTCAGCCTTGATATCACTAATTAAAATACAAGGTTTTTGTCTGGTGTTTAAAATAAAATTAAAAGATTTCATTCTCCCTTCTAAGGTAGATCCATTGGAAAGACATTTTTCATTTAAAAAAGTTTTAAGATTTTTGAAATTTCTTGGTTTTGTTTGATCATAATAAATATTTTCTTTTTCTTTTTTTACAATATAATAAATCATATTTAATTATTGGTTTATATTATAATTTTTCCTAAATATTTCTCTATTAAATTAAAAACACCCTAAGGTGTTTTGTTTATTCATTAATTATTTTGAAAATTCCTTTTTGTAAAAGAGCTTCTCTATTGCCTCTCTTGGTTTCATCATTCCAAGTTAAAAAAGCATATACAGAAAAAGTGTTAAAATCTAAAATTTGCGAAACAGTCAACCCCTCTTCTTCGACCCAATTTATATTATAAACATTTTCAGAAATTTGATAAGAATAGTAATTTTCAACACCTTCGCTAGCTTCACCTTCAGAAACTTCAAATTGTGCTACCCACTTTAATTCTTTTTCTGTAAGATATTTCATTATAAAATGGTAACCAGTCTCTTCATATTTTAATTCTATTTGTTTTCCTTTTGTTTTTTCAAAAATAGTCATATATTTTCCTTTCTATTATAACAATAATGATGTTATATCTTATTGTTTCCATTTATTTTATCACAAAACAATAATTATATTAATTCATCTTATCAAGGATTGTTTTAAAAATTTTAAAATTAAAGCACCTTAATGGTGCTTTTAATAAAACAAAATATAAATTATTCTTTAGGTAATATTTGATTTAAAATAACACCCACAATACCAGAAAGTGCAGTGCCACTTAAAGAAACTATATTTCCTAAAGGAAGAATTGCACCACCTATACCTATAACAAGCATAGCACTTGCGATAACTAAATTTCTTTGTTTAGAAAAATCAACCTTATGATCAATTAAAATTTTTAAACCATTAGAAGCAATACAACCATAAAGAATTATTGACATACCTCCAATTACTGCATTTGGGATTGAAGTTATAAAAGCAGAAATTATTGGTAAGAATGATAATAGTATCGCGATAATCGCAGCACCAGCTGTAACATAAATTGATGCAACTTTAGTCATTCCAATAACCCCGGTGTTTTCACCATAAGAAGTATTTGCAGGTCCACCAATCAAAGCACTGAATGATGTTGCGATACCATCTCCAAGAATTGTGCGATGAAGTCCTGGATCTTTTAAGAAATTTCTGCCACATATTTTACTTAAAACAGTATGATCCCCTATATGTTCTGCAATAGTTACAATAAAGACAGGAACTACAGATAAAGCAACTGCATCTATTTTAAATTCATATTGTTTAAAATTTGCAAATTTAAAAGGTAATAAAAATTCAGGCAATGAAAAAATTTTTCCTTGATTTAAAACTTCATTAAACGAACTATAATCAACAATATTTAAAGCTACTGCCACAATATAACCAAGAATAATACCAGCAAGGAAAGGTATTAATTTTAAAATTCCTTTAGCCTTTGTAATAAGTATTGCGGTTGCTACAAAGGTGAATAAGGCTACAAAAATATGCTTTAAATCAGCCCCAACAATTAAACCAGAATTGTTTACTGCTACACTTGAAAGTCCTAAACCTATAATCACAACCATCGGACCTATAACAATAGGAGGGAGAATGAAATCAATCCAATTTGTACCAAACAATTTAATTATAATAGAAACAAACGCATAACATAAACCAACTAAAACAAGACCACTAAGAGCACTCCCATAATCCCCACCAGAAGCACTCACAGCAGCTATGGTAGCACTGATGTAAGCAAAAGAAGAACCTAGATATATCGGAACTTTAAATGCAGTTATAACATAATAAATTAAAGTACCTACTCCAGATGCAAATAAAGCAACAGAAACTGGAAAACCTGTAAGCAACGGTACTAAAACAGTTGCTCCAAACATAGCAAAAACGTGTTGGAAAGACAATAAAAACCATTGATTAGGTTTAGGTTTGTCGTGGATATCAAGTAGTAAATCTACTTTTTCACTCATATTAGACCTCTTTCTAATAAAGTCCATTATTATTTTATTAACCTTTTCAAAATCACAGTTTTGAATTAAAGGACTTTACTACGAATTATTATAGCACATTTTATTAATTTGACAAATAAAATATAAATGTTAAAATATAGTTAAAATATTTTAATTAAATATTTTTAATTAAGGAGGTATATTGGAAAAAGAATTTGAACACACTTATAGGTTGTTTAGATTAGAATTTTTTAAAAATATGTATCTGCATTTAAAAAACAATAAAGAGGCTAATGCATCTTCCCTTTTAGATGCTGAGATAATCTATATTTTAAATCAACCCACAATAAGTGAATTCGCACGTTTTGTAAACATATCTTTACCAAACGCAACATATAGAATTAAAAAATTAATTAAATTGAATTTTATTGAAAAAATACCCGAAACTTCTGACCATCGTGAGTATAATTTAAAAATCACAAATAATTTTTTAAAAATATATGCTAAAAATGGTGGTTATGGTGATTTTATTTTAAATAAATTTAAAAATAAACTAGAAAATGAAGAATATCAACTAGTATTAAAAGCTATTGAAATAATTAGAAAAAATTTAAAGGAGTAAAAAATGAAAAGAATAGTAATTACTGACACATCTTCTTCTTTCACATTAGAAGAAGCAAATCAAAAAAATATTAAATTAATACCATTAAATATCTTAATAGATGATAAAAGTTACAATGATTTATATGAAATTTCTTATAATGAAATATATTCAGCTTTAAAAAATGGTAAAATGCCTTCAACTTCTCAACCTTCAATTGGAATTATATACGAAATTTTTGAAGGTCTTAAAAAAGAAAATTACGATCATATTTATGTTCCTGTAATTTCTAGCCACCTTTCAGGAACTTATCAAACTATAATTTCTGTTAAAGAAGACTTACAAATGGGTAATGTAACAATTATAGATTCAAAAAGTGCTGGTGAACCGTTAAAAAATCTTGCTTTATTAATTTCTGATGCGATTGAAAAAGAAAAACAGCACGATGAAATTATTTCGTTAGTTAATGATAAAATTTCAAAAAATTTAAGCTTAATTTATCCTACCGATCTTAATCATTTAAAAAGAGGTGGTAGAATTTCACCGTTAGTTTACCCTTTCGTTTCATTATTAAAAATTAAAATATTATTATATCTAGATAATAGTGTTGAAAAAATAGAAAAACTTTCTACTTGTAAAACTGATAAAAAATTATATGAAACTGTTTTTGAAAAACTATCAGAAGATTTTGATGAAACAAATAATAAGTTAGCTTTTTTACACTCATATAGCGATGAAGAAATTAAAGAAATTATTGAAGTATTTAAAACTAAATATCCTAACTTAAAATATGAAGTTAGAAACTTACCATCTATCTTACTTTGCCATATAGGTTTAAATTCATTAGTAATACAAAAAATATAAAAACCTCATTTGAGGTTTTTATTCTTCATCGATATTGTAGTTAGAAAATAATGAACCCATTCCCTTCATCATTTTCTTTGTTTTTTCAAATTGTGCAATCAATTTATTAACATCCGCAACACTAGTTCCGCTACCAGAAGCTATTCTTCGCTTATGTGAATTTCTAAGTTCTTCAGGATGTTGTTTTTCATACGCTGTCATTGATTGAATGATAGCCTTTGAAATTTTAAAATGTGAATCAGTGTCTACATTTTCTAAAGCCTTAGCCATATCATTCATTCCAGGGATCATTTTGATTATAGATTGTAAAGATCCCATTTTTTGTGTTTGTTCAATCTGGATTAATAAATCATCTAAAGTAAATTTACCGCTAATAAGTCTTTTAGCACTATTTTTAGCTTGTTTAATATCTAGTTCGCTTTGAGCTTTCTCAACCAAACTAACAATATCACCCATACCTAGAATTCTAGATGCATATCTATCAGGGTAAAAAAGTTCAATATCACTTATTTTTTCACCGATACCTACAAATTTTACAGGAACATTTGTTTCTGCTTTAACAGATAAAACTCCTCCACCTTTTGAATCACCATCAAATTTAGTAACAACCAAGCCAGTAACATTTAATAAATCATTAAATTTTTTAGATACATTTAAAATATCTTGCCCAGTTAAAGCATCCACCGTAAGTAAAATTTCGTCAGGGTTGATACGATTTTTAATGGTTACTAATTCGTTCATTAAAATTTCATCAATTTGTAATCTACCTGCGGTATCTATGAGTAAAACATCATATCCTTTTTCTTCTGCATAAATTAATGATTTTTCAACAGTATCAACTGCATTATAGTTTAATCCTAAAGTAAAAACTTCAACTTCTATTTCTTTACCTAAAGTTTGAAGTTGTTCTATTGCCGCAGGTCTTTGTAGATCCGCTGCTACTAATAATACTTTTTTATTATCTTTTTCTTTAATTAATTTAGCAATTTTAGCAATAGATGTTGTTTTACCACTACCTTGAAGACCAACCATCATCAATTTGGTAATCTTATTATTATAATTAATGCCTTTATTTTCATCACCAAATAATGAAATAAGCTCATCATTTACAATTTTTACAAGCATTTGTGCCGGTTCAACTGAATTAATAACATCTACACCTAATGCTTTTTCTTTAATTTTATCAAGAAAATTTTTCGCTACTCTATAATTGACATCAGCCTCAAGCAAAGCAACCCTAATTTCATTAAGGGTTTCTTCCATATTCTTTTCGCTTAATTTCCCTTTTCCTTGAATATTTTTAATAGTCTGACTCAATCTATCTTGCAAATTCTCAAAAGCCATTTTTTTCACTCTCCATTTATACTTACAATTGAATAATTAGAAAAATCAATTTTATTTACAATTTCTATAATTTCTTCAATTTTTATCTTCTTAACTATATCATAAATTTCATACATATTTCTATCATTAATAATAGATTTTATAAATTCAAACCCGTATTCTTCAATAGAATCAAATATTTCATAATGTTTATTTATAAATCTATTTTTAAGTTGAATCAATTTATGTTCATCGAATTTGAAATTTTTTAAATTATATTCAATAAAATTATTTAAATCAGTTATTTTATCGTTTTCAAAATAAAAAATCATTTCTTGATGAACTTTATTAAAATTAACATCATAAGAAAAATAATCATTAATAATCTTTTTGTTTATCCACTTTTCATACTCACTATTCAACTCGCTAAAAACCATTTCTAAAGCGAACTTAAATAATAATTCCAGATAAAAATAGTTATTTTTATCAAAGTTATCTAATCTATAACCAATGCTTCTTTTAAAACTAGAATTATTTATTGTTATTTTTTTATTTTTGATACCAATTTTTTGGTCATTATATTTAAATTCATTAAAAATATTTTCTTTTTTAACAACAAAATCAAATTCCTCAATGATATTTAAAATTTTTTGATATTTAAATGGTGAAATTATCAAAACATTTGAATTATTATAGGTATAATACGAATTAAAAAACATATATAACTCATCAAGATCAATTTTATCTATACTAGAATCATCTCCACCTATATCGTATCTAATGGTGTTTTGATTATAAAGTTCTTTATAACTTTCATTTATTAATTTATTTTCACTATTTTGATACATTAAAAGTTCTTGTCTTATTATTTCTCTTTCAGCATCTACATCATCTTTATTAATAATTAATGAATTGGTAAAAGATAAAAGTAAATTTATAGCCTTTTTTATTTTATTTTTAACACCGGTAAAATAATATACAGTTTCATTAGTAGAGGTATACGCATTAACATCATAACCGAAATTAGAAAATTGACTTATAACATCTCCTTTTTCAGTCTTAAATAATAAGTGTTCTAAAAAATGTGCGATTCCACTATTAAAATTTAATAATTTATTATCGAAATAACCTTTTAAATCTAAAGATCCCGCTTTAACAAAATAAGCTGCAAAAACTGTTTTGAAATTAGGTTTTTCTACTATATATAAATTAAGTCCATTTTTTAATTTAAAACTATAATATCTTTCGTTGCTATATTTATCATTTATTACATTCATAACCATCACCACTTAAAAAATAATTAAAGAAATTATTAACTTCCATAAATATTTTTGAAATATCATCTTTAGTAACCGTATTAATACTATTAATTATTGTTTCTTTATTTCTTTTAAAAAATTCTTCATTAAATTTTCTTTCTAACGATAGATACTGTTTATCTTCCTCTAAAATGATAGATTGAATTAAAGATTTTTTAATTCTTTCAAGAATTATTTTAGGATATTTTTTATTTTTTATTCTAGTTATCTGTTTATTCAAAACCTCTTTATATTTTTCGTAACAATTATTTGAAATACTGCTGTATATTATAAAGATACCTTCATTTTCTAATAAAATATTTGAAACGCTATAACAAAGATTTTCTTTTTCTCTAGCTTCTAAAAACATCAAAGAATTATGATCAAACGCTAAAAGATTAATAGCAACATAAAATTTTAAATAATAATCACTATCAAAAAGAATATTGCTTTTAAAAAAAGAAAGTGTGATAGATTGATCAAATTGTGATGATTCTTTAATATCTTGAATTTTAACAACATCAATATTTTTAAAATTAAAATTATAATCGTTTGAAAATACATATTTTTGATAGTACGGATTTTCCCCATCCACATCCCCATAAATCATTAATTTTTTTTCTTTGTTTAAAAATAAATCTAATTCCATTAAATAATCATTATATTTAAAATTAATGATATTTTCATAAATACCGTAATTATATTTTTTTAAACCGTATTTATCATCTATTTTTTCAAAAGCATTTTTGATGGCTATATTTAAAGGTTTTTCTGATTTTCTTCTTATAACATCCAAAATTTTACTTTTAGCATATTCGAATTTATCAATATTTACAATTGGGTTATTTAATATTTCTTCAATAAAATTATGATAATCGTTAATTTTTAAATTGGTGTATTTTGGGTTTAAAAAATCTATTCTTATTGTCGATATTATTTTATCTGATCTTAATTTTTGGTAATACTGCACCCCAATATCAAAAAGACGATCTTTTTCAAGAATCATCTTTTCTTTAGTATCAAAATTATTGCTGAATTCTTTTAATAATATTGAAAATATTTGATAAAAATATAATTTATTAATCGTAAAGTCGTCAATAATTTTAAAATTATAAGTTATTTTTTTAAATTTATCATTAATAATTAAATTATCTTTTACTTGCATCATATATTTCACCAGCAGCTTTTGGTGCAGAACCTTTACCACTAAATAATGCAATTACCACAATTGTAATTAAATACGGAAAGAGAGAGAAGAATTGTTGAGGGATAAAACTTAGCATTTTCACATTACTGCTATATAAACCTAAAGTTTGAGCAAATCCGAAAAAGATACCAGCACCTAAGATTCCCCAAGGATTCCAACGACCAAAAATGAGTGTAGCAATAGCCACAAAACCTAAGCCGTGAACAGAGTTAAAATAGAAAAATGTTTGGGTTGTAAGCATTAATGTAGCACCCGCAAATCCTGCAAAAGCTCCACTTAATAAAACCCCTATCCAACGCATTTTAACAACATTAATCCCCATAGAAGCACTAGCTTGAGGGAATTCACCGCAACTTCTAAGTCTTAAACCGAATGGTGTTTTATAAAGAATAAACCAAGCAACCACAACCATTAAAATCGCAATATAAGTTGTAGGATAAATCTTATCAAATAAAACCCCTATTAAAGGTAAATCTTTTAAAATCGGTATTCTAACTTCTTTAAGTGAAGCACTTATATTAAACGCCTTACTACTTTTAGCTCCAAAAATAATCTCGCAAGCATATACCGTTAAACCGGTTGAAATAACATTTAAAGCAGTACCACTAATTGTTTGATCTGCTTTTAAATGAATAGATGCTATAGCGTGTAAACTGACAAAAATTGTAGATACAATAACTGCGGCTAAAATTGAAATCCATGCTGCAAAAGGAACTTGAGCTTCATATAAAAAATACAATAATGTAGCAGAAACAAAAGCACCTATCAACATACAAGCTTCTAAAGCTATATTTACAATACCACTTTTTTCAGAAAATAAACCACCTAATCCAGCTATAATCAAAGGAGTCGCAAGCATTAGACTAATAGGAGTCATTTCTATTAAACTATTCAAAACTTCCATTATTTAAACTCTCCTTTTTTCTTACTTAATTTTTCTTCTAAATATATAATTATATATTGTGCAGCTACCACAAAAATAATTGCACCTTGAATCAATTCACCAACTTCTTTCGGGATATTAAATAATTGAAGATTGTTGCTGGTGGTTTTTAATAAACCGAATAAAAGACCGCTAAATAAGATACCAATACCATTAGATGCACCTACTAAAGCAACTGAAATTCCGTCAAAACCATAACCATCAAAGCCTTGGAAAGTTCTTCCATAATGATAAACACCTAAGATAGTTACTGCACCTGCTATACCACTAAAAGCACCAGAAATAAACATAGATGAACAAATATTGAATTTAGTTTTCATACCGGCATATCTTGCTGCCTCAAAATTTAAACCAGTGGCTCTTAAACTATAACCAAAAGTTGTCTTTTCAATAACTACGTGGAAAATAACTAGAGCTATTACTACAACTATAATTCCATAATTGAATTGGCTTGAAGTTCCAAAATTTAATGTAGGAATTATCGCACTTTCTGGAAAATTAATTGAACTAGATCCAGTATTTGGGTTTATTGGAAGATACGCTCTTACAAACCAAGAAGTTAAATACCAAGCGATATAATTAAGCATTATACATACCACAACTTCGTGAATATTCTTAAATGCTTTTAAAATACCTGGTATAAATCCCCAAATTCCTCCAGCTATAAGTCCAGCTAAAATGCATAAAATAGGATGCAATGGGAATGGAGCTTTCACAAATAAAGCAACATAAGCAGCAGCAGTACAACCAAGCATATATTGTCCTTCACCACCTATATTGAAAAGTCCTGTTCTAAAAGCAAAAGCGACGCTCAATCCAGTTAAGATAATTGGCATTGTTTCTAAAAACCAATTTAAAATATAAAGTACATTTATAGGTTTGTCAGGTTTCAATAGATTAAATCCCGCCATTGATCTAACAAGTGCAACTACTAAATTGTATGGATTTCTATTAGTTACAGCTATTATCAAAAATCCAGTTAATAAACCAAATACGACAGCGATTAATGATATTTTTAAAGCATTAACCTTTTTCATTAATTTCACCTCCTACCTTATGTAAAGATCCAGACATCATTAAACCAATTTCATTTTCATCAGTATTTTTTCGGTACACTAAACCGCTTATTTCGCCATTATGAATAACAGCAATTCTATCACTTAAACCCATAATTTCATCAAGTTCCAACGAAACAAGTAAAATAGCTTTCCCATTATCTCTTTCTTTTAAAATTCTGCTATGAATATATTCAATAGCCCCTACATCTAATCCTCTTGTAGGTTGAACTATGATTAAAAGCTCCTTAGCCTCACTTATCTCTCTGGCAATTATTGCTTTTTGTTGGTTTCCACCAGACATAGAACGAGTTAAAGAATCTTTACCCTTTCCACTTCTAACATCAAATTCAGAAATTAATTTTTCTGCATAGCTATTAACTTTATCGTATTTAATAAATCCAGTGCTAGAAAACTCTTTATTATTATATGAATGTAAAACGAAATTTTCTCTTAACTCAAAATCTAAAACTAAACCATGTTTATGTCTATCTTCAGGAATATGGCTCATACCTTTTTTAAATCTATCAATGATACTATATTTAGTAATATCTTCGCCTTTTAAATAAACATTACCACTTTCAATTTTAGTCATACCAGTCAATGCATAAACTAATTCGCTTTGTCCGTTACCATCGATACCAGCAAGCCCAACAATTTCTCCCGCTCTAACATCTAAACTAAAATCTTTAACAGCATTTAAACCTTTAAAATTTTTTACAAAAAGATTTTTAATACTTAAAACTACATCTTTAGGATCGCATTCATTTTTATCAATGTTAAAATTAACTGCTCTACCCACCATCATTTCAGCCATTTCTTTTTCATTAGTTTTAGAGACATCAATTGTAGCGATACCGACACCTTTTCTAATTACAGTACATTCGTCAGCAACCTCTTTTATTTCTTTCAATTTATGTGTGATTAATAAAATAGTCTTTCCTTCTTTTATTAAATTTTTCATTATTTTCATTAAATCTTGAATTTCTTGAGGTGTTAAAACAGCAGTAGGCTCATCAAAAATCAAAATATTATTGTTGCGATAAAGCATTTTTAATATTTCAACTCTTTGTTGCATACCTACGCTAATTGAATCAATTTTTGCGTATGGATCTACTTCTAATCCGTATAACTCAGATATTTCTTTTACTTTTTTTGCAGCACTTTTAATATCTAAAGTTCCAAATTTTCCTTTTGGCTCAAGTCCTAAAATAATATTTTCAGTAACTGTAAATGATTCAATCAATTTAAAATGTTGATGAACCATACCGATACCTAAATCATTCGCAACATTAGGATCAGTAATGCTAACCTCTTTGCCATTAACCTTTATAACCCCACTTGTTGGTTGATAAAGACCAAAAAGTATAGACATTAAGGTGCTTTTTCCTGCACCATTTTCACCCAAAAGAGCATGAATACTATTTTCTTTAACTCTTAAAGTTATATTATCATTAGCTTTAATGCCAGGGAAAACTTTTGTTATATTTAACATTTCTATTGCATAACTCATATTGTTTCTCCTATTTATCTATCTTTTTTAAAATTGAAAAAATGTATAATTTCAAAACATCTTTGTATACTTTTAAATTCAATCCGCTTTTCCTCTGTATTCTATCTATATGATATAAAACACTATTGCGGTGCATAAATTCATTTCTTGAAAATTTCGCAACATTTGCTTCATTACGATAAAAATCAATAATAAATTTAATATCAAAATCAGTTAATTCAAAATCTCTTAAATTGAAATCTTCAATAATTTTAACTACATCACTTTCTAAAATAAATTTTTCAAATGAATATTCATCGCAATGAACAAAATTTTCTTTTATTATGTTCATATCTATAAGTTTTAAATAAACATCGGTATCATTTATGCTTTTATTATTTTTATTTTTAAAATAAAAAGATATTATTTTAAGTCCAAATTCATATTCTAAAATTTGATGCAAACTAAATAAAATATCAAAATTTACATCATTCAATTTTATATAATTATTTTCTATAATAAATTCTTTTTTAGTAAAATTATTTATAAACTCTATAATATTATTTTCAATATCTTTAAAAAATAAGATTACTAGTGTATTTATCATAATTTAATTGCTGCTTCTAAAGCTATTTGCATCATTTTTGTGAAAGAAGTTTGTCTTTCTTCAGGTGTTGTGATTTCTTCTATTACAAAAGAATCAGATATTGTTAATAAACAAGCGGCTTTTTTATTTAAAACATTTGCGTTGTTGAATAATGCAAAACTTTCCATTTCAACAGCCTTACAACCAATTTCTTTAACTTTTTCAAGATAGTCTGTATTTTGTCGATAAAAAACATCACTAGAATGAATTAAATCAATATGCATTGGGATATTTAATTCTTTAGCAGTTTCAATAATTAATTCATTTAATTCTAAACTAGGTTTTAAAATGTTTTTTGTTTCGTTAGATTGTGCTAAAGCATAAGTAGATTCGCTATAAGCTCCGCTAGCTAAAATAACATCATATATTTTCATATCTGCTGTATATCCGCCTGCTGAACCAATTCTGATTATAGTTTCAACATCATATACGTTGTATAATTCATAAGAATAGATACCTATGCTAGGCATACCCATTCCACTTCCCATTACTGATATTTTTTTACCTTTATACTCTCCGGTAAAACCAAACATATTTCTAACAGTATTAAACTGTACTACATTTTCTAAAAAAGTATCAGCAATAAATTTTGCTCTTAATGGATCTCCAGGCATTAATACAATTTTTGCGATATCTCCTTTTTTTGCACTTATATGTGGTGTTGACATTTTATTTTCCTCCTCTTTCTTTATAATTTGCTAAAATATTTGTTTCAAATGTTGAAGTTTTTAATGATTTTAAACGATGTGCTTCAATAGCGTTTTCTATCATTATAGTTATTAACTTATCAAATTCAATACCATTTTCCTTCCATAAGTAAAATGCTAAAGAACCAGGAATGTTATTCATTTCATTTAGATAAATTTTTTTACTATCTAAATCATAGATATAATCTATCCTAACCACTCCACTCGCATCAATAAATCTATATGCATCTATAGAATATTTTTTAATCAATTCACTTAACTCTTCATCTATTTCAGCAGGTATTTTTCTATTAACACTAGCCATTCCGCTATTTTTTAAATTATCAATTTTAGAATTTTTATTTCCACTCAAGTATTTGGCATCAAAATCCAAAATTTCTTTTTCTTCTTTATTAACTTCTTCAATAACGCTGGCTTCAATTTCATCACTATAACCATTAACACTACAATTTAATTCTTTAAAATTTTTAATAAATTTTTCAACTAGTATTTTATAGTCGTATTTTGCAGCTTCTATAACCTTTTCCTCAAATTCAGATTCATCATTAACTATTTGAATCCCTATACTTGAACCAAGATTTGAAGGTTTTAAAATCAATGGATAACCTAGACTTAAATTTTTTTCTTTATAATCGATATAATTGCGAATAAAATCATAATAATCTAATGAATAACCCGGAACTGTTGGGATATTCAAATGATTCCAAATAATTTTTTGAATAACTTTATCTTGTCCGATAGCACTCGGAAGAACTTTGCTGCTTGTATAAGGTAAATCATAAAATTCAAAAATTCCTTGAAGCGATCCATCTTCAACACCTACTCCATGTGCAGCGATTAAAGCAACATCAAGAACTATTTGTTTTTTATTAAAAATACCTCTTTTTGATTGAACAAGCAAAACTTTATTATTTGATTTTATTAAATCAACTTTTTGACAATTACTTATTAATTTATTTAAATCTTTATAATTATTAATATCTTCCAATTGATCTCCAATATAAAATTCATTATTTTTTGAAATATATACAGGAATGGCATTGAAAGTATTTCTATCTATCGCTTTTAAAACTTGAGAAGCTGTAATACAAGAAATTTCATGTTCACAACTTTTACCACCAAAAAAGACTCCTACATTAAACTTCATATTTTCTCCTTTGTTAAATTATACTATTTTTTAAACACTTTTAACAAGAGAAAAAAGGCTAGAATAATCTTGCAATAATCTCTAGCCTTTAAATAATTAATTTGTAATAACTTCTTCTGTTTCTTGATCGAATACGTGTATTTTTTCTTCATCAAGATATAATGTGATATCATTATCAACTTTTGTATCGTAAATTGAAGGGATTTTTGCAGTAACATTAATCTTGTGTGAATCAAAATAAATACAAGATTCAGCACCTAAAAGTTCGTAAACATTAACTTTACCAGAAATTAAGCTATCAGAAACTTTTACTGTCTTTAAATCTTCCGGTCTAATTCCTAATAAAACTTTTTTACCAATATAATTTCCTTGAATTAATTTATCAGCTTTTTCTTTAGTTAAGTAGAATTTGTGATCAACAAATCTTAGCACTACTCTATCATCTTCTTTTTCAGCAACACAAGGGATTATATTCATTTGTGGGCTACCAATAAAACTTGCTACAAATAAATTTTTAGGTTTATTGTATAAATTCATAGGTGTATCACATTGTTGAACTATACCATTATTCATAACTATGATTCTAGTACCTAAAGTCATAGCTTCTGTTTGGTCATGAGTTACATAAATTATTGTAGTTCCTAATTTATGGTGTAATTTAGAAATTTCTGATCTCATTTGCACACGAAGTTTAGCATCTAAATTACTTAAAGGTTCATCCATTAAGAATACTTTAGGATTTCGAACAATCGCTCTACCCATCGCAACTCTTTGTCTTTGTCCACCTGATAATTGTGCTGGTTTGCGATCTAGTAATGTTTCTAAATCTAAGATTTTTGCAGCCTCTTTTACAGCTTTATCAATATCTTCAGGTTTGAATTTTCTAATCTTTAAACCAAAAGCCATATTATCATAAACAGTCATATGAGGATATAATGCATAGTTTTGGAAAACCATCGCAATATCACGATCCTTAGGTTCAACATCATTAACTCTAACATCATCTATTAATAAATCACCTGAAGAAATATCTTCAAGTCCTGCGATCATTCTTAAAGTAGTTGACTTACCACAACCAGAAGGACCTACAAATATTATAAATTCTTTATCTTTGATTTCTAAATTGAAATCTTTTACAGCTTCATATCCGTTAGGATATACTTTTTTAACATTCTTTAATTTTACACTTGCCATAATTACCTCCATATTTAGTATAACTAATTAAAAAAATAAATATATGGATAAAATATACAAATTTAAAAAATAAAAGCCTAATTTAAGGCTTTTATAAGAGTTTATTTTGTTAATTCAATTAACTTATTGTTATAAATTTCTAATTGTTTTTGGTAATTTAATAATTTTTCCTTTTCTTCATTAATTTTACTAATAGGTGCTTTAGAAACAAATTTTTCATTACTTAAAATATTATTGCATCTAGCTATTTCAGATTTAACTTTTTCTATATCTACTTTTAATTTAAGCAATTCTTTTTCTTTATCAACTATTTGATTTAATTTAAAAATAATTTTCCCACCCTTAATAGTTCTAATTAATGTTTCCTCTTTGATTTTATCTACAATATTTAATTTTACCATTTTACTTAAAATAGATTTAATTTCTTCCTCTATTTCAAACTCAATATCTAATTCAGCATCTAAAATTGTGCTAGGTTTTAAATTATTTTCAACTTTTAATTCTCTAGTTTGTTTAATTATTTCAAGCAAACCATCTATTTTATATGCGTCACTTAATAAAGTTTCATTAAATATTTCTGGCCAACTTTCTAAATTAATAGATTTTTTAAGGTTTAATTGTAAATATATTTCTTCAGTAACAAACGGAATAAAAGGATGTAACAATCTTAAAATAGCACTCAATACATATACTAAAGTGTTGATTGTATTTCTTTGGTATTCTAAATTTTCACTATTTAATCCAGTTTTTGAAAATTCAATATAACTACTACAAAAATCGTCCCAAACAAAAGAATATATTTCAGTTGCTGCAATATTAAAATCATATCTATCGAAATTTAAAGTAGCTTGCTTAATAACAGTATTTAACTTATCTAATATCCACTTATCTACTAAAGTAGGATTTTTAATTTCAAAACTTTGATAATCATTAGGAATGTTACTTATTACATATCTGCTTGCATTCCACAATTTATTAATAAAATTCCAAGAAGCAATTATTTTTTCTTCATTATAATTGGTATCTAGACCTGCAGATGTAGAAGATGCTAAATAAAATCTCAAAGAATCTACACCATATTTTTCTATCAATTCAACTGGATCAATACCATTACCTAAAGATTTACTCATCTTTCTTCCTTGAGAATCTCTAATTAATCCGTGAATTAAACAGTCTTTGAAAGGATATTGATTAGTGAAATATCTTGCACTAAACGCCATTCTAGCTACCCAGAAAAAAATAATATCATACCCTGTAACCATACAAGATGTAGGGTAATATCTATAGAAATCTTCATTTGGGTTAGGCCAATCAAATACACTAAAAGGCCAAAGAGCACTACTGAACCAAGTATCTAAAACATCTTCATCTTGAATGTAGTTTTCAATATCTTTTGGCTCTTCAAGTTCACAGTATACTTCTTTAGTATCTTTATGGTAATAAACAGGTATACGATGTCCCCACCAAAGTTGTCTGCTAATACACCAATCTTCAATATTTTCTAGCCATGTATTAAATGTATGTTCAAATCTTTTTGGATAGAAATTGATTTTAGTTTCTTCATTTTGTTGAGCCTCTAAAACTTTCTCAGCCAATGGTTTCATTTTTACAAACCATTGTTTTGATAAGTAAGGTTCAACAATACAATCAGTTCTTTCTGAATGACCAACGCTGTGAATTATTTCTTCTATTTTGATTAAATTACCATCTTCTTCAATTTCTTTAATCAACAACTTTCTGCATTCAAATCTGTCTAAACCTTGGTATTTTCCACCAAGCTCATTAACCGTTCCATCATCATTTAAACATATTGGCATTTCTAAGTTATATTTAATACCTAACTGATAATCATTAGGGTCATGTGCCGGAGTACACTTCATAACCCCGCTACCAAAATCTAAATCAATATATTCATCTGCAATAATTTTAATTATTTGATTATTTGCAGGGTTAATAACTTCCTTGCCGATTATATTTAAATATCTTTCATCTTTAGGATTTACAACCAAACAAACATCAGCAAACATGGTTTCAGGTCTAGTTGTAGCAACCTCTAAAAATCCACTTCCATCAGCAAAATTATATTTAAAATAATACATTTTACCTTTTATTTCTTTATGTATTACCTCAATATTGCTCAAAGCAGTTTTAGCTACAGGATCCCAATTTATGATTCTTAATCCTTGATAAATTAATCCATCTTTATAGTAATCAACAAAAACCTTTTTAACAGCCTCAGATAAACTTTTATCTAAAGTAAATTTTTCTTTTCTATAATCAACACTATTACCTAAAAGAGCCCATTGTTTTCTAATAAAATCTGCGTATTCTTCTTTCCATTGCCAAGATTTTTCTAAGAATTTTTCTCTACCTATTTCATATTTGTTTATTCCTTCTTTTCTTAACTTTTCTTCAACCTTAGCTTGGGTGGCAATTCCAGCATGATCCATCCCAGGTACCCATAAGACATCATAACCTCTAAGTCTTTTATATCTAGCAAGTAAATCTTGAAAAGTATTATCAAAAGCATGTCCTAAATGTAATTTACCAGTAACATTTGGTGGAGGTATTACAATAGAATAAGGTTTTTTAGTTAAATCACCTGCTTCAAAATAACCCTCAGATATCCATTTATCATACTTTCCACTTTCTACTTCATTGTGAATATATTTATCTTTTAACATAAATCTCCTCCTATAAATAAAAAAGTGATACAAGGGTGCAAAGCACGGTACCACCTTTATTTTAACTTAAAATTTTAACGCTATTTAGCGGATTTATCTAGTATCAACAAATCAACTCCTAGATGACTTTCATAAGGTAATGTAAATTCTTTGCATCAACCAGAATCTTTCTAAATATCATTACTTTACTACTCTTCTATTCAAAGTTTTATGCAGTAATTCTATCTTTTTATGGTTTTTTTGTCAAGTTTTTATACTATAAACTAAAATATTTGAAAATCTAAACTAATCCCTATTTTTACAATCTTTTAATATATTAAATAGAAAAGAACTTATGATAACTATCATTAAAATCGGTTTAATCCACAGATTATTATCTAAAAAAACACCAAAAGAAGTACCAAAAGGAAAATTATTTAATATCTTGTAATATATGAAAGCTAATAATGGGATAATTAAGTATTTAATGTTTTTTTTATTCATAATTAATTTTATTATTTTTTTCACTGCTATCATATTTCTTCCTCCTGTTTAATATAAATCGTATTAAATATAACTAAATATTTCTACAATTATATTGTATCAAACGGTAATGTGATATTCAATTAAAATATTTACCTAATATATCAACTATATAGTTAAGGGTTAAATGATAATGTAGTTCTTTTTTTATATTTATGCAACACACTTCTTTTTGTTTTAACACTAAAGGATTTGTGGTTACAACTTCTTCTATGAAATATTTTCCCACAGGTAAAGTGTCATTAATTTCAATTGCTTGCAAACATTCTATTTTCTTATAATTTATCAATTAATTTGTTACAACAACATTTGGTTCTAAATTATTCTTATACTTTACAAACCACTTCATATATAGCATTCATAAAAACATTTATTATATGCTCATCATTTTTTCCGTTAGATACATTCCCAAAGTATACTATCTTCTCCATCTCTATTCCTCATAAAAACAATTTTTATACCAAATTAACGATGTCCAAAAACTTATAAATGAAATAAATAGCCAAATTATTCTTGATAAAAAAATCTGTATCATTTTATCATTAAGCAAATGAATATTCTTTATAGTCATAGGTATTGTAATATAACCATTATTGTATACAAGTAACAACAATATTACAGCATAATAGACTGTAAATACGAATAAGTTTTTCTTAAATATCAACAAAAAAGAAATAATTATATAACTCATAGCTATTATTTCAAAAATAGTAATCATATGAAAATTAAGATATTTAAGAGACATATTCCCATTATAAACATAATTAATAAAATTAAAAAATAATTGTCCTATAGTATAAAAAACAACTTCAACAAGAAGAATAAGATTTAATAATTTCTTTATAATTAAAATCTCATCATTTGTGTATATAACCAAATAATTTTTTTGTACTTGAATAAATTTTTGGTTCAATACACTTAATATAAACAGTGGAAGCAAAAAGATTAAAAAAACTTGCTGATTTAGTAATCTAAATAACATTGCTTCTTCAGTATTAACTACACCTATGGATTTCATATCAATAAAACATAATATTAAAAATGATATAAAAATAAGTGTTATAAATTTTTTGTTTTTAATTAAAATATTTTTATAGCACACTACCTTTTCACTCCCTCAACATATCTTCGAAAAAATTATACATATAAGAATCTTGATAAATATTTGGAAACTTTTCCTTTAGCATTTGTATAAATTCTTTGTCTGTTTCAATATTGGCATCATCAATCATTCTAACCATTCTTACCAAATCCTGCTTGTGGGTATCAGCTACCAAAATACCCACTCTTTTTACATAATTATTTTTTGTTATAGGCGACTTTATTATGCTATCCAATTCTTTATTTATAAAATTTGATATTTCGCTATCTTCTCCAAAAGTTTCATTTATAGCTTTTGTTTTAAAAATTATTCCGCTGCCATCAATAATATGTCTAAAATATCTATTTCCATCAATATAATTTGGAATAGAGCTTTTCCATAACTCAATAATATCATCAGTATTCTTAGACACAATATCTGGCTCATTAAAATTAAGTTTCGCTAGGCTATATATATTAACTTTTAAGTTGTTTTCTTCTAATATATATTCTTTTTCTTGAGTTACAAATTTCCACAAAAGAGATGATAAAAAATCTTTCTCTATAAAATATGTTTTCACTTTACTTCCACCAAGGTCTATAAAATAATCTTGCGTTTTATCTAAAATCTTAACTCCATCCATATAATCTAAAGAATTGATATTTTTTAAAATCACTTCTCTATTTTCAATGTTTTCAAATTGTAATGGTACATTATTAGCACCTATATACATTTTGTATTGTATTATTTCTAAAATAAATAATCCTAGAAATAAAAATATAAATAAAGCATACTTACCAAATTTTATGTACAAATGCTTTCTTTTTAGATATATAGTAAGTATTCCCATTAGTATAATTAATCCAATCTTAAATAAATTGATAATATTTATATGCCTTAAATTAAAAAGATATTCATTAACTCCTAAAAAATAAGTATATTCAGTCTGTCTATACGGATTAACTAGAAAAAAGTTATACGCAACTATGAGCATTAAGATAACAAAAGAACTTGTTTTTGATAGTGTATTTCCCAAAAATATTCCAAGCATAATAGAAAATAAATATGATAATATAGATAGTCCTAAACTTTGTAACAAATTTTGTCCAATAAAAAAAGTTTGAATGTACATACATATAAATAACGGCAAATTAAAAATGACTTGTAATAATATTAATCTACCATATTTAAAAGAGATGGGCGTTTTGTTAATTACAAATAAACTTTCTCTTCCATTTTCCGTAAATACCTTAATTCCTACCAAACTCATCAGACTTATCCATATCAAAAGTACCAAATTTGCAGTTATTTTCATACTAAAATCTTGTAGAAATAAAACGCTTGATAGAAAAATTATCAAAGCATATGAAAATATATACATCTTAATATTTTTAAATATTTCTTGCATTTGAATTTTAAGAATATATTTCATTTCTGTTCTCATATATCTAACACCTCTTTTTTTATCCTTAAAAAATAAGCATCTTCTAAATCTGGTGTTACACTATTATCTCTATTTTCTTCACTGATAACTTTTAAATATATTTTATTTTCAAATCGTCTTATAGATATTACTCTATCCATAATCTCTTCTGGAATATTATCATTTTCATCTATTACAAGTGTAGATATCTTCCCTTTAGCTTCATTAATAAGTTCATCTATAGCTCCAGAGTATAAAATCTTTCCATCACTCATTATTCCTATCGTATCGCAAAGAGCTGATACATCCGATATTATATGCGTTGAAATGATTATTATTTTGTCCTTCTTTATTTCATTTATAATATTTTTAAATCTCAAACGTTCTATAGGGTCTAATCCTACAGTTGGCTCATCCAAAATCAAAACTTTAGGATTTCCCAATAATGATTGAATAATAGCAACTCTTTGCTTCATACCACCTGAAAGAGATTTCATCTGTTCTGTTTGTTTGTCAACAAGATTGAATTTATTAAGCCAGTATATTATTGAATTATTTAGTTCTTCTGATGGTATTTGTTTATTTAAACCTATGTAATATAAAAAATCATATACTGTAAGCATTTCAAAAAATTCAAATTTTTGAGGAACATAACCTATCTGCGATCTAATTTTACTCAAATCAAATTTTGCATCAAAATCCCCTATAAATAAATCTCCATTATCAAATGGCAAAAGAGTTGCAATAATCTTTAACAAAGTAGTTTTGCCTGCTCCATTGGCACCAACTAAACCATATACCCCTTGCTTTATTTCTAATGAAATATTATCAAGTACTTTTCTTGCATTTCTTTTATATTGGTAGTTCAAATTACTAATGCCAATCATATATTCCCATCCATCTACCGCACCACGAACATTATCAGCGATGCTCCATATCTTTTTGTGAAGTTCACTTCTTTGTACAGCTTCATTTGAATTATTAAAATTTTCCACCTTATCTCCTATACCATTATCTATTTATAATAAAATTATATCATTTTTAATAAAATAATTATAAAGTTTTATATATTGAAAAGTTAAGGGTTAAATGATAAATCTATTTAGAAAGTTCTTTGTTTAAGGGGTTTTCAGGTAAAGTGTCATTAATTTCAATTGCTTGCAAACATTCTATTTTCTTATAATTTATCAATTAATTTGTTACAATAACATTTGGTTATAAATTATTCTTATACTTTACAAAATTGACATAAATAAACTATGTTTAATATTTATCTGGTATTTTATAGTTAAATATATTAATTTGTATTTACAGAAACGACTAATACTATCTTATTTATATACCTACAAAAATATCCACTAATTTTCTAATTTCATCTAACACTTGAGCTTTTTTCATTTCTCTAACACCACCCATTCTGCTAGCTTTACCAATAATATTATCTAAATCATCTCCAGCATATTCTAAATATCCTTTATTTATAGCTTTTTCTACAAATCTTTTAGCTTCTGGTTTTAATGATTGATTTAAAATTAATTTATTAACCTCTTTTTCTTTAACTTCTTTGGCAAAATTATAAAATTCTTCTACAATATTATCGTAATTTTTAAGTTTTAATAAGTCATTTTTATTAATAAAATCAATAATCAATTCTTCTTTAGTTCTAGTTCCAACACTTGATCTTATAGCTCTTCTAACTTCAATTTTTAAAAGTTCAATATCATCATATTCTTTAGATTTACTAAGTATTAAATTAAGAATATAGTCTAAATTTATTTCGTTTGTTTTTAATAAATCAATATGAAATTCTAAATCCGACATATCTATTTTTGGGAATTTTGAATCATCAGGAGAAGGAGAAGGTTTAAGTTCATCTTTAATCCCTAAATAAACACTCTTCATATCTTGCATCAATCTATCAGAAATTATTGATTCAAATTTTTCAAACTCATCAAAATTCTTTAAAATATTTTCAGTTTTTAAAAGTTCACCAAAAAGTTGTACAAACTCTCTTTTATCGCAATCAGTTTTAATTTCTGTTGGGTCAGGGAATTTAGATATTAACTCTTGGCAAATTTCTTTATACCCTTTAATTTCTTTTCCATCAATGTCTTTAAAACCATTGATATACTCATCATAACTTTTTTCCAAAATAATATTTATACTATTTTTATCACCAAAAGTTTTAATAGCATCTTCAGTATCCTTTTCAAGATCTCTAAAACAAACAATATTACCAAAAGTTTTAACTTTGTTTAAAATACGATTAGTTCTAGAAAACGCCTGAATTAAACCATGATATTTCAAATTTTTATCCACAAACAGAGTATTCATAGTAGGTGCGTCAAAACCAGTTAAAAACATCCCTACCACAATTAATAAATCTATTTCTTTGTTTTTAGTTCTGATTGTTAAGTCTTTATAATAAGATTCAAAATTCGCGGTTGAAAAGTTAGTTTTAAATTGATGATTGTAATCATCAATAGCTTTATCTAAAAATTCTTTTGCGGTTACATTTAATAAATTACCATCAAAATTTTCTTCAACTATTTCACCAATTGTTTTAGGTTCTTCATTTGCCACAAAACTATAAATAGTAGCAATTTTTAATCTATCTTCCTCTGGAAGATCTTTTTGTTGTTTATCTATTTCTTGATAATAAAGTTTAGCAGCTTCAACACTTTGAACTGCAAACATAGCATTAAAACCATTAATTCTTCTTTCCTTCAAAACATAATTAATATTTCTGTGTGTTTTAGTATTAAATACTTTTAAAATATGTTTTGTGATTTCGCTAATTCTTTCTGGTGCCAACAATATTTTGTTTTCTAATTTTAAAAGTTCTTTTTCATCTCTTTCAATTTCTGCACTTTTGAATTTAGGTGCTACATTATTATAATCAACTTTAAATTTCAACACCTTACCATCTCTAATAGCATCAGTTATTACATAACTGTGCAGTTGAGGTCCAAAAATACTAGTCGTGGTTTCTACCCCTAATGCATTTTCTGAAAAGATAGGAGTACCAGTGAATCCAAATTGATAATATTTTTTAAATGATTTTCTGATATTTCTTTGTGCATCACCAAATTGAGAACGATGACACTCATCGTATATCAAAACACAATGCTTATCATAAATTGGATGATTAGGATTCTTTTTAACAAATTCATTTAATTTTTGAATAGTAGTTACTAAAATTCTATTATCATCTCTTTCAATACACTCTTTAAGCTCTTTTGTATCTTTAGTGCTATTAACACTGTTTTCATCAAATTTTTTATATTCTAACATTGTTTGATGATCTAAATCTTTTCTATCTACTACAAAAAATACCTTATCAATAAAACTTAAAGATGTTGCGAGTCTAGCAGTTTTAAATGAAGTTAATGTTTTCCCAGAACCGGTAGTGTGCCAAATAAACCCACCAGCTTCAATATTTCCAGCTTTTTTATTTTCATAACTAGATTTTATTTTCCATAATATTCTTTCAGTAGCAGCAATTTGATACGGTCTCATTATAAGTAAGGTTTTATTGCTATCAAAAATACAATATTTAATCAACACTTCAAGAAGTACTCTTTTTTCAAAAAATGTTTTAGTAAAATCTTCTAAATCATTTATTACTTTATTTTTAGCATCAGCCCATTCACAAGTAAATTCATAATTTCCTTTACCATTTAAAGTGGTATTCGCAAAGTATCTAGTATATGTGCCATTTGATATCACAAATATTTGTACATATTTATATAAAGAATTTTCACTATTAAAACTTTCTTTTCTGTATCTTTGAATTTGATCAAAGGATTCTTTTAAATTAACCCCTCTTCTTTTAAGTTCAACATGTACTAAAGGAAGACCATTAACTAAAACAGTAACATCATATCTATTATTATGAGTACCAATTTGTTTAACTTGGTTAGTTACTTGAATAATATTATTGTGTATATTATTTTTATCAATAATTTTAATATTTTTAACATATCCACTATCAAAAACAAAATCATAAACATAATCTTCTTGTATCTTATGAGTTTTTTCAATTACACCGTCATTTGCAACATCTAAATATTCAGATAAAAACCTTCTCCATTCAGTATTATTGAATTGTATTTGATTTAATCTTTCTATTTGTTTTCTTAAATTAAGATATAGTTCTTCATTTGTTCTGACAGTTATTCTTTCATAACCTTGAGATTGTAAATTTTTAAGCATGCTTTCTTCAAGCTCTGCTTCGCTTTGGTATGTTTGGGGTTTTTCAATGTTATTTTTTTCAAAACTTGCTAGAATAATACCATTTGTCATTTCAGCAACTGTTCCGTAATTATTATTCATACTCCTCCTTTTACAACTTAAAACCTAAAAGTTTTTCGCGATAATATTCATATTGTTTTTGTCTTAATTCTATTTCTTTTGGTAAACCTTTTGATATGTCATTTACTAAAGCATCAAAAACATCAAGTTTAGAAACGATGTGTTCTTGAACTTTTAGTGGTGGGATGGGGATTTGGATTTTTTTCATTAATTCTTTTGATACATTAAATCTAGTAACTCCCGATGCCGTTTTTCCAATTTTTACCCTAAGAGCATCCGACCTGAATAAGTGCTTTGAAAAATCTGGCAACAACAACTCTGAATCGTTTAGTCTAAGAAAAAAGCAAAAGCTGTTCAAATATATATCTTCCGTAAATTTAGCAGTAATAACAGATGACATTCCACATTCATCTGGTGTTTCTGATGACCCTGTAAATAATATATCTCCATACATTAGTTTTCTCTGATTTTCTTCTGCTTTAATCTTAACTTTATCTTTTACGTTTATATCAGTAGCTGGATTTAAATATACATTTTTGTATGTAATAAATTTTGCGTTACCATCATTAAAGTCTTGCTTTGACTTTCCAGTTATTCCACCATAAAACTCTCCAATATCCCCCAACTTCTTCCACTCAACTTTTTCAAATAATGAAATTCCTACAATATCAGCAGCTTCTTGTAGTAATAGTATATATTCTTTAGGTATTATCGTGCGTGCGTGCTAGCATATACATCGGTGAATGTCAATAGTTTTTCGCGATAATATTCATATTGTTTTTGTCTTTGTTCAATTTCCTGTGGCAGTAAACCTTTTGTATCAGAAAGTAAAGATTGAAATTTATCTAGGATTTCTGCTATTTTCTTTTGCAAACCTTTATCTATTATAGGAACAGGTAATGAGCGTATTATTTCTGAATTTAAATTACTAACTGAAGAGCTATTAATTTTCGCTTTCCAATAATTCTGAACAGTTGATGAACTTAAAAAATGATATAAAAAATCAGAATCTAAGTATTCATCAAAATCACTTATTGATGCCCACCCATCGTGAATTGCTCCTTTTATATTTAATATATACGGTCGTCCATAACTCATTGAATTAGAGATTATAAAATCACCTTCTTTTAAAACTCTTGATTTTTTCGCTCCTTCAACTGTTATTTTTTGTGCTGTTTTGATGACATATTTAGAATGTAATTCTATATCCCCAATCTTAATCCACGATATTCCGTTCTCATCATCAGTTAAATACTTTGAAATTGGTCTTGGTGATGCCCCTCTGTTAATTTGAGCAACTTCACCTAATGTAGTTACCCTTAATCTATACCCCCCCCGAGGATTTCTGGGTTTTCAGACAATTTATTCAAATATTCTTCACTTAATAATAAATTTCTATAATATTCATATTGTTTGGTGCGTTGCTGTAATTCAGCCTGTAATTCAGCCTGTAATTCAGTAACATAACTTGTGAATTTGTCAAGTATTTCTACTATTTTTTGTTGGGTTTCTAATGAGGGGATGGGGATTTCTAACTCCTCAAGTTTATTCTTTCTTATTCCTGCTAATGTACTGCCTTTAAGTGATTTTTTTATTTCATTCTGTATAAAATCAGACCTTAAATAATAAACTAAATATTTGGGTACTATGTTTTTTTTATTTGGCTTTAACACAAATGTAGACTCATTCACATCAAAATTATTTGGTTCAACTTCTACAAATGCTATTTTTCCTACTGTTCCTACAGCAGAAAACAAAATATCGTTTATTTGAAGTTTGCTTCTTTTATTTATAAGGTTTCTTGCTTTTTCCGTTATTCTAGCAGTTTTACCATCAATAAATTCTATAACTTCATTACTAGAATAATCTTTAGTTGTAATGTACCACGAAGTTAATTCTTCGTCGCTTGAATCATTTAGTTTAAAATTTTTTCTTGGGTTTAAACCAGTCGTAACAGATATACAAACATCTTTTTCTCCAAGTTTTCTCCACTCAACTTTTTCATTTTTCAATAATTCATCTATCTTACTCATCTTTTTTTCCACCCTTTTTAGCAAGTTGCTCTATGCTTTTAATTTCTGCTAAGTAGTCTTTTTCAACAGGAGAAAGATTTTCATCCTGATATTTTCTATATTCAAAAAGAGCCTTTTCCATTGCTTGTTTATGACTGATTTTACCTGCATCTTTTAATACATCTTCCCCTGTAGATGTAAGGATTTTATCCAAAGTTTCCACATAATCACTCATGTACATAGGCTTATGTTTCATGGCTTGCATTTCTGCAATTTCAAAGTAACCTGATACAAGTTTGTTTAGTATCTTTAATTCATCTTCCGTAAGATAGTTTTTGGCAACTCCTATATCTTTCTTTGTAGGAAAAGCTCCTGAAAAAGTAGTAAGACCCATAAATTCTTTAGTGCTATCTGCTCTTTTATAAATTAATTCTGCTGATGTTTGTCCATGTGCTGCATAATGTAATTTATTTTGCACTGTCTTGAAAAATGCTATGGATTCTCTACTCTTGGGGTCATAATCTATACTGGTTGCATACAAGTCCAAAACCTGTCTATACATAACTTTTTCACTTGAACGAATATCACGAATTCTATCTAAAAGTTCTTTAAAATAATTGCCTCCTCCAAGATTTTTGAGTCTTTCATCGTCCATAGAAAAACCTTTGATTAAGTATTCTTTTAATATCGTTGAGGCATAGTTTCTGAATTGTACCCCACGAACAGAACGCACTCTGTACCCGATTGCCAAAATCATATCCAAATTGTAATAAGCCAATTTTCTTGTTTGAGTTTTTGCCAAAATGGCACCATGTTCAGTGGTATGCAACTTATAGTTGCATACCATATTCTCGTATAATTCACCGTCATCGAATATATTTTTAATATGTTTAGCTATATTTTGTCTTGTGCTCTGAAAAAGCTCAGCAAGCTCCTTTATGTTTAACCAAACTGTTTCATCTTCTACATGAAGTTCTATTTTTGACTTTCCATCTTCCGTATTGTATATAATAAACTCATTACTCATCTTCCAGCTCCTTTACTATTTCGTTTATGGATGCTCTAAGATTATCTATTTTCTTGACAGTTTCTTCAATTTCTTTATTTAAAACTTTAATATCTATGATTTCTCTTGTATCTTCTTTTTCTACATAAGTTGATACCGAAAGATTATAATCATTTTCTTCTATTTCACTATTATCTACATATCTTGAGAAATACTGAATACCTTCTCTATTTTTAAATTCTTCTATAATATTTAAAATATTCTTTTCTTCTAAAATATTATTGTTAGTCTCTTTTTTAAATTCTTTGCTGGCATCAATGAAAAGAACTTGATTTGAAATTTTATTTTTTGCTAGCACTAAAATACATGTAGCAATAGAAGTTCCAAAAAATAAATTTTCTGGCAACTGAATAACACAGTCCACAAAGTTATTATCTACCAAATACTTACGAATCGTTTGTTCTGCACCTTTACGATAAAAAATACCAGGGAAACATACTATCGCAGCTCTTCCCTTACTAGAAAGATGGTTTAAAGAATGTAAAATGAAAGCATAATCAGCATAAGATTTAGGAGCTAATTTACCTGCTGGTGCAAAACGATCATCATTAATCAAAGTTGGATCATCATCTCCAATCCATTTAATTGAATATGGTGGATTAGATACGATCGCATCAAATGGTTTTTCTTCTTTATGAAGTGGATTTAATAAAGTATCACCTCTTTTAATTGAAAAGTTATTATAGTTTATATTATGCAAAAACATATTCATACGAGCTAAGTTGAAATTAGTCATATTAATTTCTTGTCCATAAAATCCTTCTTCAATTATATTTTCGTCAAATTGTTTTTTCATTTGAAGCAATAAAGATCCACTACCACATGTTGGATCATATACTTTGTTAATATTACTTTGTCCTTCCACAACTAATCTAGCTAATAATTTAGATACACTTTGAGGAGTAAAAAATTCTCCACCAGATTTTCCAGCATTACTTGCATAATTAGAAATTAAATATTCATACGCATCTCCAAAAGCATCAATATCATTATTTTTAAAATCTTTAAAGTTGATTGATGCTATTCCAGTTAAAATATCAGTCAATCTTTTATTTTTTTCTGCTACTGTACCACCTATTCTACTGCTAGTAGTATCAAGATCTTCAAATAAACCTTTAATATCTGCTTCTGAAGAAAAACCCACAGCACTAGCTTCAATGTCTTTAAAAATAGCAGCAAGGTCAGTATTTAAGTTTTGATTATCTTTAGCATTTTTAACTACATTAATAAATAATTGACTTGGAAGTATGAAAAATCCCTTATCTTCCACTGTATTTGGTCTAAAGTATTTATTTGCATCTTCATCACTAATATCTGCATAATCAAACTCTTCATTACCAGCTTCTTTTTCGGCTTTATTAAAAAATTCGGTTATATTTTCTGAAATAAAACGATAAAACAATATCCCTAATATATATTGTTTAAAATCCCATCCATCTACCGCACCACGAACATTATCGGCGATGCTCCATATCTTTTTGTGAAGTTCACTTCTTTGTGCAGCTTCATTTGAATTGTTAAAATTTTCCACCTTACCTCCTATACCATTATCTATTTATAATAAAATTATATCATTTTTAATAAAATAATTATAAAGTTTTATATATTTAAAAAATCATCAAAATTTTAAAATCAGTGCAATTCTTTCTCATAACAATATATTTTTTACAATTTTATTGAAATAAAAACTTAAAATATATGGTACAAATAACACATTTATTTCTGCAATCACACTTAATTTACCATAAACAAAATTTATATTATCTATCAAATCATTAGGGAAAATAATAGCCACAAAAATAAATATAATAAATACAAGCATCATTGATATTATTAAAAAATCCATACTCTTCTTAATTATAATTTTAGTAAAAATAATACTCTCAATAGCTATCAACAAAATTAATAAACTTCTAGCTAAATTAAAATTCAATGAAATGTTTGAATATATTATTATAAAAAATGATAAAACTATCCACTTAACACATAGCGATATGTTAAAAAACTTTCTAAATTTTAAAAGCAAACTAAATAAAATAAAAACTGAAAGCAATAATGAAACTTTAATTTCATTCAATAAAAAATAATTGTAACTAATAAATGTAAAACTTAATAATAAATAAATGTATCTTTTCATATCATTACCTCATAATTATCATAAAATAAAAATTATTTAATGATGTCCATTTTTTTGGACAATGATATAATTATGTTATGAATAACACATACAGAATTTTCAAAATTTTAGAAATACTGGTTAAATACACTAATGAAAATAAACCATTAAATACCAATCAAATTATTGATCATCTAAATAATAAATATGATATTTATGTAGAGAGAAAAACTGTTTATAGCGATATAAAAACATTAATAAATTTAGGTTATAATATTGAAAAAACAAATAAAGGATATTATATATACGATTACTTTTTTAATATAAATGAAATCAAAATATTATTGGACGCATTAATGGATATTAATTTTTTAGATACTGATTTTATCAATAAAATAAAAGATAAATTATATAATTTTATTGATTTTGAAAATCAAAAATTATTAAAAAAATATGATTTTATAAACCATAAAAAAGTAGATGATAAATTAAAGTACTATATAGCTATAATTATAGACAGTTTAATTAAAAATACTTCTTTAATAATGGAAGAAAATATTATATTCCCCCATCACTTACACAGAAATAATAATAAATACTACTTAATTTACCAATACGAAAATAATAATAAAATCTATTTCAAAAGAATAGACAGGATTAAAAATTTAAATTATTCAGATAAAGTTAAAAATTCTGAGGTAAATAAAGATTTAATAATTAAAATTTTAAAAAATCAAATAAATATGTATCAAGATGAGTTTATCAGAATAACTATTAAATTAAAAAATTTAAAGTTAATTGAATTATTTTATGATGAGTTTGAAAATATAAACAAAGTATCAGACGATTTATTCGTAGTTAATGGATATGACAATAAATTGTTTTATAGTAAATTGTTGTTGTTTAAAAATGATATTGAAATTCTAAAACCATTGAATTTAAAGGAAAATTATCTAAATTATTTAAAAGATATTATAACTGCTTAATTTTTTCTAACATTCTTTTAATTCTAACAAGACCTTCTTTTATTTCCTCAATACTATAGGCGTAAGAAATTCTAATATAATTTTTAAAAGGTTTTCCATAAAACTCACCCGGAACAACAAGTAAATTTTCTTCTTTTGCTAATCTTTTGGCAAATTCTAAACCATCAATCCCTAAACAAGAAACGTTAGGAAAAACATAAAAAGCACCTTCTGGATAATGAGTTGAAAGTCCTATTTCATTTAAACTTTCCACCAAATAATTTCTTCTTCTTTCAAACTCATTTTTCATTTTATAGACTTCATTTTGACAATATTTAACTGCTGCAATTCCTGCAAATTGAGAAATACTGTTAGCAGAAATAGCACTGTAACTATGAATTAAATTAATAGCTTTTATAAGTTCTAAGTCAGCACAAAGATACCCCAATCTCCATCCAGTCATTGCAAAAGCCTTACTAAAACCTGAAATTAAAATTACATTATTTTTTATCATCTCGTTATTAGCAACACTATAATGATTTTTTTCGTATGTTAATTCAGCGTATATTTCATCAGCTATTACTAAAATATCATTTTCTTTAATTATAGATGCGATTTCATCATAATCTTGTTTAGTCATAATAGCACCACTAGGATTATTAGGAAAATTAATAACTAATATTTTAGTATTTTTACTAACAACCTCTTCTAATGCTTTTTTGGTTAATCTAAAACCATCTTCCTCTTTACAAACTATTCTTTTAATATTAGCTTTAAGCATTGTTAAAAGTGGTTCATAAGAAACATATGAAGGTTCAACTATCACAACTTCATCACCTTCATCAATCAATGCCCTAAAAGTTACATCAATAGCTTCGCTTGATCCGTTAGTTATTAAAATTTCATCTGTACCATACTTTAAGTTAAATCTATTTTCTAAATAAATAGATATTTCGCTTCTTAATTTTTTAAAACCAAGTATCTCACTATAAAAAGTATTTCCTTTATTGATATTATAAATAGCCTCTTCTCTTATTAAATAAGGAGTTTTAAAATCTGGTTCTCCAATAGACAAAGAAAGAATTTCCTTATCTTTATCTAATAAAACTTCAATTTCTGACATTACACTTCTAGGTATCTGTTCATATTTTTTTGTAATAAATCTTTTCATAATTTGCTAAGCAATCTTTTTTGCCCCTCTTCACTTTCAATAACAGTTCCTTCTATTTTATATGTTTTTAAAATAAAATAAGTTTCTGTTTTTAAAATACCATCAATAGTTGCGAGTTTTTTTGCAACAAAATCACTTACTTCACGCATAGTTTTACCAATTATAATTACTATAAATTCCATTTTACCACTCATAAGATACATTGTGCTTACTTCATCGTATTGATAAATTTTCTTTGCGATTTCATCATAACCACTGTCTCTTTGAGGAACAGCTCCTATTTGTATCAATGAAATAACTTGATCGTTATTGAGTTTATCGTAATTTATAACAGTATGGTATCCGCAAATTATTTTTTCTTTTTCAAGTCTAGTCAAGCTGTTTAAAACATCACTTTCACTCTCTTTAAGAACTTTAGCTAAGTCTTTAACGTCTATTCTGGCATTATTTTTAATAGCTTCTAATAATTTTAATTCATTCATATTAAAATTTTAACATTTTTTATTCGTTATATTCAATATAACCAAGCACAAAATAAAGTGGAGAATTGTAATAAATCGCAACTTCATTGGTACTATAAGAACCTGTAACATCTAAATATCTGCTCATAATTGCTTTATTTTCATCAAAAAATGCTTGAGTTGCAGGATCTTCAAAATTTCTATTAACACCACCAACTAATGCACCGCTTAAGTAAGCAGAACCACTCATGGTAATTCTATGATGAATATTTCTAGGATAATAGCTACCATACCCTGTAACATAACTCATATTTAAAGGATTTGTTCCTAATACATAATGTAAATTACTAAGAGCTTGATTTTTAAGGTTAATATCATTAGTTAGTTTATAAGCTATAAGCATAGCTTTACTATCATCTAATAATCTATAGTTACTTCCCCAAGCAAGTTCTAATGAAGATATTCGATAAGGTTTTGTTAAAGAATCATTGTAAAGATTATGAATATGATCCATATAATTTTCATATACTTTGCTGTAAATTTCATCTTTTTTACCATACTGCAATAAGAAAAATGCTTTTCCATAACCGTCAGTGTTATCATAATTAAAGCCATTTGTTAATCGTTCTTTATTTTCGTATAATGATTTTGTTATTTTTTCAAGATAGGTAGAATCTTTTGTTTTTAAATACATCGATACATTCGCATTAAATCTTTCATCTTCATCATAATTTTCACTATAATACCCAGCATTAAAACCACTAGGATTTTTAATTTCTTCATAACTATGATTAATAACATATTCATAACTTTTATTTGCAGCTTCGCTTAATTTATGTGCAAATTCTGGGATTTCTTTTTCAAAAATAATAGATGCCATATTAAAAATCATAACTGCATTAGCGGAAACACTAGTGTTTCTTTTAAATATATATAATTCTCCATTATCTTTATCCGGGTATATAATAGGTGCAAAATTTTTAGTTACAACTTTATTATAAATTCCCCCACCATCTTCTTGCATTTTTAATAAAAAATTCAACCCATGATGAATTTCAGGGAGTAAATTAGGGTCTTTATTGTTTAAGAAATAACTAAGTATTAAATCATTTAAAACTTTATTAATAGTTTGAGTATATCTTCCATAATCCCCAGCATCGTGCCAACCACCACTCACATCAAAATGCAACTTGTAATCATAATTAAGAGTTTCTAAAAGAAGAGCTTCATTGCTATGACAAACATCATGTGCCATTAAACCAAATTCATTGCTGTCTAAGGCAGTGCCGCACCTTTGTCCTTTTATCATTTTTAAACTATCATTAAATAAATCATTATAAACACTATTATTTATTTTAAACTTATGTGAAAAATATCCAATTTCAGTTTTGATATAATATTCTCCTTCATCTTTAAAATTTTCAATCTCAGCAATATGAATATTTTCTTTACTATTTTCATCATAACCTAAATTATAAAACTTTCCTTGATATACAATTTCACCATCTTGGTTTATAAGAGAAAAGAAATCACCGCAATAATAGGGACAATAAATAGTTTTATTATCATTTTCTTTATATCCCAATTGATTTACCCTAATAATTTCTTTCTTTTCGTCATAATCTTTCAATTCGATATTAGAAATTTTTATTTCATTAGCATTTTTGATATTAAAATTAAATTTTATATTTTTATCATCGTTTTTAAAGACAAAATCAAAACTGTTAAAACCATTTTCAACATTACTATTAAAAATAACCTTACCTTCATCTTCTAAAGTAAGTTCTACCAAAGCATCTTTAATATCTATTTCAAAACTAAAATTATACTGATGGGATTTTTTTAAATATATATTTTCATTATAAAAAGACGATCCATTTTCATAACTACGAATAATAAAATCATTAATGTTATTTAACTCATACGAACCATTTTTTATTTGATAATTAGTAAAATTTTTATCATAATCAAATTTATTAAAAGAATAATTTTTAAGTTTAAAATTATCATTTTTCACTAAAGTCTCGTTTGTTTTTAAAGTTTCTTTTTCTTTACACCCACAAATTAGTAGAATAAATATTAATATAATTTTTTTAATCATTTTCAAGCTCCATAATCAAATCTCTAAGTTCCATAGCTCGTTCAAAATTAAGTTGCGATGCAGCTTCTTTCATCTCTGTTTTTAAACTGTCGATTAATTTTAAAATATCAGTTTTGTTACTTTTCTTTTTACTAGCTTTAAGCATCATTTCCTTAGTTTCTTTACTTCTAATAGGTTCACTAATAGTTTTAACTATACTTTTTGGAATAATGTTGTTTTGTTTATTATAATTTTCTTGAATTAATCTTCTTCTCTTTGTTTCTTCAATAGCTTTTTGCATAGAAATGGTGATTTTATTATGATACATTATAACTTTTCCATTCACATTTCTTGCGGCTCTTCCTATTATTTGAATTAAAGAACGATAATCTCTAAAAATACCTTCAACATCAGCATTCACAATACAAACTAAACTAACTTCAGGAAGATCTAATCCTTCTCTTAATAAATTTACCCCTACCAAAACATCATATTTACCTTTTCTTAAATCCAGTAAAATTTCAATTCGATCTAAAGTTTTTATTTCGTGATGAATATAAGCCACTTTTAAATTATTCATCCTAAAATAAGATGTTAATTTTTCAGCAGTTTCTACTCTTAAAGTTGTTATAATTGTTCTTTCTTTTTTTTCAATACGTTTCAATATTTCACTATAAATATCATCTATTTCAGATTCTACATTTCTAAGTTCAATAACAGGATCAAGTAAACCTGTAGGTCTGATAATCTGTTCAATAACGTTATTATTAACAAGATTTAATTCATAATCTCCAGGTGTTGCACTTACATATATTTTTTGGCATTTTATAGCCTCAAATTCTTCAAAAGTCATAGGTCTATTTTCTAACGCACTAGGAAGTCTAAAACCGTATTCTACTAAGGTGTTTTTTCTAGATCTATCCCCTTTAAACATTGCTTTTATTTGTGGGATAGAAGCATGACTCTCATCTATAACAACTAAAAAATCATCACCAAAATAATCAAAAATATTATAGGGTCTTTGTCCTTTTTTTCTATTATCAATATGCATTGAGTAATTTTCAATACCTCTACAATACCCTATTTCTCTTAGTGTTTCTAAATCGTTTTTTGTTCTTTGACTTAATCTTTCATATTCTAAATATTTATTATTTTCTTTAAAGTATTCAAGTCTTTCATTTAATTCAATTTCTATATCATTACATGCTCTAGTAATATCATCTTTATTTCTCGCATAATTTACAGCAGGAAAAAAATTATACAAAGTATAACCCTTTAATACTTTTTTGTGAACTGCATCTACCTCAACTATTCTTTCAACAGTATCATCGTAAAATTCAACTCTAATAACAAAATCTTCGCTATGTCCAGGCGTAATTTCAACAACTTCACCTTTTACTTTAAAAGTACCTCTTAAATGCTCATTATCATTTCTTTTATATTGTAAAGATACTAACTTTTTAATAAATTCCTGTCTGTCAATTACCTCATTAATTTTAAGTGTTGTGATCATTCCACGATACAACTCAGGATTACTTGTGGCATAAATACAAGCTACAGATGCAATTACAATAGTATCTTTTCTTTCTAATAACGAATTTAAAGAACTTAAATAAAGCATTTCAAGTTCATTATTTATACTAGCTGTTTTTTCAATATATGTATCTGTCTTAGCGACATATGCCTCAGGTTGATAAAAATCAAAACTCGATACAAAATATTCAACTTTATTGTTTGGAAATAATTCTTTAAATTCACTGTATAACTGCCCAGCTAAAGTTTTGTTATGAGCAAAAATTAAAGTGGGTTTATTAACCCTTTCAATAACATTTGCTATAGTAAAAGTTTTACCACTACCTGTAACACCTAAAAGAACCTGGTCTGTTTTCCCACTTTTAATCCCTGTTACTAAGTTATCAACTGCCTTTAATTGATCTGCTTTTAAATTGTGATTACTATTAATTTTAAAATTATTCATAAATTAATTCTATTGCTTGTTTTAATTGTGGATCATATTCATATCCTTGTTTTTGATATAAATTTTTTACAACACTAACAATAGATCTTTGAAGATTAATATCGATTACAGGATTTTCAGCGATTCCTTGATCTTTTTGAAAACCGATAATTGCTTGTTCAAGGCTATTATCAAAATATCCACCCATTTCTTCACTTTCGTAACCTATGTATTTTAAGGCATCTCTGGTCAATGAAATAATTTCATTTGCATCTTTTAATCTATAAGAAACATCTTCTTTCAAAGCTATATAGTTGCTTGTTAAAAATTTTGGAGTTTCTACTAAATAATCGGGATCAATTCCGTTTTTTTCAACCCAAACATCGTTACTAGAAATCCATTTAGCAGTTGTGATTTTTAAAGTACCACCATCACTTAAAGGTATCTGTCCTTGAATAACCCCTTTTCCGTATGTTTTTTCACCTACTGTTATAGTGTTTGAAAATTGTTCTTTCATTCCTAAAATAAATACTTCAGAAGAACTTGCAGACTGATTATTTTGTAAAATAACAACTTTTTCAATAAAATCAAAAGGAGTATCTTTGGTGTAAACAATATCTTGATTACCTTGGCTATCTACTTGTTTTAAAACAATACTTCCCTGCTTCAAAAATAAACCTAGTAATTCTTGAGCAGATGTTAAATAACCTCCACCATTATTTCTTAAATCTATAATTAATGATGTAAGGTTGTTTCGTTTCATTTCTAATAATAATTTTTTAACATTATTTACTGTTTCTAAACCAAATGATGAGATATTCAAGTAATAGTAATTATCTTTAACCTCTCCGTATGAACTCGCATCCACCATTCTTCTGGTTATTTTAAAAGTAATTTCTTTATCTAGTCTTTTAACCGTGATATTAACAATTGTTCCTTCTTGACCAATAGCTAATTCTCTAATATAAGCACTGCCTTTTTCTAAAACTATTTCATCATTTATTTTATAAATTAAATCACCAGCTAAAAGACCAGCTTCGCTACCTGGTGTATTATTATACACTCTTTCAATATAAACATTTTTATTTACATCTTCTTCCAAACCAATACCGACACCCACAAAATTCATATTTATATTTTTACTAAATTCTTCAGTTTCGGATTTTGTTAAATAATTGGTATATGGATCATTTTCAAAAGTAGTAGCTCCTTTTAAACTCTTATTATAAAAATATTCATCAAATTTTTCATTTTCATTAATATATAACCAGTTATTTTTAAAAATACTATTTATCTCTTTATGTATATTTGTTGTATAATCAATACTTGTATTTAAATATTGGTAAAACATTCCAAAACTAAAAGAAATAAGAATTGAAACTATAAAAAATAAAATTAATAATATTTTATTTCTTATTTCTTTTCGTTCTTTTTTTAATGCTATTTTTTCAAGCTCAATAATAGTCTTTTTATTTTTATCTTCGATTATTAAAACTTCTTTATTCATAACTAACTCCCAAAAATAGTTTCCGGTCTTAATCTACAAGGGGCAGTAGATTTATTTTCACAAGCAAAATCTAAAAATTCTCCACTATATCTTGCGGCACCGAAACTCAAATGGCCATCCCAACTACTTATATAATTATCAATAGCACTATTTTCATCATCTTGCCAATAACTTTCTTCACCAAGATATACAATTTCTACGTGTGCATGAGGACCAGTACTAGAACCACTAGATCCTACTTCACCTATTTTTTCACCAGTATAAACTTGTGTTCCTACAGATATTGGTGTATCTAATTTCATATGACCAATAGTGATACCGTATAAACTTCCATTAACAGTAACAACCAATCTGACCTGATTTCCTAAACCTTGAAGCATCCCACAGCTATTACCAAGCCAACCATAAGTATCGCAACCATTATAAGATTGAACCACAACACCGTTTGCTGGAGCTAAAATATCTGTACCTACACTAGCACCAAAATCCACTCCTAAATGTCTACCACCGGTATCGTAATACCAAGTTCCAGAAGTATAATACCAATTTCCACCAATAACACTACCCCAACCAGCAGCAGTAGGCATTTTACCCACCTTACCTATGCTGTTTCTAATACTATTAATATCAGCTATTAATTGTGCACCTTGAGACATTAAATCTTCTTGATTTTTCTTTAATTCAATCACAAGTTCATCAAAAACTGCCTTTTTAATTATTAAATCTTCTTGATGATTAATAATTTGCAGTTTACTATCATCTAAATCTTTTTTATCTTTTTCTAATTTTAATTTATCAGAATTTAATTTTTTAACCAGTTCATCTAATTTTTGATTAGTGTTGTAGTCATGCGACATTATAGCTTTAATACCATTACTTCTTGAAATTAAATCATTAAAATTTTTTGCACCCATCAAAAAATCAATATACGGATTAAAACGCATACTCGGTTGCATATTAACCATTCTTTTTAAAACCTTACTTCTAATCGCGTCTACTTCTTTTTGATTTTTATCGATTTCAGCAGTAAGTTCATCAATATTTTTAGTAAGAATATTTATTCTCTCATTTAAAGCATCAATTTCAGCTTGAAGTCTATTGATTTCAATTTGAAAAGTTTTTGAATTGTTTTCAGCTTGAGCTAACTGTTTTTTAACCTCTTCAATTCTCTGATTGAAATTACTTCTTTTTTGTTGAAGATAATTCATATAGTCGCTACAAATCGCTTTATTAGCCTCAGCCTCTAAAGAAGCACAAAGATTATTATAATGAGCTTCATTACCTTCAAATTCAACAGCATAAATAGTGTTAATATTAAATAGTATTAAACACCCAATAATAAACAATAATTTAACTATATTTTTCATCTTCTTAATCTCAAATATTTATTTACACTTAAAAATGAACCAACAAAACCAACCAAAATACCAGTTCCTACTAAAATTAAAGATAATTCAATTACATATGGTAGTGGTTGAATTAATGAAAATAATTCAGATATAATGTATCCTTCAGTTTGTTTATATAAATAAATGTATCCAAAAATAGTTAATAATACCGGAATTAATGAACCTATAATTCCAATTATAACTCCTTCAACCAAGAAAGGAGCAGTAACATAACCATTTCTAGCACCTACATTTCTCATTATCCAAATTTCATCAGCTCTTGCAGATATTGTGATTTTAATAGTGTTATAAACCAGATATATAGCTAAAGAACAAAGGGAAATAACTAAAGCTAAACCAATTATTCTGATGTTATTTAAAATTTCAACTAGTTTTCTTGAAGAAACTCCACCATAATTAGTATCAAATACTCCTTCAATTCCTAAAATATGAACACTTATCTCTTCTAACATTCTAGCATCTTGTATTTCGACCATAAAACTCTCATGAAAAGGATTTGAATCTTCATAAGATTTGAATAGTTCTTTTTGTTCTTCAAAATAAGTATCAATGTAATATTGATATTCTTCTTCTTTGGTGTGATGAGTTATATTCACAACACCGTAAATTTTAGAAATTTCCTCTCTAATTCTCTTTAAATCAGCTTCACTTTCATTTTCATATTTTACTAAAACACTGATTTTTAAAGACCCTTCTATTTTTTCACTTACTTTTTGAAGATTAGTAGTTATAATTAAAAACAATGATATTAATAAAAGAGTTATCATAACTGCACTTATACTAGAAAAACTTAATCCAGCATGCCTAAAAACTCCTAAAATTCCTTCTTTAAGATGTCTTTTAAATCTTCTAAACATTTTTAACTCCTTTAAAAATCATATCCCTAGTTATATGACCTTGTTCTAATGAAATTGTTCTTTTTGGTCTTTTTTTAACGATAATAAAATCATGAGTTACCATTAAAATAGTAGTTTTTTCTTCAATATTTATTTTTTCCAACAACGTAATGATTTCATCGCTCATTTTAGGATCTAAATTACCAGTAGGTTCATCAGCAATTAAAATTTTAGGTTTATTCGCGATTGCTCTAGCGATCGCAACACGTTGTTGTTGCCCACCAGATAATTGATCAGGAAAACTATTAGCTTTATCATTGAGTCCTACTAATTTCAAAACTTCTCTAACTCTAGAAATTATCTCTTCTGGTTTCTTATCAACAACTTCCAAAGCGTATGCTACATTTTCATATACTGTCTTACTTTTCAAAAGACGGTAATCTTGAAAAACAACACCTATATTTCTTCTGTATAGAGGAACTTTATTATGTTTTAAAATCCCTACATTAACTTTATTTACTTCAACTAAACCTTTTGTCGGAATTTCTTCACCATTTAAAAGTTTAATCAAAGTAGATTTACCACTTCCTGTAGAACCAGTTATATATACAAATTCTCCGCTTTTTATAAATAAATTGATATTATTTAAAGCATGAGTTCCGTTTTTATAAACCTTTGAAACATTTTCTATTTTAATCATTTATCAATTACCTTCTATCTTAATATTATCTAAATTTCTCACAAAACTAAAACCTTCGCCCTTAACTTCGTAAACATCACTAACTATAATAAAAGCATGTTCATCGTGTTTGTGAATTAATTCAATTGTATTTTGGTATTGTTTATCAAAAATAATACACATGATTTTTTTCTTATTAATTGCAGAATAACCACCATATATATCATAAATAGTAGTTCCTCTTTCTAATTTTTCTTGAATATCATTGTTGATAGCTTCCCATTTGTCAGAAATTATTTCTATTTTTTTACTTTTTATAGCATTTAAAGTTACGGTTTTTTCAACCACAAAAACAAACACCATACACACCAAGAAACCCATAAGTGCTTTTTCAATACCTTCAAAAATTATTCCAGTAAAAATTAAAGTACCATCAATTACCAAAAACCATATTGAAGTTTTAATTTTAGTTAGTTTATGTAAAATTAACGGAGGTATATCCATCCCCCCACTACTACCATTAACCATAATGGTAAGTCCTAAGCCAAACCCACTCAAAATACCTCCATATATAGCAGATAATAGTGGATCAATCGCAATATTTAATTTTATATTTTCAAACAAATAAAAAAATGCTGGGAAAGTTATTGTGCTAAATAAAGTTTTTTTAGCAAAATCAAAACCTAAAATAATAAACCCTAAAATAAACATTAAAAACGAGAAAATCGACACAAAAAGTGATTTATCAATTTCAATAAAATGACTAAATACAATATAAAGGGTGCTAGTTCCACCACTTACAATATTATGAGGGAGAATAAAATAAACAATTCCCGCTGTTAAAATTAAATTACCAATAGTTAAATATAAATACTCTCTTATTTTTTTCATACCTTTTATAATTATAGTATATTTTTTTATTATTAAAAAGATGTATATTTTAATACATCTTAAATTTTGAATTCAATTCAATTATTTCTTTTTTAATTCTAGTTTTTAAATCAACATCTTTAGGATTTTTTAAAACTTGAACAATATAATTTGCGATTTTCTTGAACTCTTCTTCCTTAAAACCTTTGGTAGTCATAGCAGCGGTTCCTAATCTGATACCACTAGTAATCATCGGTTTTAAAGGGTCATTAGGGATAGCATTTTTATTGCAGGTAATATTAACTTCATCTAAAACTTCTTCAGCTTCTTTTCCTGTTATATTAAAATTTGTTAAGTCTATTAACACTAAGTGATTTTCAGTTCCGCCACTCACAATTCTTAATCCTGATTTTTCTAATTCATTAGCTAAAGTCTTACAATTCTTAACAACCTGTTTTTGATATTCTATGAATTCTGGTTGCAAAGCTTCGTGGAAACATTGAGCTTTAGCAGCGATTATATGCATTAAAGGACCGCCTTGTATTCCAGGGAATACAGCTCTATCAACTTGTTTTGCAAATTCCTGTTTACAAAGAATAATACCTCCCCTTGGACCTCTTAGTGTCTTATGGGTTGTGCTAGTAACAATATCAGCGTAAGGAATTGGGCTAGGATGTATTTTTGCAGCTACAAGTCCAGCTATATGTGCCATATCCACCATCAAATAAGCTCCAACCTCATCTGCTATTTCTCTAAATTTTTTAAAATCTATTACTTTAGAATAAGCACTTGCACCCGCAACTATCATTTTAGGTTTAAATTCTTTAGCTATTTTTAAAATTTCATCATAATCTAATTCTTCCGTTTCAGCATTTAAACCGTATGTTTTTGCTTCAAATAGTTGCCCACTGAAACTCAAAACATAACCGTGAGTTAAATGTCCACCAGCTTTTAAATCCATACCTAAAATACGATCATTAGGTTTTAAAACAGACATATAAGCAGCCATATTTGCACTAGATCCGCTATGAGGTTGTACATTGACATGTTCAGCTTGATATAATTCTTTTAATAAGTTTTTCGCAAGTTCTTCAACCTCATCTATATATTTACAACCACCATAATATCTTTTATCAGGATATCCTTCAGCATATTTATTAGTTAAAATAGTTCCGGTAACCTTTAAAATATCTTTACTTACAAAATTTTCAGAAGCAATAAGCTCTATATTTTCTTCTTGTCTATTAAGTTCACCTTGAATAGCTTTTTCTAATTCTATATTAATCATTTAATACCTCCTCTATCATTTCTTTAGTTATAATACCTTCTCTGATAATTTTCTTATTAATAGTATCGTATATTGTGCTTGAAACTTCACTTTTAGCATCTTCAGCTACGATCAAATCAATTTTACCATTAAATTTTTCTATTATCTCAGAAAATTTCATAATTGATGGTTCATTTGATATATTGCAACTGGTAACTAGTAATGGTTGTTTTAATTTATTTAATAAATTCAAGATAAAATCATCATCCGGTATCCTGATAGCCAAGGTATCAAATCCGTTTGAAATAGTGTAATCAATCTCATTTTTTTTCTTAAAAATATATGTCAATGGACCTTTTTTAAACTTATTAAGTAATTTATAATCATCATTATTTAAGTCGCATATTTTTTCAATCATTGAAACATCACTGCACATTACAGGTATCGGTTTATGTTTATCTCTATTTTTTAATTCTTTAATTCTATTCAAGCTATCAAAATCATTAAAAAGACAACCTAAACCAAAAACAGTATCGGTTGGAAAAGCTAGTATCTTTTTTCCTTTTTTAATTTCTTCAACTATCAAATCTAAATCTTTTTTTAAAAATATTCTACTCATTCAATAAAATTATACTCTTTATAAGTTATAATGTATATATATTATTGTATAAATGAGAGGTGTTAAGATTGATTTTTATAAAAGAAGAAACTAGCGATACACTTGTGATTTCAAAATCAAAATTTATAACCTATTTAAAAAGATGTAAAGATGAAAATGAATATAAAGATTTTTTAAACACAATTAGAAAAAAACATTATGATGCTAATCACTGTTGTAGTGCATTTATTAGCCACAATATCCAAAAAACAAATGACGATAAAGAACCGAGTAGAACCGCAGGTGTACCTATTTTAAATGCTATTATAAATGAAAAAGTAAATGAATGTGCAGTTATTGTAGTAAGATATTTTGGCGGTATAAAGTTAGGTGCAAGCAATCTTGCAAGAACCTACAACCTTGCGGCTAGCCAAGCCATCAAAAAAGCAAAAAAAATTAAAGAAGAATTAATAGATACATATAGTTTTCAAATTAAATATGAAGATTATAATAAAATTTCTAATTTTTTCAATAAAAATAATATTGAGTTTGATAGTGTTTATGATTTAAATATAGAAATTAATTTTTATAGCAAAAACGATATACAAACCATGATAAAAGATATATTAAAAAAAGATATTGAAATTAAAAAAATAGGACAAAAAATCATAAAATTCGATATATAATAGACTGATTTAATTATTTTTAATATAATTAAGATGTCAAGGAGTAGATATGCAGGTAAACTTAAAAAATGTAACAAAAAAATTTAATGATTTTAAAGCTGTTAATAACTTTACTTTAACTTTTGAAGAAGGTGAATTAATTTGTCTTTTAGGCCCTAGTGGTTGTGGTAAAAGCACTCTTTTAAATATGATAAGCGGAATTATTCCTGTAACAGAGGGAAAGATTTTTTTTGATGATAGAGATGTAACTAATTTAGCACCACAGCACAGAGAGATAGGATTAGTATTTCAAAATTATGCACTATATCCTCATATGAGTGTATTAGAAAATATTAGTTTTCCATTAGAAATTAAAAAAGTAGAGAAAAAAGAAAGAGAAGCACTTGCTGTTGAGATGGCTAAATTAGTAAAAGTGGATACTTTATTAGACCGCAAACCAGCAGAACTTTCAGGAGGTCAACAACAACGTGTTGCGATCGCTAGAGCTTTAATCAAAAAACCAAAAATATTGCTTTTAGATGAGCCGTTGAGTAATTTAGACGCCAGATTAAGATTGGAAATGAGAGAGGAAATTAGAAGGATTCAACAAGAAACAAAGGTAACTACTATCTTCGTAACTCACGACCAAGAAGAAGCAATGTCAATAAGTGATAAAATAGTCTTAATGAAAGATGGGGTTTTAATGCAAGTAGATAAACCTCAGGTACTTTATGATAATCCACTTAAAGAATTTGTATCTACATTTTTAGGAAATCCTCCTATAAATACAATTAAAGGTAATTATAATAATGGTTTTTTTGAATATAATAATCAAAAAATAAAATTAAACTACCACACTAACGAAGAAATAACTCTAGCTATCAGACCAGAAGCTATTGACTTTGATGAAGAAAATTACGATTTTAAAGCTGTAATCAAAGAAAGATTTAAAATAGGAAAAGAAGAGTTATTAATGCTTCAATTCAATGACTTATTATTAAGAACTTACGCAACTGATGAATTAAATAAAAATGTTGGTGACGAAATCGGACTTAAATTAAAAAACAAAGGTGTATTTATTTTTGATAATAAGGGTGATAGAAAATGAGTAGGCAACAGTTTAGTTTAAACAATAAAATAGAACCTATCCTATACTTATCACCATTCTTCTTCGGTTTAATAATTTGGACTTTATACCCTTTTATAAATGTGTTGCTGATATCATTTAAAGAAAATTATAATTTACTTACTGGTAGTTATAAAAATTTAGGATTAGGAAATTACATCTATGTATTAAATAATTTAAAATTTTTAAATGCATTGAGAAATACTGGTATTTATGTAATATTCACGGTTCCAATATCTACATTTTTAGCTTTAATATTCGCAAACTTATTAAACCAAAAATTAAAAGGAATCGCATTATTTCAAACCGCATACTTCCTACCTTTAGTAACTAGTGCTACCGCAATTGGTCTTGTGTGGAAATTAATGTTTAACACTAACTTTGGTGCAATAAATCAAATACTAAGTTATCTAAATATATCCCCTATTCATTGGTTGGATTATCCAAAAAACAATATTTATACTTTAATAATTTTTGGGGTTTGGAATATTTTACCCTTCACCATAATATTATTACTTAGTGGTTTACAAAACATTAACCCTTTATACTATACGGTCGCAAAATTAGATGGGGCTAGTGATTTTAAAATTTTTAGAAGAATAACAATACCACTACTTTCTCCAACAATTGGATTAGTATTAATAATCAATACTATTTCTACATCAAAGGTATATAGCGAACTATTCCCTATTTTTAGTGGAAGACCTGGTATTGCTGATAATTTATATACAGTAGTCTATTATATTTATGATTTATTTTATGTAAAATGGGATTTAGGAAAAGCAGCTGCAGCTAGCGTTATTTTATTTTTAATCTTATTTGCTTTAACTTTATCACAACTACAAATACAAAAGAAATGGAAGCATTATTAATATGAAAACGATAAAGAATTCAACTATATATTTATTATTATTTCTAGGAGCTATTTTGATGGTTTTCCCTTTCTTTTACATGATAACCACTGCTCTTAAAACACCTCAAGAATTAACCGCATTTCCTCCTGTTTGGATACCTAAAAATATCTTTAATTTAGAAAATTTTAAATTAGCTTTAAAAGAAGCACCATTCTTAATCTATTTCTTAAATAGTGTAATTGTTACTATATGTTGTGTAGTAATAACTGGATTTACAACTATTGTAGCAGCGTTTGCTTTCAGTAGATTGAAATTTTTTGGTAGAGATTTAATTTTCTCATTACTGCTATCATTAATGATGGTTCCCTTTGAAATGCTGATTATTACTAATTTTCAAACAATGGTAAGATTAAAACTCACAAACACTTTAATAGCTTTAATAATACCATTTACTTCATCTATATTTTATACCTATATTTTAAGAAATTTCTTTTTAAGTATACCAGATTCTTTATATTATAGTGCTAGAATAGATGGTGCTAGTAATTGGAAATATCTTTGGAGAATAATGGTTCCTATCGCAAAACCTAGTTTATTCACCATAATGCTTTTAAATGCAATAAATTGTTGGAATTCATTTGTTTGGACAATGCTTGTTATAAACAATGATAACTTCAGAACTCTTCCTTTGGGTATTTATAAATTTTCAAGTGAAGGTGGTGCTGACTTTGAACTCATAATGGCAGGTAGCACTTTAATAGTTCTTCCAATGATCATCTTATTTTTATTCGCTAGAAAATATATTGTATCAGGAGTAAGTAGAGGGGGTCTTAAAGGATGAAATTATATTTAGCTGGTTCACTATTTAATGAAGCTGAAGTTGCTCAAAGAAAAAAAGAAGGAATAATACTTAGGGAAATATTTGAAAATTTAAAAATTTTTAACCCTATCGATCAACCATTCAACGAAGATAAACAAACCCTACCTACCCCTTTAACAATATTTGAATCTGATACCAAAGAAGTTATTGATGCTGATATCTTTATTGCAGATATTACCAATGAAGATCCTGGCGTAATGGTAGAATTAGGAATCGCAATCGCAACCAACACCAAAATAATCATCGCGATAAATTCCGATATTAGATTAAAAAGTGCTAATAAATATCAAATACCTAGTTACAGTATCAATCATTATGTATTGGGTGGCATTGAAAAATATGGTCATCTTGTTTACTCTTTTGAAGAAGCTGTTGAATTATTAAAAAAATTAATCAAAAATTGATTAATTTTTTTTATTAAATGATATAATTTTAAAGATGAAAAAAGGAATATTGTGTGCTATTGATATCAATAGTAATGATGATAATTTTAAAAATTCTATTGATGAATGTGTAAATCTAGCAACTGCTTGTGATATTGAAATCATAAATGTTTTTACCCAAAAAGCTAGAACTATTGATAAAACTACCGGAATGAGAAAAGGTAAAATATTAGAAATAAAAAACTATATTGACGAAAACAAAGATATTGAGATAATTATTTTTAATAACAACTTAAGTTTTTCTATTTTAAAAAGAATTGAAGAAACAATTGGAATAGAAGTTATAGATAGAACAACTTTAATACTGGATATTTTTGCTCTCAGAGCTACCTCAAGAGCTGCGAAAATACAAACAGAAATCGCTAGATTAAAATACAATCTGCCAAAATTGTTAAATCTTGAAATAAAAGAAGATAGAGCTAGAGGTGGTGATGTTGTTAGTAGAGGTAAAGGTGAAAGTAAAATTTCTATTGTAAAAAAGAAAATTGAACACGATCTTGCTATGCTTAGAAATGAACTTAAAAACTATCAGACTCATACAACCATCCAAGCAAACAAAAGAAATAAAACCAATATTAAAAAAGTAGCTTTAATTGGATATACCAACGCTGGAAAGTCTAGTTTAATGACGGTTTTAAGTAAAGATGATAAAGTATTTGTTAAAGATATGCTTTTTGCTACCCTAGACACAACGGTTAGAAATATTAAACATAAAAATTATGAATTTTATCTTTTTGATACTGTAGGTTTTGTAAGCGACTTACCACACGACTTAATCGATGCCTTTAAAACAACTTTATCAGCCGCAAAAGATGCTGATTTATTATTAAATATTATAGATTCTAGTAATGCAAATTATTTAATCCAAAAAGAGATAACTCTTAAAACACTAAAAGATATTGGTGCTACGGGAATCGAAATTATTGATGTTTATAATAAAGCTGATCTATTAGAATCTATGGATGATGATAAATTGTATATCTCTACTAAAAATAACTACAATATTGAATTATTGTTAGAAAAAATAATTGAAAAACTATATCCCAAACAAAATGAATTAAAATGCCTAATTCCCTATTCGAAATTATATTTAATTAATAATTATAAAAATATTATGTCAATTGAAATTGTTGAAAATAATGAAATAGGAAGTATAGTAAACATCAAAGGCGATGATGATGTGATTAAAATATTTTACCCTTATAAAATATAAAAAAACTAGTTTATTTTTATTAAACTAGTTTTTTATAAATTAAACACTGATATTTAATTTTTATTTACAACATTTAGTATCTTATCATAAACTTTATCTTGATTATAGTTATTAAGACAACTATAAGTTAATAAATCTTCAATATTAATCATTAAACTTTCTTTAATAGTTTCTATTTTTTGATTAATTTCACTTTTTTTAAGTTTATCAAATTTATTTGCGATTACTAAAGTTTTGATATTATAATATTTTAAAAATTCTATCATATCCAAATCATCTTGGCTTGGTTTATGTCTAATATCAACAATTAAAATCGCAAGTTTTAATCGTTGATTATCGTTAAAATAAGACTCCATCATATCACCGAATTTAAGGAGTTCATCATTGCTTAATTTAGCATATCCATAACCTGGAACATCTACCAACATAAATAGATTATCAACATTAAAGAAATTTAATAATCTTGTTTTACCCGGAGTTTTACCAACATTAGCGATTTTCCTAGCAAAACAAGAGTTTATAAAAGAACTTTTTCCAACATTACTTCTACCAATAACCACAACCTCATTTAGGTTATGTAAAGGATAGTCTTCTTTTTTGATTGCACTCTTTACAAATTCAATCATAAAATAATTTCTTTTAATACTTCTGAAACATGTGATACAGGTATGAATTTAATACTTTCTTTAACTTCAGAAGGAATATTTTCAAGATCCTTAACATTGTCTTTAGGGAAAATAATTGTCTTGATACCTACCCTATGTGCAGCTAAAGATTTTTCTTTTAACCCACCTATCGCAAGTACATTTCCTCTTAAAGTAACTTCCCCAGTCATTGCGATACTGCCCTTAGCTTTTTTGTTCAAAATAGATGATACTAAAGCACTGGTGATAGTAATTCCAGCTGAAGGACCATCTTTTGGAACAGCACCTTCTGGAACGTGTATGTGGATATCATTATTAGAAAACCAATCAATATCTATCTTTAGATTATCAGAATTAGATTTAATCCAATCTAGTGCTATTTCAGCAGATTCTTTCATTACCTCACCAAGTTGTCCGGTAACAATAAACTTACCTTTACCTTTAAAATAAGTAACTTCTATCGGTAAAGTATCGCCACCATAAGCTGTATACGCCAAACCAGTTACAACACCAACTTGATCTTTATGATTTACATCGCTATATTCAAATCTTGTTTGGCCAATAAAATCTTTTAGATTTTTTAAATTTATTTTAATTGATTTTTTATTTTCTTTTAAAATCTTTAAAACAACTTTTCTACAAATGGTAGAAATTACACGATCTAAATTTCTAACACCTGATTCTCTAGTATAATGTCTAATTATATGTAAAATAACATCATCACTAAATTTAATCTGTTTATTGTTTAAACCGTTATTTTTTATCTGTTTAGGAATTAGGTGTGTATTTGCGATTTTTAATTTTTCAAGTTCTGTATAAGAAGATAGTTCAACTATTTCCAATCTATCTTTAAGTGCTGGTGGTATATTTTCGATATAATTAGCTGTCGCAACAAATAAAACATCACTTAAATCATATGGTTCTTCAACATAATTATCACTAAACATATAATTTTGTTCAGGATCTAAAACTTCAAGCATAGCACTGCTTGGATCTCCTCTAAAATCATTAGCCATTTTATCTATTTCATCGATTAAAAATACTGGATTAATTGTTCCGGCTTTTTTCATACCTTGAATAATTCTTCCAGGCATAGATCCAAGATATGTTCTACGATGACCTCTGATTTCAGACTCATCCTTAACACCACCTAAACTTTGTTTAATAAATTCTCTGTTTAATGATTTAGCAATGCTTTTTGCTAAACTGGTTTTACCAACTCCAGGCGGACCTACTAGACATAAAATTGGTGATTTTAAACTATTAGTCATCTTTTTAACAGCTAAATATTCTAAAATTCTTTCTTTTACCTTAATTAAACCATAATGGTCTTCATCAAGTATTTTTGCTGCTTCATTTAAATCTTGATTGTCTATAGATTTTTGATACCAAGGTATTTTGTGAATCCATTCTAAATAATTTCTAATCACAGCAGACTCAGCACTAGAAGCTGGTGTCATTTCATATCTTCTAATCTCTTCTTTTACTCTTTTTTTGATATGTTCAGGATATGGATTATTTTCAAAATCTTTACCTATTTTTTCCACATCACTATTAGAATCATCATTTAATTCTTCTTTTATTAACCTTACTTTTTCACGAAGAATATATTCTTTTTGATTTTCATCAAATCTTTCTTTAATTTTTACATCTATCTCATGGTCTAATTTTTCCATCGTAGAAAGATACATTATTTTTTCTAATAATTTATTTAAGAAAATATCTTCATCAAGTATTTCTAATAATTCTTGTTTATCACTAACTTTAAAAATATAAAATTGAGCGACTGTATAATAAAATTCAAAAAGATTATCTAATTGACTTATTTTACGAAAACCTATTTCATCTATTGTTTTAGGATTAATTTGAACAATTTCGTTATAAATTTTATTAACTAAAACATCTCTTTCAACTTCAGTTGTTAAATTAAATTCTAATTCTCTGTATTCAACTTCAAAATGTGATTTATTTTCTAGATAAGAAAGTATTTCAACTCTTTCTACACCTTCAACAATAAGTTTTACAGCATTTCCTTTTCTTCTTAATGTTTTTATTTTACATTTTGTAGCAACTTTATATAAATCATCTTCTTTAGGTTGATCTATAAGGTGATTTTTTTGGGATACAACTATTATTTCTCCACCATATTTTTGATTAGCAGCTTCAATAGCTCTAATAGACATCTGTCTGCCTACATCAATAGAAACCACTGATTCAGGAAATATAACCAAATCTCTGGTGCATAATAATGCTGATATTTTTTGACTCATTTAACCTCCTAAAATAAAGGGACTAGCCCTTTATTTTTATTTTTTAATTAATTCAATCGCCTTTTTGAAAGTTAATTCATTCTTTAAGTCATCTTTATTGATATATTTAATTAATTCTTCAACAGGCATCTTGTATTGGTTTGATAAATTATTTATTTCGTTTTCAACTTCTTCATCATTAGAACTTAAATTTTCTTTTTTAATAATAGCTTTTAAAATAGTACGAAGTTTTACTCTTCTAGTAGCTTCATCTTTGTATGATTCAAGTAATTGTTCTTTAGTTGAATTAGTATATTTTAAATAATTTTCAATCTTCATTCCTTGATACATTAATCTTTGTTCAAATTCCTTATAAATATCATTACTTTCATTTTCAATCATTTTAACAGGAACTTCAAAATCATTTTCTTTAACTAAAGTTTCAAATAATTTATTTTCTGCATTATTTTTTTCTTCTGATTTTTTAGATTCTAATAATCTGTTTTTTAGATTTTCTTTATATGAATCAACAGTTTCAACACCATCAATCTTTAATTCTTTAACAAATTCATCATTTAACTCAGGTAAAACTTTTACTTTAACTTCGTGAAGTTTAATTTTAAAAACAACTTCCTTACCTTTTAATTCTTCTGAGTGATAATTTTCAGGGAAAGTTACAGTAATATCTTTTTCTTCACCCTCTTTCATACCTATTAATTGTTCTTCAAATCCAGGAATAAAAGATCCACTACCAATTACTAAAGTATAATTTTCGCCTTTACCACCTTCAAAAGCAACACCATCTTTAAATCCTTCAAAATCAATAACAGTTGTATCACCATTTTCAACTGCACCTTCTTTTAATTCTAAATTAGCTCTTCTTTCTAATTCTTTATTAACACTCTCTGCAACTTCTTCATCACTAACAGTAACATCATTTTCTACATAACCTAAATCAGTATATTTATTTAATGAAATTTCAGGAGCTACTTCAACTACAAAAGCAATTTTTAAAGCATTTTCGTCAATTCCTTCAACTTTTAATTCAGGTGCGGCAATCACATCAAGATCATGTTTATTTATAGCGTCAATATATAATTTTTCAACATTATCATACATAGCATCCATCAAAATTTGTTGAGGCGAAATAGCCTTTTTAGCAAGATTTAAAGGAGCTTGACCTTTTCTAAAACCTTTAACTTCTACTTTTTTAATTAATTTATTTAGTGCTTTTTCTTGAGCTTCTTTCCAAGCATCGTTAGTTAATTCAATTTTTATTTCAACTTTTCCATTTTCTATTCTATTAATTGTAGACATACTACCTCCTATTTGTTTAATAACCACTAAATTATACACTATTTTGCAAAAATTAGCATTATAATTGCTTAATTATTGTTAAAAATTCCTTTAATTATTGCATTATACTCAATAATATCCAATTTTTTTTCAATTATTCCCATTTCATCAAACATACCAAAATTGTTATAAATATAGTATTCAATGCTATTTTTAATCTGTTCCAACTCTACTTTTTTTACTGATGTAGGCAATTTATTTAAAAATAAAAGTTCTATCATTTCAAGTGAAATTTTTAAAAAAGTAGGATTATCATTTGAAAATAAATTATAAAAATAATCACATAGATAGTTATATTCTTCTCTTTTTTGATGAGATATTAATTTTGAAGGATTAAATTTAATATTATTTGAGATAAATTCTTCATCTATCCCTTCATCAATCAAAAATTTAATAAATAATTGTTTTAATTGTTTATCTTTAGAGATACTTAAAAAACTTTTAGCCTCTATAATATATTTTTTTATATTCGAATTTATTAAAAAATTATATATCAAAAATTCATTTTTACCTTCTTTTAAATATTGAATAATATTTTCTTCATTAAGATATCTATTTTCTTCAATTTTTAAATCTTGTAATAATAATTTTAATTTATTTTCAAATTCTATTGGTATATATAACATTGAAAGTTCATTTTCAATAATACTTTTAGCCTTATCTAATTCATTATTTTTTATTTTATTTTCTATTTCTATTAAAATTTCATCATAATAATTCATACATTTATTTTACATCAAGACTATACAAAAAAACATTTTTTTTGTAGAATAATTATATGTTTAAAATTGGATTTGATAATGACAAATATATTGCGCTTCAGTCTGAAAAAATAAAAGAGCGTATAAAACTTTTTGATAATAAACTTTATTTAGAGTTTGGTGGCAAACTTTTTGATGACTTTCATGCATCTAGAGTTCTTCCTGGTTTTCTTCCTGATAGCAAAATAAAAATGTTGCTAAATTTAAAAGAAGACTGCGAAATTATGATAGTTATAAATGCAAATCATATTGAAAAAAATAAAATAAGAGGAGATTTAGGAATAACATACCATCAAGAATTGATGAGATTGATTGATGCATTTAAAGCTGTTGAGTTACATGTCGGAAGTGTGGTGATTACACACTTTACCGGCCAAGAAATTGCTGTTCAATTAAAAAATAAATTAGAAAAATTAAATATCACAACTGCAATTCACTATCCTATCGATAATTACCCCTTCGATGTCAATTATATATGCAGTGATAATGGTTTTGGTAAAAATGATTATGTTAAAACCACAAAACCACTAGTTGTAGTTACTGCTCCTGGTCCTGGTTCTGGCAAACTAGCAAGTTGTTTATCTCAGATATACAATGATTACAAAAACGGTATTAAAAGTGGTTATGCAAAATATGAAACTTTTCCAATTTGGAATATACCTTTAAAACATCCAGTGAATGTTGCTTATGAATCAGCAACTGCCGATTTAAACGACATCAACATGATAGACCCTTTCCATTTAGAAGCATATAATACAAAAACTATAAATTATAATCGTGATATTGAAAGCTTCCCAATATTAAATAATCTTTTAACCAAAATACTTGAAAAATCACCTTATAAATCACCTACTGATATGGGTGTTAATATGGTTGGAAACTGTATCAGTGATGATGATGTTTGTAAAGAAGCATCTAATCAAGAAATCATAAGAAGATATTGCGATGCCTTGGTTCTTCAAAGAAAAGAAGAAAATAATCAAGATGTTATTAAAAAAATTGAATCTTTAATGATTTCTAATAACATCAATATTAGCGATAGAAAAATTATTGAAGTTGCTAATAAAAGATATGAAGAAACTAAAATGCCAGCTTGTGCTATTAAATTAAATGACGGAACAATAATTAGTGGTAAAACTTCAAAATTATTTGGGGCTGCGAGTGCTTGTTTATTGAATGCATTAAAATATCTTGCTGAAATTAAAAAAGAAGAGCTGTTAATACCTTCTGAAATTTTAGAACCTATTCAAGAATTAAAAACAAAAACTTTAGGAGGAAATAACCCTAGACTACACACCGATGAATCTTTAATAGCTTTATCAATAGCTGCTAGTAAAGAAGAATTAGCTAAAAAAGCATATCAAGCTGCAAGTTTATTAAAAAACTGTGAAATGCACAGTACTGTAATTCTTTCTGAGGTTGATATTAAAACTATTAAAAAATTAGGAATAAATTTAACTCAAAATCCAGTATATCATTCAAAAACTTTATATCACAAAAAATAAAATACCTTACGGTATTTTATTTTTATTCATCTATGTTAATTAAATCATTCCCTAATATATCAGTAACAAAATTATCTTCAATATCATTATCATTAATTTGTTCTATTTTAATATAATTAAGATTACTTTTAATCTCAAACGGAATTTTCTTTTCTCTAACAACTGCTTTAGCAAAAATATTGAAAGCAGAAGTCATAGACAAACCCATATCATCTAATAAAAATTCAAATTCTTTTTTAAGATTTTCATCCATTCTAATATTTACATTTATTTGACCCATATTTACTCCACTATCGCCTTTGTAACTTCATCAATATTCATTCTTGAAAAATAATCATTAATATTTATATTTTCTAAAACTGTATATATACTATTATAATCATATTTCACATTTTTTAAAATATTTTCAACTTCTTCTATATCTTTGAAAGCAAAGAAATCACCATATATTTTAATATTTTTAATTATAGATTCACTTACATCAGCATAAATTTCAATTTTACCAGCAGGATATCTATTGCTTCTATGTATTGTGTAATTTGGAGATTTACCATATGTCCAATCCCAATTATCGAATTTATCTTTTTTTATTAAATTAATTTTTTCTATTTCTTTATCACTTAATACATATTCTTGCATATCACTATTATTTTCGATCATATATTCAAGTAATAAATTTTTAAATTTTATAATATCAATTTTTTCTTCTAAAAAATCAACAATATTAGCAACTCTACTTCTAACCGATTTAACACCTTTTGATTCAATTTTATCTTTTGATACTTTTAATGCTTTTTCCAAAACAGTTAAATCAACATCAAATAATAAACAACCATGATGCATCATTCTTCCTTTGGCATACGCTTGTGCGTTGCCACAGATTTTTCTACCATCAATAACTATATCATTTCTTCCGGTAAATTCAGCCTTGATTCCCAATTTAGCTAAAGTTTCAATTATAGGTTTTGAAAATGTTTTAAAATCAAATGAGTTCTCATCTTTTTTTGCAGAAATTATAGTGTAATTAAGATTGTTAAGATCGTGATAAACAGCACCACCACCAGATAACCTCCTAACTACTTTTATGTTATTTTCTTTAACAAATTCCATATTTATTTCTTCAATAGCATTTTGGTATTTTCCAATATATATTGTAGGAGTATTTATCCACAAAATAAATATTTCATCTATATCTGTAAGTTCAAGAAAAGCATAACTTTCCAAAGCACTATTGAATGGTGCATCATTAGAGTTGTTTACTATGTATTTCATAATTATTTTTTCTTCTTAGGTATATGAACTGATTCACCTAAAACATCCATACAAGCCTCAAAAAAGGCTTCAGAATAAGTAGGGTGTCCGTAAATTGCACTTGACATCTCATCAATTGTAATTTCCATTTCCATTAATGCAGCAGCTTCATTAATAATTTCAGCAGCAGCAGGACCAATGATATGAACTCCTAAAATTTCATGATATTTTTTGTCAGCTATAACTTTAATAAAACCTTCTGTTTCGCCACTCGCAACAGCACGACCGTTTCCTATAAAGTGGAATTTACCAATTTCAACATCATACTTAGCTCTAGCTTGTTCTTCAGTTAAACCTACAATACCAACTTCAGGAAGTGTGTAAACAGCAGCAGGATTAGATAATAGATTAACTTTACGCTTGTTTCCTTTAATAGCATTTTCAATAGCAGTCTCTCCCATTTTAAATGCAGAATGTGCTAACATCTTAATACCATTAACATCACCAGGGGCATAAATTCCAGGAATGTTTGTTTCCATATAATCGTTAACTTTAACTCTTCCTTTTTCAATTTCTAAACCTAAATTTTCAAGACCTTCTAATTGAGAAACTCTACCGATAGATAAAAGTGCTTTATCTGCAATAATATCTTCATTACCTTCAATTTTAAGTCTTAATTTTCCATTTTCTTCAATAATTTCTTGAAGTTTAACAGAATTTAAAATTTTAATACCTCTAGCTTGTAATGATTTTTTAAGTAAATCAGAAACTTCTTTATCCATACTTGGAATTATTCTATCAGACATTTCAATAATAGTTACATTACTTCCGTAAGATGAGAACACTTGGCTAAGTTCAACCCCAACAACTCCGCCACCAATTACTGCAAAATTAGTAGGAATTTCCTTTAAATCAAGAACATCATCGCTGGTTAAAACTAATTTACTTTCAATTCCAGGGATATTAATTTTACTTACCTTAGATCCAGTAGCTAATAAAATTTTGTCGGCTTTGATAATTTTTCCATTAACATTTACAGTCTTGTCTTTATTAACAATACCAAAACCTTCAAATATTGTAACTCCATTGCTTTTTAATAAAGTTTTTACGCCATTAGTTAAAGTTTTAACCACTTGGTTTTTAAATTGAACAGCTTTTTCCATATCAACTTTAAAACTAGCATCTTTTAAAACAATACCTCTTTTATCAGCTTGTTCTAAACCATGTATTATTTCAGTATTTTTTAAATAAGTTTTAGTAGGTATGCATCCTCTGTTTAAACAAGTTCCTCCTGCATTATCTTTTTCTACAATCGCAATTTTTGCACCTAATTGAGCACCTTTGATTGCAGCTGAATAACCAGCAGGACCTCCACCTATAACAATAACATCAAATTCATCATCTTTTAAAACTTTAACTTCTTTAACTTCTTCTTTGTTTTCTTCTTTTGAAACTTCACTAACTTTTGAAGCGTTATCAGTTAAAATAACCTCATCTTTTTCACCTAAATAACCAATTACTTCAGTTACAGGTACAAGTTCTCCGTTATTTCTAACTATTTTAATCAAATAACCAGAAGCTTCAGCTTCTAAATCCATGTTTGTTTTATCAGACATCATCTCAAGTAAAACATCACCTTCCTTGACATAATCTCCTTCTTTTTTCTTCCACTCAATAATTTCACCTTGTTGCATATCTACACCAAGTTTTGGCATAATAATTTCTATTGACATTTTTTTCTCCTTATTAAATTAATAGTTCAAATGGGTTTTCGATTGTATTTTTTAAATCTTGCATAAATTTAGCACCATTCATTCCATCAACAACACGATGATCTATGGTTAAACACATTTGCATTATTGGTCTTATGACTATTTCTTTATTTATTACTACAGGTTTTTCAACAGTTGCAGCAATTCCTAAAATTACTGAATTAGGTTGATTTATTATAGGGTTAAAGCTACTTACCCCAAACATACCTAGATTACTTATAGTTACTGTACTTCCGCTTAATTCATCTGGTTTTAATTTCATTTGTTGGGCTTTTTTAATAACTGTTTTTAAAGCAACAACAAATTCTGAAATACCCATTTTATCAGCGTTTTTAACAACTGGGGTTAAAAGCCCTTCATCTAAACCTACAGCCATCGCAAGATTAACATATTTATGAACAATGATATCTTTACCATCTTCAGATAATGATGAATTAATAAATTTATGTTCAGGTTTCATTAAATTTTTAATAACCGCTACTGAAATAAGATCAGTTACAGTAATTTTAAATCCAGTTTTGTTTAAAATAGGATTTAATAGTTTTTGTCTTAAAGCTAAAATTTCAGTCATATCAACTTCATAGTTTAAAGTAAATGTAGGAGCTGTAAATGCACTATCAACCATTCTTTTTGAAATAACTTTTCTCATAGCAGACATTGGAATTATTTCAATATCACTATTATTTTCTGGTTTATTTTCTGATTTAATTTCTTCTTTAACAACTTCGATATTTTTAACTTCATTTTTAACTTCTTCCTTACCTAAAGCATTTAAAATATCAATTTTCATAATTTTTCCATTAAATCCACTACCACTTATATTTTTATAATCAATACCATATTCTTTTGCGATTTTTAAAGCTAATGGACTAATTTTGGTAGAATTAGCGTTTTTGAAATTCAAAACATCATCTTTATGTATTCTGCCATTTTCACCACTACCGCTAATTAGATTTAATTCAATTGAAAAATCTTTAGCCATCTTTCTAGCGGCAGGTGTTGCGCGTACTTTTTCCATTTTACCTCCTATTTTTTATTCACAACTTTATAAATTGCATCTTTAATTTTTTCAACGCTTGGAAGCATTGCGTTTTCTAAAACATTAGCATAAGGAACAGGAACATCTTCGCCAGCTAATCTAACGATTGGATGGTCTAAATAATCAAATGCTTCACTTTCAGCGACAATAGTTGCGATTTCGCCGATAAAGCCACCTGTTTTATAAGCATCGTTAACTAAAATTAATTTACCTGTTTTCTTAACTGAATCAATAATAATATCTTTATCTAAAGGTTTTAAGGTTCTAGGATCTACCACTTCAACACTTATACCGTCTTTTGAAACTTCTTCAGCAGCTACTAAAACTCTTTCAAGCATTCTTCCATATGATACGATAGTTAAATCAGTTCCTTCTCTTTTTATTTTACCTTTTCCAAGTGGAATATAAAAATCAGGGTCTAAAGTTACTTCTTCTTTTTTGTTATATTGTGCTTTTGGTTCGATGAAAATAACAATATTATCATCTAAAATAGAACTTTTTAAAAGCCCTTTTGCATCTTCAACACTACCAGGTGCTACAACTTTCAAACCAGGGATATGACAAAGCCAAGCCTCTAATGCCTGTGAATGTTGAGCAGCAGATCCAATTCCGCTACCTGAAGCAACTCTAAATGTTACAGGAGTTTTCAAGCCTCCACCAAACATATAGTTACTTTTAGCTCCTTGGTTGACAATAGCATCTAAAGCTATTGTAATAAAATCCATAAAAGTAAGGTCAATTATTGGTCTTAAGCCTATCATTGATGAACCAATAGCACAACCAGCAATAGCAGCTTCAGAAATCGGTGTATCAATTACTCTTTTTTCACCAAATTCTTTAAGCATTCCAACAGATGTACCAAAATCACCACCATAAACACCAACATCTTCACCCATCAAATAAATTTTTTCATCTTTACGCATTTCTTCGCTCATAGCTAAATTAATTGCGTCTCTTAATGACATTAATTTCTTTTCGCTCATCTTAATTTTCTCCTAATCAACATATACATCTTCGTAAGCTATATCTAAAGTAGGATCTGGACTGTTTTTCGCAAATTCTACAGCATCATCAACTTCTTTTTCGCTTCTCTTAACAATTTCATCTAATTCTTCATTAGTCGCAATTTTCTTTTTAACTAAAAATTCACGATATTTTTTCATTGGATCTTTTTCTTTCCAAGAATCAACTTCTTCTTTAGTTCTGTAAACCCCAGCATCAGCAGTAGAATGTCCAAACCAACGATAAGAAACAACCTCAATTATAGCAGGACCGTTTCCCTTTCTTACATAATCAACTATTTTTTCAAATTCATTATATACCTTTACAACATCGTTTCCATCTTCAACATAATGACCAGGTATACCATAAGCTTCAGCTCTAGTATAAAGATGAGGAGTATTAGTAGCTTTTTTAATATCCATACTAATTCCATAACCATTGTTGATAATAAAGAAAATCACTGGTAATTTCCAAGTAGCAGCCATATTTACAGACTCATGGAAACTTCCTTCATTAGTAGCACCATCACCTGAAAATACTACAGTTATATTATCAGTATTATTATATTTTTGTGCGAAAGCAGTACCTACACCTAAAGCATAACCTCCACCTACAATACCATTAGTACCGTAATTTCCATTTTTAAAATCCGCAAGGTGCATTGAACCACCTCTTCCTTTTGAAACACCAGTTACCTTACCAGCAAGTTCAGCCATCATCGCATTAATATCCATTTCTTTAGCAATGCATTGTGCGTGTCCTCTATGATTAGAAAAAATAATATCATCTTTTCTTAAATGAATTATAGAACCAACACTAGCTGCTTCTTCTCCTACTGAAAAATGGGTCATCCCTTGTACAAAACCTCTTCTTACAAGTTTATTGATTTTCATATCAAAATCTCTAGCTAATTGCATTTTATAAAAAATTTCTAAATGCTTTTCTTTACTTACTTTTTTCATTTATTCTCCTTAAAATAAAACTCCTTCTTTGGTAATTTGAAGATGTTTATATGCTTTTTCTGTAACAACTCTACCTCTCGGTGTTCTGTTTATAAAACCGATTTGTAACAAATAAGGTTCATATACATCCTCTAGTGTCATCGTCTCTTCCCCAATGGCAGATGCTATGGCTTCCAATCCTACTGGTCCACCATTAAATCTTTCAATAATTCCTTTTAAAAATTTAATATCAACATCATCTAATCCCAATTGATCTACCTTTAATTTATTTAAAGCAAGATTGGTAATATTAATATCAATTTTCCCATCGTTTAAAACTTCAGCAAAATCTCTTATTCTTTTAAATAATCTATTTGCGATTCTAGGTGTTCCTCTGCTTCTTTTAGCAAGTTCAATCAATGCATCTTCATCAGAATTTACATTTAAAACATTACTAGTTCTTTGTAAAATCTTAAATAATTCATCATTAGAATAATACTCAAGTTTTGAAACTATACCAAATCTATCCCTAAGCGGAGAACTTAAATCCCCTGCCCTTGTGGTTGCACCAACTAAAGTAAATGGTGGAAGATCCAACCTAATGCTTCTAGCACCAGATTCTTTCCCGACCACAACATCGATAAAGAAATCTTCCATTGCAGGATATAAAACTTCTTCAACAACCTTTGGTAACCTATGTATTTCATCAATAAAAAGTACATCGCCAGCTTCTAAACTAGATAAAATTGCAGCTAAATCACCTGTTTTTTCAATGGTTGGTCCACTTGTGGTTTTTATATTTGAATTCAACTCATTAGCAATAATATTTGCTAGAGTAGTCTTTCCTAAACCTGGAGGACCATAAAATAGAACATGGTCTAAAGATTCATCTCTGCTTCTAGCAGCAGATATAAAAATATCAAGGTTTTCTTTTAAATTTTCTTGACCTACATACTCTTTTAAAGTAGTTGGTCTTAAATTTAATTCTTCATCTTTCAAATTCTTTTCGGCACTTAAAATTCTATCTTTATTCATTATTTTCCTTTCTTATTAAGTAAAATTAAAGATTTTTTAATCATTTCATCTTCGCTTAAATTTAAAGAACTTAAACTATTTAAAACTTCTAAAATTTCCTTAGATTTATAACCAAAATTTTTAAGCGCACCAACAACATCTTTAAAATTCTGTTGAACATCAATCTTTTCAATATCTACCAATTTACCCTTTAAATCAAGAATAATTTGACTAGCACTTTTAGATCCAATTCCAGAAATAGACTTAAAAAAATTAACATTACTCTCGGAAATAGCACCTATTATTTCTTGAACAGAAGAATAAGCAAGAATATTCATAGCAGTTTTTGACCCAAGACCTTTGACACTTATAAGTTTTAAAAAAAGTTCATATTCATCTTCACTTAAAAAACCAAATAAACTAATATCATCTTCTCTAACGTTAGTATGTGTATAAACTAATAGTTCTTCACCTATTTTGATTTTTTCAGTTTTGTAGAAAAAAATCTTATAACCAACCCCATTACAATCTATTAAAATGTAGTCTTTTTTTGTTAGAAAAACTTTTCCTTTTATAAAACCTATCACGCTTAAATTATACCTTTCTAATTTTTTTTATTCCATTAAAATACTCATTAAAATACAAGATTTTTTAAATCTATATTCAAAATAAACATTTCCATTAAATCTTTTTGAGAAATTAGATCATTAGTTTTTGTTATTTGATCAATTTTTGATAAATCGCTTAAAATTTTTAAAAAATCAATATCATAACTTTTAATTAAATCAATACTTTTAATTATTCTGAAACTTTTAGCTTTTGTGATTTCAATAATTTCTTTTTCATTCTTGTTTTGTGATAATAAGTATTGTATATGATTGTAGAATCTTATTTGAGTTGAAAAAATCGCAATAATTAAATGAATATTATTATTTTCTAAAAAGATTAAATTTAATTTTTCAAAACATTTTTGATAATCTTTTTTCAAATATAATTCTATCAACTCAAAAATATTACTTTCAGCACTATTCACAACTATTTCATCGATGATTTTATTGCTGATCTTTTGATTTAATAACTTTAATTTATCTATTTCATTATGAAATTTTGTAAGATCATTATTAAGCATATTGATAAAATAATTAATATTTTCAAAAATCATATTTTCATCTTTAACATAGTTATTAATATAATTAAAAAAATCATAATTACTTAATTTATTGTATTTAATTTCATTTCCTATTTTTTTAAAATACTTAGAAATTTTAAAAGTAAAATTAAAATCTGATAAATTAGAAATTAAAAGCAACTCAATATCGTTGATATTTCTTTCAACACACTTTATCAATTCATCAACTTTATTATCATCAACTTTTTGTTTTAAAAAAAATGGATCATATACTGCTATTATTTTTTCTTCAATAAAAAGATTATAATTTTCTATTTCTCTAATTAAATCATCTATGGAAAAAGACTTTAAACTTCCATCAATTTTTATAAAACTACGTCCATTAATTATTTCATTGACCTTATTGTTGATTAGATATTTTTCTTCTCCATAAATTAAATAAACCATACTAAAATATTATCATATTTAATTAAAAAATATTAGTCCTTTTCGGTGTTTAAAAAAATTTATAAAATTTAAAAAATATACCTCAATGCTACCAACTTCTTTAGTTACAAAATAATTTGTATCCGATTTATCTAAATCTTTAAGCACATCATTGTTAGGAAAATTGTATTTATCAGAACAAGATATTATTGCGAAAGCTGGTTTTGTTTTATTTAAAAATAATGGACTGGTAGATGTTGAGCTACCATGATGAGCAACTTTTAAGATATCTACTTTTAAATTATCATATTCTTCAATCAGTTTTTCTTCGACCCACTTACTAATATCACCAGTAAATAGTATTTTTTTACCATCAATATCTACCAAATGCACCAATGATGAATCATTTTTAGTATTTCTAACTTGATTTAAAGATTTAAAATACATTGTTTTTAATTTTATATCTTGATGATCATAAATAATATTAGAAATTTTAAAATCTTTTTTCAAATTTTCTATATTCCCATAATGATCTTCATCTTTATGACTAATTATTAGAGTATCTATTTTTTCAACCCCTCTAAGATACAGATGTTTTTTTAATTTAAAATAATTAATTTTACTTCCTGTATCAATCAATACTGTTTCTTGATTAAAATAACTTTTTAAAAGCACTGAATCTCCGTGACCCACATCTATAAAATCAATAGTAGTAAAAATATTACTGATATTAAAAAACAATACTAGTATAATTATAATATTAGTTTTAATCGGTCTTTTATTTTTAATTAATGATAGTAGTACAAATATAACTATAAAACCAAAAAGATTTAATTTCCCTTTAATTAAAAAATCATTTTTTGTAATAAATTCATTAATCACAAGATAAATATCAATAACCTTATCATAAATAACGTCATTAAAAATAAACAATAAAGAAAAAATATACATTATAATATTTAAAAAACTGATTAATTTATAGAAATATACTTTAAAAATGCTAATTTTATAGAAATAAACACTCGAAAGCAACAACACGATAGTTTTACTATCGCTAAAATTAAATTTGTAATAAGTAAATAATCTAAATAATAACGGAATAATAAAATCATAGCTATTATATTTATAAGGAAAAAACAATAATGTTCCTATTGTGTTTATAGAAAACGCCTTTTGTTTATCTTTTAAAATAATTTTTAAAAGATATAAAAACATAAAATTAATAAAATTAAATTTTTGATTAATTAAAAATAAAGGCAACAAAGAAACAAATGTAAAGATATTTGAAGTTTCTTTTTTAAAAAATATTCTGAATAATTTAAAAATCATTCCGGCAAAAACAGTATAAGTTATACCGCTATTTTCTAAAATATTAAATTTAATTTCTTCGCTTTTTAAATCAAAAATAAAATATCGCAAGTAATGTTTTATTTTTAATGGTTTATTTTCAATGTATGAATTGATTAAATTTCTTATAGAAAATTTATTAATCACAACCACATCATCACTTACTAAAATATATTTAATATTTTTATTAAAATTTTTTTGATTATTTTGACTTTTTATTAGATATTTACTATTAAATTTTATTTTTTGATCATAATTTAATTTTAATTCGCTTGGAAAATATATGTTGTAAAAATTGGCACTTAAAATATATCCATTTTTTTCAAACCCTATAACTTTAGCTTCATCAACTTTGTCAAAATTATAATTAAGAACAAAAAATAATAAAAATAATAATATTACATAAACTATTGATGTTAAAAAATTAGATCTTAATAATAAATAAAGTATTATAAAAATAAAAACGTGATAAAATGGAAAATACAGAGAAAACAGTAGTGATAATGCTAACAGTAAGAAATCTAAACTTCCAAAAATTCTTTTAAAATTCTTAATCTTGTTTCACCTATCCCGCTTATTTCTTTTAACTCTTCTATATCTTTAATGAATTTTCGTGTTTCTCTATATTCAATTATTTTGGTTGCGATTTCTTTAGAAATATAAGGTATTTTACTAAGTTCATCAATATCGATTTTATTTATAGATGGTTTTTTTGAATTTAAATTTACTACATCACCATCATTAAAAATATAAGATAAAGGATATTTATAACTTAAATCAATCTTATGTTCCAACATAAAATCATAAACATTACTACCTTTATTTATTTCATATTTTTCTAAATTACTATCATTTTTTAAAATAATATTTATTTTCTTTTTTTGTATACTTTTAATATCAATATAATTAAATTCGTTTTTAAATAAAAAAACCAATATAAATAGTGATGAAATGATAATTGTATTAAACATTTTCATACTATATTATTGGTTTTAAATTTTATTTTTCCTTATTTTTTAAATATTTTTTTGGATCATATAAACTTAAATCAATATCTGATGGATTTTCTTCAATTATATCTTTGATTATTTTAGCAATATAAGGGCCTGAACTAAGTCCTGAAGAACTAAGCCCACCAGCAGCTATTACTTTTTCATTAATCTTACCTACAAAAACACCGTAATCACTAGTATAGGTTCTAATGCCTAATTTTTTTTCTTTAATCTCTATCTTATCAAAATCTTGTATATATATTGAAGCATCTTTTTTAATTTTATTTAAAATATTTTCATCAAATTCTAAATTAAAATTATCATCATTTTGATGACTAGCTCCTACCGTTAATGAAGTATCAAGATTAGGCATGATATCAATTTCTCCTTTAGGCATCAAGGTAATTAAATTTTCTTTTACATTTAAAGGTTCACTTATAATAAGTTGTCCTTTAGACGCTCTTAAATCAATATCAAAACCAAGATCCTCAAGTATTTTTTTATTCCCTATACCAGCACAACAAATTATATAATCATAATCACTTAAAATGTCATTGATGTTGATAGTTTTTTTAAAATATCTAAAATTAAATTTAAAAGCTGCTTGTTTAAAAGTTTCTATCATTTTTAATCCATCAACACTACTTCCGCTCTTTACCAATAAACCATTTTCATCACCTATAAATGAAGGGAATATTTTTTTAATCTGATTTGGAGTTAATAATGTAGATTGTATACCTAGATCATTTCCTTGTTTTTGTAGCTTTAATAAAGTTTCTTTTTCTTTTCTTAAAATTATTGTGCCATTTTCTCTAAAATATGAAGTATCTATACCTAATTCTTTAAGCATTTTATTTAGATCGTAATAAAATTCACTACCTTTTAATACCAATTTTAACCATGGCTTATTTCTTCTTTGGCTGAACCAAGGACATATTATTCCTAAAGCAGCCTTGGTGGCAGAATAAATTTCATCATCATACAAGGTTACTTGATGTTTATTTTCTGCTAAAATAAATGAACAGATGCTCCCAACAACACCCCCACCAATAATGGCTATGTTATATTTTTTATCCATTTTTAATCACATTTTTCATAATAAAATTATAAAAACCATCTTCTTCACATTTTTCAGTACTGTATTTACAATCACTTAAAACAGCATCGTTATTTTTACCAATAGAAACACCGATAGTCCCTTTAAGCATCTCTTTATCATTGTAAGAATCTCCAAAAGAAAGTATTTCAGAATAATCATAATTGATAATTTTATTAGAAATCAAATAATCTAAACCAGTTAATTTATTTGTGCCTTTAGCCACAAATTCCGCAATAACCTCAGAACTCATAAAAGCGTCATAAACGTTAGAATTATCATTATTTAAAAGTTGATGAACATAATCAAACTTATCATTACTAAATATAGCAATTACTTTTGGGTATTTTTTATTTATTTTATCAAAATCAATTTCAACAACTTCCATGCCTCTTAATCGGAACTTTTGATTTAAAAAATTAGTGATTTTATTAGTATAAACAATTTCATCATATACACAAAGTGAAAAATCTTCATTTTTATACTTATAGTAAATATCTTTAATAGTTTCGATTTCAAGCATTGAAATGCTTTTAAAAATATTATTTTTTATATCATAAAATTCAGCACCATTAGCACCAATTAAATAATCAAAACAATCTTTTATATTAAATTTTTCTAAAACCTTCAATAAACCTTGAACAACTCTACCGCTATTAAGTATTAGAGTATAATTTTTATTTTTTAATAGCTTTAATGCTTCAATTGTTTTAATACTAAAAGTTTGGTCATGATTGAAAATAGTGCCGTCAAGATCGGTCTGTATTGCTTTTATCTTCATTTTTTATTTCCTCTAATAATTTTAATTCTTCTAAACTATAATTTCTATTTTCTAATAAATCAGGTCTTTTTTTAAAAGTTTCTCTTAATGATTCTTTTAATCTAAATAATCTAATTTTATTATGATTTCCACTAAGTAAAATTTCAGGAACAACCTTCCCTTCGAAATTAAATGGTCTTGTGTATTGCGGATATTCTAAAAGTTGATTTTCAAATGATTCTTCTTGGGTGGATTCGCTCCTAATAGCACCATCTAATATTCTAATAACACTATCTGCAATAACTTGACTAGAAAGTTCGCCGCCTGTCAAAATATAATCCCCAATGCTCATTTCTTCATCGATATCATAAGAAATTCTATGATCTATTCCTTCATAGTGTCCAGAAACAAAAATTAAATGTTTTTTCTCTTTTAATCTCTTAGCTACTTTTTGATTAAAGACTGTTCCTTTAGGACCTAATAAAATTGTATAACTATCTTGATTTTTATTGCTTCTAATGGCATTAGAAACCACATCAACTCTCATAACCATACCAGCACCTCCACCATAAGGAGTATCATCTATATGTCTGTGTTTGTCTTGAGAATAGTTTCTAATATCAACTACATCAATAGAAATTATGCCTTTTTCAATCGCTCTACTAATAACTTTTGATTTTAAAAATTCATTATAAAAATTTGGAAAAAGAGTTAAAAAACTTATTTTCATAAAAAACCTTCAATTAATGATAAAATTATTTTTTTCTCGTCTAAATTTATTTCTTTAACAAAGTTATCAATATAAGGAACAAGGATTGTTTTTTCATTATCTTTTAATTTTATTCTTAAATTATGATGTGCAATACCTTCTTCTATTTCTATTATAGTCCCTATCATTTCATTGTTATTAAATACTTCTAATCCTTTTAATTGAAAAAAATAATAGCCATCTTCTAAATCTTTAATATCATTTCTATTTATAAAAATATACTTATTTTTAAACTTTAAAACTTTATTTATATCATCAAAACTATTGAATTTAACATATCCAAAACCACGATATTCGCGGTACGAAGAAACTTCTAGCAGTTCATTTTCTACAAATAATTCTTGACCTTTTTTAAATCTTTCAAAACCAAAATCTGTATATAATTCTAATTTAAGTTCACCTTTTAATGCGTGTGTATTTATAATTTTAGCAATTTTAATTTTTTCCATAATTAATAAAAATAGGATTTTTAAATCCTAAATTGTTTCGAATTTTATTATTAGTTTTTTATTTTCTTGTCTTGTAGCAATTTGCATCATATTTCTAATAGCAGAAGCTACAATTCCTTTTTTACCAATAAGTCTTCCAATATCATCATTATTAGCATAAACAAACAATAATAATTCATCTTCTTTGATGCTGTCCATTAATTTAACAGTTACATCATTACTGCATAAAGGTTTTACTAAATTAAGTAAAACTTCTTCATAATTAATCATTATTTCGCAACCTTTTTAGATTCATGAAATTTCTTCATGATACCTTCTTTACTTAGAATATTTCTAACTGTATCAGATGGTTGTGCACCATTAGATAACCATTTTAAAGCTAATTCTTCGTTAATAGTGATGATTGCAGGGTCTTTGATTGGGTTATATGTACCAATAACTTCTATATCTCTACCATCTCTAGGTGATCTGCTGTCAGCAGCAACTATACGATAGAAAGGAGATTTTTTAGCACCCATTCTTTTTAATCTTAATTTAACAGCCATTTTCTTACCTCCAACTTCAATATAATAATATAATGATTTGTCTTTGTCAAGTGTTTTTACTTGACTTAATAATATTTGAAAAAAAATAGGAATATTAATTCCTATTTAATCATTACTTACTTTAATACCAGGACCCATTGTAGAGCTTAAAGTTATAGATTTAACATAATGTCCTTTAACTGCAGCAGGTCTTGCTTTCAAAATAGCAGATAATAATGCTTGGTAGTTTTCTTTAATAGCTTGGTTAGAAAAACTAGCTTTACCAACTAAAACATTTATATTACCTTCTTTATCAACACGGTATTCTACTTTACCTTTTTTAATTTCTTCGATTGCATTCGCGACATTTAAAGTAACTGTTCCAGTTTTAGGGTTAGGCATTAATCCTTTAGGACCTAAAACTTTACCTAATTTACCTAATTCACCCATCATATCAGGGGTTGCAACGATAACATCAAATCCAAACCAACCTTTTTTAATGTCTTCCAAGATTTCTTTGCCGCCCACAAAATCAGCACCTGCAGCCTTAGCTTCTTCTTCTTTAGCACCTTGAGTAACTACTAATACTTTTTGAGTTTTTCCAGTACCATTAGGTAAAACCATTGCTCCACGAATTTGTTGATCAGCATGACGAGGGTCAACATTTAAACTAAATGAAATTCTGATAGTTGAATCAAATTTAGTTGTAGCAGTCTTTTTAGCAATTTCAATTGCTTCTTCAATATTGTATAATCTACCTTTTTCAATTAATTCTAGTGATTTACGATAATTTTTACTTAACTTAGCCATTCTTAATTATCCATCCCTTCTATTAAAATACCCATATTACGAGCTGTTCCTGCAACTATTTTCATAGCAGCATCAATGTCGTTCGCATTTAAATCAGGCATTTTATATTCAGCAATCTCTTTTAATTGAGCAAGAGTAATTTTTCCAGCCTTTGTGGTTTTTGAATTACTAGAACCTTTTGAGATATTTGCAGCTTTAATCAATAAATTAGCTGCAGGTGTTGTTTTTAATACAAAGTCAAATGATTTATCATCATATGCAGTGATAATTACAGGAACAACATCTCCTTTACGATCTTTAGTAGCATCGTTAAATGCATTACAGAATTGTGGCATATTAATACCAGCACTCGCAAGAGCAGGACCAGGTTTAGCTGAGCCAGCCATAAATTGCAATTTACAAATTTTTGTAACTTTTTTAGCCATATTTTCCTCCTTTATGGTTGTGGTAAACGAATAAAGTTATAATTCTTCCACGCCCCAATATTTTATCAAATATCTTTTTATAATGCAACTATTTATGATATGTTTCATTTCTAATTATTTTATAGCTACGATATATTTGCTCTAAAATTATAAGTCTTACCATATTATGTAAAAAAGTAAAATCAGATATTTTTAAATTTAAATTTGCTCTCTTGATAACATCATCAGCCAAACCAATACTTCCACCTATCACAAAAACAATATGTTTACTTTGGTTAGTTAATTCTTCAATTTTATTCGCAAATTGTTCACTACTTAAATTCTTACCTTTAAGATCCAAGCAGATTACATAATCATTTTCATTGATTTGATTTAAAATCCTTAAACCTTCAATGTTTTTAATTTTATCATCCAAATTTTTAATTAATGGCTCATCTTTAATTTCAATAACACATATTTTCTGATAACTACTTATCTTTTTTAAATAATCATCTATTAATTTTGTTAAATTAGGATCTTTAATTTTACCAACCGCAATTATCTTTATCATTCACTAAGCACCATTTCTGTATTATTTCTGATTACTTTAACTTTCAAACTATCAAAAGTATGATAATCTAAAATTCTTAATGTTTGATTATTAATTGTAATTTTGTCATTTACTTGCAAAATAATATCACCTTTTCTAACACCTATTTGATAAAGTTTACTTCCTTCCAATAGATCTAAAACATATACTCCTTCCAATATATTTATCGGAACATTATATATACTTTTATTAACACTACTTAAAGAATTGATTGATACACCATGTATTTTAAAATCATTTCTTTCTATTGTCTCTCCTTGAATAATTTGATCTACAACAAACTTAACTTCATTGAAAGGTAATGCAAAACTTAAGGTATTGTGATTATTAAATTTATTAGTAACAATACCTATAACTTCTTTATTTTGGTTATATAAAGCAGCTCCGCTAAAACCAGAAAAAACAGGAATATCACAAATAAAATAATTTATATAATGATCATTACTAAGAATTGCAGCACCGTTATTAGCAATGCTTCCTATCATTGTATTCCCTGTAAAATCTAATCCTTCAATAATCCCTATTGAAAGCACAAGTTCGGTATTTAAAACTAAATCACTATTTCCTGCTTTTAAAAGAGGTAGTTTATAAGGTGTTGTGATTTTTAAAATCGCAAGGTCTAACACCTCATCCTTTCCAACTAAAGTGGCAGGGAAAATTTCATTATTTTTAAGTTTAATATTAATATTGTTATTGTTTTCTACTGAATGATATGCAGTTATTATATAAAAATTATTATCTATCATTTTATATATTACGCCACTAGAATTGCTATCTATGGTTTGCACCAACACATTTTCATCCAATTCATTTTTAAAAAGTTTAGTAAGATCGCTACGATAACTATTTACAGTATTATCAAGAATTATTTTCTTATCATCCAATGAAATTTTTTTATTAATATTGAAAAATGAATATAAAATAAAGCAATTTACTATAAATATCAAGAATAAAATCAAACGAATAAAATTTTTCATCAATATTGGTTACTTTGCAGTGTATCACAAGCTAAAATTGTGCAAGGATCAATGCGTTCTCCTTCCTTCCAAAACTCTAAATGAAGATGAGGTCCGGTAGAATAACCACTGCTACCAATCATTCCGATAATATCACCTTTTTGAATGGTTTGCCCTACCTCTAAATTACTCAATTGATTCATGTGCGCATAAGATGTTTGATATCCGTTTTGATGATCAATAGTAACCATATACCCCCAGTTACCTGAATATTCATTTTTAATAACAATCCCATTATCTATTGCATAAATATTTCCGTAGGGATTATAAATATTAATAAAATCTAAACCTCTATGATTAAAATAACACATCCATAAACAAGACACAACTGGATTATCGATGGGCCAGATATAATCTCCGGTACCTATACTTGGAACAATTTTTGAGCCAACCCTAATAACTGCTTGGATTGGTTCTTTAATTCTTTTGACACTTTTCTTAACGGTAAGAGATGGTTGTAGAACCCCGTTTATATACACTTCTTCATATAGTACATTTTGATACCCATTTTCTGACTCACTTTCTATAACTTGAGTTCCTACAATAACCTCGCTATCTTCAATATAATGAGGGTTTAAAGCGTAAATTGGTTCATTAACCATATTTTCTTTTTTAACTTGAACTGTTAAAGGTGAAGTAAAATAAGTAACATTTAAAATAGTTCCAGGTTCTAAAATCTGATTAGTTCTAGTTAAAATATTAGGATTTATTAACACTAATAATCTAGTGGAAATATTATTGTGTTTAAAACTAACCCCTTCTAATGTATCTCCTTCTTGAACTACATAATATTTCTTTTCTTTATTTTCTCCATAACAAAGATATTCAAAAATTTCTTCAACGCTCAACATAACTTTATCAACAGGAGCATATGCTTTATTTATTATCGCTTTATCTTTTATTTCAAGAGAAATATCTCGTCTACCATAAGTTGTGAGCTCATCCGTTGTGCTACCACTTTCAAATCTTTCTAAAGATTCTTCATTTACAAAATTCAATAAAAATCTTTTTTTAGCTGTTTCAAAATCAGCAATATCATTAACATATATTTTAGCAAAAACACCATTTTCATTACTAAAACTTATTTCATTAGTCAAAATTGAAAAATCGTTATTATCTTTTAAGTAATTAATAATTTTATCATCTACATTCTCGATTTGATAAAAATTATATTCACTCTCAATATAATATTCAATACCGTAATTTAATTTTGAATTAGGAAATTTTTCTTTATAATTTTTATTATAATGTTCTACTAAAAATCTATCGACTTTTTCTTTATCACTCATTATAGCCAATAGTTTTCCTTCTTTATATATTTTATGATACAATTTTGATTCTTTTGAATAAGCAATAATTTTTTGCTCGATAATACTGCTATTTTTAGCACTGATTAAAACATCTTTAAATTTAAAAAGATTAGAAATATAAAATGTACATATTAATGCTAAAATGAATGAAACTATATAAACACTATATTTTTTCATTATGCTCCACTTTCTGAATCTGAATATTTTTCATCAACTGATATAAATTGATTTATATCTTTTTGGAAAGATAACTTAATTTGACCAGTAGGACCATTTCTGTGTTTAGCAAGGGTTAATTCCACAATCTGATCATTAGATTCAATTTTATCTTTTTTATAATATTCTTCACGATATAAAAACATTACAATATCAGCATCTTGTTCTAAGGCACCAGATTCTCTCAAATCACTAAGCATCGGTCTTTTATCATCTCTTTTTTCAACCGAACGAGAAAGTTGACTTAAAGCTATTACCGGAACCTCCATTTCTCTTGCGAGTGCTTTTAAAGATCTTGAAATTTCTGAAACTTCTTGTTGTCTAGACTCACTTCTCTTATTACTAGTTCCTATTAATTGAATATAGTCGATCAAAACACAAGCCAAACCTTCTTTAGCTTTCAATTTACGACACTTACTGAAAATTTCTGCCACTTTAATAGCTGGTGTATCATCTATATATATCTTTTCTTTTTTTAAGTTACTAGCAACGTAGTTTAGTTTATTCCATTCATCATCATTAAATCTAGCTGTTCTGATTTTTTCACCAGGTATTTTACTTCTAGCACTAAGCATTCTGCTTATCAATTGTTCAGCACTCATTTCTAGCGAAAAAATCGCAACTGCACCTAATTGCCCATTATCAATACCTGAAATATTTAAAGCCATATTTAAGGCAAAAGCTGTTTTACCAACAGATGGTCTAGCTGCCAAAATAATTAAATCACCACGCTGAAAACCATTTGTTTTATAATCCAAATCTCTAAAAGTGGTTTTAATTCCTGCAGGATTTTTACCAGAATTTATCCTTTTTAAGTTATCCAAAACATTATCGATAGCTTCACTACTATCCCTAAAATCTTTAACATATCTATTTCTAGTGATTTCAAGAATATTTTTTTCAGCTTCATCTAAAGTATCGTTTATATCTTTACTTCCATCAGTAGCATCATCACCTATTTTTTTTGCTAAATTTATTAAATTACGAGCATAAGACTTGGTTTTTAAAATGTTAATATAGTAGTCAATAGATTTATTCCCTACTGCATTAGTTTGTATATTGATTAAATATTCTAAACCACCAATTTGTTCTAATAAATTATAATCTTTCAATCTTTGACTTAAGCTAGTAAGATCACAGTCGGTATTTGATTCACGCAAATCAATCATACATTGAAAAATCAATTTATTTCTATTAATGAAAAAATCATCACTAACTAAACCATTTTCAATTGCAGTAATTAGACTTTCAGGATAAAGAGTAAAATTACCTAATAAAGTAGTTTCAGCTTCATTGCTATAAGGTAAATTCAATTGCATTACTAAAGTTTCTCCTTGAGCAATACTTTAATAACCCCTATAACATCTTTATATAGTTCAATTTTAATATTGTTGTAACCTAAAGTAGTAATTGGATGATTATCAATTATTTTTCTTTTATCAATTTTGTAACCTTTTTTCTCCATCTCTTCGGCTAATTGTTTAGTACTGATACTATTAAAAACTTTACCTTTATCAGATTTTACATAAAAAACAAATTCATCTTTTTCCAATTTATTTTTATATTCGATTGCAATTTCTTTTAATTTTATTTGTCTATTTTTTTCATCTTCTTTTTGTTTATTTAATTTATCTAACGCATCGTTGCTGCAGACTACTGCTAAATTTTGTTTAATTAGAAAATTCTTAGCATAACCATCAGAAACTTCAACTATTTCATCTTTTTTTCCAACTTTTTTAACATCATTAAGCAATATTACTTTCATTTTTATTCTCCTTTTAAATACTCTTCTATTTTTTCTATCAATTCATAATACAAATCATTTATAGTTGTATTTTTTCTTTGAAGACCAGCAGCACTCATATGACCTCCGCCGTTCATTTTTTCCATAACCACTTGAACATTAAAGCTATCTTTAGATCTAGCACTTATCGTTACTTCATTGTCGCTTGTTTTAGCTAAAATAAATACAACTTCAATCCCATTGCTCTGAACAATTTCATCACAAGCCTGCGAGATCAAACTTCTTGAAAAAACATCATTTTCATTATTCTTTACAATAATTATATCATCTTTATACTTAGTAGAATTATTAATAATTTTAGATTTTAAAATCAAATCATCAAACGGAACTTCCATTAACTTATCACACTCATAAGGATCAGCACCGAATTTTCTAAGGCTACTCATAACTTCATAAGTTCTTGCTCCAGTTCTTTTTCTAAATCTATTAGTATCTATCAAAATCCCCATATAAGCAATATTAGCTTCTATTTCATTTAATTTTAATCGTTTGTTTATATAAGGTATAAATTCCATTACAAGTTCAACTGTACTTGATGAACTAGGTTCAATATAAGCAAATATTGGTTCAATATCTAAATCCAATTTTCTACGATGATGATCAATTACTGCGATTTTTTTACATTTTTCAACAACTTCAGAAGCACCACTTATTTCTTTTGAATGATGATCCAACATAATTAATAAGCTATTTTCATCTAAATGATTAAGTGCTTCGTTTTGAGAAATAAAATTATGATTTTCAATAAGTTCATCATCGTATATGGTTAAAACATTATTTATAGTAGCTTCAATACCACCTGTTTTATTTATAATATATACCTCTTTACCATAACTTGAGGCAATTAAACTCATAATTATACTTGATCCAACACAATCGGCATCCGCATTTTTATGACCGGCAATAAAAACATTGCTAGACTTTACAATTAAATCTTTGACAGCCAATGAACTAATTCTAGCTTTAATTTTTGAATTCTTCTCTTTAGCTTCACTATTTCCGCCAAAATATTTTATATCTTCCCCTATTTTTTTAATTATAACCTGATCTCCGCCTCGACTTTGACAAATTTCAAGTAACTCTTTTGCTAGTTCATCCAATTCAAATAAACTATCGCTACCTCTAGAAATAGCCATTGAAATCGTTAAATGAAGATCTTCGTTTTGAGATTTTCTTCTTATGGTATTTAAAATACTAAATTTATCGTTTAAAATTTCATTATAACTATTTTCATTCATCATCAATAGTAATAAATTAGCTTTTATTTGCTTAAAAAGAACATTTTTTTCTTTTAAATATTCATAAACATTATGTTGTAAAGTGTTAAAAGTAAAGATTTCTTCTTCATTAAAATTATAAAACTCATCATAATTATCAAAACATAAATAACCTATAACTATTTGTTGTTTATTAAATTTGTTTTTTAAATGATAAATTTCGCTAATATCTTTAAAAATTAAAGTTTTAGTATCACTATCCTTAATTACTTCATAATATTTATTTTCTAATTCCACAATAACCGAACTATTATTTTCATTAATTATTTTGCTTATCTCTGGAAATTCGTTTAATAACTTTAAACCTCTAAAATTAAATTTTAAATTATCAAAATAATCAGATTGGTATTCAATTTCAAATTCATCATTGTATATTATAATCCCTATTTCTGCATAAACAATGGCTTTATTTGTGTTTTTAACATTACTATTTATAATATAGTCATTTTTTTCATTGTATATTTTTTTAAATCTTTGAAATATGAAAATTATCAATAGAAATACAATCAAAAAAACAAAAATAGTAATATAAATATTAAAACTCAGCCATATACTCGAAGTTAAAATAATTACTACTGAAATAATAAAATAAGTGAATATTAGATATTGAAGCTGATTAATTTGTTTCATAATTTCCTCTTTTTATTAAATTGGTTAAAAATAAATAACCCACACAAAGTATCATAAAGTAACTATACGGAAAAAAGATGGTACTATAAACTATAAATAACATAAACCATATCCCTTTAAATCTTTTTGTGATAAATTCTTTTATAAAATAATATCCATACGCTACAAAAAGTAAAGAGAAAGCAATTGAAATAGAACTCAATACAATCAAAATGTTGTTATTTATATTATAATTATAAACTATAAAAGTGATTAGAATTAATAACATCATTAAATTTATATATTTAATTGGAATTTTATAATCTAAAATATCAATTTTTTGATTAAACAGTACATATTTTTTTAAAATTCTATAACTAAGTTTATCTATCAAAATAGCTTCAAGCAAAGATTTTAATGCCACAGATGATATTGATAGTATTATTAAAGTTTTATTTTCAAATAAAAAACTATAAGATGAAGGAGATAAATTCAAGGTTTCTACCAAATAAATCATTTCTTTGCTGATTTCATTAATAAAGGTATAAAAATTAAAGTTAAATAATGGATATATTAAAGTTATAACTAAAATCTCATAAACCATGCATACTAGTGTTAATAATAAAATTTTTATTTGTTGTGGCAAATTATTATTTACTATTTTTGAAAACAAATATCCACAAATAATCCCTAAAGGAAGCATAAACAGACTATCTAAAGGCAAAAACAAAAAACAAATAAAAATAACCGAAACAGAAAAAGTTAATAAGTAAAAATTACTTTGATATTTTAATAAATAATACGAAACTATTAACGACAATAAAATAAATGAAAGTGAGCCTACGGTATTAAAAAGATAATATCTATCTACATAGACAAAGCCTACAAATAAAGCTAACAATATTGAAAGTTCAGTAAATTCTTTAATTTTTTTATTCATACTTATAATTAAATAAAACCCCTTAATAATAGGGGCTGTTTTTTTATGCTTCTACGTAAGGTAAAAGTGCCATTTGTCTTGCTCTTTTAATAGCAACTGCTAGCAATCTTTGGTGTTTAGAACTTGTTCCGGTAACTCTTCTAGGAGTAATTTTACCATTAGCACTGATGAATTTTTTTAATAATTCAACATCTTTGTAGTCAATATAATTAATTTTGTTTTTAGTGAAATAACAAGATTTTTTAAAACCTACTCTTTGTTTTCTAAAAGCCATATATCCTTAATCCTTTCTGTTAATAAAACGGTAATTCATCACTTTCAATATCAAATGTTTCAGCAGAACTATAATCTTTATCAAAATCAGCTTCTTTAGTGAATTTTATTTCTTCTTTTTGGTAAGTTTGAATACTTGCTGAAGAATTTTTTGATTCTAATATTTGAACGCTTTCACATCTAACTTCGGTAATATAAACTTTTTTGCCATCATTACCATCATAATTTCTAGTTTCTATTCTTCCTTCAACACCTATTAAATTACCTTTTTTAACATAGGTGCTTAGGAAATTTGCAGTTTGATTCCAAGCAACGCAATTTATAAAATCAGCTTCTTTATTTCCATCTTTATTTGCGTATCTTCTATTAATTGCAATAGTGAAACTAACAACTTCGCCGCTGCCGGCTTTTCTAAGTTCTGGATCTTTAGTGATTCTACCAACTAAAACGACACGATTTATCATTTTATTTAATCTCTTCTTTGTTGATGATAGTATAACGAACAATGTTACTGTTGATTCTCATTAAACGATCGAATTCATTTAAACCTTCAACACCAACCGCAAAATCTACTACAACATAGTAAGCTCTTCTTAGGTCGTTGATTTCATAAGCAAGTTCTCTAAGTCCCCATTCATCAACTTTAACAATGCTACCACCTGCATTGGTGATTATAGAATGCATTTCTTCAATTAACGCAACTCTATTAGCATCGTCTAAATTAGGGTTAATGATATACATTACTTCATAATTTCTCATTTTTTCCTCCTTCTGGTCTTACGGTCTATAATTTTAATATAGACAAGGAATGTTTAACCATTCCTAATAATGATATATAAACTTTTAATGAATGTCAATACTGTATATTTTACCATCTTTATATTTGATAACATAATTTTTATTAAATACAAATATTTCTTCTTCTCCTTCACCACTACTATCACTAATTCTATTTTTAATGTTATAAAGCATTTTTATTTCATTTTCATTCCTTTCGTTAATAATTTTGATATTTTGATAAGTCAAATATCCATAATGACACTTTGAAATTATACATAAAGATAACCCGACTATAACAATAAACAATGCTAAATTTAGTGAAGATATAAAACCATTATGATATTTTAAATATTTTTTCATATATTTTATTCCCTCTTTTAAAACTTATTAACAAATTATTTCCTTCTATTTTAAATATACAATTATCAATATTTTCATACACAATTTGACTTCCTGGACCTTTTATTAAATGTCCATTTACAAAATAAAGTTGATAATTTTTAGAATTATATTCATAATTAATAATATTTTCTTTTAACTCGATATTATAAGCTAAAGCTAAATCTTGTTTTAACTGAATTGTTTTAATGTCATCTTGAATTTTTTCATCTATTAAATTTACTTTTAAAAGCATTTTTAACATAATTACTAACAATATAAAAATAAATAAATTAAGCATAAAAGATATCACAAATTCAATTGTGCTAAATCCTTTGTTAGTTTTTAAACTTATCACTGTATTTTTCATAATTATAATTCAAACTTAAAGTGCTTATCACTATAATAGTTAAAAAAATTAAAATCACTATTGATAAAATTATTTCTATCATCATAAAACCTTTATTTGATTTTAATGCTGCCACTGCCTATCCTGACCACCACTTCTCTATTGTTCAAAATAAATGTCTGTGCTTTATTGATATTGCCATCTTGATTAAACTTTAAACTTTTATCAACATAAATATCTTCTCTATTTTTAATTGCTTCACTTTGTTTATATAAGAATTCTTGAAAAAAATATTTATCTTTATAATTATTTATTTTAATTAAATTATGACTTTGAAATAATGATAAAATTAGTAAAACTACCAAAAAATCATTGAGAAACATAGGCGCCTTTTTCTCCTAAAATAATAGGTCTTTCATTAGAACAATAAATTTGTTTTTCGCTTAAATAACCAGCATTTACCAAATCTTCAATACTGCTTGGCTTTTCTTCATATTCTAATTGAAATTGTAAACTAGCACTATCCACAACCTTTAAAAGTGCTTGACAACCTTTTTCTTCTACATTTTTAATAACCTTACTTACATTCGAAATACTTAAAATGAATATAATTGAAACAATTGACATTACTACAATCATTTCTAAAAGTGTAAAACCTTTATTTTTCATAATCCTCCAATAATATTTAGTGGAATTAAAAGAACTTTATACACAAGATAAACACATATAAAAACCAGCATATAAGCAAATGCTTGTAAAAAAACACTTATCTTAATAAGTTTTTTATTAAATTCGTTTTCACATAAATTTAAAAATGAGGCAATAACATCTAAGTTATTCTTACTGTATATAGATATATTTATAAAATCACACAGTCTTTTATCTATTAATTTTGTTTGAAAAGAATTTAAATAATTTTTTCCTAAAATTAAATTATCATCTAAATTTTTAGCAATCAAATTAACTATTGTTTCGCCTTTGATAGTCATTAAAATATTAATTGTTTCTTTATTGCTCAAACCTTGTTTCAAACACTCTAAATAATAAATCATAAAATTATAAGTTGAGTATGTTTTGATAAAATTTTTATTAAAGATATTACATATTTTTTGATAATAAAATACACTATATTTTTTATTAACAAACAGTTCTAAAACAATTAACATAATCAATAATATGATTAAGATTATATTAAAAATAAGATCTAGGTAAAATTTTAAATAATTAATATTTATATTTGATATTTCATAAATCATAGTTGAAATATTATCGAAAAATAAATTATTAAAAATATATATAAAAAGCAATATGGTGAAAATTAAAAATATTGGATATGCGGTATTTTTTAAAAATAATTCCTTTATTTTCTTTTTCTTATCATATATTTTAATAGCAAAATCTAAAGATTTATTAAAACTTAAAAATTTAGAAAATATAAGTAAATATTTTTTTATTCTCCAATCTGAATTGTTTAAAATAAATTCATCAATTTCAATTCCATTTTTAAAATTTAAATCAATAATATTTAAAAATTCCTTATCTATTTTCATGATTTTTAAAGCATTATTAATATCAATACCACTTTTAAGCAATAAATTTAAACTAATTAAATCATCATAACTAATTGTATATTTGCGATTTAAAAATATTGATTTTTTGATGTATATTTTGATATTGTTTATCAAAACTATTGTTTTTAAAATAGTATTCCAAATCTTTTTCATCACTAACCTCGTAAACAGAAGCCTTACCTCCTTTTTTTAAATTGAATAATCTTTGGTTATACACCTGTTTTAAAACCATTTTTAAATTATTAAAATCAACACCTAGTTCCAACAATCTGTTTATAGCAATTTGACAAGATGGCGAATGAATGCTCGCAAGCACTAAATGTCCTGTGTTAGCAGCTCTAATCGCTGCTTTGGCAGCCAATTCATCTCTAATTTCTCCCACCATTATAATATCCGGATCGTGTCTTAACACTTGTTTAATCGCTTCATAATAAGAAAAACCAACACTTTCATTTACTTGTAGTTGTATAATATCATCTTTAATTATTTCTATTGGATCTTCGATTGTAACTATTTTTCTATTTTTAAAATAATTTAAAATTGTGTATAAAGATGTAGTTTTTCCGCTGCCGGTAGGACCGCTAAAAATTACTAATCCATCCTTTAAACTTAACAATTTATCAAGATATAATGCCGCTTCTGGATTAAGATATAGCTTATTAATATCAATATTTTTATCAACATTTAAAATTCTAAGAACTGCATTAGTAGTATTTTGATTATTTAAAATCGCAAATCTTAAAGCAATTTCTTTATTATCAATATATATTGAAAAACTTCCTGTTTGTGGCTTATTAAAATTTCCTAATTCTATTTTTGAAATATATTTTAAATAATTAATAATTTTATAATCGATATCAAAATTCTTAATTTTTTTCATCTTATCGCCAACTCTAAGTTCTATAGATAAGATATTTTCTTTATAATTAAAATGTATATCACTGGCTTTAAATTTCAATGCTATCCGTATTAAATCATTTATCTTTTGTTCCATATTTATTTATTACTAAAAAATTTAAATATTCCTAAATAAAAACCCTTATTTTAAATAAGGGTTATGTTTAATCTCTTCTTGTAAGGTGGTAACAGGACCATGCCCTGAATAAATTATATAATTTTTAGTTAATGTTTTTAAAAAATTTAAACTATTTTTCATCTCTCTAAAAGATCCACCGTATAAATCAGTTCTTCCAATAGAGCCTTTAAAAATAGTATCTCCAGCAAACATATAATTATCTATTAAAAAAACTACACTTCCTTTAGTATGTCCAGGCGTATGGATTACTTCAAAAGAAAAATCATTAAATGTTAAAATTCCTTCTTTTAAATATTTGACTTCTGATTCAATTAAAGCAAAATGACCCATTAAATTATTAATTTCTTTATTTCTAATTAAAATTTCATCATCTTGATGTATATAAATATCAACTTTATATATATCTTTTAATTTATCCACTGCTTTAATATGATCAAAATGACCGTGTGTTAAAATGATTGCTAGAACATTATAATTATTTAATCTTTTTACAATATTTTCATAATTACCAGACGGATCTATTAAAACTACATCGTTATTTTTAACTAAAATATATGAATTTGTAGCAAATGCTCCGGTAGTTAATGTTATTATTTCCATATAAAGAAAAAGTCCAATGGACTTATTTTTTCTCCTTATGTAATGTAACTTTACGAAGTCTTGGACAATATTTTCTCACTTCCATTTTTTCAGGATGTTTTTTCTTATTTCTAGTTCCAATATAATTTTCATCGCCACATTCAGTACATTTGAAAATAACTTGTTCTCTCATTTTTTTACCTCTCCTTTAATACGCCTATATATAATAACATTATTTTTTAATTTAATAAAGTATTTACACACTTTTATTTAATCTTTATTTGCAGTAACTGAATAAATATCAAATATTTTAGAAACTGGTTTTTCACTTGCGATAGATTCAATAATCTTATAAATCATTTTACCTACAGAAAGTATCTTAATTTTATCGCATCTAAAATTATTTTCTTCTTTAAAATCTATACTATTAGTAATTATCATTTGTTTTATTGGGCTGTTTTGTATTTTTTCTAAAGCATCGTTGCTAAAAATACCATGAGTAACAGCTGCATAAATTTCTCTAGCACCTTTTTCTTTTAAAAGTTCACAACCCGCAACAAGTGAACCTGCAGTGTCGCAAATATCATCAACCACAATACAAATTTTATCTTTAACATTACCAATAACATCATTAACTTCAACCACATTAGCTCTAGGTCTACGCTTATCAATAATAGCTATTGGTGTGTGAAGTGCTTCAGCTAAATATCTTGCTCGAGTTGTACCGCCATGATCCGGAGAAACAACCACAACTTCATCTTTATTAAAGTTGTTTCTAAAATAATGTCCAAATAATGGAATTGCTGATAAATCATCAGTAGGGATATTGAAAAAACCTTGAATCTGTTGTGAATGAAGATCGATAGTAATAATTCTATCAATACCAGCAGCAATCAATAAATCCGCAACAAGTCTTGCAGTAATTGGTTGTCTAGCACGAGCTTTTCTATCCTGTCTAGCGTAACCAAAATAAGGAGTAATTACTGTAATTTCTTTAGCACTAGCTCTTTTTATAGAATCAACACAAACTAAAAGTTCCATCAACTTTTGATTAACAGGTTTAGAAGTAGATTGAATAATAAATACTCTTTTACCTCTTACAGACTCTCTAGCCTCTACAATGCATTCCCCATCAGCAAATTGTTTAATGTCAATTTTACCTGGTTCAACCTTTAAGTACTCACATACTTCTTTAACAAGTTCGATATTTGATGTTAGCGAAAAAATCACAATACTGTCTTTCATTTTATTTACCCTTCCTTATATATTTATAGCCATAATCCTTTTTATTGATTTGTATACTTCTAGAAATAGCTAATTCTCCATCTAAAACATCTTTATTTACAGTAGAACCTGCAGCAACTACAGCCTCTTTTCCTATAATAATCGGTGCAATTAAATTAGCATTAGATCCAATAAATGATTTATTACCAATGATTGTTTTATGTTTATCTTTACCATCATAATTAACGGTAACAACACCACACCCAACATTCACTTCTTCACCTATCACACTATCTCCTAAATAAGATAAATGAGCAACCTTACTTTTAAATCCAAAAATTGTATTTTTTAATTCAACAAAATTACCAATACGACACATATCTTTAATCACACAATTATTTCTGATATGTGCATTAGGTCCTATTTCTACAAAATTACCAACCACTGAATCACTAATAGTACTAGAAATTACTTTAGTATTTTCTCCTATTTTTGAATTTGCAATGAAACTACCGGGCATTATAACACTACCCTTACCGATTATGGTTTTTTTCTCAATATAAACATTAGGATATAAAATAACTCCAGGCTCAATAACACTGTCGTCACTTATATAAGTGTTTTTAATATCAATAAAAATGACACCATTTTTAGATAATTGTTCATTTATATTATCCATAAAAACCTCTCGCAAACATTGGAAGCAGCATAAATAATATCAATAAAATAATTAAAATCTTAGGTAATATCTTCTTCATATATTTATAATATCACTTTTTTATCCTTTTCTAAATAAAATTTTTTTAAATATTAACTTAATTAACTCTTCTTTTAAAGAGATTAAAATAATAATATAAATGATAAAACCAGAAATTATTTGAACTATATTAGTGATTATATTTTGTTCCAATTTAATACCAATAAAGTATACAACTATTGCCATAATCAATGAAGCGATTAAATACTTAAAATTATTAAAGGTAAAGAATTCAAGTTTTATTTTTTTTCTAAGATATATATATTGAATTGAAGTAACAACCGTTTCTGCAATAACTGTAGCGATACAAGCTCCTAAAGCATAATATTTTTGTATAAAAAACAAATTTAAAACAAAGTTCACTATAGCTCCCCCAACAACAGAATTTGTGTAGGCTTTATTATTACCGCTAGGAATTAAATACTGTATTCCGCAAACATTACTCAAACTAATTAATACAATAATAAAACTAGTAACCTGAATAACAGAAATTATTTTTGGTTCATTTGGAATATACCAAGAAATAAAAGATGGACTTAAACTTACCAAACCAAAAGTTAAAGGTAAAGATAAAAATAACGCTACTTTAGTTGTGATATTTAAAAAACTCAAAACCTTTTCATCACTATCCTTATCATTAGAAATAATATTGCTTATTCTAGGAAGTATAACCTGACCTATTGAGGTGATGAAATATAAAAATATTTTTACAAACCCTTGACTTGTTTTGTATATACTAACATAACTTTTATCATCTATTAGATAACCTAACATAGTTTGGTCAAGCATGGTGTAAACACTAATCGCAACTGTAGGTATGAATAAATCAAAACTGTTTTTAAAATGATTTTGATAAACATCTTTAATATTAATAATTTTAAAATAGATATATTTTTTTAAAGAAAGGAATAAAACAAAACAAGATAGAAGTTCAGTTACACTATTTATCAATATAAAAATATAAATATCATCAGGTTTTTTTACAAATAAAAATATTAAAAACATACCTGTAATTTTTACAATAATGTTCCTCAAACTTATTGTTTTAAAATTTTCGATACCTTGAAAAAACCAAGTTATATCAATAGCACTTGCTACAATCATTATCGAAAATAAATAAAATACTTCGCGATTAGCCTTCACAAACAAAGTTACATAACTTAAATAAAAAACTAATGCGATTATAGTATTAATTATTTGCATCGATAATATTTCAAAAAAAGTTGTACTTAATTTATCTTTATCATTTCTTTTTCTAGCGATTTCTCTATTTCCATAAATATTTACACCTAGACTACCCAACATAATAAAATATGTAGCAATAGTTCCTGCATAATCATTAATCCCCAACATAGAAAAAGATAAATGCTTAATAGTGTAAGGAACCAAAATTAAAGGAACAGACATTTTAACTATTTGAAATAAAATATTATATAAGTAATTTTTAATAATTTTTTTATCCATTTATTGAATTATAACATATTTTATTTAATAATATTAGTATGAATATACTTATTTTAGGAAGCGAAGGTTTTATAGGTAAAAACTTAGTTATTAAATTAAAAGAAAAAAAATACAATGTTTTAACATATGATAAAGGAAGTTTGGAAAATTTAGATATTTTGGTTGATAAATCAGATTTTATCTTTAACACAATAGGAGTAAACAGAAGCGACAACCCTCAAGACTTCATAGATGGCAATGTTGTTTTTCATCAGGAATTAATTAAAATCTTAAATAAAAATCCTAAACCATTAGTTTTTACCTCTACCATCTCAGTAGATATAGATAATATTTACGGGAATAGTAAAAAAGAAGCTGAATTATTATTCAAAAACTACGAAAAAGAAAATAACATACCTGTATTTATATATAGATTACATAACTGTTTTGGTAAATATTCAAAACCTAATTATAACAGCGTTATTGCTACATGGTGTTATAACGCTAGTAGAGATTTGCCATTATATCTAGATGATGAAGAAAAAGAAATTGAATTTATTTACATAGATGATGTTGTGGAAGAATTCATCAATTGTATTAATAAAGATTCAATTTCCGATTACTACTACATCAATAAAAGATATCGTAAGAAATTGATAGATATTAAAAACATGATTATAAAATTTAAAAATTCCAGAAACAATTATGAACTATTTGATTTTTCTGATGAATTTTATAAAAAATTATATAGCACTTATACCTCATATTTAAAAGAAGATAATTTTACCTACACCTTAATAACCCATAAAGATGATCGCGGAAGTTTTAGTGAATTTTTAAAATCTAATTCTTTTGGACAAATAAGCATAAATACCATCAAACCCAATATTACCAAAGGTAATCACTACCATCATTTAAAAGTTGAAAAATTTTTAGTTGTTTCAGGTAAATGTTTAATTAAGTTTACCGATATAAAAACTAATAAAAATATTGAATATATAGTTAGTGAAAATAAATTGGAAGTTATAGATATACCTATTGGATATAACCACACCATTACAAACATTTCAGATAAAGATGCAGTTGTTGTTATTTGGGCGAATGAAGTGTTTGACAAAGATAATCCAGATACCTATATTTTGTAAGGAGAAATAATGAAAAAATTAAAATTAATGACAATTTTAGGAACAAGACCTGAAATAATTAGACTTTCTGCAGTGATTAGAAAGTGTGATTTATATTTCAATCATATTTTAGTTCATACAGGACAAAATTATGATTATGAATTAAATGAGATTTTCTTTAATCAACTCAATTTAAGAAAACCTGATTATTTTTTAAATTGTGCTGGAAAAAATTTAGGTGAATCAATGGGTAATATCATATCAAAATCCTATGATATTATAATCAAAGAAAAACCAGATGCAGTGTTAATTTTAGGAGATACTAATAGTGCTTTAAGTGCTATTAGTGCTAAAAGATTGAAAACTCCAATTTTTCATATGGAAGCAGGAAATAGATGTTGGGATTGGAATGTTCCTGAGATGATTAATAGAACGATTGTAGATCATATCAGTGATATTAATTTACCATACAGCGAAAATTCTAGAAGATATCTTTTAAACGAAGGAATAGATGGTAAAACTATTTTTGTAACAGGAAGTCCAATGTATGAAGTTATTAACGAAAATTTAGATCATATAAATAATTCCAATATTCTTAACGAATTAAATTTAAAAAATAATAATTATTTTGTTGTATCTGCACATAGAGAAGAAAATATTGATAATGAAACAAACTTTTTAACATTAATGAATTCTTTAAATGAAATAGCTGAAAAATATCAAATGCCTATAATTTATTCTACTCATCCTAGAAGTAAAAAAATAATAGAAAAAAATAATTTCAAATTTCATAAATTGATTAAAAATATAGCTCCTGTAGGATTTTTTGATTATAATAAACTTCAAAAAAATGCCTTTTGTGTTTTAAGTGATAGTGGAACTTTAAGTGAGGAATCATCAATTTTAAATTTTAAGGCTGTATTAATCAGAACTTCTACTGAAAGACCTGAGGCTCTTGATTCTGGAAGTATTGTTGTGGGAGGAATTGATTTTAAAAATATCGATAATGCTATAAACATAGCAGTAAATTCTAAAATAACATCAATCCCTCAAGATTATACTTGCGATGTTTCTGATAAAGTTGTCAGAATAATTCAAAGTTATACTGATATTATCAATATTACTGTATGGAAAAAGAAATAAATATGTTTGTGGTTACTGGTATGTTTGTTCCAAGTAACGATACAGTAACTATCTTAAATTATAAAAGACTAAAAAATCTTGACTTAAAATTTGATGTATTTGCTTTAAAAAGTAATTTTGATAATTCAATTGTTAAAGAATTAGAAAATGATGAAGATTTTAAGAAATTTAATATTGAATATTTTAAAAATTATGATGAGCTGATAACTATAAATAAACCGTACTTATTAATTTTAGGATTATTTAATATGATATTGTTTGTATATAAAGCAATTAAAAAATTTGAAAGCAAACCTTACAAATATCTCTACACCTCTTCAATACCAGGGATAAGTCATATTATCGGTTATTTTATCAAAAAAAAATATAAAGATGTGATTTGGATAGCTTCTTTTAGTGATCCTATCTATAAATCACCTTATAAAAATGATCCAAACTTAAAACAAAGATCATTATTATATCAGTTGATGTTTAAAGTTGGTAGTTTTATTTTTATGAATGATATTTTTGAAAAACTACCTATAAAATATGCGGATAAATTGATATTTATTTGCGAACATCAGAAAAACTTCACTTTATCTTTATACCCAAACAAAAAAGAGTTGGAATTAAAAAGTAAAATTATGCCACTTACTTATCTAAAAAAATGGTCAATTTATCAAAAATTAATCGAAAACAAAAATAAAACCAACACCAAATTAACAATAAGCCATTTAGGAAGATTATATGGACTAAGAAAAATCGATTCTTTAATTGATGCCTTGATTAAATTAAAACAAGAAATTCCAAACTTAGAAAACATGTTGCTCATCAATCAATATAGCGAAATTCAAAAAGAAGATGTTAAAAAAATAAAACAACATGGATTAGAAAATATTTTTATAATAAATCCTAAAGTTAATTATCAACAATCTTTAGAAGTTATGTGTAATAGCGATGTTCTTCTGCTATGCGATACAATAATGGAAAATGAAAAAATACAACCATACTTACCTTCTAAAATTATTGAATATTTACTATTGAAAAAACCAATTTTAACTATTTCATTGCCAAATAGTCCTGCTTATACAATCTTACAAAAATATAAACAAAATTTTATCAGCAACGATAGCGAAGAAATCAAAGAATTTTTAAAAAAATTTCTTCTAGATATTCCTAGTTATAATTATTCTATTGAAGAACTGGAAAATTCTAATTTCAATTTACTAAAATAACATATTTTCACAAAATTAAAACAAATTTTAAACAATTTTATTTAATATAATAAACATGTAGGAAGATAATAATCCTACATAATGGCAAATAAGATTCCCCCTTATCTTATTTGTTTCATATTCTATCCCCTTATAAGAAAAAGAGCTATAAGCTCTTTTTTTGTTATTTCTTTGCTAAAATATAATAAATATTCATATTTTCTGCCATAAATTTCTTTTCATAACCAGTAAATATAGTGGATTTGAATTCTTTATGAAAATCCTTACTGTTATGGATTATATTTAACTTAAAAAAATTAAATTCTTCTAAACTAAATTCATACAAATTTTGATTATCGGTTTTAAAATAAATAAATCCTTCTTTTGCAAGTATTTTATCGTAACGATTTAAAAAATCTCTGTATGTAAGTCTTCTCTTATAATAACCCGATTTTTTCCAAGGATCACTAAATAATAAGTATATTCCATCAAAAATAACATCTTCAAACCATATAGAAATATTATTAGCATTATCATTTATAAAAAATAAATTAGTTAATCCTAACTCTTTGGTTTTCTTTATGCAATTAGCAACACAAGTCGGATCTTTTTCATAACCTATATATAAAATATCAGGGTTTTGTTTAGCACTTTCCGTAATAAAATCACCTAACCCGCAACCTATTTCAAGATATTTAATTTTAAAATCATTAAAAAATTGAAATTGTTTTTTATCTTTTAACAAAATAATATTTTCATTTTCTAAATATGGCATTACCCATTTTTTTCTTCTCATTCTCATAACATAATTTTAATATATTTTAGGAAAAAATAGTATACAAAACAATAATTAAATATGTTGTGTATTTTATCGTTATTTTTTAATAAATTATATTTTAAACACAAATTAACTACTAAAAATATAGTTTTTTCAATATTTTTAACTTTAACAATAACTATTTTAAAATTAGATTTTAAAAATCATTTAGTATTAACACTTCTAAATATAAATACCATTAGCGATTTAGAAGATAAAAATGTTTATAGTATTTTTAATTATTTAATTATACTTATTTTGATAATATCTAATTTTAATAAATTAACGATTGATAATTTATTGATAATTTTATTTTATTTATTATTTTACCAATTAAATAAAAATAATATTGGTTTTGGTGATATTGAAACATTTATTGCCTTAAGTTTTAATTTTGATTTTAAAAATAATCTATTATTATTTTTTATATCTTTTATAGTTTCGCTTCCTATAATATTTTTTAAATATAAAAAAGACCATAACATAGCCTTTATTATATATATCACTATCAGTTATTTGATAATGTTGATTTATTTAAAAGTATAAATAGAAATAAAATAAATCAAAGTAAAAATAATACTATCAATTCTATCTAAAATACCACCATGCCCAGGAATTAATGAACCAAAATCTTTAACATTATAGTTTCTTTTAATAAGACTGAAACTAAGATCTCCTATTTGAGAAACTATAGGTAAAGTTGCAGCCATAAATATATAAAATCCAAAATAAATATCATTATAAACCAGTAGCTTTCCAGAACAAAATACTAATATTCCACCTAAAAAACCAAACAACCAACCACCAACAGCACCTTCTATAGTTTTATTAGGAGAAACTCTTGGTATTAATTTATTTTTGCCAATACTTTTACCTACTATAAACGCACCAATATCACAAAGATAAGTGGTAGTAATTATAAAGATAATATTAAATAAATAATAATTATCATTACTTAATCTAAGCACTGTTTGGATTGCTGAAGATAATAAAACACCTATAGTTAAAACACTGGAAATATCTACAAAGGTTATTTCTTCAAAAAACATTGATAATAAAAACAAAACTATTATAAACAACAATGTTAATCCATATTGTCTTTCTGGTAAAAAAAACACTAATAAATTATAAATTGTTAATATAATATATAAAGGTATATTTAATTTACTGTTTCTAACACTTATAAACTCATAAGCTCCAATTAAAGAGCACAAAAGAAGAAAAACACTTAAATAAATTCCTTTCGCAAAAAGTATCGGAGGAACAATTAAAAAAATTAAAATTCCGCTTATAAGTCTTTTCATCAAATACCTCCATATCTGCGATGTCTATTTTGATATTCGTGCAAACATTTATCAAACTCTTCTTCATTAAAATCAGGCCAATGAACATTAGTAAATATTAATTCGCTGTAAGAAATTTGATAAAGTAAGAAATTAGAAATTCTTTGTTCACCACTAGTTCTAATCAAAATATCAACTTCAGGCAAGTCTTTGGTATCAAGATAATTATTAAATTCTTCTTCGCTTAAATTATTTTCTCTTCCATCAATAACATCTTGACAATAATTTTTAATAGCTTTTACTATTTCCTGTCTAGATCCATAATTTAATGCAAAATTTAAAATCATACCAGTATTATTTTTAGTTTTTTCAATAGCCTCTAAAAAAATATTTTTTGCTTCTTCAGGAATTTTATTTATATCACCAATCATCATTACTTTAATATTGTTTTCCATTAATTCTTTTAAATAAGAATCAAAGAAAAATTTAGGAAGCGACATGATGTAATTAACTTCTTCTAATGGCCTTTTCCAATTCTCAGTACTAAATGCATAAAGTGTTAGAACTTTAATTCCTTTTTTATTAGAAAAAAGTGCTATTTTTCTGACATTTTCAACACCTTTTTTATGTCCAAAAGTTCTAAGCAAACCCTTCTCTTTAGCATACCTGCCGTTGCCATCCATAATTATGGCTATATGATTAATATTATTCATATTATATAGTCATTATTTCTTTTTCTTTATTTTTTTCAATTTCAGATATTTTTAAAATGTATTTATCAGTTTCTTTTTGAATTTCATCTAATAATGATTTAGAAATATCTTCAGGTATTGTTTTATCTTTTTTAATCTTGTCATTAAAATCTCTTCTAATATTTCTTATTGAAACCTTAGCATCTTCAGCATATTTAGCTACTTCTTTGCAATAATTTCTTCTTGTTTCCTCAGTTAAAGCAGGAACTGTTATTCTAAGCACTGTACCGTCATTATTAACAGGAAGATTAATATTTGAGTTAGAAATTGCTTTTTCAATATCTTTCAAACTATTTCTATCAAAAGGTTTAATAACTAAAGTTCTACCCTCAGAAACACTAATTGAAGCAATTTGATTGATAGGGGTTGAGCTTCCATAATAATCAACCTCTATTTTATCTAACATATTCGGATTTGCACGTCCTGTTCTGACATTATTTAAATTTGAATTTAATTGAATTAAAGATTTTTCCATTCTTTCTTCTACTTCTAATAAAATTTCTTCCATAAATTACTCCTTTACTTTTATTTTAGTACCTATATTTTGATTTTCAATAATTTTTACAATACTTCTTTCTTGATTCATATCAAATACATAGGCTTCAATATTATTTTCACTTAACAGACTTGAAGCGGTTGCGTCAATTACTTTTAAATTTTTCACTAACAAATCTCGATATGTAAGTTCATTATATTTAAAAGCATTTTTGTTTTTTAAAGGATCATCACTATACACACCATCAACACCATTTTTAGCAATTAAAATCGCATCAACTTTTAATTGTGAGGCTCTAAGTGCACATCCTGTATCGGTTGAAAAGTAAGGATGCCCTACTCCTGCTGCGAAAATTAACACTACTTTATTGTTAAAATCATCTTCAACCTCTTTTTGCCTAAATGGTTTAATTACTTGTGGCATTTCCAAAGATGAATATGCATTAGCTTCAACACCTAATTTTCTTAAAACACTTTCTAACGCCAATGCATTCATAACAGTACCTAACATTCCAATGGTATCGGCAGTTTCTCTTTTGAAATCAGAATTTTCTAAAGTTTTTCCTCTCACAAAATTACCACCACCAACAACAATCGCAACTTTAATACCTAAATTATTTAATTCTTTAATCTGATTACTTATTTTTGTTATTTTTTCTTTATCAAAGCATTCCAAATCATTGCCAAGAGCTTCGCCACTAAGTTTTAATAATATACTTTTATACATACTACTGATTACTCTTGAAGTATCTAACTTCACCTTTTTCATTATTTGTATCGTTGTTTACAGGTTTTTCTATCAATGCCTTGGCACTGACATTAACTCTTCCTTTTTCATCAATATCAGTTACAAGAACTTTGATAACATCTCCTATTTTTAAAACATCTTCAGGCTTATTAACTCTTTCGTGAGAAATTTTTGATACATGCAATAGTCCATCTTGCCCTTTAAATAACTCTACAAAAGCACCGAATTTTTCAATTCTAACAACTGTAGCATCGTATATTTCTCCAACTTTAGCTTCTTTAATTATACCTTCAATAATTGATTTAGCTTTATCAAGCATTAATTGATTTGTATGGTAGATTACACACAAACCATCATCATTAATATCTATCTTAACATTATCGCAGCTTTCAATAATTCCATTAATAGTTTTACCACCAGTACCAATAACTTCTCTAATTTTATCAGGGTGAATTTTTAAAGTAACCATTTTTGGAGCGTATTGAGATACCTGAGTTCTTGCTTGTTCAATAGTTTCTTTCATATTTTTCATTATGAAATGTCTACCTACTTTTGCTTGTGCAAGTGCTTCTTTCAATATTTCTTTAGAAATACCTTTAATTTTAATATCCATTTGAAGTGCAGTTATACCCTGTTCGGTTCCTGCTACTTTAAAATCCATATCACCAAAATGATCTTCCATACCTTGAATATCACTAAGAATAGAATAATGATCGCCATAAGTAACAAGACCCATCGCAATACCAGATACTGCAGATTTAATCGGTACACCCGCAGCCATCAAACTCATAGATCCTGCACAAATAGATGCTTGAGAACTTGATCCGTTTGATTCTAAAACTTCAGCTACCGTTCTAATCGCATAAGGAAACTCTTCAACACTTGGCATAACTTGAAGTAAAGCTCTTTCTCCAAGAGCACCATGCCCTATTTCTCTTCTACCAGGATTTCCCATTCTACCTACTTCACCAACACTGTATGGTGGAAAATTGTAATGATGCATAAATCTTTTTTCTTCAACTTCAGTTAAATCATCAATAATTTGATTATCTCCTAAAGCACCTAAGGTAGTAACGCTTAAAACTTGAGTTTCCCCTCTAGTAAATAAAGCACTTCCGTGAACTCTAGGTAAAATATCTATTTGAGAATTTAAAGGTCTAATTTCATCTAAAGCTCTACCATCAGGTCTTATCTTTTCAACACTTATAAGTCTTCTAACTTCATTAGCCTCTATTTCGGTACAATATTTTTTGCATTCTTTTAAGGCTTTTTCTAATTCTTTTTCGTTTTCGAATGTTAATGTTTCTTTAACTTTTAAAACACTTTCTTCTATCAATTCATCAATTTTACCATATCTTTCGAGCTTACCTTTAATCGATACAGCTTTTTCTATATCTTCTTTACTAAAATTATCAACAACTTCTTTAACTAAAGGGTTTAATTCATATAATTTAACTTCTCTTTTTTCTTTACCTATTTTGCTTATTATTTCTTCTTGAATAGCACAAAGTTCTTTTATTTTTTCATGAGCAAACATTAAAGCGTCAAGCATTAATTCTTCACTTACCTCTTTAGCTCCAGCTTCCACCATATTGATAGCTTCTTTAGTTCCAGCAACGCTTAAATTTATTAATGATTTTTCCATTTCTGAAACCGTAGGATTCGCAATAAATTGACCATCGACATAACCTACGATAACCCCAGCAACAGGTCCAGAGAAAGGTATATCACTAATAGATAAAGCTAAGCTAGCACCAAATAAAGCAGCCATTTCAGGACTACAATCTTTATCAACACTTAAAACTGTGTTTACTACTTGAACTTCATTTCTAAAACCTTCATCAAATAAAGGTCTGATTGGTCTATCTATCAACCTTGCAGTAAGCGTTGCATGCTCACTAGGTCTACCTTCCCTTCTTAAAAAACCACCAGGTATCTTACCAACACTGTACAATTTTTCTTCAAAAGTTACAGTTAACGGGAAAAAATCAGTGTCTTTCGCTTCATTGCTGGCACAAGCTGTACTTAATACAACTGTGTCTTCATATCTAATTAAACAAGATCCTTTTGCTTGTTTTGCAATTTCATTAGTTTCTATTGTTAGATTTCTACCACAGAAATCATATTTAAAAATTTCTTTCATTCTATTTTCCTTTTCCACTTTATATAATAACATATTTTAAAGCTATATTTTATTTAATTTTGCATTTATTTTCTCAATTATTTTACTATTTCTTTTTTCTTTTAATTTGCAAATTGATTTTATAAAGATATTTTTATTACAAAAAATAATAATTTTATTCTTAGCTCTGGTTATGGCGGTGTAAATTAATTCCTTATATAGATAAAAATGATGTTCTGCTGAAATTACAAATACTACATTTTCATACTCTCCGCCTTGTGCTTTATGAACAGAAATACAGTAAGCTAGCGATATGTTTTTAAGTTCATCAGTGCCGTAATTTACAACCTTATCATCGAATTCAATTGAAAAATTATATTTTTTATCTATATACTCAATATTTTTAATTATTCCAACATCACCATTATAAACCTCATAATCATAATCATTTTTATTTTGAATAACCCTATCGTTAACTCTAAAAATATATTTCCCACTCACATACTCGGCTTTATTTAGTTGCCTAGGATTTACTTTATTTTGAATATAATTATTTAAATTGTCTATTCCAAAATCCCCCTTATAAATTGGAGAAATGAATTGAACATTATTTAAACTATATTTATTAATATATAATTTATCAATTATTTCATCAATATTTTCAATAATATCCTGTTCAATAAAAACAACATCTTTATTATAATTTTTAAAATCTATACTGTTATTTAAAACATCTAAAGCTAAATTAATGATTGTTCCTTCTTCAAATTGACGATAATTAGTATCTAAAATAACTTTTTTTAATAAATCGCTATCAATAAATTGTTTCAATAAATCCCCTGGTGCTACAGAAGGTAATTGGTTATGATCCCCTATAAAACATATCCTTTCTTTTACTTTAATTCCTTTTAATAAGTTTGAAAGTAAATAGGTATCAACCATACTAAACTCATCAATTATCAAAGTATCTACTTCAATTGGATTTTCTTCATTATGAAAAAATACATTTTCTTCTTTATTCCACTTTAAAAATGAATGTATTGTTTTTGCACCAATATTACCAACTTCACTAATTCTTTTCGCTGCTCTTCCTGTAGGGGTTAAAATAACTATATTACTAAAAGGAAAATTATTTGAAATAATATCTTTTAATAATTTAATTAAAGTTGTTTTACCGCTCCCTGCACCACCAGTAATTATTGAAAGGGAATTTTTTAAACAAATCTCTATTGCTTTTATTTGATTATTAGAATAAGTTAATCCATTTATTTTTTCAAAAAGTTTTATTTCTTTTAAATAATCAAAATTAATATCTATTTCATCATTAAAATTTGCTATAAATTCAGATATATATTCTTCAGCATTATATTGACTATGATGATATAATTCAATATCACTTATTTTTATTATTTTGTTTTTCAAAACAGCATTTTCTAATGCCTCATCAAAAATACTGTGATTAATTTTTGTTTTTTTAAATTCGTTGAAAAGTTCATCTTTACCAATATAAGAACTTCCTTTTTCAAAACTAATTTTCATTACAAGATGTGTCAATAAATAAGTAACTCTTGTTTTATCGTTAATATCTATATTTAACTTTTCTCTTATTTTATCCACTTGATTAAAAGAAATAAATTTAAAATCTTCAAGTAATTTAAAAGGATTTTCTTTGATTATTTCTAGTGCATTATTCTGGTAATATTTGTCTATGATTTTAATTTTACCAATACTTTCAATACTATCTTTAAGCAAATAATAAAGTTCTTCGTTTTTAGGGTTTATTGTTTTTAATTTTTCTATTATCTCGTTTTTTATCGTTTCATCCAGCTTATCAATTTCATCTAAAATTTCAGGATATTTTATTAGTTCAAAAATAGATTTATCGCCTATTTTTTTAACTATTTTTTTAGCTAAATTCTTATTTATACCTTTAAAATATCTTGAAGAAAGGAAATCAATAGTATCCTTTCTATTTTCTGGTAAAATTAAATTTGTATTTTCAATTTTAAATTGAAAGCCATATTTATAATGATTGATATATTCACCTTCTATATAATATTCAAAATTATAATCAACATCTCCAATATTCCCATTAACAACAATTTCATCTTCTTCGCTTTGAAAAAGAAAGACTTTATACATATCTTTCTCATATAAACATCTAATAAACTTACCTTTAAGTTTTTCCATATATTATTTTATTTTTTCAGAAATTATATCATTAATATCAATATCATCAATATAGGTATTTTCAATAATACCTCCACCAATCATTACGCCATTTTCTAAGTATAGTACAGCTTGTTGTCCAACACTTACACTGGCTACTTTTTGTGGATAAATAAGTTTTAAAGTTTTATCATTTAAAACCTCAACCAATACTTGATTATCTTGTTGGCGATATCTGAATTTCGCAAAACATTTTAATCCATTTAAATCAATATCAATTTGTTTATTAAAATCTGTTACTAAACAACTATTAGATTCTAATAAATAATTAGATGATGTAAGATATAATTCGTTTTTATATACATTCTTACCAACACAATAGTAAGGGCCTTTGCTTCCCCCTACATTAAAACCTTTTCTTTGTCCTATTGTGTAAAAATAAACTCCATCATGTATTCCTACTATTTCATTGGTATCAACATCAATAATGTTACCTTTTTTCATCGGAATATAATTATTTAAAAATTGCCTAAAATTTCTTTCCCCTATAAAACAAACCCCTGTACTATCTTTCTTTTTTGCAATTTTTAAATTTATTTTTAACGCAATTTCTCTAACCACATCTTTAGTAACTTTTGCGAGTGGGAAAATAGTTTTTTCTATCGCAAAACTGCTGATTTGTGATAAAAAATAAGACTGGTCTTTATTATTATCTATAGCTTTTTTAATAACAACTTTTCCATTGTATTCATAAGTATCACAATAATGTCCAGTTGCGATTTTATCATAGCCATTTTCCATAGCATAGTTTAAAAAAGCATCAAATTTTATATATTTATTACATAAAATATCAGGATTAGGAGTTCTTCCTTTAGAATATTCATCAATAAAATTTTGAAATACATTGTCCCAATATTCTTTAATATAGTCCACTCTAATCAATGGAATATTTAATGCTTCCGCAACACTTAAGGCATCTAAATAATCTTTTTCCTGACTGCATATCTCATCATTTACTGTCGGATTACCTAATTGATCGTTGTTTAAAGCACTATCCCAATTACGCATAAAAAGACAGGTTACATCATAACCTTCCTCTTTCAATAAATATGCTGCCACAGCACTATCAACACCACCTGATAGTCCTAATAAAACTTTTTCTTTATAAATCATTATTTTTAATCTGCCTATCTTGATACGGAATAAACGCACCTATTTCTTCAACATCATAGCCAACTTGAAAATTATGTCTATTAATAATTATAGGTCTTTTTAAAATGCTTGGATTTTCAATAATAAAATCAACTAACTCATTCAAATTCATTGAATCTATGTCTATCAAATTTTCTTGTATAATTTTTGATCTTTTTGAAATAATATCATCAGTACCATTTTCTGATCTTTTAAGTAATAATTTTATCTCATCTCTATCTAAAAGAGTTTGAAAAATATTTTTCTCAATATATTTGATATTATGCTCAGTTAGCCACGCTTTAACTTTTCTGCAAGAAGCACAACCAGGACTAGTATATATTAACACCATATTTAAATATTACCATAAAATATTTTTTTCAACTATAATTTTGTTATATTTTTATTGACTTTTTTTTCTAAAGGTTTATATTTAAAGGTATAAAGGTTGAAATTTTTGTAGTTTTATGATTATAGAGAATTTATATTAGGTGGAAATAAATATCATAAATTACATCTGTGGGTTCAACAATAGTTTAAATGCATTAGTATTTAGAGGGTAAATCCCTTATCTTTATAAAGGTATAAACATAGGTGGTACCGCGAATTTCGCCCTTTGTATCACTTTTTATTTTGGAGGAACAATGAAAAGAATGTTGTCAGGAATTAAACCTAGTGGACAATTAACATTAGGTAATTATTTAGGTGCTTTAAAATATTTTGTAGATTATCAAAATGAATATGAAATGTTTGTGTTCATCGCGAATTTACATTGTTTAACTGAAGCTCAAGATCCTATTCAATTAAATAAAAACCTTAAAGATGCGATTGCTCTTTATTTGGCTTGTGGTCTTGATGAAAATAAATCAACCATTTTTTTACAAAGCGATGTAACAGCACAAGCACAACTAGGTTTTATAATGTGTTGCAATACCTATTTAGGTGAATTAAATAGAATGACACAATTTAAAGATAAAATGAATAAAGGAGAAAGTAATTTAAGCGGCGGAATATATACCTATCCAACTTTAATGGCTGCCGATATTTTAGCTTATCAACCCGATTTTGTCCCTGTGGGAGATGATCAAAAACAACATGTCGAATTAACTCGTGATTTAGCATTGCGTTTGAATAACAGAATTGGAGAGGTTTTTAAAATACCGACACCATTAATTCCAAAAGTAGGTGCAAGAATAATGTCGTTACAAAACCCTACTAAAAAAATGTCAAAATCTGAACAAAATAATAAAGGTTGTATTTATTTATTAGATGATGTAAAAATTGCTAGAAAAAAAATAATGTCTGCTGTTACAGATAGTGAAAATAAAGTTTATTTTGACCCTATCAATAAAGCCGGCATTTCAAATTTAATGCAAATATATAGTTCTATCACTTCTAAAACATTTGATGATATAGAACAAGAATTTAAAGATTCTGGTTATGGTAATTTTAAAAAATCTGTTGCTGACGAAGTTGAAAAATTACTTACAAACATTCAATCAAAATATCAAGAAATTATAGCTTCAAACAGAATAGAAACTGTTCTTAAAAACGGTTCTTTGAAAGCTAAAAATATTGCTGATAAAACTCTAAAAGATGTACAACAAAAATTAGGAATTGAACTATAAAAACCTATCTTTGAAGTGAACCCTTAAGTTATCTGAATAATTGGGTTCACTTCATTTAAATAGGTTTTTTTATTTATTATTCAAGTGGTATTTGATAAAAATTACCCACTACTTTTTCGGTAACTGTAACATTTATAAAAGCTTTATCATCAACTTCTCTTACAAATTTTATTGTTTGATCAACTTGAAAGGCATTAACCGTCATAATCAATAATGTTTTAGATTTTTTACCATAAACACCACTTCCATCTAATCTAGTTATTCCATGTCTGATGTTTTTTAAAATATTATCCCCAACTTCTTCAGCTTTTTCAGTAACAATATACAATGTTTTATACTTAAATCTATTATGAAGAGCCGATACTACTTGGGTAGAACAAAACTGATATATTATTGAATATAGTGATTTTTCCCAGCCAAAAAATATCCCAGCAGTTAAAACTATGGTAACATTAATCCCCATCACATAATCCCAAGCCGATATTTTATATTTATTAAACATATACATGGCAATAAAATCCATACCCCCACTAGAAGCATTATTTCTAAGAGCTATAGAAATTGAAAATCCACCAACTATACCACCAAAAATAGCCATCAACAATAAATCATCAGTCATTTCAAATTTAGGAATAATCAAAGTAAATAAAGAAACTAAGGTGAAATGAAGTATTGAATATAAAGCGAATTTTTTTCCAATAAATTTATAAACCCAAAAAGTACATAATGCATTTGCTGTAAAATAAATATATGAAAAGTTTAATTTTATATTAAAATACTTAATTAAAACTTGGCTTATTATTCTTGAAAATCCACTAAAACCACCAGGAAAGATATCAGCTTGATATACAAAAAAATTCATAGCTATTGAATAAATAAAGGCTGATAATATTATCATCAAAATTTGAATATAATTTTGTTTTTTTAAATAATTCATATATCTAAATTCTCTATATCATCAAAATGTTTGATGATCTTCCTTACACTTACATTTAATTCATTAAAATCTTTATATATTTTTTCAAAATCTTTATAGATAGTTTCATATCTTTGATTAAATCTTTTATAATCTAAAGATAGCTTTGAAATTTCACTAAGTACATCTTTAATTTTTTCTTGTCTGTTAACATTCAAATAAAGAGTTTTCACCATATTAAGATAAGCAACAAGACTGCTTGGTGATACAAAATAAACTTTTTCTTGATAAGACTTTTCAACTAAGTCTAAATGATTAATATAAATTTCATTATATATAGCTTCGCTAGGCAGAAACATTAAAGCAAAATTAGCAGTTTCTCCTTTGATGATATATTTTCTAGCTATGTCTTTTAAATGTTTATTGATATCTTGTTTAAATAAATTATGAGCATTTATATCTTTTAAATCATCTTGATATATTTTCAAATAATTTTCTAAAGGAAATTTAGAATCTATTGCGATATTACCAATACCACTACTATCTTTAATCAATAAATCAACTATATATCCGTTACTTAATTTACTTTGTTTTTCATAAAAAAAATCATTATCACCATACATATTTTGAATAATTTGATACAATTCAAATTCACCAAATTGACCTCTATGTTTCTTGTTTGTGTATATTTTTTGAAAATTAGAAAATTCATTTTTAAATTCTCTAAAATTTGCTTGGCTTTCTTCTATTTTAGAAATATTTGTTAAAATTTTTAAATCATTTTCAAAATTCTTTTTCTGCTCCTGCATAATAGAATTTAAAATATTATTTTCTAATTCAACCATATTTTTAGAATTATTTAAGGTTAAAAATTCAATTTTTTCATTCAAAATTGTTTCAATTCTTTTTAAACTATCGTTTTCTTTTTTTAAAATAAAAATAAAACATAAGAATAAAAATAAAATAAAAAATAAAATATAAATAATAATTTCCATTTCTTAAATTATACATTTTTAAACCTCTATCTTCAATATTAAAAATATAAAATTTATGTTATAATATTGAAATATGAAGAATGTTAGAACTCGTTTTGCACCTAGTCCAACTGGGTATATGCATATTGGTAATTTAAGAACTGCTTTATACGCCTATTTAGTAGCTAAGAAAGAAAAAGACGGTGTCTTTATGCTTAGAATTGAAGATACCGATCAAAATAGACAGGTGGAAGGAGCTGTCGATATTATTTACGAAACCTTAAAAACTTGTAAGTTGACACACGATGAAGGACCTGATGTTGGTGGAAAATATGGCCCTTACGTCCAAAGTGATAGAGTTAAAGCAGGAATATATAAAAAATATGCATTAGAAATGGTAGAAAAATCAAAAGCACATTTTTGTTTCTGTAAAGAAGAAGATATTGCTGCTCAAAGAGAAATCGCAAGTGCTAAAGGAATTTCCTTTATTTATGATGATCCTTGTAAATTATTAAAAAAAGAAGAGATCGATCTTAAATTACAAAACAATGAACCTTATGTCATAAGACAAAATATAGATAAAATTGGTACTACCGATTTTGTAGATGAAGTGTATGGAACTATTAGCGTTGATAATTCTACGCTTGATGAAATGGTTTTATTGAAATCTGATGGTTTTCCAACATACAATTTCGCAAACGTAATTGATGATCATCTAATGGAGATAACCCATGTAGTTAGAGGTAATGAATACTTATCTAGCACCCCTAAATATAATTTGATTTACGAAGCTTTCGGTTGGGAAAAACCAAAATATATTCACTGCCCTCCTGTTATGAAAGATGAAACCCATAAATTATCAAAAAGAAATGGAGATGCATCTTTCCAAGATTTAGTATCTAAGGGTTATTTGCCTGAGGCAATTTTAAACTATATAGCTCTTCTTGGTTGGTCTCCACAAGGAGAAGAAGAAATATTTAGTTTAACTGAACTTTGTGAAAAATTTGATATCAAAAGAATAGGAACTAGCGGTTCAATCTTTGATATCAATAAACTAACTTGGCTTAATGGTGTTTATATCAGAAATATGGATTTTGATAAATATTATGAATTAGTACTACCTTATATCAAAAATGTAGTTACTAAAAATTATGATTTTGTACAAATCGCAAAAATTCTAAAAGATAGAATTAATATATTTTCAGAAATTAACGAAGCTATTGATTTTATTGAAGAATTAAAAGATTACGACAATTCATTATTTATTAATTCAAAAATGAAAACCGATAAAGATAGTTCAATTTTAGCTTTAGAAAAATCTTTAGAATTATTTGAAAGTTTAAACGATAATGAATTTAATTATGAATTTTTACATGATAAATTATTAAGTTTACCTACAATAATCGGAATTAAAAACGGACAATTACTATATCCGTTAAGAGTTGCTTTAAGTGGTAAGGCGTTTACCCCTGGTGGTTCTATTGAGATTTCAAGTATCTTAAAAAAAGAAGAATCTATAAAGAGAATAAAATACGCAATCAATAAATTAAAATCATAAATAAAAAAACCATATCATTAAATGATATGGTTTTATTTTTAATTAGTTTAGTTAATTAAATCGCTATCTGCATCAGCAACGTGAACTTTTGGAACAACAATTTCACCAGATACAATCTTAGCTTTATATTCTTCAATAACTTTAATATCTTCTTCAGTTAAATTAGGGTTAGAAGCAGGAATTCCCACACCACCATCTTTAAGTGTATATTCAATTACACCAGCAGTGAATTTACCTTCAGCTAAATCTTTTGAAGCGTTATAAGAAGCAATATCAACTCCTTTTAACATTGAAGTTAAAACAGCAGATTTTCCTTCAGTACCGTATTTACCTAATTCGTATTGGTTAGTATCAACACCAATTACCCATACATCTTCACCAGCATCTCTACGAGTAGCAGCTTCTTGGATAACACCAATACCTGTACCACCAGCAGCATGATAAATTACATAAGCACCAGCATTGTATTGTTTAGCAGCTAATGTTTTACCTTTTTCTGCATTCGCAAAACCATCGGCATTATCTCTTAAAATTTTTAAAGTAGGTGATACAGCCCAAACACCAGCTTGGTAACCAGCTTCAAACTTATTCATAGTAGCACCTTCTCCACCAGTAATATATCCAACAGTATCTTTACCAGCTGCGATTGTTTTTAAAGCAGCTGCAACTCCTACTAAGAATGAACCTTCATGTTCAGAAAATACTGCTTGTCTAACATTTGGAGTTTTTGCAGGATCTAACCAGTCAACGTCAATAATTAAAATCTTTTGATCTGGATATAATTCAGCAGTTTTTAAAATTGCATCAGCAAATTTATAACCAGCTGCAACAACTAATGATGAACCTTCTTCAGCAAAGTTAGAAAGATTTGGGATATAATCAGTTTCAGCTTTAGATTGTAAATATCTTACATCTTCATTAACTTTTAAACCAGCTTCTTCAGCAAATTTTACAATACCTTCCCAGCTAGTTTGGTTGAAAGATTTGTCATCAATACCACCTTCGTCAGTAACAAATCCAATAGATAGTTTTTGGCTGCTTTCAGTAGTTTCACTTGCTGTTTTTGTTTCTTCAGTTTTTGGAGCTGAATTACAAGCGAATAAACTTAAAGCAACTAATGAGATAATTAATATCTTAAAAAGTTTTTTCATCGTTTCCTCCTTTTAATTATCTGTAAGTAATTATATCATATTTTTATAAAAAATATATACAATATTAAATAAAAAACCTTTAAGATTAATAATCTAAAAGGTTTTTTATAATCATCAATACATTAAGAAATTATAGAACCTACTGGCATTTCACTTTCTATTAATTTAATAACACCATCTTTTTCTGCAGTTAAAATCATTCCGCTTGATAAAACCTTTCTTAATTTTACTGGTTTTAAATTCAAACATACAATAACTTTTTTATTTAATAATTCCTCAATTTTATAATACTGAGCAATTCCGCTGACTATTTGTCTATTTTCAAATTCATTTACCTTAACATTTAAAATTAACAACTTATCAGAATCAGGATGTTTTTTAGCTTCAACGATTTCCCCAACCACCATTTCAACTTTTTTGAATTCATCAATACTGATTTCTTCAAGGTGTTTAATTTTATTTTGTGGATTTAATTCAGCTAAAATTTCAGATTCAATCAATCTTTTGAAAAGAATTGCAGGATTTGAAGTTACTTTAAACTCATCTTTAAAACCGAAAACATTAATACTTTCAAAATTAGTATCAACTATCCCTAAATCAGCATATATTTTTGAAGCAGTTTCTGGTAAAAAACTTTCTAAAAGAATTGTGCCTATTCTGATAGCTTCTAAAATATTATAAATTACTGTTTCTAATCTATCTTTATTTTCTAATTTCGCAAGATTCCAAGGTTCTGTTTCATCAATATATTTATTACATCTTTTAAAAATCGCAAATATAGCCTCTATACTATCGCTAACTCTCAAATCATTCATTAAATCATTGGTTTTTGCAAAAGTAGTTAAAACGATATTTTTTAAATCATCATCTAAAACTTCATTGACTTGTTTATTTTTAACATTGCCGTCAAAATATTTATTTGCCATAGATATGGTTCTATTTACTAAATTACCTAAAATATTCGCAAGATCACTATTTATTCTTTCAATCATTAATTCATAGGTTATATTACCATCTTGAGCAAAAGGCATTTCATGAAGCATGATGTATCTAACGGCATCGACACCGAATATTTTAACTAAATCATCAGCATAAATAACATTTCCTTTTGATTTACTCATCTTACCATCTCCAACCAACAACCAAGGGTGTCCAAACACCTGTTTTGGCAAAGGTAGATTTAAAGCCATTAAAATAATAGGCCAATAAATAGTATGAAATCTTAAAATATCCTTACCTATTAAATGAACATCTGCTGGCCAGTACTTTTTAAAAAGCTCGTTGTGATTTCCATCTAAATCAAAACCAAGACCTGTAATATAGTTACTAAGTGCATCAATCCAAACATAAACTACGTGTTTATTATCGAAATCTAAAGGTATTCCCCATTTAAAAGAGCTTCTTGAAACACATAAATCTTGTAGTCCAGGCTTTATAAAATTGTTAATCATTTCATTTTTCCTAGATTCAGGTTGAATAAATTTCGGATTTTCTTCAATATGCTTTAAAAGTCTATCGGCATATTTTTTCATATTAAAGAAATAGGCTTCTTCTTTAGCTTCTAAAACTTCTCCATTACAATCAGGACACTTACCATCTATTAATTGACTTGGAGTAAAAAACGATTCACAAGCCTTGCAATACAAACCTTCATACTCACCTTTGTAAATATCCCCTTGATCATATAATTTTTTAAATATTTTTTGAACCTGTTTTTTATGATAAGGATCAGTAGTTCTAACAAAATTATCATATGAAGTATTCATTAAATCAAAAATACTTTTAATTTCTTCAGCAACTTCATCTACAAAAACTTGTGTTTCTTTATTAGCTTTCTTTGCTTTTTCTTCTATTTTTTGACCGTGTTCATCTGTTCCGGTTTGAAAAAATACATCATAACCTTCTTTTCTTTTATATCTTACAATCGCATCAGCTAAAACTATTTCATAAGTGTTTCCAATATGAGGTTTTCCTGATGTGTATGCGATTGCAGTGGTTAAATAAAATGGTTTTTTATCTTTTTTAATCATTATAACCTCTTTCTATATAATAATACTATTATAAACTAAAAACTTCCATAACTAAAGTTAGGAAGTTATTTTAAATTACTTAGCAGCAGGAATTACTGCACCATTTGTCCAAGTTTTGTTGATAAAATCTTTGATTTCATCACTTTGTAAAACTTCAACTAATGCTTTAATTTTTTCACTATTTTCTAATTCTTTATGAGTAGCAATGATATTTACATAAGGATTAGTTTGATCAGCTTGTTCTAACAAGATAGAATCAGTTCCTGGATTTAAGTTAGCAGCTAAAGCAAAGTTACCGTTAATACCAACTAAAGCACCTTCTGAATTTTCATAAGCACTGATTAAAAGTTGTGGATCAATTTCTTTAAATACAAATTTATTTTCAACAACATCATTAATAGTACCAGTAATTGGGTGGAAATTTTCAGATAATTTAATTAAACCAGCTTTTTGAAGGATACTTAAAATTCTAGCTTGATCAGCGACGTTGTTAGAAATAATGATAGTATCTCCTTCTTTTAAATCACTCAAATTAGTAACAGTTTTGCTGTAAAAACCAAATGGTTCGATATGGATACCACCAGCATTCACAATATTATAATTATGAGCAGCTACCTCATCATTGAAAAATGGTACGTGTTGGAAGTAGTTAGCATCTACCTCTTTGTTATTTAAAGCTCTATTGAAAACATAGTAATCAGTAAGTTCGATAATTTCTAACTCATAACCCTTAGATTTTAAACTTTCTTTTGCAGCTTCCAAAATTCTAGCGTGTGGGTCTGAAGTTGCAGAAACAACTAATTTTTCTAAAGCAACTTCTTTATTTTCACTAGTAGTACTTTGAGTTGTTTCTTCTGATTTTTTAGCACAACCTGTAATTACAAATAACACAGCCAATAAGATAAACAATAATTTTTTCATTTTCTATTCCTCCTAACGTTTATCAATTTTTTTAACAACATAATCTCCAATTCCTTGAATTGAAAATACTATCACCAATATCAATATTGTAGCTATATATAGTGTTGCAAGATCTCTTCTTACAAAACCGTAGTAATAGGCTTGATAACCAAGTCCGCCAGCACCAATAGCTCCAGCCATGGCACTATAACTTACTAAGTTTATCCCTAAAACCGCAACCCCTGAAACCAATGCTGGCAAACTTTCTTTAAAAATAACTTTTGTTATTATTTGAAAATTAGTAGCACCCATAGCTCTAACAGCTTCAATTGTTCCTTTATCAACTTCTTTAAATGCAATTAAACACATTCTGGCATAAAATGGAGTTGCAGCAACAATCAAACTTGGAAGTGCAGCTTCTTTACCCAATATTTTTCCTACTATTAATATAGTTATCGGAATCATAAATATCAACAATATAATATATGGTATTGATCTAAAAACATTTATTAACCAACTAAAGAAATAATTTAAAATAGTTAGAATTTTAGATTCTTTTTTAAGCAACCCATCTTTACTTGTGGCAAATATGCATGTTGCTAAAATAAATCCAAAAATTACTGAGAAAATTAAAGGTATAAATGTTAAATATAAAGTTTCATATAATGGTAAACTTAATTTTTGTAATGTATTTATAATATTACTCATATACTTCAACCTCTATTCCTTTATTCTTTAATTCTGATACCAACTCTTTTATCTCTTCAAATTCTTTTTCAATATGTACCGATAAAACTCCTAAAGGTGCTTTTTGACTATGTATAATACTAGCACTAACTACACTAAAAGGGGTATTGTACTTTTTACATAAATTGAAAAGTATTGGTTGATTGGTTTGTTCATCGGTAAATTTAATATTCAATAAACAACCGCTTTGATAAATGTTTTTTAAATCTAAATGAGTTTTATATAACTCATTGGAATGAGTTGCTTTGTCGATAAAATTTTTAGTTATAAGTTGCTTAGGTTTTTTAAATATTTCAGCAACTGTACCAACCTCAACTATTTCACCACCAGACATAAAAGCTACTCTATGGCATATTTTTTGAACTACTTCTAATTGATGTGTAATCAACACGATAGTAATTCCATATTTATGATTGATATCTTTCAATAACATTAAGATATATTCGGTAGTTTCAGGATCCAACGCACTTGTAGCTTCATCACATAAAATAATTTTCGGATTAGTAGCTAATGCTCGTGCAATCGCAACTCTTTGTTTTTGTCCTCCAGAAAGTGTTGCCGGATATGAATTTATTTTATCTTCTAAACCTACCAATTTCGCAAGCTCTTTTGCTTTATTAAGTCTGCTTGCCTTATCTTGATGGATAATTTCTAATGGTAAAGCGATATTTTCAAGAACTGTAGATGACCACAATAAATTGAAATGTTGAAATATCATACCGATGTTTTGTCTTAAAGTTAATAAATTTTTATTACTCAATTTAGTAACATCAACATCATTTACATAAATACTTCCTTCATCAACATTTTCTAATTGATTAATAACTCTAATCAAAGTAGATTTTCCAGCACCACTATACCCTACAATTCCAAATATCTCATTTTCTTTAATTGATAAAGATACATTTTTTAATGCTTTAAAATCTCCATTTTTATTTTTAAATGTTTTTGAGGCATTTTCTATTCTTATCATCATATGCTCCTTTCTAATAAAAAAACTCGCCCTATAAGGACGAGGTTAAATTCCCGTGTTACCACCTTAATTGTAAAATAAATAAATATTTTACCGCTCTTTAAGATCTATCAATCTCTAACCTTATAACGTAGGTGTACGGCGTTGGCTTATCACCAACACGACTCCAAGACCATCTTCATTTATTTCTAGCTTGCAACACTTTCACCCGACTATTGCTCTCTACAAAAGCTTCTATAAACTACTCTTCTTTTCTCTGTCTTTATTAAGATATTAAAATAATTTTTTTTAAATGTCAAATATTTTTTTGAAAAGTTAAGGGTTAAATGATAAATCTATTTAGAAAGTCCTTTGTTTAATGGATTTTTCTGTGAAAAATTTATGAATATTGTACAGTTCATTTGATGTTTTATAATCAAAAATACCCTAGGATAATTATTGATAAAATCTTTAATTCCTAAAATATATTTTTCATCATAATTTTCTATTGGTTCAAATTTTGGGATGTATCTTCTAATCATTTTAGCAAAACACAACTTGTATTCTACACCTGATTTAGTATTACCATATTCATCTTTTTTAGTTATCTTTAACCACTTTAATTGTTTTAGATATTTGTGTTTCAACACCATTATCTTTTTTAACATAATTGAAATAATAAATACCCTCTTTAGCTAAATTAAGATTTGTATTTAAGTTAATGTAAGTTTCAGGTAATGAAACATCATTAATATCAATATTTTCATTAACACTTAAAACTAATTTCTTTTCTTCGTTATTAATAATATCTAAAACATATTTAGTATTTTCTTCAGTTTTTAGTTGTTTTTGCGATACAATTTCTTTTTGAATGTTTTGTTTATTAATATAGTATGGAATAATAATTACAAGTACTGCAAATATTATTATTGGTAATAATTTCTTTAATTTTTCTTTTTGCATTGTTTCCTTTCCCCTTTATTTTTATACTATAATTATACTATTTTTATAACTATATGTCAGGTGCTTTTGTGGGAAAATGTTAAAGTGAAAAGTTAAAAAATGTATATCCAACAAAAGAAAATAAGACATCATCTATTTTATACAAACAAGTAGGTAATAGTATTGTTGTAGATGTCTTAGAGGCGATATTAAAACAAATATTGTTACTATAAATTTCTAAAACTATGATTATACAAAAAATAAATAAAACATCTATTTACAATAATAATTATAAATGCTAAAATTTATATGTAAGATAAGTACAGAGGATATGGGAAATCCTTGTCCTTAACAAGTTTATACTTGTGTGTTGTCAGGGGTTAGAAATATAGGCAACGCAGCGAAACCCATTACCGTTTATGTTTATCGGTAGACCCAGAGCATAGGTGAGAGTAGTATTACCAAGAATATGCGAAAAACAATCAAAAGATTAGATTAAGTCTAATCTTTTTTATTTTAAGAAGAAATATGGAAAAACAAAATAAAATAATTAATATTTTAAAAGAAAAGCCCCTATTTATAGGAACTTTCTAATAAATGTTATTAACGATTGTTATACATTTTATTATAGTAATTAATATACTCACCACTAGTAGTATTTTCTAACCATTCTTTGTTTTCAAGATACCAATTTATTGTTTCTTTAATTCCATTTTCAAAATTATACTTAGCCGACCAACCTAATTCATTTTTAATTTTATCAGCATTAATTCCATATCTTAAATCATGACCTTTTCTGTCAGTTACATAGGTTATTAAATCTTCTGATTTATTTAATTGTTTCAAAATCGTTAAAACAACTTCTATATTTTTTCTTTCGTTATTTCCACCCACATTATAAACTGATCCACTAACGCTATTTCTCATAATTAAATCAATAGCACTGCAATGATCATAAACATGAAGCCAATCTCTAACATTTATTCCTTTACCATAAACTGGAAGTTTTTTATTTGATAATGCATTGTTTATCATTAAAGGGATTAATTTTTCTGGGAATTGGTAAGGACCATAATTATTTGAACATCTTGAAATTGTTGCATTCAACTTAAAAGTTCGATGATACGCTAAAACCATAAGATCAGCAGCTGCTTTAGAAGCACTGTAAGGACTAGAAGCGTGAAGTGGAGTATCTTCGCTAAATAATAAATCAGGTCTATCTAAAGGTAAATCACCATATACCTCATCGGTAGAAACTTGATGAAATCTTATTTTTGGATATTTTAAACATTCATCCATTAAAATCTGAGTTCCTATAATATTTGTTTTCAAAAAAATTCCTGGATCTTTTGTGCTTCTATCAACATGAGATTCAGCAGCAAAATTAACTACATAATCAAAGTCGTATTTTTTAAAAATATCTTCAATAAATTCTTTATCACAAATATCACCTTTAACAAAAGTGAAATTTTTATGATTTAAGGCATTTTTTAAATTTTCTAAATTCCCTGCATAAGTTAAAACATCTAAACCAATAATTTCATCGTTTTGATGATTTTCAAGCAAATAATAAACAAAATTACTACCTATAAAACCAGCAGCTCCAGTTACTAAAATTTTCATATTTTCGAATGATATTCTCCTTTCCAAACTTTTTCTAAATATTTTCCATAGCTTGAATTTTTATATTTCAAACTAGCCTCTTGAATCTTTTCTAAACTAATCCAACCGTTTCTAAAAGCAATTTCTTCAATCACTGCAATTTTAATCCCTTGAATTTCTTCAAGAGTTTTTACAAAGTTAGTAGCACTTGCTAAGGCTTCAACCTCACCTGTATCTAACCAAGCAAAACCACGACCAAATATTCGACAATCAAGCTCGTTATTTTCTAAATAAATTTTATTTAGATCAGTAATTTCCAATTCATTTCTAGCAGAAGGTTTTAAATTTTTAGCATAAGAAACTACTCTATTATCATAAAAATATAAACCTACAATCGCATAATTAGATTTTGGATTTTCAGGTTTTTCTTCAATAGATATAACCTTTTCTTCTTTATCAAATTCTAAAACACCAAATCTTTCAGGATCTTTAACGAATTGACCAAATATAGTAGCTCTATTTTTATTTTCTTTGGCACTTAATAATATTTTTGAAAATTCATTTCCGTAAAAAATATTATCTCCTAAAATTAGACAAACATCATCATCTTTAATAAAATCTTCACCTATTATAAAAGCCTGTGCAATTCCTTCTGGTTTTTCTTGAACTCTATATTCAATTTTCATCCCTAAATCACTACCATCTTTTAACAATTTTTTAAAATTATCAATATCATTTGGTGTGCTTATAATCAAAACTTCTCTAATTTTCGCAAGCATTAAAGTGCTTAATGGGTAATAAATCATCGGTTTATCATAAACAGGAAGCAACTGCTTTGAAATAACGCTAGTTAACGGATAAAGTCTAGTCCCGCTACCACCCGCAAGTATTATACCTTTCATCAATATTCCTCCTTAAAATAAAATTTAATTTTATTCATATCTTGTGGTAAGTTATAATAATATTTAAAAGTTTCAAAATGATAGTTATCACCTTCCTCAATATCAGCACCGTGAATTGTATATATAGGATATCTTACAATCCAAGCTTCTTCATCTTGTGGATTGTTTTGGTAATATTTTATTTGAGATTCTCTCTCTATCGTTATTTCTCTGACTAACTGATATTTATAATAGTATTCTTTAACTCTATCTAAAATAACAAAAAAACTTAATAAATACAATATAATTATATAATATTTATTATTGATTTTTGATATTAAATAAATAATTACTATAAAAATGTAATAGTGCATAAAAATGGAAGATCTTGCACCATAAATTGGTGATAAAAGCATAATTAGCGAACTGCCTCCACCAATCAAAGTAAAAAATATTATTTTTAAATCTTTATTAATAAATAAATATAAAAATAAAATAATTATATATAATGGCCAAAAAATCATATTTAAAAGACTGTTTCCACTTAATAAAAATGAATTTTTATCAAAAATAAAACTAAAAACAATAAAAATTGCTATTAAATTAAAAGAAATTAAAGTAACTTTAAAAATATTTTTTATTTTTTCACTACTTAAAGCTGAAAATATCAACACAATACTTAAAAATAAAATTAAATAATTATTGTTGATAAAAGTTGTTTCTAAAAAATTAGGATAGGCACCAATAATTTTTTCAATTAAACTAAGTTTCATCCATTCAAAACTATCTCTAAATAAACGATATGAACTTCCTGGTGATAATCTTAAAATCATAAATGAAAGTAATGAAAAAATAAAATTAAAAATCAAATATTTATTTATAACTTTATGTTTAAAATAATAATAAATAGTCAATATTATTGTTGATACAACAAGCATTGCAGAAATATTTTCAGAGATGTTGCATGCTAAAAAAATAATTAAATTACTAATAATAAATATTATTTTATCTTTAAGCTCATAAATATCTTTATTTATCAAATTATTGATGATATAAAAGTACAAAAGACTTAAACAAAGAGAAAAAACAAATGTTTCCCCTGCTATCCAAGAGTATGTTTCCATTCTTAAATTATCATCAACCGAAATCATAAGTGCTAAAAATAATAAACAACTTAAAATTTTATACTTATGGTGATCAATCAATTTATAACTAAAGAAAAATATTAAAGCAAATAATAAAGGATTAAAAAAATTAAAAAACCATTTATTTCCAGCTAGAAAAAAAGTCAAAACTTCCCCTATATATCTTCCCGACCAAGAAAAGTAAAATTTATAGGCTTCTATAAAAGGATTACTATTCATCACATTTAAAGCATAACCCCAATCATCGCCAGATAAAGGAGTTGAATAACTAACGTAAAAGAACAATAAATAAATAAATATAGCTATTAAAATATAGAATTTTTCAAATAGTTTCTTTTTAAATTCCATAAAATTCCTGTATTTTTTCACAAATAAACAATACATCTTCTTTATTCAATTTATAATACATTGGTAATCTTAATAATCTTTCAGATTCTTTTGTTGTATAAAGATCTTCTCCTCTAAACTCACCAAACATTTCTCCAGCCTTACAACTGTGAAGTGGTATGTAGTGGAATGCACTTTGAATTTGGTTGTTTCTTAAATGAGACTGTAATTTTTCTCTTTCTAATATATCCTTACATTTTATATAAAACATATGAGCGTTGTGTTTTGCATAATAAGGTATGGTAGGTAATTCAATATAGCCTTTTTCTGCTAATATTTTTAAATTTTCATAATACAAATTAAAACTTGCGATTCTATCATTGTTGATTTCATCAAATTCTAAAAGTTGTGGATATAAATAAGCAGCTAAAATATCACTAGGTAAATAAGATCCACCTTTATAGACCCAAGTATATTTATCAACTTGACCATTAATAAATTTTGTTCTATCGGTACCTTTTTCTCTAATAATGGTTGCAAGTTCTACCAAATCATCACGATTGATAATGATGGCACCACCTTCTCCCATTGAGTAATTTTTAGTTTCATGAAAACTAAAACAACCAATATCACCTATAGTTCCTAAATACTTATCCTTGTATTTAGCATTCACGACTTGGGCAGCATCTTCAATCAGCAATAAATTATGTTTTTTAGCTATCGCTACAATTTTATCCATATCACAACCCACTCCAGCATAATGGGTTAAACAAATAGCCTTGGTTTTTGAAGTAATTGCTGCTTCAATTAAATCAGGATTAATATTCATGGTATCTTTTTCAACGTCTACAAATATAGCTTTTGCACCAAATAAAATAAATGCATTTGCAGTACTACTAAAAGTAAAACTGCTCATTATAACTTCATCACCATGACCAATATTACCTAAAACACAAGCCATTTCTAAGGCAGATGTTCCTGAAGTTGTTAAAAACACTTTTTTAGCATTTAATTTTTCTTCTAATAGTTTTTGGCACTTAAAAGTAAAAGGGCCATCTCCACAAATCTTATCACCTTCAATCGCCTCTTTAATATATTCTAACTCTTTTCCTGTTTTGGGAGGAATATTAAACTTTATCATTAAAACCTCTTCTTTCTAGTAAAATTTTTCTACTTACAAAATTATAAACCATAACTAAAGATGTAGCTATTACTTTAGAAATGTTAAAATTTAAAACTTGATTAGGGATAAAAATAAGAATATTTTTAGAAATTTCATAAATATAATAATTCAAAAATGCTCCTATAATACTTAATAAAATAAATATTAAAAATTTAGTATGTTTTGGTTTATTATTGTCGAATTCAAAAACCCACAAACTACTTAAAATATAATTAAATATAACAGCTACCCCAAAAGCTATCATCATCGCATAATAATCACTAAAATTAAAATAAAATTTTAAAATATTTGCAATTAAATAATCAATAATTGTAGCTAAAACTCCTACAACTAAAAATTTTATAATCTGTTTAAAAAGATTATTCTTCATCTCTTTTACCTTCAATATAAATCCAATTGTTTATATATTTTTCATGATTTTTTAAATCAATATTTTTTTGGTAATCCAAAATTAATCCCAAAGTCATCGATATTGTAGAAATCACAAAAATAGATGCCGCAAGTACTGCACTTGGAATTTTACTAATATAATGGTAAAGTACAAATTCTTTAATAACACCATAACCTATCAAAATAGAAACCAAAGAAAACACAACCGATATAGCTGAGAAGAAATATAAAGGTCTGTATTCTTTGTACATATCAAATAAAGTTATTAAAACTTTAATGCCATCATTAACGGTATTCAATTTAGAAAATGATCCTTCTGGTCTATCTTTATATACAATTGGAAGTTCAAAAATACTATATCTATATACTAGTGATTTTATTGAAAGTTCGGTTTCTATTTGAAATCCCTCAGACATTATCGGAATTGTCTTAACAAATCTTTTTGAAAATCCGCGATACCCTGTCATAATATCGTTATATTTTGTTTTAAAAAAACTATTTATTAAATATTTTACTAAATTATTGCCTAAATTATGAAAACCTCTTTTATTTTCAGCAGCATAGGTACCGTTTGATAAACGATCGCCAATAACCATATCATAACCATTATTAACTTCAGAAATTAATTTATGAACTTCATTAGCGGGATAAGTATCATCTCCATCAACCAAAATATAGATATCAGCATCGATATCTCTAAACATCGATCTTACTACATTTCCTTTACCTTGCCTTTTTTCTTTTTTAACAATAGCTCCTGCTTCTTTAGCATAAATATATGTATTATCACTAGAATTATTGTCATAAACATATATTGAAGCATTAGGAACTTCTTTTTTAAAATCACTAACAACTTTTTTTACAGTAAGTTCTTCGTTGTAACAAGGAATTAAAATCGCAATCTTCTTATTCATAACTATATAGTAACAAATATCAAACTAAAATTAAAGTTATTACTTTTTTATTTTAAAATACAATGAAAATATGAATGAAAATAATTTATAGGTATTTTTATTAATTAAACGGAAATAAATGTTTTTTAAACTTTTATTTTTTAAATACTTGTTTTGTTTAAAATCTTTAAATTCTGTTATCAAAAAATTATAACCTTTGACTAATGTTTCATTTCTTAAATTATTATCATATATTTTACAAGCTCTAATAAAATTACTACCCAAAAAAAATCTAATAAAAACATACTCAAGTTCCGATTTATATTTTTCATACATGCCTTGATCTAAATAATAATTCTTAATACCTTTAAAAACTTCAATCATATCTAAAATATTATTTTTAAAAGTATGAGTTATAGACCCTTCTCTCTGTATATAGTAAACACAAGGATCTTTTACATAAGATACTTTTTTCATATAAGGAGCTAAACGATAAAGTAATGAAGCATCTTCATATTTTAATCCTTTAGGGAATTTTAAATTTATTTTTTTAAACCATTCTGTTTTATAAATCTTATTCCAAAGAACCGCATACATACCTACAATGATTTCTTTTTCATCTTTATAGAAAGTATCTTTAATTACTTTATTGTTTTGTTTATCGCTCCAATAAAAATCACAAAAACAAATATCAGAATTTTCTAAAATCATTTGTTTTAACATTTTTTCATAAATATCAAAAACTACATAATCATCACTATCTAAAAAAGTAAAATATTCACTTTCTACCTTAGATAATCCGTAATTTCTAGCATCACTAATCCCACCATTTTCCTTATAATAATAACGAATATTTAACTCGGGATATTTTAAGATTATATCGTTGATTTTTTGACTGGTTTTATCACTTGAACCATCATCAACCACGATAATATCAATTTTTAAAGTTTGTTTACAAAGAGATTCTAATGAATTTGAAATATTTGTTTCATCATTATAAACAGGAACAATTACACTTAATTTATTTTTCATATTTTACCTTTAAATTTTTTGAAAGCATTGCTAGAACTAAAACGATAGGGACGCTTGTTATCAATTGATCTAAAGTATGACCACTTATATAAGCAGAAGAAACTCCCATCAAACACGCAAACAATAACATTATATTATAGTAATTCCAATCATTATAACGTAAAAATAATTTTATCGATACAAACGCTGGTTTAATTAAATAAAATAATACCATTAAAATAAAACCCGCATATCCTAAAGTATAGATTTGTTGCGAAAAATCCTTTTCTAAAAGCATAGATCCGTTCATAAAAGTTGAATAGCCCATACCTAAAAACTTTGTTTTAAAATCTATATTTTGATACTTATAATCCATAAATATTTTTTGAAGTTGTCTACCATTAATTCTTTCAAAAAGCTCGTAATTAAACATAAAATCTACCCAAAATTTAGGATCATGTTCGTAACTATAAAATTTCAAATAATACACAGGAGGAGTTACATTTATTAAAAATATGTTATCTATGAAATAGTGAGTATAAAAATCTAAATACTCTTTAGTCCCAGGGATTAATTTATCCCCTTTAGCTAAATTATTTTTTAAATAATTTTTATGTTTAGCATCACTTAAAGAAAGCACTACAAAATCACTACTTTCAACTTTTTGATTATTTACAGCTGGACTAAAAGGCAAAACAACTCCACTTAACAACATCATAAAAATTAAAATAGAAAAATAAAATTTATTCAAAACTTCTTTTTTCAACACCACTAAAATAATATAGATAAAAAACATAGCAATTGAAACAAAAATAGTTCCATATGTAGCGATTCTAGTTGATAAAATAATCATTGAAAGATTTTGAATAAATATTAGTATTGTTAATAATATTTTTGATTTTTTATTATTGCTTTTATATAAAAAATAATAAAGCATAATAAGGGACATAACTAATAAAATCCCGATAGTGTTACCTTCTTTAAAAAAGAATTTTGAAGCGAAAAATCGTGGATGTCTAGTGAATTGATTATAATTATTTTTAATAAACCAAGCAAAAATACTACCTTTAGTATACCCAGAATATGTAGACTTGCCAAAAAGAAAAATATCACCTATAAAAATGGGTATTGAAATTGTAACAGATGTAATGATTGAAAATAATTTTAAATGATTTTGAGTAATATTTATTTTTTTAAATACATAAAAATAAATAATTGGCAAAATTAAAGTAGTAAGATAAATAACTTCATTTTTAAATACATATTTAAAATTTTTAGTCAAAAACAAACTGTCATAAATCGTAATTGAGTTGTTGTTGTGAAAATAAAAATATATTCCAATTAACAAAAAGTATATACTATAAATAAAAATAATTTTTCGCTTTTTCTCGACATATAAAAGAAATAAAATAAAAACTATTAAAGGTATTAATAAATATTTAATAATTGTAGATATTCTAACATCTATTAAATTTTCAAAAAGATAATCAAGCTCTATAAAAGGCACTATACTTAAAATCACAATCAAAATATTAACTAGATATTCTTTATTTATTTTTTTTATCATATACTCTCCTTGTAAAGTTTTATATATTCATCTACCATTTTTTGTTTACTATATAACTCTTTTGCGATTTGGTTAGCTTTTAAACTTTCTTTAAATTCATACTTAAAATTATTAATTATATCAATTGCAGCTTCGTAATTATTTTTATCTATCAAACATCCGTAATGTTTTATAGATTCAACACTGCCACCTGTTTTATAACCGATAATATAACATCCAGCCATCAACGCTTCTAAATTAACGGTTGGAAAATTATCTTCATATGTAAAGTTTAAGAAAATTTTAGAACTTTGGTATATTTTCTTTAACTCATCATAATTAACTCTTTTAATACCGTGGATATTACTTGGTAATTTTTTTATTTCTCGATCAGTTAATCCTACCATTATAAATTTTTTATCGGGCATTTTAAGTGCCAAAGAAATAACATCATCAAAACCTTTACGCTTATTCCAAACATTTGAAACAGCTAAAATAAATTCACTTTCATTTTCTTCAATATCGTAAACATCAATACCATTATTAATAACAACTGTTTTTTTAACATTTAAAAATGTATTTCTAATCTCATTTGCTAACCATTCACTAGGAACAACTATATCAACATTTAAATTTTTATATAGATTATTTTTTAAATTATAATTTTTTACTGAATTTAGATTAAATAAGCGATATGGATATATGTTTTTACAATTACACACTCCTCCATTTAAATGAGATTTACAATTATTAAAATCATAATATGAACAAAATCCTGTAAACATAAAACAATCATGTAAAGTATGGATAACTTTATAATTATTTTCTTTCAAATGATTTAATAACATTTCTATATTCAAATAAAAACCATGTAAATTATGTAGATGTATTATATCTGGTTTTATATTTTCTATTTTTTTAATCATTTTTCTAGTCATATTAACACTATTAAAACCATGAGTATCAAAAATTAAACTTTTAATTACGTCAATAAAAAAATTAATTTTACTACCTATAAAAAAAATTTTATCATCAACAATATTTTTATTTCTTCCATAAATTACATACGAATCAAAGTTTTTATTTAATAGCTCATTGTGAATTAATTTAACCAACTTACCTGTACTACCAAAATCGTAAACAGAGTTTATTTGTAATATTTTCATATAATAATTATACCAAATTATCAAAATAAAAACCCCCTTATTCAATTTAAGGGGGAAATTTTTAATAAATTTAATTTTATCCTTTTAATAAAGCACTGTACGCACACATAGTAACGTAGTTATAAGGTTTATTGAAATGAGGCATAAAGAATATATCACACAATGCAAGCTCACCGATAGTAACTTGTTTTTGAATAGCAAGTGAGAATGTATTTATAAGTGCAGACATATCATAGGTAGATGCTAATTGACATCCAACAATTACCTTATCAGATTTACGATAAACAATTCTTATTTTTACTTTAGGATTTTCAACTTCCATAAATTCAGGTTTTTGATAATCTTCAAAATCTTGATAATCAACATCAATTCCAGCTTTCAAAGCAGAAGAAACGCTTAAACCTGTACATACTAATTTGTAATCGTAAATCATAAGAGCACTTGATCCTTGAACACCAACGCTTTCAATGGAAGTTCCTCCAATGTTATGAGCAGCAACAAGACCGCTTCTTACAGCATTAGTAGCAAGAGCGATATAACTTGTTTCTCCTTTGGCGTTATCTCTAACAGTAGCACAATCACCTATCGCGTATACATCTGGATCAGATGTTTCTTGTTTAAGGTTAACAAGGTAAGCACCGTTTTTAAATTTAGCTAAATGATCTTTACCTAATGCACTATTAGGTGAGAAACCAACTGCACAAATAACCATATCTGCTTCATAAGTGTTTTTATCAGTTTTAACAGCAGTAACTTTATCATCACCAAGGAAAGCCTCTACTTTTTCTCCTAATGCAAATTTGATATTATGTTCTTCCATGATTTTCTTCATATCATCAGAAAATTCTTCATCAAAATAACCACTCAAAATAGTAGTAGACATATCAATTAATGTAACATCTTTATTCAATCTTTCAAATGCTTCAGCAAGCTCAATACCGATATAACCGCCACCTAATACAACTATTTTCTTAAATTCATCTTTTTCTAATTTTTCAATAACATCAGCTGCATTTTGGTATAATTTAACCATTTGAATATTTTTTAAATCAATACCAGGAAGGTTTGGTCTATTCGGTTTACTTCCTGTAGCAAATACCAATTTATCATAATTATCTTTTACAATGCTTCCGTCAGCCAATCTTACGGTAACTTCTTTTTTTGCATAGTCAACATCTATAACTTCGCTTTCCATATGTAATTTAGCACCATTTTTTACTAAATTTTCAGGAGTTTGGTAAAAAAGACCATCACCTGTTTGAATTTGCTTACCAATCCAAAGTGCCATACCACAACCTAAAAACGAAATATTAGTATTCTTATCATATATTGTTAAATCAACATTTGGATATGACAATAGCGTATTTGCAAAAGCAGTACCAGCGTGATTTGAACCAACTAAAATTACTTTTTTCATATTTTCTCCTTTTATTATAATTCTATTGTAAAACATTTTTAAAATTTATCAATAGTTTAAATCGTTTTCATCAGATAATTGTTATTTGAATCTAAAGTAAGAGTAATTTTAGTTATATTTTCGTTTTCTATTATCGTTTTTGCAATTAAAATTTCAATATTTTTTTGAATATATCTTTTTAAAACTCTGGCTCCATATTCAGCCTCAAAGCCATCACTAACTATTTTTTCAATTACAGGATATTCAACTTCTAAAATAATATTTTGATTCAACAATCTATTTTTTAAAATGTTGATGAATTTTGAAGTTACTTTTTTAGCAATCTCAACATTTAAAGTGTTGAATATTACTATTTCATCTATTCTGTTAATAAATTCTGGTTTAAAATAATTTTTAATAGTTTCATTATATTTTTGATTTCTTAAATCGATTTCAAAAATATGATTAGAACCTAAATTACTAGTCATTATAATAATTGTATTTTTAAAATCAACCATAACACCTTTATTATCAGTAATTCTACCTTCATCTAATATTTGTAATAAAATATTAAATATCTCAGGATGTGCTTTTTCTATTTCATCCAAAAGAATAATAGAATATGGATTTTTACGTACCTCTTCGCTTAATTGACCTCCTTCTTCATACCCAACATAACCAGGAGGGGCACCGATTAATCTAGATACACTATGTTTTTCGCTATATTCTGACATATCTATTCTAATTATTTTATTTTCATCATCAAAAAGTTGTTCTGCCAAAGTTTTAGCAACTTCTGTTTTACCTACCCCGGTAGGTCCTAAAAACATAAAACTAGCTAGTGGTTTTCCTTCATCTTGAATTTGTGCTTTAGATCTAATTATGCTACTTGCAACAACTTCAATCGCTTCATCTTGACCAATAACTCTATTTCTTAATCTATCAGCTATATTTAAAACTTTATCTTTTTCATTTTTCAACAATTTACTTACTTCTATTTTTGTTGTTTTGGCTATAATTTTACAAATAAGTTCTTTATCTACTATTTCTTTTAAAATTTCGCTTTTTTCATTTTCCAACTTTAAAATTTCACTTTCAATATTTGGAATAGTTTGATATTGTATTTTAGCAGCCTCTTCATAATTGTTGTTATTAAATGCATTATTTAATACTGATTTATAATTATCTAATTTGTTTTTAAGCTCTTTTATTTGATTGTTTCTATGTTTTTCACGGTTCCATTTTTCAATATGATAGTCTCTTTCTTTTTTTAAAACTTCCAACTCCGATTTTAATTCACTTATTCTTTCTTTTGATTTATTTTCATTATTAAGTGAAATTTCCTCAATTTCAAGCATCGCAATCTTTCTGATTATTTCGTCAATAAATGTAGGAGTTGAATTTAACTGAACCTTGATACTAGCACATGCTTCGTCAATTAAATCAATAGCTTTATCTGGTAAAAATCTATTAGTAATATATCTTTTTGAAAGTTTTACTGCTGAAATAAGAGCTTCATCCTTTATTTGAACACCATGATAAGTTTCAAATCTATTTTTTAAACCTCTCAATATCGCAATAGCTTCTTCTACTGTAGGTTCTGTTAGGATAATTTTTTGAAACCTTCTTTCAAGTGCTTTATCTTTTTCAATATTTAAACGATATTCATTAAAAGTAGTAGCTCCAATACATCTTAATTCACCTCTAGCTAACATTGGCTTAAGAATATTTGAAGCATCTAAAGCTCCTTCCGTTTTACCTGCACCTACTAAAGTATGAATTTCATCTATAAATAAAATAATATTACCTTGACTATTTTGAACTTCTTCTAGAATTTTTTTAAGTCTTTCTTCAAATTCTCCTCTATATTTTGCTCCAGCAATAATAGCAGCTAAATCTAATTCAATTATTTCTTTATCTAATAAATTAAAAGGAACATCTTTATTAACAATTCTAAATGCAAGACCTTCAACAATAGCAGTTTTACCAACACCTGCTTCTCCGACTAAAATAGGATTGTTTTTTGTTTTTCTGGAAATTATTTCGCTAAGTCTTCTAATTTCTTCATCTCTACCAATTATTGGATCAATTTTGTTTTCTTTTACTAATTGTGTTAAATTTCTACTATATTTTAGTAAAACATTTTGATTATTTTCATCATTACTCATTATAATTCTCCTTCCATTTCTTTTATTTTTGACCAATGATAAGAGGCCTTTGTGATCAATCTTTAAAATGTTTAAAATCTCATTACTTAAAAAACTATTATTACTTAAAATAGTTAAAAGCATGGTATCGCTTGCTAGTAAGTTGTCGTTGAATATTTTTTTATTTTCAATAGCTTTTTGATATATTTTATAAAAATCACTAGAAAAACTTATTTCATTGCTTACTTTAGGCATTTTTTTAAGATATTCATCAACAAAAACTATTGCTTGATTTAAATTTTTATCAAAAATAATTTTAATATCTTCATCCTCTAATAAAAATTTTAAAATATGTGCTGAATCAACATTATTCTTTAATTCTCTTGCACATTCTATTGCTTTATTAAAAATATTAATTAATTTTTCACTAAATTGTTTATAATCCATATTCCTCCTTAGCAGTTAAATATAATGATTGCTAAAATATGTTATTTTTTAAAGTAGGTTTCCCTACTTAAATGCTTTTTTAAATTTTTCAAATACAGATTCTTTATTTGAATTTTTATCTTTTATTTTTTTGTATAACTCTTTTTCTTCTTTTGAAAGTTTGGTAGGAATTAAAACATCAACTTCTACATACTGGTCGCCAATATTTGAACTTCTTAAATCTTTAATCCCTTGACCCTTTAATCTTAATCTAGTGTTAGGAGCTGTTCCTGCCGGTATACTCAAGTTGACATCTCCTCTAATTGTAGGAACATCTATATCAACACCCAAAACAGCATCTACTACATCTATCGGAACTTTAACATAAATATCATTTCCATTCCTTTTAAATATTTTATGATTTGCAACAATAATTTCTACATACAAATCACCATTGCTACCACCGTTATATCCTCTGTTTCCTAACCCAGACATTCTGATTTGTTGTCCAGAATTTATACCTTCAGGAATTTTAACTTCAATATCGCTTCTTTTTCTTTGATATCCACTTCCAGAACATTCATTACAATGTCTTTTAATTTTTTTACCACTTCCATTACATTGATTACAATTTCTTTCAGTTTGAAAAACACCAAAAGGGGTTTGTTGAGCTGCTATTACTCTACCTCTACCTTTACAAGTTCCACAAGTTTCAATATCGCTCTTGCTATAAGCACCACTTCCGCCACAACTAGTACATTCTTTTTCAATATCTAATCTAATATTTTTTGTGGTTCCAAAAGCAGCATCTAAAAAATCAATTGTTAAAGAAATATAAGCATCTTCACCTCTAATAGGTCCATTTCTATTAGAACTTCTTCCACCAAATCCTTGATTGAAAAAATCTGAAAAAATATCACTAAATCCACCCATGTTTGAAAAATCTGAAAAGCCAGAAAAATTCGCATTACTTGCTTGGTGACCGAATTGATCATAACTTGCTCTTTTATTTGAATCACTTAAAATTTCATAGGCTTCATTTATTTCTTTAAATTTTTCTGCAGCATCGTTAGCTTTATTAATATCTGGATGGTATTCTTTTGCAAGTTTGCGATATGCTTTTTTAATTTCTGAATCGCTTGCGTTTTTGCTCACACCAAGAACTTCATAATAATCTCTTTTTGACATATTTACCTTTCTAAGTAGCCCAGTAGTTTGCTACTGGGCTTATTTAATTAATTTTTTGTTGTGAAATCTGCGTCAACTACATTATCATTATTATTTTCTTGTGCACTATTTGTATTAGTGTTTTCAGCTTGTGCTTTATACATAGCTTCAGCCATAGTTTGAGCTGCTTTTTCTAACTGATCTAATTTACTCTTTAAAGTTTCATAATCATTTTCGTTGATAGCTTTTTGTAGTTCTTCTTTTAGTTTTTCAACTTCTGCTTTTTGTTCAGGTGTAACTTTAGCATTTTCATCACTTAAAGTATTTTCAATTTGTGCAATAAATGATTCAGCTTTATTTTTAAGTTCAGCTTGTTCTTTTCTCTTTTCGTCTTCAGCTTTATTTTCTTCAGCTTCTTTAATCATTTTTTCAATTTCAGCTTCACTCAAACCACTAGAGTTAGTAATTGTAATTGATTGTTTTTTATTTGTAGCTTTATCTAAAGCACTAACATTGACAATACCGTTAACATCTATATCAAAAGTAACTTCGATTTGTGGAACACCTCTTCTTGCAGGAGCAATACCAGCTAATTGGAAGTTTCCTAATGTTTTATTATCAGCTGCCATTTGGCGTTCACCTTGTAAAACATGAATATCAACAGCAGGTTGATTATCAACAGCAGTACTGAATACTTGAGATTTAGAAGTTGGAATAGTAGTGTTTCTTGGGATAAGTACTGTCATTACTCCACCTAAAGTTTCTAATCCTAAACTTAAAGGTGTAACATCTAATAATAAGATATCTTTAACATCACCAGAGATAACTCCACCTTGAATTGCCGCACCCATTGCAACTACTTCATCAGGATTTACTGATTTATTAGGCTCTTTTCCTAATTCATTTTTAACAAGTTCTTGAATAGCAATAATTCTAGTAGAACCACCCACAAGTAAAACTTGATCAATATCATTTTTAGTAAGACCAGAATCTCTAAGAGCTTGTTTTACTGGCTCTAAACATCTGTCAACTAAGTGTTTAGTCATCTTGTCAAAGTTAGCACGAGTTATTGTTTTGTCAAAATGTAATGGACCATTAACACCAGCACTAATGAATGGTAATGAAATTTGAGTTTGTACCATTTGACTTAAATCTTTTTTAGCTTTTTCAGCAGCTTCTTTCATTCTTTGAAGTGCTAATTTATCTTTACTTAAATCAATACCGTTTTCTTTTTTAAATTCTTCTTTCATCCATTCAACAATCACATTGTCAAAATCATCACCACCAAGATTATTATCTCCTGCAGTTGCTAGAACTTCAAAAGTACCGTCCGCAAGATCCAAGATAGATACGTCAAATGTACCTCCACCCAAATCAAATACTAATACTTTTTGTTCTTTATCAGTTTTATCTATACCAAACGCTAAAGCTGCAGCTGTTGGTTCATTGATAATTCTTTCAACTTCTAAACCAGCAATCTTACCAGCATCTTTAGTAGCTTGTCTTTGTGCGTCGTTAAAATACGCAGGAACAGTAATAACTGCTTTATCAACTTTCTCTCCTAAATATTCTTCAGCATAAGTTTTTAAATATTGAAGAATCATTGCACTAATTTCTTGAGGTGTATATTTTTTACCTTCAAGTTCTACTTTTTCATTAGTACCAATTAATCTTTTAATAGAAATAATTGAGTTTGGATTAGTAACAACTTGTCTTTTTGCAGCTTCACCTACTATTTTTTCACCATTTTTAAATGATACTACAGAAGGAGTTGTTCTGTTGCCTTCCGGATTAGTAATAACTTTAACTTCTTTGCCATCCATAACTGCAACGCAGCTATTTGTAGTTCCTAAATCTATACCTATAATTTTTCCCATTTTATTTTTCCTCCTCTACTCTGCAACCTTAACCATTGCAGCTCTTAAAATGCGATCTTTTAATTTATATCCTTTTTGATATACTTCAACAACAATACCTTTTTCTACACCTTCAATTTTCTCAGCCATTATAGATTGCATAAATGCTGGGTCAAATTCTTTATTTAACGCTTCAACTTCAGCAACGCCTTCTTTATTTAAACTGGTTATTAATTGATCGTAGATCATTTTAATTCCAGAGCGATAACTTTCGCTAACTCCTTCTGCTTCATTTGCGATAGCACGTTCTAAATTATCAATGATTGGTAAAATATCCAATGCGAAACTTTGAATTCTATATTTTCTTAAAGTTTCTGCTTCTGCATTCAATCTTTTTCTGATATTTTCAGTATCTGCATAAGCCATTGCATAACTATTTTTTAATTTTTCATTTTCGGCTTTTAATTTTGAAATCTCATCATCTTCTTTTAAATCAATTTCTTTTTCTTCGTTGACTACTTCTTCCATTAATCCTCACTTTTATATATTTCATTAATAACATTACTGATGTATCCTAATAAACCGACTATTTTATTATATTCCATTCTACTAGGTCCAAGTACCATTATTTCTCCAGCATCATTGCCATTAACTTGTATTTTATTACTAATAACAGCTACATCATCTATCCAAGCCATTTGACTATTAACACCGTTTTTAAGTACCAAATCTAATTTGCTGGATCTAAAATTCTTCCAAACAAGTTCATTTTCCATAATTCTCATCAACTGTTTTAATTTTTCAACATCATTAAATTCAGGTTGATAAACAATGCTGTTATTTTTAGAAAAATAAACATTGTCAGATGTAAATTTCGCAAAAGCACTGATGAAAGCGTTAAATAATACTTCATATTTTTTAACTTTAGTGGATAGTATAGGTTTAATTAAAGTTAATTTTTCAGATAATTCACTTACTAAACTACCCTTCAATCTTTCATTTAAAATTTCAACACATTTATCAATATCACTCAAACTAACAATTGTGTTAAAACTAAACTTTTTACTTTCGGTATGTCCATTATCAGTAATAAAAACACATACCGCACTTTTATCATCTATTTGAAATAATTTGATATGTTCCAATCTTGAGTTACTACAATCAGGTCCAAGAACACCAGTAGTGAGCTTGGTCATTTCAGATACTATTTCACAACTTTCATAAATCGCTTCTTCAATTGAAAGACTGCGGTTTTTAAATATACTTTCTATTGCATATTTAATATCATCATCAACTTTATGTTCTAATAAATATTCACAATAATATTTATAACCATAAGTCGAAGGAACTCTACCACTAGAAGAATAAGGTTTTTCAATATACCCTAAATCTTCCAAAACTCCCATATCATTTCTAATAGTAGCACTACTATAAGGTAAATGATATTTATCAACTAGAACTTTTGAACTTACAGGTTCAGCAGTCTGGATAAATTCATCAACTATACACTTTAGCACCATCTTTATTCTAGGGGTAAGCATCTCCACCTCCTTTTAGCACTCTTATTTAGTACCTGCTAAAATTATATCACTTATATTAGCAGTGTCAACATATTTTTGCTAAAAAGTGAAAAAATTTATTTTTTTATCAAATTGATAAATAAAAATTCCCTGAATAATTCAGGGAATTTTTTATGCTTTGATTGAATTTAATGCAACTTGTAATCTTGATTTTTGACGAGAAGCGTAATTTGCATGTTTAATTTTTCCGCTAACTGCCGCATCCAATAATGAATTACAATGATTTAATTTAGAAACAGCACTTTCATAATCTTTGTTTTCAATTGCTTTTAAAACATTTTTAATTGCTGTTTTCAATTCACTAATTTGACCAACTCTTCTATTGTGTTTTTTTAAATTAGTAATCGCTCTTTTCTTTTGTGATTTTATATTTGCCATAATTGCTCCTTTCAAGTCCATAAAATTATAACTTAAAAAAGATAGTTATTTCAAGTTTTATGGTATAATTTTTTATATGAAAAATAAAAAAATTGTATTTATGGGTACCCCTTTTTTTGCTAAAACTGTTTTGCAATCATTAGTTGAAAACAATTTTAATGTAACTTTAGTAGTTACTCAACCAGATAAAGAAGTGGGTAGAAAAAAAATAAAAACTTTTTCTGAAGTTAAAAAATACGCTTTAGAAAAAGGAATTGAAATTTTTCAACCATTAAAAATTAGAAATGATTTTCAAAGAGTTATAGCAGAAAATCCTGATATTATTATTACTGCAGCTTATGGACAAATCATTCCAACAGAAATTTTAAATCTACCAAAATTTAAATGTATTAATTTACACGCTTCTATTTTACCTAAATATCGTGGTGGAGCACCCATCCAAAGATCTATTCAAAATGGAGAACAAGAGACCGGAATAAGTTTAATGTATATGAATGAAAAAATGGATGAAGGAGATATTCTTAAAATTGAAAAAATTAAAATTGATGAAAAAGATACTTCTTTAACTTTATTTGAAAAATTAAGTATTTTAGCATCTAAAATGATAATAGAAAATCTTCCTTTAATCTTTAATAATGAATTATTAGCTATACCTCAAGAACATGATAAAGCTACATACGCATACAACTTGAAAAAAAGTGATGAATTTATTAATTTTAATAGAGATGTCAAAATAGTTTATAACCACATTCGTTCTTTAATTAATAATCCTATAGGTTATGGAATTATTAATAATCTAAAATTAAAATTTCACAGTTGTAGTTATAGTGAAAAAATTAATGGAAAAGTTAATGAATTTATAGGTTTAATTGATGATAGTATTGCGATCGGTTGTGATAACGGTACTATTTTAATTGATAAAATTCAATTAGAAGGCAAAAACATTTTAAACGCTAAAGATTTTTATAACGGAATAGGAAAAAAATTAAAAGGAGAAATTTTCAATGAACAACAAAATTAAATTACTAACCAAAACAGCAATTTTAACATCTTTATTGTTTGTTTTGACAAGTTATGTTTCAATTCCAATTAAATTTGGTTATTTGAATTTAAGTGATGCTTTTATTATGATTATAAGTAACTTTTTACCGTTAAATCACTTAATATTCGTATCAAGTTTCGCTACTATGCTTAGTGATATTTATTTAGGTTATAGTGAGTATGCTGTTTTTACTTTTGTAATAAAAGGTTTAGAGGCTTTTGTTATTTATAAATTAAATCAAAAATTAACATTTAAATATTCTTATCTTATATCTTTTATAACAGGAGGGCTTTTAATGCTTGTGGGTTATGGAATTGCAGATGTTATTATTAAAAATAATATTATTTATTTTATAACTTCATTTATGGCAAATCTTCCTCAAGCAATAGCTTCTGTTTTATTAGCTGCAATAATTCATAATGTATTTAAAAAAGTAGGTTTAAATGGAACAAAATAAAATTAGAAATTTTTCAATTATAGCACATATAGATCATGGTAAATCAACTTTAGCCGATAGAATTTTAGAATTAACTAATACAGTTTCTAAAAGAGAAATGCAGGAACAAATCCTTGATTCACTCGATCTAGAAAGAGAAAGAGGTATAACTATTAAATTAAATAGTGTCCAATTAAAATACAAGGACTATATTTTTCATCTAATAGATACACCAGGTCATGTTGATTTCACTTATGAGGTCAGTCGATCTCTAGCAGCTTGCGATGGAGCGATTTTAGTTGTGGATGCAGCACAAGGCATCGAAGCACAAACGCTTGCGAATGTATACCTAGCCTTAGATAATAATTTAGAAATATTACCTGTTATTAATAAGATAGATTTACCTAATGCAGATGTTGATAAAGTTAAAAAAGAAATCGAAGATGTTATAGGTTTAGATTGTAGCGATATTCCTTTAATTAGTGCTAAAAATGGTTTAAATATAGATAAAGTTTTAGATTCTATCATTGAAAAATTACCTGCTCCAAAAGGAAAAAATGAAAATAAATTACAAGCATTAGTTTTCGATTCTTATTACGATGCTTATAAAGGTGTTGTGGTTTATATCTGTATTAAAGAAGGAAAACTTAAAATTGGCGATAAAATTCAATTTATGTCAAATAAAGCCACTTACGAAGTGGTAGAAGTTGGGGTAAAAAACCCTAAAGAAATTAAAAAAGAATATTTAGAAGCTGGTGAGGTCGGATATTTAAGTGCCTCTATTAAATCTATTCAAGATGTTAATGTCGGTGATACAATAACACTACAAAACGATCCTGCAGCAGCCGCACTTCCTGGATATAGAAAAATGCAATCAATGGTTTATTGCGGATTATATCCTACTGATAATTCAAAATATAACGATTTAAGAGAAGCTCTTGAAAAACTTAAACTAAACGACTCTGCTCTAAGTTTTGAAGCGGAATCTTCAAAAGCACTAGGGTTTGGTTTTAGATTAGGATTTTTAGGACTATTACATATGGATGTTGTACAAGAGAGATTAGAAAGAGAATATAATTTAAACTTAATCGCAACAGCACCTAGTGTTATTTACAAAGTATTTTTAAATAGTGGCGAAGTTATTGATGTGGACAATCCAAGTATGCTTCCCGATCCTACAAAAATAAATTATATTGAAGAACCTTATGTCAAAGCTAGTATAATTGTAAAAAAAGAATACATAGGTGCTATTATGGAACTTTCTCAAAGTAAAAGAGGAAACTATGTTGATATGCTTTATATAGATGATAATAGAAATCAATTGGTTTATGAAATACCCCTTGCTGAAATAATATATGAATACTTTGATAAATTAAAATCTGTATCTAAAGGATATGCTTCGTTAGATTATGAGCTTATAGGGTATAAGAAATCTAATTTAGTAAAAATGGATATTTTATTAAACGGAGAAATAGTTGATGCATTAAGTATTATTGTTCATCGTGATTTTGCTTATAATAGAGGTCAAATAATAACATCAAAATTAAAAGAATTAATCCCTAAACAACAATTTGAAATACCTGTTCAAGCAGCTATTGGTTCTAAAGTAATCGCAAGAACAAATATTAAATCATTAAGAAAAAATGTGCTTGCGAAATGTTATGGTGGAGATATTACTCGTAAGAAAAAATTATTAGAAAAACAAAAAGAAGGTAAAAAACGAATGAAAGCTGTAGGAAGTGTTGAAATACCTCAAGAAGCATTCATGTCGGTTTTATCTATGGAGGATGATTAGTGAAACTTATCGAATTGATTAAGGAATTTAGAGAAACAAGAAAATGGAATAATAATAGCGAAGCAAGTTTGGTTAAAAGTATTGTCATTGAATCTGCAGAATTACTAGAACATTTTCAGTTTCAAGAAAAAGAATATGATAAGGAATTGGTATGTAATGAATTAGCTGATATTTTAATATATTGTCATGCATTATGTATTAAATTAGATGTTACACCTGAAGAAATAGTATCAAACAAATTAATTGATGTAGCTAGAAGGTATCCTGTTGTCAAAGATTAAACACCTATACATCCACATTCCTTTTTGTAATCATATTTGCCATTATTGTAGTTTTGCTAAAGATTTATATAGCGAGAATCGTGCCAAAACATATCTTGATATTTTAAAACAAGAGTATATATTTAGAAATGTTGATTTTAAAAATCTAGAAACTGTTTATATTGGCGGAGGAACCCCAACCGCATTAAGCGATGAACTTTTAACTGAATTTTTAGATTTTTTATATAAACAAAATCCAAACATATATGAAAAAACTATTGAAATAAACCCTGAAACCTTAACCTTATCAAAAGCATTAATTTTGAAAAAATACGGTGTTAATCGTGCTTCTGTTGGAGTTCAAACCACAGATAGTCAAATGTTAAAAAAATTAAATCGTTATCATAACTTTGAAAAAGTAAAAGAAGCTATTAAATTATTAAAAGATGTAGGTATAAATAATATTTCTTGCGATTTAATGTATTCACTGCCCTCACAAACATTACAACAATTAAAAGAAGATTTGATAAACATAACTTCACTTGATATAAATCATATTTCTATATATTCACTACAAATAGAAGAAAAAACTCCCTTTTACCATTTAGGTTACCAAAATGTTGATAGCGAACTTGAAGCGGATATGTATGAATTAATAGTTTCTTTTTTAAAAAAAGAAGGATTTGTACAATATGAAGTTGCGAATTTTGCAAAAAACAACAATTATTCTAACCATAATCTCGGTTATTGGAAATACAATGACTTTTACGGAGTCGGATTAGGAGCCAGCGGTAAAATAAATAGTGTTAGATATGATAACAATAGAATATATAAAAAATATATCAATGGCGAATTTACCCAAAACACCTATAATTTAGAATTAAAAGATTTAATGTTTGAACATATAATGATGAGTTTTAGAACTATTTTTGGTTTAGATTTAAAAGATTTTAAAAATAGATATAATTGTGATTTTTTTGAAATATTTAATCTTGGATATCAAAAAAATATCGATAATTTTATTTTAAAAGACAACTTCTTAATTTGTAACAAAAGAGAAATATTAAACGAAATTTTAATTGATTTTATGTAAAAAAGAGGCATAGCCTCTTTTTAATTGTTTGTTATTTCAAAAAATGTTTCTTCAATAATTTTATTAGCTTTAAAAGTATAATGTAAACCATCAAAACTTAAATTATGATTTATATAATCTCCTAAAGCCATTATCTTATTTAAATCAATATAAGTGAAATTATTTTCTCTACTGTAGCTTTCAATCCAATCATTAACTTTTTTAATTAACTCCACATCTTCAACGCCGTATCTAAATAATGTATAAACAATAGGAGTGGTATATATTTTAGCACCTTGTTTTTGTAAACCGCTGTATAATATTTTAAATTTTTCAATCATTTCTTCTGGGGTAAACTTAAAATACAAATCATTAATACCTATCGAAATTATCGCTTTTGATACTTTGTTTTTTAAAAATTTAGGCATACATTTAACACAGGTATCTAAAGTAGATCCAGAAATTCCGTAATTAAAAAATCCTTCAACTTTTAAATCAGACATTCTAGAATCACCCAAAATAATATTTTCACTATCACACTTATTAGAATTTTCTTCATATATTTTAAAATGTGGTGCGTGATAAACCGGCAAATTAAAAATATTCATTTGATCTAAAATCCCTCTGGCTTTTAAAAAATCTGTTTTGCTGTTAATGCTTAAAGAATTAGTTTCTTCCATAATATAGCCTTTGGTATTTTTGCTATAAAAACCACCATGCTTAATATAACTACTCTTGGTGGTAATATGAATTGCCCCATTTGGATAATATAATTTTTTATTTAAATCAAAACCATTACCCTCATCTCGATGATTGATATAATTATCTTTATCTAAATTGATTAAAAAATTACCATTATAGTTAAAACAGCTATAACTGACCACACTATCACAATCACCATCTAAATAAAGATTATATGCATTTATAATATCTTTTTCGGTTCTAAAAGGTAAATTTGGTTCTAAAAGCATAAAAACTTGTTCATCATCAAAATTCTTTAAAAAATCGGTAATGATTAAATCATTTTCTAAAGCGAGCTCTTCGTTTATTTTGATAATATTAATATTTTTTGTTTTAACAAGTTCTAAATATTTAGTATTTTCACTAATAAAAAATATATTTTCTCTATCAAAAATTTTACTTTCTAAAACAGCATCAATAGTATAAAAAGATATTGGTTTGTTGCCTAAATAAAGCATATTTTTATCTTTTAAATCATTATTCTTACTTATAGCTGGTATTATACATACAGGATTCATTTTATTCTCCTTTTTTACTAAAGATATCTAATTTTTGTAATAATTTTTTCATTCCTTCAACATCTAATCTTTGAGTATTATGCGAATTATATTCATCTAAACTTTCAAAATTCAAACTTCCGCAAGATACATATTTATCATAATTAAGATCACGATTATCCGCAGGTATCTTATAATAAGATCCCATATCTATAGCTTTTGCCATATCTTCTTTAGTTACTAAAACTTCAAACAACTTTTCCCCATGTCTAGTTCCAATATATGAGATGTTGGTTTTTTTATTTTCTAATTCAAAAATAGCTTTTGACAGCGTATCAATAGTTGCAGCTGGAGATTTTTGAACAAATAAATCACCTTGTTTACCATTTTCAAAAGCAAACAAAACAAGTTCAACAGCCTCTTCCAACGTCATCATAAATCTAGTCATTTCAGGATTAGTGATAGTTATCGGCTTATTATTTCTTATTTGTTCTAAAAACAAAGGAATTACACTTCCTCTACTAGCCATAACATTACCATATCTTGTTAAGCATAAAATTGTATCATTTTCTTCTAACTGTCTACTTCTTGCAACTACATTTTTTTCCATCAACGCCTTGCTCATACCCATGGCATTAATTGGATATGCAGCTTTATCGGTACTTAAAAAAATAGCTTTTTTAACCTTGTTATTAACGCAAGCATTGATAACATTATCACTTCCTAAAACATTTGTTTTAACTGCTTCAATTGGGTAAAATTCACAAGAAGGAACTTGTTTCAAAGCTGCAGCATGAAACACATAATCCACACCCTTGAAAGCATACGATATTGAATTATAATCTCTAATATCACCAATATAAAATTTTAATTTATCAGCAAGCTTACCATACAATCTATAATATAAATGACGCATATCATCTTGTTTCTTTTCATCTCTAGAAAGTATTCTTATCTCTTTGATGTCGCTTTTAATAAATTTAGTAGTTACTGCATTCCCGAAACTACCAGTGCCTCCTGTAATTAATAAAATCTTGTCTTTAAACACTATTTATCTCCTCTTATTTTACTTTTTAATATTGCGATTTCATAATTTAAGTTTAACAATTCTTGATTATGTTTTGAAATTTTTAAATACAGATAAAAAACCAAACAGTATATAATAAAAAACATTAATAAAAATACTGCATTTGACGGTATTTCAATTCCTATTAATCTAGAGAATAAATAAATAATTTCAGGAAATAAACCTATTAAAAAAATAAATATTCCTAAAAATATCCATAAAATTGAAAATTTTATATCTAATTTATTTTTAATGATGGTTCTAATTAGAAACAAAAGCCATAAAAAAGATGTGATGATTAAAATGTATCGCAGAGCTAAATTCATATATTTATTGTATCAAAATAATTGAAATAAGTACACTAACCATATATTTGATAGCTTTTATAGGATTTTGAAAATAACTAACACCATCAATTCTATCAACCATATTTACCTCAACCTCTTTGTATTTGTATCCTTTTTTGATAATGTAACATAAAGCATCTGGTTCAGCGATAAAATTCATAGAATTTGAAAATTCTTTCATTATTCTTCTACCAATTGCTCTCATTCCACTTGTAGGATCTTTTACAATCTTGTTTGTTTTTATTTTTATAGCTAAAGAAATAATTTCACTACCCAACATTCTAAGTGTTAATGGTTTCTTTTTATTAATAAATCTTGATCCTAAAACATAATCATTATCTTTTAAACATTCCAGTAGTTTTATAATTTCATCTGCTGGATGTTGTCCATCGCCATCCACACAGATACAACCATCATAACCGTTATCATAAGCGTATTTAAAGCCAATTCTTGTAACTGAGGCTAAACCTACATTATTTACTAAAGAAAGAAAATTATAATTATTTTCTTTTAATATTTTTTCACTATTATCTGTGCTGGCATCGTTTATTATTAAATAATCATAATTAAATTTTTTTACACCATTCACAACTTTCACAATATTAGCTTCTTCATTGAAGCAAGGAATTATAACTAAAATCTTCATTCAATCACCTTGGTATATAAAATGTGTTTAAAACTAACTCCATTTTCATGACCCTCACCTAAAACTTCAATTGAAAAATTATTTTTATTAAAAATTGGAAAAAATACATCTGCTTCAGCAGTATCATTTATTTCAGTTAAATAAATTTTATCAGCAATATCAATAAATTGTTTATATATTGTTGCACCGCCTATCACAAATATTTCTTTTTCATTTTTACAATATTCTAACGCATCGTTGATGTTGGAAAAAGTAACAATACCTTCAACATCTATTTCAGTGTCAGTTATTACAATGTTTTTACGATTTTTTAATGGTTTTTTTAAAGAAAAAAAAGTATTTTTGCCCATTAAAATATTATGATTTAATGTAGTATTTTTAAAAAATTTTAAATCACTTGGAATATTCCAGATTAAATCATTATTTTTACCTAATTCGTTATTTAAACCTACCGCTGCAATTATTGAAATTATCATAATTCCTCCTTTATTTAGCCACTTTAAAATCTATTTTTCCATGATGTTGATAATCAATTAACTTCACATCCAAACAATCTTTACTATTATCAAAATGATAAAAATTTGATATTTTAGGATTTATCCATAATTTAGGAGCTGGATAGTCTTGTTTAGTTTCAAAAATTTCAATCTGTTTTTTAATGCCATCTATTTGATTCACATAAATATGTGCGTCTTTAATACTATAATTAATAGTTCCAACTTTTAATCCACTTACTTGAGCAAGCATCGTTAGTAAAGTTGCGTATTGTGATACATTAAAAGGTAATCCTAACGCTACATCGCAACTTCTTTGGTGTATCCAACAATTAAGTTTACCGTCAGTCACATCCCATTCACTGCTCCAAACACAAGAAGGTAAAACTGCACTTTCTAAATAATCATTTTGCCACAAACTCATAATCATTCTGCGATCATTATGGTTGTTTTTTAAAGATTCTAATAATTTATCAATCAATTTAAATTTTTTAACAATAAAACCATATGCAGTTCCAATAGTGTGTGCATATTCTTTTCCAAAAAATTTTCTTATTTTCTTTTTAATAATTTTGTTATCTTCAATAATGTTTTGATCAGCTTCCCAAAAACCATCTTCATTAATTTCCCATTCATTCCAAATGTTTACATTTCTATCTTTTAGCCATCTGACATCATTAGATTGAACTTGGTAAATCCAAAGCATTTCTAAAACTGCTTGTCTTAAAAAAAGTTGTTTAGTAGTTAAAATTGGAAATTCTTCTGCCAAATTAAATTCAAAATGATAAGAAGGAATTTTAATGCTATTTATTCCGGTTCTATTTTCAACTTCAATACCTTCGTTTAAAATTTTTTTACACAAAGTAATATAATCTTTATCCCACTTAGCCATATAACAATTATATAATTTTTAAATTAATAATTAAATAGTTTATTTGGATAAATTAAAAACTCACTTTTGATAGGAAAGAAGAGATAGTGAGTTATTTAATACCAGTTACTATTATATTCTTAATTCACTAGTGTCTTTATTATAACATTATATTTAATATTATTCAATACTAAAAAACAAAATAATTATATTTGTTCTTTCGTTTTTATCCAATAAATATAGGATTAGTTTTATTAAAAAATATCAAAATAAGTTTATAAAATTACTTTTTTTAATTTTTTTTATTTTTATTGTTGACATTTAAAAATTTTGTTGTTATTATTAATAAGCATTAGATAAATGCACGGGCCTGTAGCTCAGGTGGTTAGAGCGCACCCCTGATAAGGGTGAGGTCGTTGGTTCAAGTCCATTCAGGCCCACCAATATATCTAATGGGGCATTAGCTCAGCTGGGAGAGCGCCTGCTTTGCACGCAGGAGGTCAGCGGTTCGATCCCGCTATGCTCCACCATTTATTAAAAAAGTCCTTATAAATAGGGACTTTTTTTATAGCTAGCCACGAATTAGCCACGAATTTTTGATTTTTATCACTCAATTTCTAAACTATCAATAACATTTATTAACCATTCTTTTTTGCTTTGTTTAGTTTTAGTTAAATATGTTTGTAGTTTGTCAAAACTTTCATTTGGAATTATGATGTTAAGGGTTCTAGCTCCTTCCCTCTTTTTTCTTTGACTTTCTCTCCAGTATTCTCTCATCAGTTCTTTAACTGACATTTCTTTATTATTCATTTATGTTTTTCTTTCTAAATATTGTTTTTAAAATAAATAATTAATGCAATAACTGAAATAAATAAAATTAATTCCAATAAATTTTTGATTATTTCTTCTTTAGTGCATTTGATGACTTCAAACTTTACTTTTCGCATAATCTATTGTAAAATGGAGTTGTAACAGAAAAGGCTAAGCCTTCTCCGTTACTTTGTAACTAACCTTTATAAATACTAATTTTATCTCAATTTCAAATGTAGTAGTTATTAAGGTTTTTTTATTTTCTTTCTCCATTTCTTCCTCCTTTCTATACTATAATTATATAATAATTTATTATATAATTATAGTATTGTTATTCTTGCAGGTGTTTTATTAATAAAATACTAATAATTTTTATTTTTTTATTTAATTATTTGAATAATGCAACTGTGTTGTTTTGCTCTGTATATTTTAATTTCTTTAGCATAAACACCAATTTTTCAAGTTAAGATCAAAATATGCACTTCTATATTTTTTTGCAATATTTAACTTTTGATACAAAAAAAAGTATTTAGAATTATTTCTAAATACTTTTGGTCTAATTTTTAAAACTATAAATCAAAAAAATCATCCAGATAATTTCCAAATTCATCAAAAAATAAATAATAATTTCTTATCCATTCATTTTCTAGGATGACTGCATAAGATAATTTATATCTTAGAAACAAAGGTTCAGCTTGAAAGACATCTACTCCTATTGTTTGTAATTGGAAGCAATCTTCTTTATTGCCAATGAATAATTTGCTTTCAAATAATTCATGAACAATTTCTTCATCAGTTAGCAATTTTTCCTTAATGTGATTTTTTGATTTTTCAATCAACTTTAATCGTTTAAATTCATTGTTTATTAATTCTACATTTATCATTTTTCTTATTTATGTGCTTTTTCAAATAAATCGAATATCCATCTTCCACTTGAATCTTTATATCCAAATATTCTGTATGCACCATATTTTCCTTTCACTTTAATTTCATGTGTATAAACTTTTTTAAATACTCCTTTTAGTTTCTTTATGCCTGTTTCATTTGTTGCACCAACCAAACTTTTGTTTGCTGCTTTTTAAACAATTTTAGCACTTCTTTAGCTTCATTTTATTCTTAAAAGTTTTATTAATTGCATTAAGTGTTATTCTCACTCGCTCCCTATAAATCAATCTTAAATACTTTTGTTTATGAAATTTATTAGAGAGTATTTATATTATTTGAATTATCGGTAAAGCATACGCTATTCGATTTTTTGTTGCCATTTCGTTGCCACAAAAATTATTTAGATTCTATTTCATCAAAATCTATATTTCCAATAATAAACTTACTTTTATCAATAATTCTGTCTATTGATTTGATCATTTGCTCTGTCATTTCTATATAAGAAGTCAAATCAACATCCAAAAAGAGAATTGCTTGATTCATACTACTTTCTATTCCAAAATTTCCCAAAGATGTTTCCTTGAGTACCTGAACAGATTCATTCGATGTGGAAACTGATGTCTCCATACTATATAAATCCTTTATATAATTAATTAAAGAGTCTTTATTTTCTGGTTTTGTGCAATATTGTTTTCTAACAATCCCAAAATATTCTTCTCAATTTTCGACCAGTACGAAGATATAGTTGAATTATGTTCCTTTAATTGTTTACTAAATGTAGCAATATATTCAACAACTTTTTCAGACTGTTTTCTCACAAATGATGTGGTTCCATTGCCTCCGATCTTATTTACTCGCTCAATTTCTTCTGTGCATCCATTTATACCATTATTCATTACATTCATTTCTGAAGACATCGTTTCAATGTCCGCAGTCATCTTCTCAGTATCTTCTTCTACATCCGCTAAAAAGTCAAGAAAACCTTTTTCACCTTCAGAAATGTCAATTTTAATAATTTATTTTTTAAAAAATTCTTCTGAAGCAATCTTACTATGATCCAAAAAATCCCCAACAGAATTATTAAAAATAACACTATCATCTCTTGCTCCCTTTAAATTATTCTCCAAATATGTAATTAAATCATAAAACTTTTTGAAGTTAGTAGAATAGTCTTTTGCTCGATATTGTTTCAAATCAAAAAGAAGACTACCAAGATCATCACGAGTTATCATTATAGTTTTCTTATTGAAGCTGTGAGCAATACCCAATTCGTACATTACATTTGGATTTAATCAGGTTAAGTCAGCTAAAACAAAGTAGTAAGAATAAATTGGAAGAATAATGTCAGCTAAAATATTTTGTTGGTTATCTTCATCTCCAGCGTGCGAAAATTCAAAATCTTCGTTAAAATGTTCCTTTATCATCTCATACGATTCAAAAAAGTCATCAGTAAACGGAATAATTACAAATACTTTTGTCTTATCAATATTACATTTCTCCTATAATTTTATTTTTTCAGTACAAACAAATACTCGTGTGCAATCAGTAAAAAATTATATTTTACACTATTTGTTTTCCAATACCCTGTGGCTTTACAGTTGTGTTGCTCTTTGATAATCAATTCTTTAAGAGTAAATCCGGCATCTTGGAAAATTTTCATAACATCAAATGACATTGGTATCATACAACCCTTCTGTCTTGTATCACCCATAAGCACAACGCAAAATTTATCTTTCTTCAAAACACGGTGGCTCTCTGCAGCTACCTTTTTCATTTCTTCAAGAAAATCTTTCACTTTGAGTTGCGACAAATCTTCGTCTATACCTTCGCTATATTTAATAATATCGGCATATGGCGGATGTGTGCAAATCAGGTCAATGCTTTCATCCGAAAGAAAATCTAAATTTCTCGCATCGCCCTTATGGATGTAAACTTTTCCGTTTGCACCTTCGTGTTCAAAATTCACTTTTTCTTTACATCTGTCGAGTGCAACATCATTGACATCAACACCGATAATATCACGGCTCAAAAGCTTTGCTTCAACAAGGGTAGTTCCACCACCTGCAAATTGGTCAAGAACCACATCGCCCTCTTTTGAATATCTTAATATGATATTTCGTGGAATATAGGGCGACCAATTTCCACGCCATTTCGCATCGTGAGTTGCCCAATCTCCACGTTTTGGAAATGACCAGTGTGTTGTCATTTCTAATTCAAAATCATCAGGTTCCCATTTTACAATTTTCTTTGCCATTATTTAAAAACCTCTGTAATTATGCCATTTTCCAAATCTTTAATGTTATAAATGTGTTCCATAACATCAAAGGTTTCTTCAAGATTATGACGAGCACTTATCCAGCCTTTTCCGTCGGTAAACCATACAAAAGTAAAACCGTCGATTGTATCGGCTTCAAGAGCGAGTGTTTTGTAACTGCGTGATGTTTCGTTTAATTTACTTCCGCCACTTCCGTAAAAATTAGTTTCGATACCGTAAATCATATTAGGTGTTTTAACCACAAAATCAAAACGCTTTTCTGTTTTTCCTTGATTAGATATGGCTGAAAGGTCAACGCTCCATTTATCGGTAATCTGATGAATATATATTTCTTTAAAATAGGACTCATCTTTAACAAAACCTGCTTTTTGGATAAAACTTTCAACTAAGTTTTCCATTAAATGACCGCCACGATTTTTACGTCCGTTGGAGTCAAGACCTGTTTCAACACCTGTTGCATAATCTACAAGATTGTTGACTATATGATTTTCTATTAGATCAAAAAGTCCGGTTTTACGCATAAATATCTTATATTGCTCGACCGAAAGATTATGATTCTTAAAATTATATGTATAGTCTCCGTCGCCATCAATCGCATATATTTCATTCGATCTAACTGCCAAAAGCAGGGGTATGCATTTCAAAGTTTCCGGATATTTTTTTATTAGGTTTTCAAAATCTGTTTCTATGTTATTAGAGCCGATAAGTGAGTTCAAAATATTAAGTTCAACCTTGATATTATCGACATTTCTGTGAACTTTATCAAAATCTATATAATAACCATAGTCTGCTATACTATCACGAAAGTCGGACAACCAAGCACTAAAATTTCTGTTATTCATTTCTAACCTCCTTAAAAGTTACTAATAAGCAATTCCTTAATTTTTCCTCTTGATTCACTATTACAATTAATCATTCGAGTGGCTTCAACTCGCTTAATTTTATGTGCGGAATAGATATTATCAAAGAAATCATCGTCTGTATTTGAGTTTTTTGGATCAGAATTGCTAATTACAATTTTTGCACCTTTTTTGTCCATATCATTAACAAATTGTGCAAGCTCGATCTGTGCATCATCATTAAACAAATTCTCGGTATAAGCCGTAAAACTTGCTGTATCTGTAATAGGTCTGTAGGGCGGATCAAAATAAACAAAGGTATTTTCATCAATAAAGTCTGCTGACTTTCTGTAATCTCCGCATAAAATGGTAACTCTCTGCAACTTATTCGATACTGCTCTGAGATTTTTTTCATCACAAATCATCGGATTTTTGTATGCTCCCATAGGAACATTAAATAACCCCTTTTTATTTACACGGAACAGACCGTTGAAACAAGTCTTGTTAAGGAAAATCATTAATGCAGCTTTTTCGATATTGATATTTTCATCGCTATTTACTTTCATGTCGTTAAAACGCTCTCGCTTTTGCATATAGTACACTTTACGATTGTCTGTATCTAACGGAATAAAGTCGTTCTGCATAGCGAAAAGCATTTTAATCAAATCATCCACACAATCACGGATAATGCGATACGTATTGATAAGTTCAGCATTAATATCGCTGATATAAACTTCTTCTAAATCATATTTGCTAAGAATATCAAACAAAACTGCACCACCGCCAACAAATGGCTCAGCATATTTCGTTATTTGGCCGTTTTCAAAAGGATAGTAGCGCTCAATTTCTTTAATAAGCTGACCTTTACCGCCTGCCCATTTCAAAAATGGCTTAACCGTTTTTTCTTCGGTTCGATTATATCGTGTACTCCTTGCATCTATGGGCTTTTCTGCGGAAGAAGGAATAATCCACATATTACCGACCATAGTTACTTCTTTAATTCTTTGCTCAGAGCACAAAACCGCCACTCTTCTTTGGGAAATGCCCCATTTATCAGCAGCTTCTTTTGCAGACATAAATTTCATAAAAACCTCCTGCGAATTTCGAGTTCTTACTTGTATAATATTATATTCTAAAGCTCGAATAATAGCAATACCATTTTAAAAAATGATTGTAAACTTTTTTATTGTTCTGAATATGTAATATCGGCAGGGATTGCTCCCTGCCGTCTTTGTGTTTATACCGTATAAATTATTTCTACATTTACAATTTCCGTTGCACGATTACGGATATTATTCATCTTTTGCACCATACCATCATATTGGTTGGTTTGAGTTCTTAGGTTACATTTTCTTTTTCGGCGAGGTCTTTTACCAGCCGAGAAAAAAGATTTTAAGCCTGTTCTTCAATGTCGGTAAGATATAAATTGATCCTACCGCTTGTCAACAAATTGTAGTAACGCATCTTATGATTTTGCTTCAAATATCGTTTATGCCTCATTGCCCAAACGCCGATATTCGCTTCTTTTTCTTCTTCAGCCGGTAATAAATCGGGCAACATATAGTCGCCCACCTGCGCTGCGTATAAGTACCGCCTGTTTGTTCAAAAATTGTATTTGCCATTTTGTTGCCAAAAAGCATATACAATCAGCAAAATCCCAGTAAAATAAGGTTTTTCACGGGTGTGATTTATTCCCACTCAATAGTTGAAGGTGGTTTACTAGTAATGTCATAAACAATTCTATTTATATTCTTAACTTCATTAACTATTCTTACAGACACCTTATCCAAAACATCATAAGGTATCCTTACCCAATCAGCAGTCATAAAATCAGAAGTTTTAACCGCCCTCAGTGCCAAAGTATAATCATAGGTTCTAAAATCTCCCATCACACCAACTGTTTTAGTGTTTGTTAAAACAGCAAAATATTGATCCACACTACTTCTTACATCTGAATTTAATAACTCTTCTCTAAAAATATAATCAGCTTCTCTTAAAATATCTAATTTTTCCTTAGTAATTTCACCAATAACTCTGATAGCTAAACCTGGACCAGGAAAAGGTTGTCGGTATACTAAAAATTCTGGAAGTCCTAATTCCAACCCCAATTTTCTCACTTCATCTTTAAATAAATTTCTTAACGGTTCTATTATCTCTTGAAAATCTACACATTCAGGAAGTCCTCCTACATTGTGATGGCTTTTAATAACAGCACTTTTCCCAACACCACTTTCAACAACATCCGCATAAATAGTTCCTTGTGCTAAAAAATCAACTTTACCAATTTTTTTAGCCTCTTCTTCAAAAACTCTTATAAATTCTTCGCCAATAATTTTTCTTTTCGTTTCTGGATTTTCAACACCTTTTAATTTGGTTAAAAATCTATTTTCAACATCTATTTTAATAAAATTCATGCCTGAATTTTTAAATATATTTTCAACTTCACTACCTTCATTTTTTCTCATCAATCCGTGATCTACAAAAATACAAGTAAGTTGATTTCCAATAGCTTTTGAAATCGCTGCAGCCACAACAGAAGAATCGACTCCTCCAGAAAGAGCTAATAAAACTTTTTTATCCCCTACTTTTTGTTTAATTTCTTTAACTATAATTTCTGAATAATTTTTCATTGACCAATCACGAGAAAACCCACACACATCTAAAAAATTCTTTAAAATCTCTTGTCCAAAATCAGAATGTTCAACTTCTGCGTGAAATTGAACTCCATAAAATTTTTTCTCAGGATTTTCCATCGCAACACAAGGGCAATTTTCACTCTTAGCTATATTTTTAAAACCAATCGGCAAACTTTCCACATAATCAACATGACTCATCCAAACCTTTTGAACTTTTGGTGTATTTTTAAATAAACAACTATCAACATCTACAGAAATGTTTGTTTTACCAAATTCTCTAGCATCTGCCATTTTCACAACTCCACCTAAACTATGACTCATTAGTTGCATTCCATAACAAATCCCTAAAATAGGTATTCCTAATTCAAAAATTTCTTTATCAATACTAAAAGCGCCTTCTTCATAGACAGAATTTGGTCCTCCAGTAAATATAATTCCTTTTGGTTTTAACTCTTTAATTTTATCAACACTTATGTCGTGCGAGTATATTTCACAATACACATTATTTTCTCTAACTCTTCTGGCTATTAATTGATTATATTGACCACCAAAATCTATCACAATTGCTAATTCATTTTTCACAATCATTCTCCTAACTGCACACTATAATTAGGTGCTTCTTTAGTTACGGTAATGTCATGAGGGTGGCTTTCTTTTAAACCAGCCGCAGTAATCTTTACAAATTCTGAATTATTTTTTAATTCTTCAATATTTTTAGTTCCACAATATCCCATACCTGCACGAAGTCCACCTAACATTTGAAAAATAATATCCGAAACTTCACCTTTGTACGCAACCATTCCCTCTACTCCTTCTGGAACTAATTTTTTAGCATCTTTTTGGAAATATCTATCTTTAGACCCTTTTTCCATGGCACTTAAAGAGCCCATCCCTCTATATGCTTTATATGATCTTCCTTTATACAAAATGGTTTCCCCAGGAGCTTCCTTACTTCCTGCCAAAATAGATCCAAGCATCACAACAGATGCCCCTGATGCAATTGCTTTAACTAAATCGCCAGAATATTTAATACCACCATCTGAAATAATAGGAACTCCATATTTTTTAGCCTCTTCAAAGCAATCCATAACTGCTGAAATTTGTGGGACACCAACACCAGCTACAATTCTGGTGGTACAAATAGAACCTGGCCCAATACCAACCTTAACACAATCTGCTCCTGCCTCAATAAGTTCTTTAACCCCTTCGCTAGTAGCTACATTTCCAGCGATAATTTGTAGATTTGGATATTTATTTTTAACATTTTTAACAGCCTCTATCACCCCTTTAGAATGACCATGAGCAGTATCAATAACAACAACGTCAACTTTAGCCTTAACTAACGCATCAATTCTTTCAAACATATCCTCAGTAACACCTACCGCTGCACCACACAATAACCTTCCGTTGTCATCTGTTGCTGAATCAGGAAACTTAATTCTTTTTTCAATATCTTTAATCGTAATCAATCCTTTAAGTTTATTATTTTCATCTACCAAAGGTAATTTTTCAATTTTATTATTTCTTAAAATTTCTTGTGCTTCATTCAAAGAAATCCCTTCTCTAGCAACCACCAAATTCTTACTGGTCATAGATTCTTCAATTTTTTTTGAAAAATCATTTTCAAACCTAATATCTCTGTTAGTGATAATACCTACTAATTTATGCTCATCATCAACAATAGGCACTCCAGATATTTTATACTTTGCCATCAAATTATCTGCATCTTGAATAGTGTTATTCTTTTTAAGGTAAAAAGGATCACTAATAACTCCATGTTCTGATCTTTTAACCTTTTCAACTTCTCTAGCTTGATCCTCTATTGACATATTTTTATGAATAATTCCAATACCACCTTGCCTAGCCATCGAAATAGCCATTTCGTGTTCCGTAACTGTATCCATACTGGCACTCATTAAAGGAATATTCAATTCTATTGTTTTGGTTAATTTAGTCTTGATACATACATCTTTTGGTAAAACTTCTGATTTTTGTGGTACCAACAAAACATCATCAAAAGTTAGTGCTTCTTTTAAAATTTTAGCCATAATCCCTCCAATATAATTAAATAATTATAGTATTTTTACAACTTTTTTGTAAATATATAATTATTGAATTATACATCTTTTTTATTTAAAATATTAATATGAAAAATATAAAAAAAATAGAATTAGAAGATAAAGAAATATATTTATTGCCTAGTGCTCATATTTCTAAAGTTTCAGTAGAAGAGACAGAAAGTGCTATAAGAAATATAAATCCAGATACGATTTGCGTCGAATTAGATCAAGATAGATTTAATAAATTAAAAAAACCTGATGATTTTTTAAATACCGATATAAACACAATAATTAAAGATAAAAAGGTTGGATTTTTATTATTAAATATTATAATAAGCAATTTTCAAAAAAACATGGCTGATCATTTAAAAAATGAAAATGGTGGAGAAATGATTAAAGCCATTGAACTAAGTGAAGAATTAAACAAAAATTTAGAATTAGTAGATAGAAAAATTGATATAACTTTTAATAGAATTTATGCAAAATTAAATTTAATTGAAAAAATAAAACTACTCTACATAGTAGTATCATCTATTTTTGATGATAAAAAAATTAGTGAAGATGATATTTTAAAACTTCAAAATCAAGATATTTTAGATAATTTAATTTCAGATTTTTCAAAACATTTCCCTATAGTGAAAGAAGTTTTAATAGACGAAAGAGATCGCTATATCGCTCATAAAATAAAAAATTCATCAGGAAAAAAAGTATTTGCGGTATTAGGTGCCGGACATCTTAATGGAGTTATTGAAAATTTAAAAATAAACTATTCTATTGAAAATATTAATCAAAAAATTGAAAAAAAGACTAATATTTTAGCATACATAATTCCGATAATAATCATCTTTGGCATCTTAGCAATCACGTTTAAAAATTTTGATATTGGAATTAAACAACTTTTAACTTGGTTCTTACTAAATTCTACTTTAAGTGCTATTGGGGTTATGCTTGCGAAAGGTCATTTATATACGATTTTAACCGCTTTAATCACCGCCCCTTTTTCAGCAATTCACCCACTTTTTGCGGTAGGATTTTTTACCGGAATTTGCGAAGCTAAAATTTTAAATCCTAAAATTATAGATTTTAAAAATATTTCAAACGATACTAAAAATATAAGTGGTTACTTTAAAAATAAAATAACTAGGATTTTAATGGTAGTAGTATTTTCCAATATAATGGCAGGTATCGGAACCTTCGTAAGCACTATTGATATTATCAAAAATTTCTTATCATTATTTTAAGCATTTTAGTTAAATAATAATAATATTGGTGTTAATATAAGTACGGTATATGATAATTGAATTAAAAAATGTAGGATTAGAGTATTCAGAAAGTAAATTTAAACTTGAAAACATTTCCTTTGAATTAAATAGGAATGAAAGTATTGCGATTGTTGGTAAAAATGGTAGTGGTAAAAGCAGCATTTTAAAAGCAATAGCTTTATTGAATCCGATAAAAAGTGGTAAAATAAAGTATAAAGATATTTCTTTGAATAATTTATCAAGTGAAAAACTACAAAAAATAAGAAAAAAAATATCATATATATTTCAAGATTATAATCTTTTAGAAAATAAAACTGTATATTATAATTTGTCATTAGTTTACAAATTAAATAAAACAAAAGTGGATGAACAAGAAATTGATACTACTTTAAACTTTTTTAACTTACTTAAACATAAATATAGTTTATGCAGTGATTTAAGCGGTGGAGAAAAACAAAAAGTTGCGATCGCAATATCTCTACTTCAAAAAGGTGATGTTTTATTGTGTGATGAAATAAGTGCATCCTTAGATAGCGTTAGTGAAATTGAAATATTTAATTTTTTAAAAAAATTAAAAGAAAATAAAAATATTTCAATTATCTTTATTTCTCATAATTTATTTCTAGTAAAAAATTATGCTGATAAGATTATTTTTCTTGAAGACGGTAAAATAGTAGAGGTACAAAAAAATATACAAAATTCTATAACAAATTCTAATTATAGTTATATTGAATACGCTAAGAGGTTTGTGTGCAATGATTGAAACTATCCTAAATCATTACCAAAATATTTTAATAGCTTTATTTGAAACAACTTATATTGTATTTGTATCAATGTTTTTTTGTTTCTTAATATCTTTACCTCTCGGGACTATTTTGTTTGGATTAAGAGAAGAATTATTGTTTAAAAATAAAATGTTCTATCACATTTTAAATATTTTTTTAAATTCAATTAGAGCCATTCCGTTTTTAATTTTAATTTTTATCCTTATACCCGTAACAAGATTTATCTTCAAAACATCTTTTGGAAATATTGCAGCGATATTTCCAATAACTCTGGTATCAATCAGTATCTATTCTAGACTAATAGAACAATCGCTAATAAATGTACCTAAAAAAATAATATTAAGAGCTATCTCTATGGGAGCTAATAGATTTCAAATTATATATTATTTTTTATTACCTACAATTAAAAGCGATTTAGTGCTATCATTCACAACAACCTCAATTAGTGCTTTAGCTTACTCAACAGTAATTGGTGTTATTGGTGGTAAAGGTCTTGGTGAATATGCATATAGATATGGATATCAAGAATATCAATACGATTTACTATATTTAATTGTATTAATATTTATAATTTATGTATTTATAATTCAAAATATAGGATATTTTTTAGCAAAAAGAAAGGGATAATATGAAAAATATATTCAAAAAATCATTAATATTATTGATGGCATTCATTTTTTTAACAGCTTGTGCAAAAAAAGATGAAGCTACAACCACTGAATCTACCAATAATCAAACTAAAGAATTGGAAGTTATCAAAGTTGCATCTCACGTTCCTCCAATGATTACAATTTTAGAACTTATCCAAGACGACTTAGAAAGTGCTGGATATAAATTAGAAATTGTAACTGTATCAGATAATGTTCAAGCAAATGTAGCCTTACAAAACAAAGAGGTTGATGCAAATTTCTTCCAACACAAATTATTCATGGAAATGTATAACCAAGCTAACAAAACTGAATTCGAAGTTATAACACCTATTTATGATGCGTATGTTTCATTCTACGGAAAAGATCTAAAAAGCATTGATGATTTAAAAGATGGAGCAAGCGTTGCGATACCTTCTGACCCAACTAACATGACTAGAGCATTAAGACTTCTTGCAAGTAAAAATATCATTACATTGAATGATCCTGCTAGCTATAATGTTACAGTTGCTGATATTAAAGAAAATCCTAAAAATTTAGTTTTTGCTGAAATTGGTTTATTAAATTTAAATGAAGCATATAACGAAAAAGATATCATTTTCAATTACCCTACTTATATCGCAAAAATAAATTTAAAACCATTAGAAAATGGTTTAATTCTTGAAGAAGGCAACGACAATACGTTTGCTATCTCATTAATTTCAAACAAAGCTGATTTAGAAAGTGATAAAATTAAAGCTCTTAAAGAAGCTATCACAAGTGAAGAAGTTAAAAACTTCATCAATGAAAATTTAAAAGAACACGCAAGATTAGCTTTCTAAAAAAAATAAAAATTCCTTTTAAGGAATTTTTTTATTTTAATTAATAACCAGGTTTACCTAACCTTTTATACATATTAGCTTTATAAATTTCAACACCTGGCTGATCAAAAGGATTCACATCTAGAATATAAGCACTCATAGCCAAAGCCTTAAAGAAGAAATAAACCATATATCCAAAATTATAAGCATCGGCTTTATCAATATTTATGATAATATTAGGAACCTTACCAATTTCATAATGAGCAGCTAAAGTAGCTAAATATGCTTGTTTGTTAATCCAATTTAATGATTTACCACTTAAATAATTCATTTCATCAAAATTTTCACTATCGTTTGGAAATTCCATATCCTCAAGCGGTTCTTCAACATTGATAATAGTTTCAAATAATATTTTTGACCCTTCTTGAACAAATTGACCCATTGAATGCAAATCTGTTGAATTAGTAACAGATGTAGGTAAAATCCCTTTGCCATCCTTACCTTCTGATTCTCCAAATAATTGTTTTAACCATTCAGAAATTGAAGATAATGTAAAATCGTAATTAACATACATTTCAGAAACATATCCTTTTTTGTGAAGTATATTTCTAATCAATGCATATTGATATGCTTCATTTTTTAAAATATCCTCGTTTGAATAATTGATAGCACTATCTTTAATCCCTTTAATAAATTCATCAATATCAATTCCAGCAATCGCCATAGGTAATAAACCTACCGCAGTAATTACACTAAATCTTCCACCAATATCATCAGGAATCACAAAACTATCATATCCTTTTTTAGCAATCAAAGGTCTTAACAATCCTTTTTTTTCATCTGTAGTAATTACAATTCTTTCAACACTACCATCTTTTCCATATTTATTTTCTATATACTGTCTAAATACTCTAAACGCTAAAGAAGTTTCGGTAGTTTGTCCAGATTTTGAAATGCAATTAATACTAACTTCTTTTCCTTCGATATACTTCAAAATTCTAACTATTTCATTACTGCTGAAAGTATTACCACAGAAAATAACTTCAACATCATCTTGATAATAATTACCTTTGATCATATCTATTGCAGCTTTAGCACCTAAATAAGATCCTCCAATACCGCAAATCAAAACAACATCACTAATTTTTCTAAGTCTAGATGCTACTTCTTTGATTTTTTTAATTTCTTCATCTTGGTAATTGAATGGTAACTCTAACCAACCGGTAAATTCACTTCCCTTACCTTTTTTTTCAACTATATCTCTATTTATTTTTTTTATCTTTTCACTATAATCTTGAAAATTATAATCTAAACCTGTATACGATAAATCTAATTTAATCATTTATTCACCTTTATTAACTCTCTTTAATATTTCTTCAATTTTTTGTCCTTTATCAAGGCTATCATCATAAATAAATTCTAAATCTGGTATTTTTCTAACTTTAATTCTTTTTGAAAGTTCACTTTTAATAAAACCCTTAGCTTTATTTAATGCTTGAATTGTAGTGTTTTTGTTTTTGCTTATAACCATTGATATATAGACTTTAGCATAGCTTAAATCACTTGAAATCTTCACATCAGTAACACTTACCATAGTTATATTGGAATCTTTAATATCAAAATTTATAATTTTACTTATTTCTTTACTGAAAATTGATGATAATCTATCTAATTTTATACTCATCTTTTAACCTCTTGTAAATTATATGACTCAATAATATCATTCTCTTTTAAATCATTATAATTTTCAATAGTTAAACCACATTCATAACCGCTAGAAACTTCTTTAGCATCATTTTCAAATCTCTTTAATGATCCTAATTTACCTTCGTAAACCACTATTCCATTTCTAATAAGTCTAATTTTGCTGTCCCTAACAATTTTACCTTCAGTAACCATGCACCCAGCTATAGTTCCCACTTTTGAAACTTTATATAATTTTCTAATTTCTACCTGACCTGTAACAACTTCTTCATATACTGGTTTAAGCATACCTTTCATTGCAGATTCCATTTCTTCAACTGCTTTATAAATAATATTATGAAGCCTGATTTCAACACCTTCTTCTTGAGCCTTTTTTCTAACATTAGAATCTGGTCTGACATTGAAACCATATATAATAGCTTTAGATGCACTCGCAAGCATTACATCAGATTCTGAAATAGCACCAGCTACAGCTCGAATAACATTAACTTTAACATTTTCAATTTCAATTCTTGAAAGAGTGCTAGAAACTGCTTCGGCACTACCCGCAACATCGGCTTTGATAATAACAGGTATTTCAACAATCTCACCTGCAGATATTTGTTTTGATAAATCATCCAATGACATAGCACTAGTCTTATTTCTCTCTTTATCAATTTTGGTTCTAGCTCTTTTTTCCGCTACAATTCTGGCGTCTTTTTCATTTTCAAAAACTTTAAATAAATCCCCAGCCACCGGAACTTCAGAAAGACCAATAATTTCTACAGGAGTAGCTGGTAAAGCCTGTTTAATCTCTTTACCGTCATCATCAACCATTTTTCTTACTCTACCAAAACAAGAACCACAAACTATTGGATCTCCTTGTTTTAAAGTTCCGTTTTGAACTAATAATGTAACGACAGAACCTCTACCTTTATCTAATCTAGCTTCAATTACCGTACCTGTTGCGAATTTATTTGGATTAGCTTTTAATTCCTTAACTTCAGACACCACTAATATAGTTTCTAAAATTTCAGCAATTCCATCACCTGTTTTAGCACTACAATTAACAAATATAGTATCTCCACCCCATTCTTCTGGCATTAGACCTAAATCAGACATTTCACTTTTAACCCTATCAGGATTAGCATCAGGTTTATCCATTTTATTAATAGCTACAATTATTGGAACATTAGCTGCTTTTGAGTGATCTACAGCTTCTTTAGTTTGAGGCATAACCCCATCATCCGCTGCCACAACAATAATTGAAACGTCAGTAACTCTAGCACCTCTTGCTCTCATCGCTGTAAAAGCTTCATGCCCTGGAGTATCTAAGAAAGTTATTTTTTTACCATTAACTTTAACTTGATAAGCACCGATATGTTGTGTAATTCCACCAAATTCTCCATCAACTACTTTAGTTTTTCTAATAGAATCTAAAAGTGTAGTTTTTCCATGATCAACATGACCCATAATAGTAACAATAGGAGGTCTTTCTTTTAAAAGTGAAGCATCATCTATTCCATCATCTTCTAATGATTCACTTTCTTCTTCATCAACCTTTTTAGCTTCAATTCCATATTCTAAGCAAATAAGTTCTACTGTTTCACTATCTAAGCTTGTGTTAATAGTTACCATTTTTGATAACATAAATAATAATTTGATAATATCACTAGAGTTTTTGTTTATTTTAGCAGCTAGTTCATTTACAGTAATACCCTCTTTGTATGTTATGTTTGTTACATTAATCAAACTTTTTTTAGTTTCTTTTTGATTAAATACCATACTTTTTGGATTAGGTTTTTTATTTGTGTTTTTCTTAATAATTTTTGCCATTATACTCCTCCTTCTCTAATAATATTCAAAATTAAATTTTTAAAATTTTCATCAACTATTCCAATAGCTTTGATGTTGTCTTTTGCGATCGCATTTGTTAAAGCGAAAGAATCAACATCTAAAATATATTCTATTTGATAAAAATCTAATTTTTTCTTTAATCTAATTAAAGATTTTTCACTGATATCAGCAGCTACAATAACTAAATAAACATTATTTGTTTTAAATTTTGCATATAGTGTTTCGCCATAAACTATTTTATTAGCTCTTCTAGCTAAACCAATCGCATTATAAAATTTATCCTTCAATTATTTTCAAAATCTCCTGATATACACTATCATTTATTTCTTCTTCAAAAAGTAAATGTTTATTTAATAATTTCTTTTTTCTTAATATTTCTAGTGCTTCAATACTTTTAGAAATATAGGCACCTCTACCATTAAGTCTTCCAGTTAAATCAACTTTAATTTCATTATCCGGAGTTTTTACAATTCTTAATAATTCTTTTTTAGGAAATAAATTATTTGTAGCTAGACATTTTCTGATTGGAATTTTTCTCATTTCAAATCCTCATCATAGTAAGAATCGTATTCATCAAAATCAATCTCATCATCTTCTATCCATGAATTAGCTTCAAATTCTTCTTCTAAAGCCTCAATTTCATAGAGTTCATCATCGCTATATTCAACTTTAAAGTCATATTCCTTACTACGATCAAGTTCGCTAGGTCTGAGTTTACGCTCATCATCATCTTTTTTACGTTTCTTTTTCTTATTTTGTTCAACTTTTTTATTAGAAACATCCGCAATTTCTTCAAATTTAGAAACATAAGTAGTTCTAGGTTTTAACTCTTCTTTTTCTTCTTTCACTGTATTTTTTCTAACTTTGATTTTCTTGGTAATATCTCTAACTTCATTTACTTCTTCTGTTAAAACAGTTTCTTCTTGTACATCTAATGAAACTTCTTCATCTTCTGCAATAACTGGTTCTTCATTTTCAAAAACATCACCATCACTATCAATCAAGAACGGATCATCTTCTTCTATTTCTAAAATAGCTTCTTTTTTCTTAGCCATTTCTTCTTGAAGTGCTTTCATTTTCTTTTCTTCTTTTTCTTTTATTTTTTGTGCTTGAATTTCTTCAAATTCTAATGATTTTGAAATATAGTCAATACCACTTTCTTTAATTTCTGTTTTAGTCTTGATTTCTATTTTGTGACCTGTAAGTTTTACAGCTAATTTAGCATTTTTACCTTTTTTACCAATAGCTAATGATAATTGATTATCTTCTACTACAACCACAATATTTTTCTTATCATCACCATAAAAACATCCGATTATACTAGCAGGAGCAAAGGCGTTTTTAATCAATTTACTGACATCTTCAGACCATTGGAAAACATCTATCTTTTCGCCTTTAAGTTCTTCAATTATAACCTGAACTCTTGAACCACGAGGCCCAATACAAGCACCGATAGGATCAATATTCTCATCTTTGCTAAAAACTGCCATCTTAGTTCTTTCGCCTGCGTCTCTAGCAATAGCTTTAATTTCAACACTTCCTTGGAAAATTTCTGGAACTTCTTTTTCAAATAATCTTTTTACAAGCATAGCATCAGCTCTGCTAACAAGAACTCTAGCTCCTTTTGTTTCCTTTTTAACATCAGTAATAAGTATTCTAATTCTTTCACCTTCACGATAAATTTCATTAGGTATTTGTTGAGTTTTTGGCATTAATGCTAAAGTTTTTCCTAAATTTATGATTACAAATTTTTCTTCAACAGATTCTATTAATCCAAATGTCAATTCTCCTTTTAAATCAATATATTCATCATAAACAACTTGTTTTTCGTATTCTTGAACTTTTTGTTTCAAAAGACTTTTTGCATAAGTTACTGCCGATCTATTCAATGTTTTAATATCAACTTCAAAAGAAACATATTCACCCAATTTTACTTCAGGATTCATTTTTTGTGCTTCTTTAAGTGATATTTCAAGTTCTGGGTATTGACTTTCTTCTTCAATTACCAATAAATCGTGAAAGAGTCTGATGTATTTATCATCAATAACCACCCTAGCCACTACATCTCTAGCATCTAATTGTTTAACAACATATGCTTTTTCAATCGCTTCTTTTAAAGCATCTAATACAACAGTTTCATTTTTTTGTTGTCCATCTTCGCTACTTTTAAATATTTTTAATAAATCTTTTACTTTAATTGGTTCTATCATATTTTCTCCTAAAATTTAATTGCATTTCTAATAAAATTAATATCACTTTTTTTAATTTCTATTGTTTTCTTAATATTTTTATTCAAATAGTCGACAAATATAGTTTGATCATCAACGCTACTTAAATAACCTTCAATATTTTTATTTAAAAATTCAACATATATATATTTACCTATATTTGAGGTTAAATCTTCAATTTTAATTTCCTTTTCAACTCCTACCCCACAAACATCTAAAATATATGCAAAATCAAATATTTTTTCCTGTTCTAAGAAACCGTCTATATCTCTTGAAATTTTCTCGCAAATTTCTAAATTAACCTCCCCATCTATTTCAACCCTAAAGAATTTCATACCATCTTCTTTAATGTGATAGGCTCGATAAAGTTTATACCCATAAACTTCTATTAATGAATTTAATTTTAACTCTAACTCTTCTCTTTCCATAATAAATAAACAAGAAGAGCTTTCGCTCTTCTAACTGTTAATATTATATTTATATTATAAGATTTTGTAAATAGGTAATGTTATTATAAAACTACAAGATGTAATCAATGTTAAATTATACCATTAGAAACACAAAGCATTGCAGCCCCTATAACTCCAGGATTATCATATTTTGCTTTTAAAACTTCAACATTATGCATGCCTAAATGTGTTTTTGCTTTTAATTCAGTAATTAATTTTTCAAAATACACATCATCAGCATTACTACATCCCCCACCAATCACAAAACAATCAGGATCAATGACATGTGCTATTGAACTCATCATAACGCTAAAATCTTCAACCATCTCATCAATAGCATTAATTGCAACTGGGTCATTTTTTCTAGCTAAATCAAAAACTTCTTGTGCATTTTTTGAATTTAATTTTCTAGCCAAAGCAGGACCACTTGCTAGACTTTCGACTGCACCCTTATTTAATCCGTTTAATGATTCTTTATTTTTATCTACAATGATATTTCCGATTTCTCCAGCATAACCATTTTTACCAACTATTAATTTTTTATCAATAATTAAAGCTCCGCCTATCCCAGTGCTATGAGTTATGTAATATACAATATTTTTACCTTTTCCAGCTCCTAAAATAGCCTCGCAAATACCTGCCACATTCGCATCATTATCCACAAATACAGGAAGTTTATACTTTTCTTCCATAACTTTTTTTAACGGATAGTCTTTAAAACCCACTAGATTAGTAGATATTTGCATAACTCCATCAACCACAGGTCCAGGAACTCCCATCCCTATTCCTAATACCTCTTCCTTTTCAATAATTTTATCAATCATTGAACAAATATTATCTAAAACTTTAGAAACACCTTCTTTTGCGTAAGAAGGTGATTTTGAATCAATCAAAATATTACCTTCTTCATCAACCAGAGAAACTCTAACACTTGTTCCTCCTAAATCTACACCAATATATTTTCTCATAATTCCTCCTTAATTCTATTATAACAAAATATTGATTGTTTAGTTATTATTATTTGGTATAATATCTATATATTAAGGAGAATTTATGAAATTAAAAAATAATTTCTTTTACACTTTGAGAGAAAAAGCAAAAGATGAAGACTCAATTTCAGGAAATTTATTAGTTCAAGGTGGTTTTATCAAAAAAACTAGTGCAGGCGTTTATATGTTTATGCCTATCGGATATAAAGTTCTTAAAAAAATTGAAAATATTATTAGAGATGAAATGAATAAAGCAGGAGCTGTTGAAATGCTCATGCCTTCACTAATCGCAAGTGAATACTATGAAAAATCTGGCAGAATGGCTAATTTTGGTTCTAGTGTATATCAATTAAAAGATCGCAACAATAAACATATGATTCTTGGTCCTACACACGAAGAATTATTTGCTTACGCTGCAAAAAATATGATCAAATCATACAAACATTTACCATTCAACCTTTATCAATTCCAAACTAAATTTAGGGATGAACCTCGTGCTAGATACGGATTAATTAGGGTTAAAGAATTCTGTATGAAAGATGCTTATTCATTTGATATAGATGAGGCTGGCTTAGATAAATCTTATCAATTAATGGACAAAGCATATCGCAATATTTTTGATAGACTTAAAATAAAATATAAAGTCGTAAAAGCTGATACAGGTGTTATGGGCGGTTTGCTTTCAGAAGAATTCCAAGCTCTTAGTGAAATTGGGGAAGATGTTTTAGTGTACAATGATGAATGTAATTTTAGTTCAAACATTGAAATTGCACCTTGTTTTACCGAAATAAAAGAAACTTCAAATAAAAAAGGAGAATTTAAACAAATATATACACCAAATGCTAAAAGCATTGAAGAAGTATGTAATTATTTAGGATTAAATAGTACTTCATTTTTAAAAACTTTAATCTATAATGTTGATGGTAAATTGTATGCTGTATCTCTTCGCGGAGATAGAGAAGCTAATGAAACCAAAATACTTAAATTATTAAAAGGAAACGAAATAACTCTTGCAAGTAATGAAGAAATTGAAAAACAAGTCAACACCAGTGTGGGTTATATTGGTCCTGTAGGTTTAAATATTGATGTCATTATTGATAATGAAGTTTTAAATATGGAAGATTTTATTAGTGGTGCAAATGTTAAAGATTATCATTTACAAAACACAAATATCAAAGATTTTGAATATAAATACGCAGCTGATATTAGAAAAATAGAGGCTGGCGATTTAACTATCAATTGCCCTTACCCAGTAAAACTAACTAAAGGTATCGAAATTGGTAACATCTTTAAATTAGGATTGAAATACTCGGAAAGTATGAATCTTACCTACTTAGATTCTGAAAATAAAAACCAAGAGGTATGGATGGGTTCTTACGGAATAGGTCTTGGAAGATGTATGTCTGCTATTATCGAACAAAATAACGATGATAAAGGAATTATCTGGCCAACAGAAATTGCACCATATCAAATAGCTTTAGTTATTGTAAATACCAAAGATGAAACTCAAAATACTCTTGCTAATAAATTATATGAAGAATTAATCGCAAGAAACTATGATGTGCTTTTGGACGATAGAGATGAAAGACCTGGAGTTAAATTCAATGATATGGATTTAATAGGGATACCTCACAGAATCACAATCGGAAGAAAAGCTGTTGATTCTATAGTTGAATATAAAAACAGAAGTGAAAGCGATAATTTTGAGTATTCAATAAACGAATTATTAGATAATATTAAAAATATTATAAAATAAGCCCTGTAAACAGGGCTTTTAATATTGTGCAATTTCGTATTTGTTATAATCAATATTATTATTGGTTAAAAAATCTAAAATTGTTTCATTAACAGATGTTGTGTAATTAAAGGAAATTTCATTAACTTGATTATCCCTAATAACATCAACCACCTCATCACCGAATAAATAAACAGCTTCTTTATCGTTTTTATATGTATTTTTTAATACATACACTGCCATTTTTTCATTACCTTCTTCAATAAGAGCAAGTAAAATATAGTTATTTTGATAATATTTTTCTATATCCAAAAGTTTATCTACAACTATATCATATTTTTTATTAATATCGTTTTCTTGATAAAAACTTAAAATATAGATGTCATCTAATTTTTCAAAAACACTATAAGAATTTCTGTTAGGAATAGAAATCTCTAAAGATTTTTTATTTTCTTTTCGGTATAAACAACCGCTAAAAATCAATAAAATACTAATTATTGTTATTATCTTCTTCATAAATAAATTTAGTTTTATTTTCTATTTCAATAAGTTTATAAAGTTCATTTTTTTCATAAGAAACTTGATTTCTAGATCCAAATCTTCTAAGTGTAATGGTGTTATTTGAAACTTCACCTTCACCAACTACCAATTGAATAGGTATTTTTTGGCTATTAGCTTCTCTAACTCGGTATCCTAGTTTCTCATTTTTAGCATTTAATTCGGTTCTAAAACCTAATTTTCTAAGTTCCGTAACAATATTTTTTGCATATTCTAAATGATATTCATGATGAACAGGTATAACCATAACTTGTGTAGGAGCTAACCAAAGCGGCATTGCTCCTTTATACTCTTCAATTAAATAAGCACTGAATCTTTCAAAAGTACCAAGTATAGCTCTATGAATAACCACAGGTGTTACTTTTTCATTATTTTCATCTATATAGTATAAGTCAAATTTTCTTGGTAATAAGAAATCTAATTGACAAGTTGATAGCGTTAGTTCATGTCCTAAGGCTGTTTTTATTTGAACATCTAACTTAGGTCCATAAAAAGCAGCTTCATCTTTAGCTTCGTAATATTCAACATTTAATTCATTTAAAATTTCTCTTAGTGAATTTTCAGCATTTTCCCACATTGACGGATCATTATAATATTTTTCATTATCATCACCTTTAAGAGATAATCTGAATTTATAATTTTTAATATTAAAATCCTTATATACATCTAAAATTAATTCAACAACGCCTTTGATTTCTTCTTTAATTTGGTCTTTTCTAACAAAGATGTGGGCATCGTTTTGACACATTCCTCGAACCCTTTCAAGCCCCATTACTGCACCACTTTTTTCATATCTAAAATCTTGACCAAGCTCCCCAATTCTAATCGGTAAATCACGGTATGAATGAAGAGAATTTTTAAACAAAAGCATATGATGTGGACAATTCATAGGTCTTAACACAACCTCTTCTTTATCCATTTTCATAACTGGATACATCCCATCTTTATAATGATCCCAATGTCCACTTATTTTATACAATTCACTGCTAGCAAGCACCGGTGTATAAACGTGGTGATAACCTCTTTCAAGTTCTTTATCCACAATATATCTTTCTAAAGTTCTTCTAATCACAGCACCATTTGGAAGCCATAAATTTAAACCAGGACCCACAAGTTCACTTGTCATAAAAATATCTAATTCTTTACCTAATTTACGATGATCACGAGCCTTACATTCTTCTAAATAATTTTCATAAGCTTTTAGTTTTTCTTCACTATCAAAGGCAATACCATAAACTCTAGTAAGCATTTTATTTTTTGAATCATTAAGCCAATATGCCCCTGCCACCTTTAATAATTTAAAATATTTTAATTCTTTTAAACTTTCAACATGGCCGCCCCTACATAAATCTGTAAAATCACCTTGAGTATAAAATGAAATTTCATCTGAATCTTCATCAAACTTATCAATTAAATACAATTTATAAGGATTGTCTTTAAAAAAATCTTGAGCTTCTTTTTTAGTAACTTTTCTGCCAACTATTCGCTTTCCGTCTTTAGCAAGCCTCTTCATTTCTTTTTCAATTTTAGGAAAGTCTTCTTCTTTAATAGTTGCTTCACCTAGATCCATATCATAATAAAAACCTTCTTCAACCACTGGACCTACCCAAAATTTAACATCGGAATAAATATTAGAAACCGCCTGTGCTAATAAATGTGCACAAGAATGGTTAATCGGATATAAAATAGCATCATCTTTTGTATTAAACATAATTCCTCCAAATTAAAAGGTGATACAAAGGGCGAATAGTCGCGGTACCACCTTATTTATTACTCATATACTTTAACGCAGCAAACGGCTAGTATTAATAGCACTCATAAGTAGTAATTTTTATAACTTTATAATAGTTTACATCTACCACTATCTTTCTGGAATATCGCTATAAAAATCGTGTCTTAATCCTTGTTTATATAACTATTATATTATAAAAAAAATTGATGTCAATTGAATTATTTTAGTTAATTGTTATATAATATCTGTACATGAGTCAAAAAAAAGAAATTTACATCTCATTGAATAATACAAAATATCAATTTTCAATGATTTCGTTAATTATAGCGATATTCTCTTTGATTATATTATTTATCTCTGAATTAACAAATACTTATATTAAATATTCTCCATTACAAAAAACCAGTGTTATTGGCGTTGGAAATATTAATGTGGCAATTAATTTATCATCAGTAATCGTAGCGTATATTTTAGCTTATATATTAATTTCAATGTTTGGTAAAATCAAGATAAAAGATTTTAATAGACCTGCTCAAATAAAAATGCTCGATATTATATATAAATCTATTTTTTTAATCGCTACATCCTTATTGATTATTTATTTTATAAATATCATTAATACTTTTTTTTCAATAAACATAACAATTCTACACCCTATTGGTTTTGGTATTGAAAATAACTATTTTAATAATTATGTATATATCATAGGGTTTATTTTTGTTTCCGCTTTTCTTGAAGAAATGTTATTTAGAGGTTATTTATTAAGATTTTTTGGAAGATTTGGAAATTTTTTTGCTTTAGTTGTGATATCTATTATTTATTCATTATTCAATCCAGAAATCACAACTATTCCTATTTCAATATTTTTATCAATTTATCTTTCAAAAATAACTTTAAAATATAAATCTATTCAACCTACCATTATAATTAGGGTATTATTTAATTTATTCTATTTCATTTATTATTATTTCATCAACACACATAGTGAAATTTTAATTGCACTTATGACAATACTTAACATTCTCTACATCTATATAATTTTTGGTAAAAAAATAACCTCTATTAATGTTTTAAAAAATGAAAATACCTACTCTTTAATTAAAACTTATTTATTTTCAATCCCAACAATAATGTTATTTATTATTCTGATATTTAATATTTTTGTTCATTATTTATTAAAATAGTTGCTTAATAAGCAACTATTTATTTTTTAAATTCCTCTTCTTCTCTAATGGCGTTTTCCCAATCACTATAAAGATTATGAACTTTATTAACCAAATCATCAATTTCATTATTTAATTCTTCCATTTTAAGATTGCTATGATAATACTCTTCTTCATATCTTAAATTCCTTTTAAGTTCTAATAAATTTTCCATTTCAACTAATTCAGATTCAATTTTCTTTAAATTATATTTTTGTTTAACTTTAACTTTAACATCTTTTTTAACTTCAGGTTTTTCTTCTTTAAGAATACTAGTTTTTTGAAGCTCAAAACTTAAATCATCTAAAGAAATTATCTTGGTAGCTATTTTATTAATGAAATATCTATCATGAGAAACAAACAAAATAGTACCTTCATAATTAAGCAATAATTCTTCCAAAGATTCTCTACTAGGAATATCTAAATGGTTTGTGGGTTCATCTAAAATGATAAAATTAGCTTTTTTAAGAATTAATTTCGCTAATAAAAGTCTTGCTTTTTCTCCACCAGAAAGATTATGGATATTTTTAAAAATACTATCTTTACTAAACAAGAAATTCCCAAGCACTGTTCTAACTTCACTGTGATTTAATTCAGGATATTCATTCCATATTTCATCAATAACAGTGTTATTTTTATTAATATTTTCTTGATTTTGATCATAATATCCGATTTCAATTTGGTGTCCCAACATCTTATAACCTGATAATTTATCAATTTTATCAACAATAGTATTTAAAAGTGTTGACTTTCCGCTACCATTTTTTCCAATAAGACAGATTCTTTCACCTCTGATGATATCTAGAGTTATTTTACCTAAACTTTTATTAAGATATCCATATTCTAAATCTAAGAGACTTAAAACATTTTTACCTCCCTTAACATTAACAGTTAAATCGGCTTTAAAGGTTTTAAGATCCCCTTCGTTAAGTTTTGATACTTTATCCATTCGCTCTAAATATTTAATTTTACTTTGAGCAAAAGAAGCCTTACTAGCTTTGTATCTAAATCTTTCAATCACTTCTTCTATTTCTTTTATTTCTTTTTGTTGAATGTTATAAATTTTTAAATTATTTTCAATATTTTGTTTCTTTTTAATTAAATAATCATCATAACTACCTTTATATTTAGTTAAATTTCCATACTCTAATTCATATATCGTATCAACAACTTTATTAATAAAATATCTATCATGAGATACCAAAATTAATGATTTTTTATAATTTTTCAAATAATTTTCTAACCATTCAATAGCTTTAAGATCAAGATGGTTTGTAGGCTCGTCTAAGATTAATAAATCAGGTTTTTGTAATAATAATTTGCATAGTTGTAATTTTGTTTGTTCACCACCAGAAAAAGAGCCCAATCTTCTATCAAAATCTTCAAAACCAAAAGCATAAAGAATTGTTTTAATTTCAACCTCATAATTATAACCGTTTAAACTTTCAAATTCTTGAATCATTCTGTCATATTTTTCCAGTAAATTGGGATTATCTTTTAATTTATCTGCAATCAAAGAGATTTCTTTTTCAAGTTCAATTACATAATCAAAAACTCTATACATCTCTTCTTTGATTGTTTTATTTAAATCATCAAAAGAAATTTGAGAAAGATAGCCGATTTTAATATTTGAATTTTTATAAACACTTCCACTACTAGCTTCAATATCTCCAACTATTATTTTCAAAAGACTAGTTTTACCACAGCCATTTCTACCGATAAGTGCTATTTTTTCTTTTTCATCAATTGAAAAATCAATATCACTAAGTACTTGTTGAGAATAATAATTAAGATTTATTTTACTTAATGACAAAAGCATATTAGTAAATTAAATTTTTTGGTGTTCTTGCGAAAGCAGAAACATCTCTGATATTTTCCATACCAGTAATATACATCAACAATCTTTCAAACCCAATTCCAAATCCTGCATGTTTACAAGTTCCATATCTTCTAAGATCTAGATACCAGTCATATAGAGCTTTATCCATCTTTAACTCATCCATTCTACGCTCTAAAACATCTAGTCTTTCTTCTCTTTGAGATCCACCTACTAATTCACCAACATTTGGAACCAATAAATCACATGCAGCTACAGTTTTGCCATCATCATTTTGACGCATATAAAATGCTTTAATTTCTTTAGGATAGTCAGTTAAAAAAACAGGACCTTTTATTAATTTTTCACAAATATATCTTTCATGTTCAGTATTTAAATCAATACCCCAACTAACTTTATTTTCAAATTTAACATCAGCTTCTAATAAATGTTTAATAGCTTCAGTGTATGTTAATCTCATAAAATTAGAATTTTTAACTTGATTTAATCTTTCAATTAATGTTTTGTCAATAAAGTCATTGAAAAATTTAATTTCCTCAGGACAATTTTCCATAACATAATTAATAACATATTTAATGCAATCTTCAATAAGATCCATATTATCACTAAGATCCGCAAAGGCAATTTCAGGCTCTATCATCCAAAATTCTGCAGCGTGAGTTTTAGTATTTGAATTTTCAGCCCTGAAAGTAGGTCCAAAGGTATAAATATCTCTAAACGCCATGCAATATGCTTCGCCATGCAATTGACCACTAACTGTTAAAAACGCTTCTTTTCCAAAGAAATCTTTTTCAAATTCTTGATTATCAATCGTGGTAACCCTAAACATATTTCCAGCACCCTCTCCATCATTGCTTGTGATTATTGGTGTGTGGACATAAACAAATCCTTGATTTTGGAAAAATTCATGAATTGCCATCGCAAGAACGCTTCTAACCCTAAATACCGCATTAAAAGTGTTTGTTCTAGCTCTTAAATGAGGTATTTCTCTTAAATATTCAAAACTATGTCTTTTCTTTTGTAACACAAAACTACTATCACTAGCACCTATAAGTTCAATTTCAGTTGCTGCGATTTCAAATGGTTGTTTACTATCCGGAGTATAAATAAATTTACCAGTAATCTTAACACTAGTTCCTGTTAAATATTTACTTATATCTTTAAAATCTTTTAAATCTTTATCATAAACCACTTGTGCATTTCTAAAATAACTACCATCATTAAGTTCGATAAATCCTATTTGACCATTACTTCTATTTGTTTTAACCCAACCTTCAAGTTCTACATATTCTATTTGGTCAATTTCTAAATGATTTTTATTATAACTAATTTCATATAATTCTCTAATTGTAAAAAATTCAAACATTTTAATTCTCCTTTAAATTATTAGTTTCAAAAACTAATTCTTGTATCTTACTTACGATATCAATATTTTTAACCTTAACATCATTAGGAACAACATAGTGTTCGTTAGTAAAATCGATAATTCCTTTAATCCCACAACTTACTAATAAATCAACTAATTTTTGAATATCTTGACTTGCTGTTAGAATAGCAATTCTAGCATTTTTAGGAACTTTTTCTTTAAAATCTTTTATGTTGTAACAAGGAACTGGAAGATTTATAATGCTTTCTGGATTAAGATCGAAGGCACATACTATTTCACCCACAACATTTTCCCAATGATTATAATTAAGTAATGCTTTTCCAATATTACCAGCACCAATTAAAACAATTTTTTCAGCAAAATTAATTCCTAATTTATCAGAAAAAATATCAATCAGACTATCGATGCTATAACCATAACCTTGTTTTCCAAGATTTCCGATTAAACTAAAATCTTTCCTAATAGTAGTTGGTTTAATCGCAACAAGTTGGCTAAGTTCCGATGACATCACTCTTTGATAACCTTTTTCTTTTAAATTTCTCAGCGCTTTTAAATAAATAGGATATCTTTGTAAAGTTGCTTTTGAAATTACATTTTTCATAGTTTCTATTATACCATAATAAAATTATTTGTTCACATTAAGTATTGATTATAGATATTTACATTAAGTATAATTGTAATATATGAAAAAAATTTTCTTTAATTTTAGTGAAAAATTGATAAAAAGTTTATTTTTAATTTTTATTTTAATTTATTCTTCTTTGAATATTTTTGGATATACTTATATTTTTAATGATGATCCTATGGCTATTAATCATATAAATTTCGGCATAAATATTACTCATATTATTTACACCGTATTTATGATGATCATAATTTATATAATTTATAAAAAAATAAAAATTTCAAACAAAAATCTTTTCATCATTTTAAGCATAAGTATTGTTTTAGTTTCTTTATATTGGATTTTCACTAATAATAATGAATGGCTAGAGTATGATGATGCTTATAATATTTTTAGTGCCGCAACTCATTTTGCGAATGGCGATTTTAATTCTCCACTTGATTTTAAAAGTTATTTGAATATGTATCCTCATAATTTAGGGATGACTACATACTTTTATTTACACATACTAATATTTAAAAGTTATTCAATGTATAGTATGCGTTTTGCGAATATAATTTTTTGCATATTAGCATATTACTTCTTGTTAGATATTACAAAAAATATTTTCAAAAACGAAAATATAAATAAATTACTAATCTTAATCTTCTTTTTTGCTAATCAGCTAATATTTATGAATTACTATATTTATACCAATGTAGCTTCTTATTCAGTATCAATAATCTCGGTTGCTTTTTTAATTAGGTTTCAATTGAATGAAAAAAAATCAGATCTTCTAATCATGATAATGTGTATACTTTTTGCTTCCCTAATTAAAAATAATAGTTTAATTATTCTAATTGCAGAAATTATCTACTTATTATTCTATGCTGTTGCAAAAAATAAAAAATATATTTATTTAGTGATTTTAACTATGTTTATAGGGCAATACGTCGTAACTGGTGGTTTGATTAAACTTTATGAATATAAAACAGGTTATTCATTTTCAGAAAGTGCACTTCCAAAAATAGTATGGATCGCAACAGGTTTACATTACGAAAAAAATCATCCTGGATTTTATAATGGAATTATTGAAAATTTTCATTACCGTGAAGATTTTAATGTTTACTACACTACTTTAGAAGCTAAAAAATATATCAATGAAGCTCTTTTAAGATTTAAAAATAATCCTATAAATATTTTAACCTTCTACCGAGATAAATTTATGGCTTCATATACCAATAATGAATATGATGCTTTTTTAAAATACCAAGCATTACCCCAAACAGAGCTGAATAAAAAAATTATTAGCGGTGATTTTAATTTAATTATCAAAGATTTTTATGATTCTTTTGCAAATATAATTTCATTAACTTTGATTTATATACTTTTTAAAGAATATAAAAATTTTAAATTAAATGATTTGATTTTTGCTTTAATAATTATTGGTGGTAGTGGTTTTCATTTATTTTGGGAAATAAAAGCAATATATTTATATCAATACTATATGTATTTATTGCCATATTGTGCATATGGTTTATATCATATTTTTAAAAAAATTAATATATAAAAAGGTACGCTTTAAAGGTGACTTCCAATAGGGATTTATTCCTTTTAAAATTAACGGCATAATCGT
>CAMCKH010000002.1 GCA_945875435.1 uncultured Erysipelotrichaceae bacterium
ATGTCAATTCATCCCATGACTAAAGTCACGGGTGTTCTTGACATAACCAAATAAATACAAATTTTATTAGAATAATCTGCATTAATCAAAATATCACTTTCAGAAGCATATTTATTAATAATCATTCTATAATTATTATCCGCATAAATTGCTTTAAAGTTTTTAAAATTATAATTATACCAAGCATCTTCTCTGCCTTTTTCTGTTTTATTTTCAAAAAAAACAGTAACATCAAAATAATTAGCTAACATATTAAATAATTCAACTTTATAAGGTGATGGTATATTAGTTATCCAAAAAATCTTGATCATTTCAGACTAATTTTAAACTATTAACTATATATTTTCAATTAATTTTAAAACTTCATCAAAATTAACTTCTGTTTTAATTTGTGGGTTTATTTTAAAGTATCTGATTACATTATTTGCATCAATAACCAATATAGCTCTAGCAAGTAATCTTTTTTCTTTAATTAAAAGACCATATTTTAAACCAAAATCAGTATCGTAATGGTCAGAAACGGTAATTAAATTTTCAATCCCTTCACCTGCACAAAATCTTTTTAAAGCAAAAGGTAAATCACAACTAATAGTAATTATTTCTACATTTTTAATTTTACTAGCTTCTTGATTAAATCTTTTAGTTTGTAAAGCACAAATTCCAGTATCAACCGAAGGAACTACGCTTATAACTTTAATTTTTCCATCATATTCACTTAAATGAAAATCACTTAAATCATTTTTTAAAACTCTAAAATTAGGTGCATAATCTCCTACATTTAAAACATTTCCAAGTAAAGTTACTTTTTCTTCACCAAATTCTACAACATCTTTTCTTTCTATCATAAATTACTCCATTCTCTAGCATCCCAAATTTCATCAACTATATCTTTATAAAAATCTGGTTCGTGGCTAACTAACAAAATTGTACCATTAAATTTAATAAGTGCATCTTTTAATGATTCTTTTGCTAAAAAATCTAAATGGTTTGTAGGCTCATCTAAAATTAAAATATTATGTTTTTGATTCATTAATTTACAAAATCTTAATTTAGCCTCTTCTCCTCCGGATAAAGTTGTAACTTTGCTTTCAATATGTTTACTAATTAAACCACATTGTGCTAAAGCTGCTCTTATTTGTGCTTGATTAAAATAAGGATAGTACTTCCACATATAATCAATACAAGTTAAATCTTCTCGCTTAACTTCTTGTTCATAATATCCAATATTGACATTTTCTCCCAATTCAACTTTTCCAGAAATGGCTGGAATAATTCCGATAAGAGATTTTAAAAGCGTTGATTTTCCTATGCCGTTAGCACCTATCAGTGCTATTTTTTTACCTCTTTCAAGTATTAAATTTATTTTCTGAGAAAGAGGTTTTTCGTAACCTATAACCAAATCTTTGGCTTCAAAAATCAATTTTGAAGGAACTCTATCTTCTAAAAAATTAAAAACAGGTTTAATTTTGGGAGCTTCTAGTTCAATTAGTTCCATTGAATCTAATTTCTTTTGTCTAGAGCTAGCCATATTTCTGGTAGCTACTCTAGCTTTATTTCTAGCAACAAAATCTTTTAATTCAGCAATTTCTTGTTGTTGTTTTTTGTATGCTGCTTCAATCTGATTTTTTTGCATTTCATAAACAGCTAAAAAGTTATCATAATTACCAACATATCGTTCTATTTTTTTATTATTGACATTATAAACAATATTAATTACATCATTTAAAAAAGGAATATCATGCGAAATTAATACAAAAGCATTTTCATAATTTAACAGATAATTTTTAAGCCAACTAATATGTTCTTCATCAAGATAATTCGTAGGCTCATCCAGTAATAAGATATCAGGTTTTTCTAAAAGCAATTTTGCAAGCAAAACCTTAGTTCTTTGACCCCCACTACATTCTGACAATAATTTTTCAATATTAAAGTCTAAAATTCCTAAAGATGAGGCTACTTCTTGAATTTTACTATCTATTAAATAAAAATTTCTAATTTCTAATTCACTTTGAAGCTCACCCATTTCCTCCAATAAAATATCCATATCGTTATTAGGGTCGCTAATCTCTTCATATATTTGATTAAGTCTTATCTCTTTATCTAACAAATCTTGAAAAGCCGTTTTTAAAAATTCATATATAGTTAAACTTTGATCAACTGAGGCGTGTTGATCTAAATAACCAATTCTAACTTTTTTTGACCACTCAACCTTACCATCTTCCACATCTAATTTTCCAGTTATCAACTTTAAAAAGGTAGACTTTCCTTCTCCGTTGGTTCCTACTAAACCAATGTGTTCCCCTTTTAAAATACGAAATGAAACACCATCTAAAATTTTATTTCCAGCAAAACTATGTGATAATTTTTCTACATTTAAAATACTCATATTCAATATTCTACCATAATATTTATTATTTAATTGATTGGTTATAAAGCTCTTTATACTTTCCTTCAATTAAAATTAATTCATCGTGGCTTCCGCTTTCAATAATCTTACCTTTATCTAAAACAAATATCTTATCAGCATCAAAAATTGTTGAAAGTCTATGTGCTACCACAAAAATAGTACATTTTTTTCTAATTATTTTAATAGCGTTTTGAATTACCATTTCAGTATCGCTATCAATATTTGAAGTTGCTTCATCTAATATCAGTATTTTTGGTTTTGAAATTATAGCACGTGCAAAAGAAATTAACTGTCTTTCTCCACTACTCAAATTCTTACCTTTAACCTCTATTGAATAATTAATTCCTTTGTTTTTTAAAAGAAGTTCAGCACCTAATTCAAATAAAACTTTTTCAACTTCAAAATCACTTATTTTATCATTACCCATCTTTATATTTGAAGCTATAGTCCCTTTGAAAAGATAAGGCTCTTGAAGAACTATCGCCATTCTTTTTCTTAAATTAGTGCTGTTGTAATTATGTATATCAATATTATCTATTAATATCTTTCCATAAGAAGTGGTGTAAAATTTGAATAGCAGGTTGATAATTGAGCTTTTTCCGCTTCCAGTAGCACCCACAAAACCAATCATCTCTCCACTTTTCACTTTAAAAGAAACATCTTTAAGTACAGAAATGTCTTTTTTATAAGCAAACGTTACATCTTTAAATTCAACATCTCCATTTTCAATTAATAAATCAGAATCTATCTCTTTGATTTCTAAACTATCTAATAATTCTAAAACTCTTTTTCCACTTGAAATTATTTTTTGAAGATCTGGTATTTTTTGAATAATCATTAAAATTGCAAAGAATAATTCTTCAATATAATTGATCATAATAAATAAAACACCTACTTTAATATCTGTATCGTAAAAAATATAATTATAACAAACATAAGTAACAATAATTAGAACAAATATCTTTCTGATAAGATCAAAAAGACCCCAAGAATATAAAGATTCTTTTTTTAGAAGTGAAATATTAGAATCATACATTTCTTTATTGGCGATATTTAATTTTATTTCTTCTTCTTTTGTATGATTGTAAACTTGGATAGTTTCAATGCCACTTAAAGTTTCACTCAAGATAGAATTAACATCACTTTCTTTTTGATAAAAAATGTCATTTTCTTGATTAGTTTTTTCTACATAAATTTTTTGCCATAAATATGTTACAGGTATCATTAAAAGCATAATTAAACCAACATACAAATTAATCTTAATTATAATAAAATAAATAGTTATAATTTTAATAAAATTGGTAATTACTTGAGAAATTAAATTAAAATAAAATTTTTCTGATAATGTTTGGGTATTATTGACAATTATGGTCGATATTCTACCAGAAGATTTATCATCAAAAAATGAAATTGGAACTTTATTTATTTTATCAAATAACTTATCTCTAATATTTTTCACAACTTTATTAACACTTTTTGTCATCAAATAACTACTAAGATAAGAAAATAATTCAGAAAATAAAGCTACTGAAATAAAAATCAACATGTATCTATTAAAAAGATCATGATTAAAAAATTTTGTTTCAACATATAATCCCAAAATATCATCAATAATTTTTTGAATTATAGTTATTGAATATTGAAAAACGAAGGTAAAAAACACAATACCTATCAAAGATATTGCGAATGGTATTTTTACTATTTTCAATTCCTTTATAAGTCTAATTATTACTTTCATATTTTTCACCTTTATTTTGAATTAGATGTTGTTGAAAATACCACTTCTTATTTTCTATAAGTTTGTCATGGTTTCCTTTTTCAACTATCTTTCCGTCTTCCAAAACAATTATCATATCTGAATTTTTAACCGCAGAAAGTCTATGAGAAATTATAATATTTGTTTTGTTTTTTCTATATTTTTTTATATTTGTTAAAATTTCTTCTTCTGTTTCAACATCAAGAGCTGAAAAAGCATCATCCAATATTAAAATTTCAGAATTTTTCAAAAAACTTCTAGCGATAGATATTCTTTGTTTTTGACCTCCTGAAATATTCACACCTCTTTCTCCAACTATTGTATCTATTCCATTATCTAAATTTGATAAATCCTTAGTAAATGCAGAGTCTTCAAGAACTTTTATCATCTCTTCATCACTTGCGTTTTTTCTGGCTACTAATAAATTTTCTTTAATACTCTTAGAAAATAAAAAGCTATCTTGAGAAACATAACTAACTAGACTATTTATATTTTGAATATCATATTTTTTGATATCTAAATCATTAATAAGAATATCTCCTTCTCCCTGCGGGAAAAAACGAAGTAACTGTTTGATTAAGGTTGTTTTTCCACTGCCTATTTTACCAACTATCCCTAAAGTTTCTCCTTTTTTGATAATTAAATTAATATCTTTTAAAACATATTCATCTTTATATTTGAATCTATAATTTTTTAATTCAAATTTATTAAATTCATTTATTTTTAATGTTCCAGTTTTATCTACCCCATCATTTTCATCTAATAGATTTGAAATCTTAGATATTGAAACTTTAGCACCTAGATAAGTTGATACAAATAAAGAAATTGACCACATAGGAGTTAAAAGAATAGAGGTATACAAGGTGAGCGCGACAATATCACTAAGCAATAGTCTATTATCCAACAAATCTTTAGATCCAAAAAATACTATAACAATCATTATGGAATCAAAAATAATATTAAATAATTTAGCATAAGAAAGTTCAAAATAATTAATATAGTTCTCTTGCTTCATTAAATCTTGAGTTTTGTTTTTAAAATCTAATGAAAAATCATTATAAGAACTATACGCCCTAACAACCCTAACTCCTTCTACAATATCTAAAACTTCATCATTTAATTTCGATATAACTTCTCTTCTTTTTTCAATTATTATATCTTGTTTTTCTGAAATATAATGAAGTATTATGCCTCCGATTAAAACTAGAAAAATAGAAAAAATAGTTACTTTATAAGATATTATCCACATATTAGCAACAACCAAGGCAAAAACAATGATAGAAAATAAAAAAGCCATTACTCCTCTACCTAAAAAATTAGCAACATTATCTATGTCGTTTGAAAATATTGTGAATATATCTCCTGGTTTAAATTTATTAAAAAATGATGATTTCATTGATAATATTTTATTAAATATTATATCTTTTATTTCCATTTTATATTTATGAGCAATTCCTAATAATTTTATGTGCCACAACGCTGATAAAATGTAAGATAGCATTGCGACTATCAAAAATAAAATAATTGAATTATTTAAATCATTAATTTCTAACTTATTTACTTCAAGATTTTTGATGATTTGTTGGATTATTTTTGTAGGTAAAATAGCTAAAACAAATTCAATCAAAATCATTATTGATACAGCAATATAAATTAAAAAATATTTTTTAAAATGACTAATGATAAATTTATGCATAAAATAATTATACAATAAAAAAAATTTATGCTATAATGTTTTTACGCCTTGGTGGCGAAATAGGCAAACGCATACGACTCAAAATCGTACGGGAAACCTTGTGGGTTCGAGTCCCACCCAAGGCACCATTTATAAAAAAATCCTTATTTTAAGGATTTTTTATATTTTTAATGTTGGTTTAAAATATTTTTTTTAATTCTCTTTTTTACCATATATCTAAAAATTAAATTTAACACTTATATTATAACTCAAATTACATGCTATCTTAAAAAAGCTACTAACGATTAAACATCTATACCATTTATCCTGCATGTCAACCGAATAAAAATAAAAGCGAATCAATAAGATTCGCTTAATTTTATTAAAAATTATTTACCTTTTCTAGCTTTTCTTGCAGCTTCAGATTTTAATTTTCTTCTGACACCTGGTTTTACATAATATTCTCTTTTGCGAACTTCTGCAAGAGTGCCATTTCTATTAACTTGTCTTTTAAAACGACGAAGTGCATCATCTAAATTTTCATTATCTTTTACTAATACTTTTGCCATAATCTCACCTCGCTTTCGTCTAAAAAATTATAATACAATTTTTTAAAAATGTCTATTATATATAAATTATTATAATGATTTAATCTTTTCAAACAGAATTTTACTCGACTCAATAATACCATCATCACCCTTATCTTCTAACCCAAGACAAGTATATATTTCTCCTACCAAAATATTATTTTCAAATAACTTATTAAAAATTTCTTCAATCAACGGATCACACATTTCTTTTTCTTGCATAGGTCCAAATGGGTTCGCAAAATAAGTGGTACTCAAACCTTTCTCTTGAGTTGTTCCCAAGGCAAATCTTTTTCCTTCTACGAAAATTTGTTTAGCCTCATCTAAAGTATTCACAACTCTAATTCCTCTTTTATCACTATAATTATTAGCATACAAGAAGATATCAACTTTATGATTTTTGATAATATTATGATAATTACTTACAGGAATTACCACTCGTGCATTATGACTTTCAGGATTAAAGAATATTGATCTATCCATATCTCTATAAGCAGTTCCTTTATCTAAATCATCTAAACGCACAAAAGCTCCTATTTCGCTGCCCAAAGCCACAATTTCATTATCAACTATTTTAAATACACCCATATCATCAAAAATAATTTCTTGTCTGATTATCTCACCTTTCGCCACTTTGCTCATAGCTTCAATAGTTTCAGATTTTCCAGCTCCTGAATCACCCATTAAAACAAGACCTTTTTTGCTGCCATCCTTTAAATATAAATTAATCATAGCTCCGTGAATAGGTAAATATCCTTGTTGCATTGATCTTAAATTATGTAATGTTAAAGCCATCTTCTTTAAATAACCAAAATACTCAATAACATCTTGATAACTAACTTTGCCTACCCAAACATCATTTTGTTCATCATAATAATAAGTAGTATCATTTTTACCATCATTATTCCCAAAAAGAACAATACAATCTGGTTTTTGATCAATGCATTCACAATCGCTCGCAAGTTCAAATAAATTAGGTAGTGCAACTACACTAGAAATATAATCTTTATGGAAATAAATAAAAGTTAATAATTTACCAACTTTACAAGGATAACACATCCATTCATCACCAGTTTTTACAAATTCATCTATTAGATTAGTATTAGTTTTGGTAAAAGTTCCCAATCTTTTATTGCTTTTAGGATGTATAATCAAAGGAGTTCTAAGCATTATTGTGTTAATAAAAGGAATGTTGTCTAATTTTTCATAACCTTTAAATATTTTCCATTTATACTCTCTAAGCAAAATACTAGCATTGGTTCCTGCTTGAAGTTGACGATAGACCTTATTTTTACTTCCTTGAATTTTTTGTTGGATGGTTCGATAAAAATTTAAAACCATTTGGTTAAATTGAGTGTCCGCATCAATAAAATTCGCAAGTTGTAAGCCAGATTCGTTTTTAGTGTATATTAGCGAATATCTTTGTTTACTTCTCCAATAATTATATGCTAGTTCTATTATTTCATTAAAATAAACTTTATTTTTTAAATAATAATTATCAATTTCATCTAATTCTAAAACCACCATCACTTTTAATAATTTTATTAATTGAAAATTAACTTCTTCTATATTTTTGTCATTAATCAACCAATTATATAAAGTTAAATTTTCTTCTTTAAGTTCATTTAAAAAATTTGTTAAAAATATTTTAAAACCATTTGATGATAAAAGTTCATCGCTTGTGGTAGCATACTCCTTAGTATAATTAATTAAAACTGTATTTCTTGCTGTATAAAATGCTTCCATATTACCTCTTTTTATATTTATATATAATTATACAATAAATCAAAAATACAAGCCACTTCAATATCTTGATAAATAAAAAGGTATTTTATAAAATACCTTTTTAAAATTAAATTACAAAATTTCCTGACTTAAATACTTGAACTTTTTCGCCATTTTCTTTAATTCCGATAATTTCCATATCTTCAGTTCCAAACATAAAGTCTACATGATTGATAGAAATAGAATTACCTCCTTTTTCAAGTAATTCCTCATCACTCATATTAACTCCACCTTTAATATTAGTAGGATAACATTTACCAAGAGCCATATGACAAGAAGCATTTTCATCAAATAGTGTATTAATAAATAGAATATTTAAATTAGAGATTGGTGAATTATGAGAAATTAAAGCAATTTCTCCAATATGTCTACTTCCTTCATCAGAATTTAAAAGATTATCTAAAAATTCATTACCTACTTCTGCAAATGATTCCACAACTTTTCCGTCTTTAAAAATTAATTTGAATTTGTCAATAATAGTTCCGTGATAATCAAGCGGCTTACTGCTATAAACAACCCCATTAACATTTAAACGATTCGGCATTGTAAATACCTCTTCTGTAGGAATGTTAGGGTTAAATTCTTGTCCGTTTATTGAAGCCACTGAACTACCACCTTCCCAAATATGGTCTTTAACCAAGCCGATTTCTATATCTGTTCCAAGACTATTTTTAAAGTGCAATGATTTAAAATTATATTCATTCATTTTACTAGAATATTTTTTAATATTTTCATTGTGTTTTTTCCAGGCATCTATTGAATTTTCTTCACTAATTCTACTGGTGTAAAAAATCGCATCCCACAATTTTGAAACAGCTTCTTTTTCTTCTAAATCAGGAAATACTTTTTTAGCCCACTCAGCATTAGGATAAGCAACTATAGACCATTGACCAATATTATTCATTGAATAATAAGCATATTTTTGCATTTCCTTACCTATACTTCCAAATACTTTAGCTAATTTTTGTGGATCAAGACCATTATATAAACCAGGTTTTTCACTAATTACATGTAATGTACAAGCTCCTTTTTCAATAAAATATTCAATCTCTGCTTTACGATAATCTTTGACTACAGAAAGAACTTCAACATCTGCGTTTTGAAGCGATAACTTAGAAACTTCATCATCATTATATTTTACAATTACTTCTTCTGCACCTTTTTCATAAGCATCTTTTACTAAAATTCTTACAAAATCATATGCTTCAACCGGTGAAGAAATCACTAATTTTTGACCTTTTTTAACATTGACACCGACATTTATTGCAACTTTTGAAAACTCTTCTAATAATTTTCTATTCATATTTCCTCCTAAAATAAAGTTGTTTGATTTGAATCATCTAAATTTAATAAAACTCCTAATTTTTCTAACTTATCTTTTAAAGTTTTAGAAATTTGGGTTCTGCTCATCAAATCTTCTTTAGAACTAAATTCACCTTTATTTCTAGCTTCAACTATACTATCAGCAACCGCCTCTCCTAAACCATCAACCACGGTAAATGGTGGTATTATTTCTTTAGGATTGTTAGGGTTAATTCTAAATTCTTTTGAAAGTGATAGATTCAAATCTATATTTGTCATTTTATAGCCTCTACAAGCCATTTCAAATGATATCTCTAGTGTATCATATAAATCAATTTCTTTCTTACTAATTGGATTATTTGGGTCTTTAAGTTCTTTTTTTCTATTTATTTCTTCCATTCTATTTTTAATACCTTGTGCATCTAAAATCATAGTTTCAATTTCAAAAGCGTTGCATCTTAAACTAAAGAATGAAATGTAATAATGAACAGGTTTATAAACCTTAAACCAAGCTACTCTAATCGCCATAATAACATAGGCGACCGCATGAGCCTTAGGGAACATATATTTTATTTTTTTACAAGATTCAATATACCAATCAGGGATATTGTGAGCTTTCATTTCTTTTTCTTGTTCTTCGCTAAGACCTTTACCTTTTCGTACACATTCCATAATATTAAAGGCATTTTTAGACTCAAGATTATGTTTAATTAAATAAGTCATAATATCATCACGACAACCTATAACCTCTTGTAACTTAATATTTTTTTGTTCAATTAGATCTTTAGCGTTATTATTCCAAACATCAGTACCATGAGAAAGCCCAGATATTTGAACTAAATCACTAAAACAATTAGGCTTAGTAAGTTCTAAAATTCCTCTAACAAATCTAGTTCCAAATTCAGGTAAACCACAAGCACCAGTAACTTCATCATAAATATTATTGATAATACCTAAAGATTTTGATGAATTAAAAATACTCATAACTTTTTCATCATTCATTGGGATATCTTTAGGATTAATACCGCTAATATTTTCCAACAATTTCATCGCACTTGGATCTACATGTCCTAAAATATCAAACTTTAAAACATTATCGTGAATTTCGTTAAAATCAAAATGAGTAGTTTTCCATTCAGCATCCAAAGCATTTGCAGGATATTGTACAGGTGTAAAATCATAAACATCTTTATCACTAGGAATAACAATAATACCACCTGGGTGTTGTCCTGTTGTTCTTTTAACACCCTCACAAGCTACAGAAAGCTTTTCTTTCATCGCTCTTGACATATAAGTGATATTCATTTCATCACAATAACCTTTAACATAACCAAAGGCAGTTTTTTCAGCCACCGTACTTATTGTACCAGCTCTAAAAACATGATCTTTACCAAAAACTTCTCTAGTGAATAAATGTGCTTTTTCTTGGTACTCACTACTAAAATTCAAATCTATATCAGGAACTTTATCACCCTCAAAACCTAAGAAGGTTTCAAAAGGTATATCCTGACCATCTCCTATCATTTTTTCATTGCAAATATCACAATTTTTATCTTTTAAATTATAACCACTATAACTACTATTTGCCCATTCAACCTTTTTACAGTTAGGACAGCGATAGTGTGCTGGTAAAGGATTAACTTCTGTAATTCCCGCAAGCGTAGCGATAATACTACTACCAACACTACCTCTAGATCCTACTAAATATCCTTCATCATTTGATTTTTTTACCAATAAATGCGATACGTAATAAACAACTCCATAACCATTAGAAATAATTGCATCTAATTCTTTTTTGATTCTTTTATCGATAAATTCATCCCTATTTTCGCCATACAACTTAATAGCATTCGCCTCAACAATATCTGTTAATAATTTATCACTATTTTCAATATGAGGAGGGAATAAACTCTTATGCATAGGTTTAACATTTTCACAAATATCAAGTATTTTATTGGTATTTTTAACTACAATATCATCAATTAGATCATCATCTTCTAAAAAACTAAAAGATTTTTTCATTTCTTTAGTATTTAAAAACTTTTGGTTAGGTGTTATTTGTTTTAAACGCTTTTCTTTATCATAAATATATAAAGGATGTCTTGCACCACCTATACCAGGGGTGTTGATATATACATCTCTAATAATTTTAGAAGATTCAGCAACATATCTAGCATCAGTTGTTGCGACCACAATTTTATTAAATTTAATAGCGGTTTTAATTATTCTTTTAATGATATCTTTTAAAATATCAATGTTAGAAATTTTTCCACTTTCAACAAGATGTCTATAATTTTCAAGTGGTTGAATCTCGATATAATCATACATTTTAACTGCTTCTTCTAAATCATCTTGACTTTTATAAGCCGCACTTTCAAAAACCTCACCATTATAACCACTAGAACCTAAAAGTAAATCAGCTCTATACATTTGTAAAGTCTTTCTAAATATTCTAGGTTCAGCCATATAATCAGAATCTGAATTTTTACTATTGGCTTTACCAAAAACAGCTAATTGATCTGTATGAGAAATAGAAACTAACTTAAATAAATCTTTAAGACCTTTTTTGTTTTTAACAATTAAATTAATATGATTTGCAAAATTCTTTACAAAAGCATCTTCGCTTTGATGGTTAGCAAGATCATTTAAAGTAACAATATTTGATTTTAATAATTCAGGCATTATTTTATTAAAAACTTTAGCCAAAACTTCAGCATCATAGTCTGCTCTATGAGCAACTTGTTCATCATAACTAATACCTAAAAGCTTAGCCAAATTACCTAAACGATAAGATCTTCTGTTTTTGTATAAAGACCTTGCAAGATCTAAGGTATCAATGACTGGATTTTCTAATTTTGGATAGCCTATTCTTTTAAATTCTTCATTAACAAAGTTAAAATCAAAACTAGCATTATGAGCAACTATAACTCTATTTTTAAATATTTTTACCAAATCATCAGCCAACTCTCCAAAAGTTCTAGCTTTTTCAACATCGCTATTTTTAATGTTGGTGATGTTTTGGATATGTACAGGTATTTCTATTGGCGGCTTAACAAAAAAATCATACCTGTCTATTTCCATCCCGTTTTTATATATAACAGCTCCAAATTCAATTATATAATCGTAATAAGTTGAAAGACCTGTGGTTTCCAAATCAAAAATTACATATTCCAAATCTTTTAAATTATCATCTGTAGAATTTCTAACAATATTTAAACGCTCATTAACTAAATTTAATTGAACTCCATAAAGCATTTTAAATTCTTTATCAGGATTCTTTTTTAATAATGATTCTACTGTTTTTTGAGCTTTGGGAAAGGCTTGAACATTCATATGATCGCATAAAGCAATACCTTTATGACCCATTTTAAAAGCAGCATTTATAAACTCAGAAACATCGCATACTCCATCCATTTCACTTCTATTTGAATGAATATCAAGTTCAACTCTTTTAATTTCTGCATCATCTAAAATATCATCAAAAACTTCTTGTTCCTCTATTTTATCACTGAATAAACAATAGTCTTTAGCATAATTATCATAACGATAAGAACCTTCAAATTTATAAGTTTTACCTTTACTAATTCCTAATAATTTTTCTTTGCTGAATCTTGAACCTTCGCTATTTTTGACAATTATTGCAGCAGATTCATCTTCGATATATAAAGTTTGAAAAAATCTACCAGTTTTCGTTTCGATATTATCAATTTTAAAAACTTTACCTATAACACTAATATCATTCATTTCATCAGTTAAATCTATCAATTTAACTGCAATAGTATTTTTTTTGTATTTTTGGTATTTTTTAACTTCTTTAACTTCATTTTCTTCTTTTTTATTTATCACTTTATAAACTACAGCTTCATCTTTAGCGACATCAAATTCACCATCAACAAAATCTATTTCAATATCATAATTAATACCCTTTTTTTCTAATAATGTTTTTAAAAAGTTAAGTTCTAATTGAAAAATTTCATAATCATTATCACTTTCTAATAATATTCTGCATTTATTGTTATTTATTTGAGGATACATATTAATATTAAAAAGTCTTTTATTTCCTAAATTTTTAATATAATCAACAATCTCTAAAGCAGAAAGATCAGTTTCTTTACTCGATATTTCAAGTTCTAAAAAACCGGAATTTTCTAGTATATTTTCTGTAACAAAATCATTAAATTGTTTGTATAAATTAAATGGCAAAGTTTTTTGAATCTTTATTTTTAAAAATAATCTTTTTTCATCACGATAAAAAATTCCTTTTTCAATTTCTAAATTGTCAAAATAAGCAATTTCGGTTTGATTTAAACTATATTTTTTATAAAAATCATCAAGCAATATATTCATAAAACCTCATTTCACTAACTTTAATAAAGCATCTTTTGCAGCTAATTTTTGTGCTTCTTTTTTACTACTAGCAATTCCTTTGCCTAATATTATACCATCTACTTTTACTGCGATTTCAAATGTAGGAGCGTTGCTTGGTCCATAATTATTAATCAATACATACTCAATATCGCTTCTTCTATCCGCCTGAACAAATTCTTGAAGTTGGGTTTTATAATCAATAACTCCTTCTCTTTCTTTAATTTGATCACCCATAATCTTATCTAAAAACAAAGATACTTTATCATATCCATATTCTAAATAAATAGCTCCCACAAGAGATTCAAACATATCAGCTATTACTGAGCTTCGTTCTCTTCCTCCCATTTTTTCTTCACCAGCACCTAACTTTAAATATCTGTTAAGTTCGTATTTTTTAACATAACCAGATAGTGCTTTTTCATTAACAAGATATGATCTTAAAGTTGTCATTTTACCTTCAGAAAGTGGTGGTTTTAAATTGTATATCTTGTTTGAAGTATAAATTTGTAAAACCGCATCTCCCATAAATTCTAATCTTTCGTTACTATTGATGCTTTCCTTATGCTCATTAACATAGGAAGAATGGGTTAATGCTTCCTCTATCAAATTGTTATAACTAACACTTATACCTATTTCTTTTAAAAAATCATAAATAGTTTTCATATTCACCTCAATTCAATATATTTTTAATAGTATTATTATTAATACTGCTCATAACTTTTTCCTTATTTATATAATCATTAAAAAATTCCTTTGCGTCCTTTTTGCAAAATTCAATAATTTTAATATCTTTATAAAAATCTACTATTTTAAATTTCGCAAAACCTGACTGACTTGTACCTAAAATATCACCAGGTCCTCTTAACTTTAAATCCTCTTCACTTATCAAGTAACCATCTAATGTTTCTTCTAATATTTTAAGTCTAGTTACATTTTCTTTATCGGTAAGCATATAAAAATACCCCTTATCACTTCCTCTAAGAACTCTTCCTCTTAATTGATGAAGCTGACTTAAACCAAACCTTTCAGCATTATATACAACCATAGTTGTAGCATTTTCAACATTTAAACCCACTTCAATAATGGTGGTTGAAATTAAAATATCAATTTTGCGATTAATAAAATCTTGCATCACTGTATTTATTTCATCATCTTTCATTTTTCCATGAAGATATGAAACATTATAACCCTTAAATTCTTTTGAAATTTTTAAACTTAAACTTTCAACATATTCGGTATCATTTTTATTCTCTAAAATCGCAGCAGCCACAATGTAAATTTGTTTATGCTGCTTCAATCTATCTAAAAGTTCATTTTTAATTTCTTCGATACCATTGCTTTGGATTATTTTGCTATCACACCCACCTCTACCTAAGGGCATAGTTTTAATAGTTGAAATATCTAAATGACCAGATAAAATATTAGCTAATGTTCTTGGGATAGGGGTTGCACTCATCATTAAAAAATCTAAAGAATCACTTTTATCTTTAATCATTTTTCTTTGTATAACCCCAAAGCGATGTTGTTCATCATTGATTACTAATCCTAACTTATTATAATTAACATTATTTTGAAATACAGAATGAGTTCCTATAACTATATCAATATCACCATTTAATATTTCTTTTTTTAACAATTCTTTTTCTTTATTTTTAAAACTTCCTAAAAACAACTTGATATTTATATTTATTTTGTTAAATATTTTTAAAAAAGTGTCGTAGTGTTGTTTTGCTAAAATCTCTGTAGGACAAAGCAAAACTCCTTGATTTCCACTTAAAAAGTTCGCATACAAAACTATCCCTGCAACTACTGTTTTACCACTACCAACATCACCCTGAAGTAATCTGTTCATTGAATGGGGACTTTTTAAATCATTTAAAATATCATCAATGCAACTCATTTGGTCTTTTGTCAAAACAAAAGGTAATGAATTAATTAAATTTTCAACTTTATTTTGATTAAATGATTTTTGAGTTTTTTGATTTTGATTTTTCATACTTTCTAAATTTAAGTAAAAAACAAACAACTCTTCATACTTCAAATAACGATAAGCCTCTTTTATATCTTCTGCAGAAGTTGCAAAATGCATATTCATAATAGCTTTTTTTCTACTGATCAAATTATGTTTTTTCAAATAAATATCAGGTACTATCTCATCAATATAATTTAATCTTGATTCTATATTATCCTTATTTTTAATAAAAATTTTTCTAATTTCGTTTTGTTTAATTTCACTTTTCAAAGGATAATCCCTAACAATTCCTATAAAACTATTATTTATATTTTGAGATATACTTCTAACTATAATTTCATTAATATTATTATATAGACCTTCTACATATATTTCTTTTTCAAGATCCAATTTTAACCAGGGTTGATTAAAAATTTTTAAAGTTAATTCTTGACAGTTTAAGCTAACTTTAAAAGTACAAATTGAATTTTTTCCTTTTTTATTTCTACCATAATAAAAAGATTTAGGTTTAGAAATGATTATTGCTTTAAAACATACTCTTTCATTCAAAATAAATTCATCATAATTTTGAAGTTTGTTGATTTGAAAACCTCTAGGATAATAACTAAAAAAATCATTAAAATTTTTAATTTCTAACTTTGTTAAAATATCTTTTTCTTTTAAGGTTAGCTTTAAAAAATCCATATAATTATTATAACTAAAAAATAAAATCTTTTCTAATTTTAACAAATAAAGCCTTATCTTTTATTTTTAATTTTTTTATTTTTATAATTTATTTTTTATGGAATATAAATGATTTTTTTAATATAATAATTGTGTGAACTTAAATGAATTTAAAAAAGAATTAGAAACTTACAAAATCAAAGTTAACGAATTGATGTTAGAACAATTTGATATCTATGCAAAAGAATTAATAAGTTATAACGAAAGAATTAACTTAACATCTATCACAAATTATGAAGATATTATCGCAAAGCATTTTTTTGATTGTTTACTTCCTTTTAGTATGGTTAATTTCAAAAGCGATGATAAACTTGCGGATGTAGGTAGTGGTGCGGGTTTTCCTGGTTTAGTTTTAAAAATCGCTTTTCCCGAACTAAACATCACTTTAATTGAACCTACTTTAAAAAGATGTATTTTTTTAAAACATATAATTGATATTTTAAATTTAAAGAAAATAGAAATAATCAATGATAGAGTTGAAAATTTAAACAAATATAGACAAACTTTTGATTACGTAACCGCAAGAGCCGTATCTAACATAAGTGTGTTAAGTGAAATTTCCGCACCACTTTTAAAAATCAATGGAAATTTAATACTTTTGAGAGGGAAAGACGGTATTAACGAATTAAAAGATGCACAAAATGCTTTTAAAATATTAAATTTAAGTGAAGTTATAACTAAAGAAATGAGTTATGAAAATAATCTTAGAATAAATTCAATTTATAAATTAACTAAAAAAATAGATTCAAAATACCCTAGAAATTATGGAGCAATTAAGAAAAAACCACTATGAAAGAAATAAAAAAAATAAACATTAATTTAATTAAAGTTCCTAAAAAATATTATCGTAAACATAGCCAAAAAGAAATTGAAAAACTGTCTAAGCTAATTAAGAAAAATGGCTTACTACAACCAATAATTGTTAAAAGGTTAGATGATGGTTTTGAAATAATTGAAGGTAAAAAAAGGTTTTTTGCTTGCAGCCAAAATAACTTAAATGAAATTGATGTTATTATTGTTGAAAATGATGAAGATTTTGATGATTTCAATTTAATAGAAGCTAATCAAAGTTCAGGTTTAAACCCTATAGAAGAAGCGTTGATTTACCAAAGAATAATAAATAAAGAAAACATCACTCAATCTGAACTCGCAAAAAAATTAAACCTTACCCAAGGAACCGTTGCGAATAAAATAAGATTATTAAAACTACCTGAATTTGTAAAAGATTTAGTTGTAAATAATTTTTTAAGTGAAAGACACGCAAGAGCTTTGTTGAAGGTCAAAGATGAAGATTTAGAAAATGTATGCAATAAAATAATTGAAAAAAAATACACTGTAAAAGCTACGGAAAGTTATATTGAAAGACTTTATTCAAAAGAAATTCAGAAAGGTTATGTTGGGAATGTTTTAATAGGTATAAATACCATTAAAGAAGCGTTTAGGCAATGTAAAAATTTAGGAATGGATTGCAACATAAATGAAGTTGAATATAAAAACGAAATAAAGTTAGTTATAAGATTTAAAAAATAGGAGGAATATGGGAAAAATAGTTGCGATAGCTAATCAGAAAGGGGGCGTTGGAAAAACTACCACCAGCATAAATTTAGCATCTGGATTAGCTTACTTAAATAAAAAAATACTTTTAATAGATTTAGATCCACAAGGAAATGCTACTCAAGGTCTTGGTTACACCATTAAACCTGATGATTTAACTGTTTATGACATAATGCTTAATAATGCCTCTGTAAAAGAAGCTATAATTAAATTAAGAAGACCCCCTTTAAATTTACTGGCTACAAACATTAATCTAGCTGGTGCAGATTTAGAAATGGTTGATATTGAAAAAAGAGAAAGTATTTTAAAAAATAAACTATCAGAAATTAAAAATGATTATGATTTTATCATAATAGACTGCCCTCCTTCACTCGGGCTTTTAAACACTAACGCTTTAACTGCTGCAGATAGTGTTATTATACCTGTTCAATGTGAATACTATGCACTGGAAGGAGTAACTCAACTTTTAAATACCATAAAATTAGTTCAAAGGGTTTTTAATCCTAAATTAATAATTGAAGGAGTATTATTAACTATGTTTGATACCAGAACTAAATTATCAGTTGAAGTAGCCCAAGAAGTAAGAAAAGAATTTAGAGATATAACCTACACCACTCTTATCCCTAGAAATGTTCGTTTATCTGAATCTCCTTCTTTAGGACAATCAATTTTTGAATATGCTATAAATAGTGAAGGTGCAAAATCTTATATCGCCCTAGCAAAAGAATTCATAATCAGAAACAGCAAGGAGAAATAAAATGAGTAAAAACAAACAACGATTAGGAAAAGGTTTGAGTGCTATTTTCGGAGATAATTTTCAAGAGGTACTAAAAGATATTGAAAATGGTAATAGCACTTCAAACTCTACAAATGAAATTAAAATTGAAGAAATTAGAAGTAATCCGTATCAACCAAGAAAAACATTTAACGAAGAAAGTTTAAAAGAACTTGCGATTTCTATCAAAGAACACGGTGTTTTTCAGCCAATAATAGTTAGAAAAAGTGTTGTTGGTTATGAATTAATTAGTGGAGAGAGAAGAACTAGAGCTAGTAAAATCGCAGGTAAAGATACAATACCAGCAATTATTGTAGATTTTGATGATAAGGCAATGATGGAAATTTCATTGCTAGAAAACATTCAAAGAGAAGACTTATCAATAATAGAAGAAGCTAAGGCCTATCAATCATTAATTAAAAATTTAAATTACACTCAAGAAGATTTATCTAATCGTATCGGTAAAAGTAGAACACACATCACCAATACATTAAGGTTGTTAAAATTACCTTATGAAATAATTGATATGTTAGAAAAAAATATTATTCCAGCCACTGCAGCTAGAACATTGTTATCTTTAAATGACAAAGATGAGATGATAAAAGTTGCAGAAAAAGTAATCACAAACAACCTTAGCGTTAGAGAAATTGAAAAATTAGTAAATAATTTAAACAATCCAAAATCTCCAAAAAAAGTTAAAGAATTAGACTTAAATTTAAAATATGTAAAAGAAATTTTTGAAAATAAAATTCAAAGCAAAGTTGAAATAAACGAAAATAAAATAAGTTTCTACTTCAACAATAGCGATGATTTGAATAGAATTTTAGAAATTTTAAATATAATAGAAAAATAGCTGTTAAGCTATTTTTTTAATCAAAGAAACAATAACCACAATAAATATATACTAAATATATAATATAACCTTTAAAACCGAGGGTATCTAAAATATTAATTATTTGTGGTGCTAAAATATAACCTAGTTCATAAAAAAGCAAGAATAAGACTATAAAAGAAATAACTAATTTTTTAAACCACTTTTGATTTTTATTACGATAAAAATAAGATAATGAAACTCCAAAATAGAAAAGTAATATACATCTTAAAATTATAATTATAAAATCATAGTTATCACTGATTACACCATCTAAAAATCTAAGCCCTATTGACATCATTAAAATTATAAACAAAGGGTAAATATATTTTTTAAACATTAACATCACCTCTTAAAGTTTTAGCATAGTTTTTTCTCTCCACAGCAGTTAAAAATTTCTTTCTAAGTCTAATTGCATCTGGTGTAACTTCAACCAATTCATCCTCTGCGATAAAATCTAACGCTTCCTCTAAACTAAGTATTTTTGCTGGAACTAATTTCATAGCCTCATCATTACCGCTAGATCTTACTGCGGACATCGCTTTATTTTTAGTTGGATTAACTTCCATATCCATATTTTTATTAGTAACACCTATAATCATCCCTTCATAAACCTCATTTGCGGGTTCAATAAAAAGTTGACCTCTTTCTTGAATATTCCAAAGTGCATAAGTCATCGCTTTACCCTTGTCGCAAGAAATCAAAACACCATTATTTCTCAATGGTATTTCTCCAATAAATGGTTTGTAAGTTAAAAATTTTCTAACTAACACACCTTCACCTTTGGTGTCATTGATAAACTCACTACGATATCCAATAAGACCTCTTGTAGAAACAACATATATTATTTTTGTATAAGTCCCTTCATCTATAATATTGACCATATTACCTTTTCTTAAATTTAATTTGTTAATAACAGTACCACTAAATTCATTCGGAACACTCACAACAACTTCTTCAAAAGGTTCATTAATAACACCATCAATAGTTTTAAAAATAACTTGAGGTTTACTTACTGCTACTTCAAAACCTTCTCTTCTCATATTTTCTAAAAGGATAGAAAGATGAAGCTCCCCTCTTCCAGAAACTTTAAAACAATCTGTTTTATCAGTTTCTTCAACCCTTAATCCTACATTTACTTCTAATTCTTTATCAAGTCTTTCTTTAATGTTTCTACTGGTAACATATTTTCCGCTTTTACCTTGAAACGGAGAAGAATTAACCATAAAATTCATTGATAATGTAGGTTCTTCTATCTCGATTGAAGGAAGGGGCTCATTGGTTCCAAAATTACAAATAGTATCTCCAATATTTAAATCAGAAATACCACTAACTAGTACTATATCACCTGAAATAGCACTTTCAATAGAAACTCTGTTTAAACCTTGGTAATTAAATAGATTAGATATTTTATAATTTTTAAATTTACCATCAACATTACATACACTTACCATACTATTGTTTTTTATAACACCTTTATAAACTCTTCCGATACCAATTCTACCAATATAATCATCATAAGCTAAGGCAGATATTTGCATTTTAAGATTTTCCTTTGTATAGTCTGGATAGTGATTGGTGTTTTTAATTATTGTTTCAAATAATGGTTTAATATCTTTATTTTCATCATCTAAATTAAAGCGAACAATGCCCTCTCTTGCGATTCCGTATAATACTGTAAAATCCAATTGTTCATCATTAGCATTCAAATCAAGAAAAAGTTGATAAACTTCATCAATAACCTCATTAACTCTAGCATCTTTTTTATCAATTTTATTAATTAAAAGTATAGGTTTTAAACCTTGGTTCAACGCTTTATTTAAAACAAATCTTGTTTGAGGCATCGGACCTTCACTAGAATCTACCAATAATATAACAGTATCGACTGTTTTAATGATTCTTTCAACCTCACTACTAAAATCTGCGTGTCCAGGTGTATCTACAATATTAATTTTATAATCCAGATAATTAACACTACAATTTTTACTATAAATTGTGATTCCTCTTTCTTTTTCTAAATCATTAGAATCCATTACGCACTCAACGATTTCTTGGTGTTCTTTAAAAACTTTGCTTTGGGTTAAAAAAGCATCCACCAAGGTACTTTTACCAGCATCTACGTGAGCAATTACAGCTACATTAATAATTTTATTAAAATTCATAACTACTATTATACTACCATTTCTTCATTTAAACTAATTTTGTAAATATTTTTTTTGAAAAAATTACCTCTGTCTGCGAAATCTTTAAAACTATCATAAGATGCACTTGCAGGCGAAAAAAGCACAATATCATTTTCTTTACTTATTTGAAAAGATAGTTTAATAGCTTCAATTAAATCATTTACATAATAAACTTTTTTATTAACAAAATTATAACTATCATAAATTCTTTTGCCTGATCCATAAGTTAAAATGATATTTTTAAGTTCTTTATTTTTTTCAAGTTCCAAATGAAGTAAATCGTATGTGATACCTCTATCTAAACCACCTAAAATAACAGTTTTAACTTTAGCTAAAGCTTCAATTCCTGCTAAAGTAGATTCAACACTAGTGCTAATTGAATCATTATAAAAATTAATACCATTAAATTTACCTACATATTCCAATCTATGATCTAAACTTTTAAAAGTCTTTAAATTTTCTATAAAATCATAATCGCTTAAAACAAAAATTTCTTTAATCAACGCATACACAAAAGCTATATTAATAAAATTATGTTTGCCAACTAATGAAATTGATACATCTGTAAGATCTAAACAATTATTTTTAAAATATATTACTTTATTTCTAATATCTATATCTTTGTTTAATAAATATATTGTAGATTTATCATTGATTATCTTTAAATTATCATTAATGAAAGTGTAACACTTATCATTTTGAAATCTATAAATATTTTCTTTAACACTCAAATAATTTAAAAATGTTCCATATCTATCCAAATGCTCTTCATAACAATTTAAAAATATTGAAAATTTTGGACTTGTTTTCAAATATTGTAATTGATGGCAACTAAGTTCATAAATAATGTAAGTATCTGAATCAATCAAATCAATACTATCAAATACTGGTTTACCTATATTCCCAGCAAGTATAACATTCTTATACGTATTTTTAAGAATATGATAAATCAATGAGGTGGTGGTGCTTTTTCCTTTAGTACCAGTAATTCCTATTGTTTGGTTTTGATAATATTTTAAAAATAATGATGTTTGACTTTCTAATTTATCAAAATATTTAAAATCGTTTTTTAAATCAATTCCTGGAGATTTGATAATTATATCTACATCATTAAAAATATTTTTATCAGCAATAAAGATATTATCGCTCAAAAAAGAAGTTAAATCAGCTTTATCATCAACCAAATAAATAAGGTTTGTGATGTTATGTTTTAATAAAAAGTTTAAAGTACTTTTTCCCTCTAAACCCATTCCATAAATTGCGATTGATTTATTTTTTAAATAATTTTGTAGCATAATCAAATTCCTTTTTTAATAATCCAAAATAATAGTCTGACAAGTTTGCTTGATTTTTTATCACATAGCCATTAATAATATGGTGTTTGTTTTTATCTTTTAGATATGATTTCATTAAAAAACTATCCTGATAATCATCAGCAATATCGTTTAAAGCCTGATTAATTTCATCATAAGTTCCAACACATTCAAAAGGCTTAACATCGCTTTTGCCATATAATTTTTCAAAATCCATCAATAAACTTTCTTTTTCTAATAAATTTTCACCAAAAATAACTATAAGTTCCTCTTTAGTCAAGAATGGTGCAAGCATTATAAAAATAAATAAGCATTTTGCACAATTATTACACCATTTACCTTCTTTACTTTTTAAGTTACAAGATGTAAAAATGCTGTGATATTCTTTTTTTGTAGCAAAAATCTTAGCGATACTTAATTCATTTAAAGGTCTTAAAAAACTAAAATAATTCAAATCTGTATTTATTTTTGATTTAATAAAATGTCTAAAATCATTTTCAAATTCATATGACTTTGAATATTGATGATTAACATCGCTGCCTTTCACACTACTTTCATCAGCACTAGATTCGTTTGATAAAACAATATCTTTAACCCCATTAACTAAGGCGGTTAAGCTAGAGGCAAAAGCTACCATAGCACTAAATGGAGTATGTCCGTTATAAAATCCTAATTTATTATATTTAATAATTTTTTGATCTATTTTTCTTTCAATATTTATATAATTTAAGCCGCTTTTTTCAATGCAAGAAATAGCACTAGGTAATTTATTAATTAAAAATAATTCTGTTCCTATTTCTTTTTTTAATAACTCAATACTAACAACACTATCTTTACCACCACCTACCGCTATAATCCTTCCTTCAAGTTTATATTTTTTTGATGGCAATTCTTTATTTATATCACTGCTTGTAAAATTAATATCTTCATTAAATTTCAAATTATTTGTATAAAAAAACTCACCTAGACCTAGTCTCATTATTTTTTTAAAAAAATCAAATTCATCAACTGTAGTTTTTCTACAATCAATATGGTAATTATCAGCAACAGTCAACTTATAAACAGATAACGATTCAATAAGTCCTAAATAAAAAATTAAATCATCAACTTCTTTAGTTAAATATTTGTTTTTATAAGGTATTTTGTAACTAGTTTGAAAATCATCTAATCCGACTATTTCAAATTCATAACAAATATTTAAAAATTTATCATCGTAACTATAACTATAATTACGATATTTAAAATCATTGTACTTTTTCATTAAATGTCTACTCTTTTTACTTTTACATCTTCTTTTTCAATTTCAACCACTGCATAACAAGGATTGGTTAAATCTTTATTATACTTAACTGAACCAGGATTTATGAAATGGATATTATCTCTTTTAACATTAACATATCTATGAATATGGCCAAAAAACAATATATCGGCTTTTTTTTCTTTAGCAATAGGTAATAAAGTTTCAATTATTTCATCACCATATATCCATTTATGACCATGAACAATCACAATTTTTTTATTAACAACTGTAGTTTCTTCAATTAAATTAAAACTTAAATCACTATCAACATTACCTCTAACAACTAAAAAATCAGCTAATTCTTCTTTTTTCATTTCGCTATCGCCGCAATGTATAAATAATTCAGCATCTTTGTGCACATCTTTTATTTTACTTAATACTTCTTTATTTCCGTGATTATCACTTACAACAACTATTTTCATCTAAAAATACTTCCTTTAATGTTTTATTATATTTTTTTAAGTATAGGGCATTTTCCTTGCCGACATATCTATAGCTACTATCATTTCTTAAAATAAATCCATATAAATAGCAATTATCATTAATAAATTTTTTAATCTCATCATCACTTCGATAACTTTTCAAATCAAACGCAAGACCTAATTGATATTCGCTATGACCAGGAATTATTTCATCTGAATTTAAGTTAGAAATTTCTTCATAAGTCATAAAACCTCTGATTATACTATGATAACCACAATCTCTGCTATCAAATTTATCATCTATAACTGCACAAAATTCTTTGAAATCATTGTAAAGAATTGTTCTTAATTTAATATCATCAGGATTATTTAAAAAATCTATAGTTGTGGTATCATTGTAAAATCTTGTAGAAATTCCGTATTGATCATCAACATAAGCTTTTAAATCATTAGGATTTTTAATTAAAAAAGTTCCATCATTTTTATTATAATAATCAAGAAGTTCACTGTAGTAATATGAATCTAAAAATAATAAAACTTCTTCTTCATTTTTTTCTTTAACACTTTCATAAAAATTAATAACTTCAGCTTGATCTAGATAGTATAATTTTTTTTGAAATTTTTCATATTTATCAAGATTGTAAATATTAAAATTATTATATTCTAATAACGGAATAAAATCGTTAGGGGCTATTGACCACTCAATGATATAATTTATTTCAGATTCTGATAAATGCTTTTTAATTAATTCTTTTTTTTCTTCGCTTATTTTGTATGGATATCTTGATAAACTATCATAGCGAAAATTCATAAAAATTAAACAAAAACAAGCAAATAAAAATATTAAAAAAATAAAAACTGAACTTTTTTTACTCACAAGAAGATTATACCATATTATATTTTTTTTAAAAACTCTTCTTTAATCACTTCAACTGTACTTAAATTAGGGAAATTTTTTTGTCGTAAAACTTCGTAAATTCCAATAGCTACACAATTAGATAGATTTAAAGAACGACTGTCTTTTTCCATAGGTATTCTGTAACAATCTTCAATATTATCTTTCAATATTTCTTTATCAATACCGCTACTTTCTTTTCCAAAAACCAAGTAAACATCTTCATAATTATTAAAATCATTAATCTCACCTAGATGTTTTAAACCATATCTTGTGAAAAAATAAAATTTTCCGGTATTTTTGGTAATAAAATCTTGCCAGTTATCATAAATTTTATAATCTAATCTATAAAAATAATCCATTGCACTTCTTTTGATGTATTTTTCATCTAAACTAAAACCTAATGGCTTTATTAAATGAAGTCTAACATCAAAAGCTACACAACTTCTCATAATATTCCCAGTATTTTGAGGAATTTCAGGCTCAAAAAGAACTACATTAATCATTATCATCACCAATATAAAAATTAATAAACTCATTAATTGCTTTACTTCTGTGAGAAATCTTATTCTTGATATCATCCCCTAGTTGACTTATTGTTTTATCATAACCATCAGGTATAAAAATAGGATCATAACCAAAACCTAACTCACCCTCAACTTTATCAGAAATTTTTCCTAACATCTTTCCTATAAATACCTTTTCAATTTTTCCAACATAAGCTATCGAAGCTGTAAAACTGGCATTTTTATTACTAACATCTTTTAAAATATTAACAATCATTTCATTTCTTTCGTTATTTTTAAGATTTTTCAAAAACCTAGCACTGTATATTCCAGGAAAATTGTTAAAATAATCAATAATTATCCCACTATCATCAGCAATTGTTGGGATTTTAAATTTTTCATAATAATATCTTGCTTTTATCAAAGCATTTTCAGCGAAAGTTCTTCCATCTTCCGTAACATCATCAAAACATTCTAAATCTTTTAAAGATAAAAGTTCAACTTCGATATTCTCAAGCATTTTTTTTATTTCAAAAAATTTGTGTTCATTACTACTAGCTACTAATAATTTTTTCATAAGTGTATAATATAAATATGGATTTAAAAAAATATTTAAAAAATCTTTTTAATAAAGATATTATACTCCAAAAAACAGATTTAGGACTAACAAATTCAATTTACAAATTTAATTTTAAAAATCAAGACTATATTTTAAGTGTTCCTAATCCTGAAATTAAAAATATTATTAGGGGTGAATATTACCACAAAATATTATCTATAACCAACCAATTAGATATAGATGTGGAAGAGTTTTTTTATGATCAAAAAACAGGTATCAGAATAACTAAATATGTTGAATCTTTAAATTTTAAAAATTATCAAGAAAATGATAAATACGAAAAAGTTATTAAGGTTTTAAAAAAATTACACGATGAAAAAATTAAAACAGGAATAAATTTCAACATCATTGATCAATACAAACAATTTATATCTAAAATTGAAAAACCTTTAATTAACTATCAGAAATACCAAAATATATTCAATGAACTAAAATATATTAATAATGATAAAATTCTTTGTCATAACGATTTAGTTGAAGGTAATATTTTATTTGCGAAAAACAAAACCTATTTAATTGATTTTGAATACGCAAAAGATAACGATCCTTTATTTGATTTAATGAGTTTAATTACTGAAAATAAAATAAACGATGAAAAAATAAGAGAAATTATTTATTTACATTATTTTGGTAAAGAAATAAATTTAAAAATTCGAAAGGAACTATTGATTTACGAAAATATTCATAACCTTTTGTGGTCTAGTTGGGCCAATATGATGTATGATGTTAAAAAAGAAAAAATATATTTAGATATTTTTAATGATAAAATAGAAATGTTGGAAAGGAGTTACTTAAAATATGAAATGGGTATTTATAATAAATAGCATTAGTGGTCAAGGTAAAAGTTTAAGAGAAATTAATAAAATTTCAAAAATAATGGAAAATTATAATCAAAAATTCGAAATAGTTAAAACAGAATATGCAGGACATGCAACAAAAATAGCATCTTCATACACTCAAAATGATGATGTATGTATTGTAGCTATGGGGGGTGATGGAACAATTTACGAAGTTATCAACGGAATTAATAGGAATGTTCCGATGGCAATTATCCCTACTGGAAGTGGAAATGACTTTTCAAGAATGATTGTTAAAGAAGGGGAAGATTTTGAAATTACCTTAACCAATTTAATAGACTATAAAGAAAGTAAAGTTGATGTATGTGAGGCTATCATCGATAATGACCGAATCATTAGATTTTTAAATGGAGCTTCTATGGGGATTGATGCAGATATTAACTATGATATAGTAAAAATAATTAGAAACACTAAAATACACAAAAATATAGCATATAACCTTTCTATACTCAAACATTTAACAACACACAAAAGTAAAGAAGTTATAATCCATATGGATGATGAGGTTCGTAATATTAAATGTAATTTAATTGCGATAATGAATGGTAAATATTATGGCAACGGTTTTATCCCTACACCCGACAGCAATTGTCAAGATGGGCTTTTGGATATCTGTTATACCAATTCACTAAACTTAATAGAGCTTATAAATGTACTTCCTAAGTATAAAAAAGGAACGCATAAAGACGAAAAGAAAATCACTATCACTAAAGCGAAAAGAATAAAAATAAGTTCTAAAACTCCATTATGTGCTCAAAGTGATGGCGAAAACTTTTTCTGTAAAGAATTGGATATTAAAATTTTAGATGAAAAACAAAGAATTTTTATACCCAAAAACAGCACTATAATACAATAATTATAAAATCTTAGTGTTATTATCTTTTATACATAATTCTAGAAATACTCTTATCACTACTGTTTTCAATTAAAGTAGCTACTAAGAGTTTTTTTATTTTTATTTATTTAATATTAAATATCCTTTTAATCTTCAATCTATTCACAACAAAAGCAGTTAAAATAGGATTTACAACAACTAACGATAGTATATAAATGATTGTTTTAATATCTTTAAAATCTCCAATAAAAGTTAAATAATTTTCATATAAAAACAGCTCAATTAAATAAATCGTTAAATACACCGCAACTGCTTTTAAAAAATAAATAAAAAGTTCTTTTTTCATTATCTAAATTATAAATTATTTTAACCAAATAATCTATTAAAATAATTGTAATCGTTTACAAATGATAAAAAATAAATTATAATTATTCTATCAATAATACGGAGGAAAGAATTATGACTAATAAATATGTTTACCAGTTCTATGAAGGAAATGGAAAAATGAAAGATATTTTAGGTGGAAAAGGTGCTAATTTAGCTGAAATGACTCTACTTAAAATGCCTGTTCCTAGTGGTTTCACAATCACAACAACCGCTTGTAATAGCTATTATGATAATGGTGGAGTTATTAATGATGAAATTATTAAACAAATAAATGATAATATTGATAAATTAGAAGAAATTTCACAAAAAAAATTCAATGACAAAAACAACCCTTTACTAGTATCGGTAAGAAGTGGTTCAAGAGCTAGTATGCCTGGGATGATGGATACCATTTTAAACCTTGGAATAAACGATGAGGTGGTTGAAGTTATTGCTAAAAAAACTAATAATCCTAGATTCGCTTATGATTCATATCGTAGATTTATCCAAATGTTTGCGGATGTGGTTATGAATCTTCCTAAACATAAATTTGAACATATAATAGATGATATTAAAGCTGAAAAAGGTGTTACTTTAGATAACGAATTAGATGAAGACGACTTAAAATTAATGGTTAATAAATTTAAAGCATTTTATTTTAAAAACCTTAATCAATCATTCCCTACTGACCCTAAAAAACAATTATTACTTGCGATAGAGGCTGTATTTAAATCTTGGAATAATCCAAGAGCTATCTTTTATCGTAAAATGAATGATATTCCTAACTCTTGGGGAACTGCGGTAAATGTTCAAACGATGGTATTTGGAAATATGGGAGATGATTGCGGAACAGGTGTGGCATTTAGTAGAAATCCAGCTACTGGAGAAAATAAATTGTTCGGTGAATTTTTAATTAATGCTCAAGGAGAAGATGTGGTTGCGGGAACTAGAACTCCTCAAAGTATTGATAAATTAGCTGACTTTATGCCTAAAGCTTATGAAGAATTTAAAAATATTGCTAAAAAATTAGAAAATCATTACAAAGATATGCAAGATATGGAATTTACTATCGAAAATGGTAAATTATATATGCTTCAAACTAGAAATGGTAAAAGAACAGCTTCTGCAGCTTTAAAAATTGCTTGCGATTTGGTAGATGAAGGATTGATAAATGTTGAAGAAGCGTTATTGATGGTTGATCCAAAACAGTTAGATGCCCTGCTCCACCCACAATTTGATAATAATGAATTAAAAAATGCTAATATCTTAACCAAGGCTCTTGCAGCTTCTCCTGGTGCCGCAAGTGGTCAAATAGTATTTAATGCAAACGATGCAGTAAAATGGGTAGAAAAAGGTAGAAAAGTTATTTTAGTAAGATTAGAAACATCACCTGAAGATATTGAAGGAATGAATGTAGCACAAGGTATTTTAACTGTTAGAGGAGGTATGACTTCTCACGCAGCAGTTGTTGCAAGAGGTATGGGTACTTGTTGCGTATGTGGTGCAGGAGATATTTTAATAAATGAAGATAATAAACAATTCACAATAAACAACAAAGTATTTAAAGAGGGAGATTATATATCTTTAGATGGAACTACTGGTATTGTTTATGAAGGATTGGTAAAAACTGTTGAGGCTAGCATTTCTGGTTATTTCTCTAGATTTATGCAATGGGCAGATGAATTTAGAACTTTAAAAATTAGATGTAATGCAGATACTCCACAAGATGCAATGACATCTTTAAAATTTGGAGCTGAAGGTATTGGTCTTGTAAGAACCGAACACATGTTCTTTGAATCAAACAGAATAAAGGCGGTTAGAGAAATGATAGTTTCAAAAACTGAAGCTCAAAGAAAAATTGCACTTTCTAAAATACTACCAATGCAAAGAAAAGATTTTGAAGAAATTTATAAAGTAATGAAAAATTTACCTGTAACAATTAGATATCTAGATCCCCCTCTTCACGAATTTTTACCTACTTCTAGTTATGATATTTCTAGCATTGCTAATGAAATGAAAATCGATATTAATGAATTAAAGCAAATAATTTCAAGTTTACATGAATTTAATCCAATGATGGGTCATCGCGGTTGTAGACTTGCGATCTCTTATCCAGAAATCGCAATTATGCAAACAAAAGCAATAATTGAAGCTGCCATTAACGTTAATAAAGAATTTAATTATAATATTGAACCAGAAATAATGATTCCTTTGGTTGGGGATGTTAATGAATTAAAATATATTAAAAAAATTATAATTGATACCGCAAACGAAATAATTAATGCAAATAATGTTAATCTCAAATATCATATCGGAACAATGATTGAAATACCTAGAGCTGCTTTAATGGCGGATGAAATTTCAAAAGAAGCTGACTTCTTCTCTTTCGGAACTAATGATTTAACCCAAATGACTTTCGGATTTTCAAGAGATGATGCTGGAAGTTTCTTGAAAAATTATTATGATAAAAAAATTTATGAAAATGATCCTTTCGCTAGACTTGATCAAAACGGAGTTGGTGAATTAATTAAAATCGCAAGCGTTAAAGGAAGAAATAGTAAAAATAATTTAAAACTCGGTATTTGTGGTGAACACGGTGGAGATCCTTCAAGTATTAATTTCTGCCATAAAATAGGTTTAAATTATGTATCTTGTTCTCCGTATAGAGTTCCAATTGCTAGATTAGCTGCTGCACAAGCCGCAATTAAAAATAAAATTGACTAGATGTCAATACAAAAACAACACTTCATTATGAAGTGTTGTTTTTATTCTATGGTATGTTTTATTTTTTTAAATCCGATTTTCAATTGCAAGACAATGAATATTATTATCGAAATTAACGAAATAATTGCCCCTAACTTAAACCCATCAGGCACAAAATACATATCAATTGAATGTTCTCCTGAAGGCACTGCAATTCCGATAAACCCACCATTAACCTTATATTTTTTAAGTACAATACGATTATCAACTTTAATGGTCCAACCATCATCATAAGGTAAACTTAAAATCATAAATGAATCTTCATTAACCGAATACTCTCCGTGCAAGTGATTATATTTATAATAAGTATTCTCTAAAAAAATTCTAGCATTACCTACAGAAGATTTAATTTCCTCTTGGTCTTTTTTATCAGCTATAACAAATTCTAATAATTTATTTGTATCTGGATTTTCTGCATACTCTTCCATAGATATAACTTTAGTATATGTGCTGCCGAAAGGAAGATAATTTGAATTTTCATAAATATTAAATGCCCCTAAATAATCTTTATCAACTAATTTTAAATTTGGTTCAACTTTATACTGATTAGGATAAATAAAGTATTTGGTTGATAAAAAATTTTGAATACTTGTATCTTTAATATTGAATATCCAATCTGAATACTCATTAATTTCAGGATGCATTTTTTTCAAATCATTAATTGCATAAGAATAAGTGGAATCATACGACATCAAACCTTTTAAACGATAAAATACTGACATATTATGAGAATAATTCCAATAAGCACTATGTATATCCACAGCAACACGATAAAATTCTTCTTTATTCTGATTTAAATAATCTAAATGATTGTTTAAAGAATTTTTTTCATCTTCTAAAACAGAAGTAACTTGCTTAATAAATTTGTTACTACCACCCTCTTTGTAATCTACAGAGATAAAATAATTTAAGAAACCAAAAAATACTACCTCAAAAACTATTAATGCCATAATAAATTTTTTATACCTGCATATTACGTAATAAGATAATACGAAAAAAGATAATGATGTTAAAATTAAGATTAATTGCCAATAATATTCTTGCAAAAGATATGACTGATAAAATAAAGAAATGAAAAAAGACGATAAACTAAAGATAAAAGCTGTAAATAAACTTATTTTTAATATTTTTTTATCTATTTGTTCTATTCCATCTAGCACATATCCTAAATGATAAAGATTAAAGAAATTAACAAACATTAACCATCTCTGTTGAGGGTCTCCAAAACCATGAACTGCAGAACTTAATATTGGTAAAAACATAATAATTATAAACACTACATATATTTTTACATTTAGGTATTTTTTAAATATTTTTTGATTTAGCTGCGGCAACAATAAACATAGAGTTGAACCCAGCCATAAACAAACCTCTCTGGTGCTATGTTCAAAAGTTTCAAATACATTTATTCGATAAATATATAAAAAATTTGGTGTAAACAGAGAATGTAAAAATCCCAAATAAACATTTAAATTTTTATAAAAAAAGATATTTTCAAAAATAAAAATTCTATCCGTATTTTTTATATACAAAAAAGTAGGTAAAAATATTATAGAAACTATACCCATTGATAATATATAATTTAACAATAATTTTATTGTATAAAAGAATGATTGTTTAAAATCAAATTTTAAAATACTATATCGATATAAACAATATATCGCAATAAAAATACTTGCTGTGTAAAAGAAATAGAAATTACAACACAATAAAATTGCAGCTGCTATAATAAAGATTTTTGAATTTTTATTTTTTAAAATTTTTTCTATACCTAAAAATAAAAAAGGCAATATTGAATAAAACGATAAAAATACCAATTGCCCGCTAAAAAATATAGACCAAGAATTAAAAACATAGACATAAGATAAGATTATTTTAGTAATATTTTTAAATTCAAACTCATTTAAAAAACAATAAAAACTTATACCAGCTACAATGAATTTAATATATTGTAAAATCATATTCATCTCAAAAAAAGGCAAAGGTATAAGTAAAGAGATGTAGCTGTAAATATCTCCAATCAAATAATATGATTTTGAAGCAAAAAAATTATTTCCTAAAAATAAGTTCCAAGAATAAAAAGGTAATTGTTTATGATGAATAAAAGCTGACATTAAAGATTTAAATTCGGTATAAAATTGAAACCATTGAGTTTTAATATCAGTTCCGTATTGTAAACTCCTAGATGTCAAAATATAAGGACTATAAAAAATTATGGTTGTTAAGCTGATTAAAGCTATAAGTATCATTATATTTTTATAGTGATTTTTTATAAATGTATCTTTCATATTTTTATTATATCAAAAATAAATAATTTAATTATTGCTTATTTTTATTAAAATTTACTATCAACAAGTTCTGATAAACAATATCTTGAAATGTTCATACAATGATCTCCCATTCTTTCAATTGTACCAATTATATCGCAATATACAGATGAAGCCACTATAGAACTACAAGAATCATTACTAATTCGTCTAAAATGGTTCATTCTAACTTCATATTCAGTATTATCTAATTTGTTTTCTAAAGTATTTAATTTTTCAAAATATTTTATCTCTTTATCAAAATATATTTTACTTGTATATTCAAACATTTCTTTGAATATTCCATACATCATATTTATTTCTTCTATTGCTTCATTAGAAAAATTATTCTTATCATCAAAAACCATTTCATAAAATTCAACCAGATTAATCGCAAGATCTGCAATTCTTTCATAACTTTTGATAATAGAAGATTGAAGATTATACTCAGACATATCAATTTCTGAAAGTTGGGTTTTACTAATAACTCTTAAATTATTGGAAATAGCACCATCAGCATCATCTATTCTACTTTCTGCAGAAATAATTACCTCTTTTAGTTCTTGATTATTTTTGCTGTTATTTAAATATTTTTGTGTATTTAAAACATTTGAAATAACCATATCCTTAAATGAATAAATTTGTTTTTGAGTAAATTCTAAAGCTACATAAGGGTGTGTTTGTGCTAAATTTTCATCAATTTTCTTCACATTAAATTCAACCGTAGCATTTTCTTCAATAGGAATAAATCTCTTAGTTATTCTTACCAATAAATCAATTAAAGGGAAAGTTATTAATACACCTATAATATTGGTGATGATATGAATAAATGAAATTTCCATCATTTTATCAAGACCAAAAACCATAGAAAAATGTAATGATATATCAATTAAAATTTTTGAAAAACTCAAAGCAATCACAATATAAAAACTTTTAATCAATGTATTTAGTAACGCAGTTCTTTTTGCACTTTTACTACCACCTAAGGCAGCTAAGGCTCCTGTAATAGTAGTTCCGATATTTGCTGCAAAAACGAAGAAAGTTGCACCTATATAACTAATACCACCTGCTTCATATATTTTTTGAATAATACCTATTGAAACACTAGACGATTGAAGTAAAACGGTGGTAATTAAACCAATAATGAAAGCTATAAATGGACTTTTTGATGTTAATTCGGTGAAGCTAATAAAATATTGAGTATTAACTAAGGTTACCAAAGTATCTCCCATAATTTTTAATCCATAAAAAAGAGTACCAAAACCCAAAACTATTTCTCCTAAATAAATAGTTTTCTTTTTATTAGAAAATGCAACCATCAATCCACCAATAAAAATAAAATATAAGGCAAATTTTTCAACTTTTAAACCTATTAAAAAAGAAGTAATTGTGGTTCCTAAAGCTGCACCTATCAAAACACCTGCAGCTTGTTCTAACTTCATTAACCCTGCCCTAACAAAACCAATCACAATCACGCTAGTGGCTGAAGAAGATTGAATAATACAGGTTACAACGGTACCTATTATAAGTCCCAAAAAAGGATTTGTTGTATATTTATCCACTAGTTCTCTTAAACTATTTCCACAATAAGATTTTAAACCATCCCCCATATATTTCATACCAAACATAAATAGTCCAAAACCACCTAATAATAACCCTAAATTAAATTCCATACCTGAACCTCTTTATCCATATTTTACTAAAAAATAAATAAAATTCAAAATTTAGGAAAAAACAAAAATGAAAGCAATAATAAAATGAAGGAAAAAGATAAAAATATCTAGTATCCTTAATATTTTTTAAAGGAGGATAAATGAAAGAAAAAATAAAAAATATTAGTATATTAATGTTAATTTTAACAATTGTTTTAACCACAGGAGCGATAACTTTCGCCAACAATAACCATACCCCTACTCCAATAGAGGATGAATATCAAATTGATGAAAAAGAAAGATTAAAAATTTTATCAGAATTTAAAAGTATAGAAATGGAAGAATCTAATTTTGATAAAGAAATAGAAATTAAATTTATTGAAATTGGTGATTATGATGAATAAAGTTATTAAATTATTAATTACAAAAATAATGATATTGACGCTGTTTATAACTTGCTTTAAAGAAATAAACGCTACTATACCAGAATTTAGAAAAATAAAAGATTTTGAGCTTACTTACAGAGATTTTGAAAAACTTGGTACAGCAAAAAATTATAATGATACAACTATCCCAGCCTTTGAACTAGATCAAGAAAATTGGATAAATTATCAAAATCAAGTAAATGATGTGAAATGGCATGATTTAATAAACGGAAACGGTACTAGTTATACTGTTAAAAACTTAAATGGAGCTAGACTTATTGAAAATAACGGTAGACCAGGTTTTTCTTTTGAGGGCGGAGTAAACTCTAGTGCAGAGCTTTGGGAATTAAATGAATCATATCAAATTGATAATAGACCAGTCGCAAGAAAATGGAAATTTACTGTCATTGAATTAAATAGAAATCATCACAATTTAGGAAGACATCCTCACCTATTCTGGTTAGATAAATCGCATATTAGATTTGTGGTTGGAAAACTTAATATAAATGTTTCTTACTATTTTTTAGACAACCTTGAAAAAGCACCAATGCGAGCAACCGTAGCTATAATGGGTTTAAGCAAAGAGGAAGAAGATACTGAATCTTTAGAGTATATCAAGGCAAAAAAAGTATTTTTAATGAATGATGGATACGAACAGCGAGGTAGAATTGGAAGAGGAATTTTTGAAAACACGATTGCTTATAGAGTGGCTAGTAATATTAGCAACAGAAATATCGATACCTTCGCTTTACCTATAGATGATGAAATTACAGGGCAAATAATACTTTCTAGCGTGAATGGATATTCTTCTGCTCATGTCCAATTTATTCACTTTCCTATAGGTAATGCAAATTATGTACCTCCAAACCCTATTAAATACTGGGCAACTAAAGAAAATGGTTTTACTACTAAAAAAGGAAGTATTGAAAATATTGTTGTTTCGCAAAGATTTTTACAAAAATATCATAACGCTAATAGAAAAGTTAAAAGATTTGTTATAGTTGACGATATTAGTGAAGATGTTGAGGTTTTAAACAGTAAAGTATATAAAGTAAAAAATGATGTTGTTTTAGATATAAGTGATAAATTCACTATTGAAAAAATAAATAACGATAATAAAACCCAAATACAGGCAATTGCTAAAGAGGAATTTGTAAACAATGAAAATAATTATGATGGTGCTGATATTGTTCTTTACCATACAGTGAAAGTGATTAAAAATGTTGTAGAAGATAAAATTTTAGATGCTAAAACAGCTATTAGTTTATTTGATAACTTTACAAGTGATAATAGCGAAAATCCTACAGCCTTAATTCAACCAAACTTTTACACCTTAACCACAAGTATAGATAATGGTAGTATTGATGGCAGTGAAAATAATATATTGGAAGGAAGTGATCGCAGTGTAAATTTCATTTTAAACGAAGGATATAAAATAAAAAAAATATCAATCAATGGAAATGAAGTTAACAAAAGCAATCCTGTAATTTTAAATAAAATAAATGAAGATAAAAATGTAGTTGTTGAAAGTGAAAAAATAACTTTTAACATAACCACAACTATAACCAATGGCACTATTGATAAAAGTCATATCGTAAATTATGGCGATGACAGCACTATAAATTATAAAATTAAAGATGGATATAAAATTAGTAGAATTACTATAAACGATATTGAAATTCCAATCAAAGAAAAAGAAGAAAAAATAACTTTATTCAATATTAAAGAAGATAAAAACATAGTTATAGAAACTGTTCCAAAAACTTTTTCAATAAAAACTAGTATAGATAATGGCACTATTACACCTAATGAAGATAATATTGGTTATAAAGAAGATAGAACTGTAGATTTTAAAATAAATAACGGTTATGAATTAGATAGCATTACAATAAATAATATCCCTTATATTTCAAATATCAACACCATTAACTTAAATAGTATTGATGAGGATAAAATCATTATAGTTAAAACTAAAAAAATAAAATATAAATTAACCAGTGAAATAGACAATGGTACTATTGATGAAGGGGGCATTTTTGATCATGGTACATCTACCACTATCAATTTTAAACCTCCTGTAAGTTATCGTATTGATAAAGTGCTGATCAACGGAAAAGAATATAACCATAAAAATGAGTTGAGTATCGAAATAGAAAATATAAAAGAAGACATTCATATTAAAGTAACTACACTACCACCATTAACTGTTAGTGAAGTAAAACCTACTTTGCCAAAAAGTGGAGAAAACAATATACTGATAAATTCTTTAGGAACTATTTTTATCGCATTAGGAATATTGTTTATAAAAAAAATAACAGATAAATAAATTATCTATAAATTTTATTAATAAAAAGCCACTAATTATATTTAGTGGCTATCTTTTTGCTTATCAACTATCTTTTTTAAATTACCATTATCCATTAAAATAATTTCATCAGCTAAAATTTCAATATCTTCTATATTATGAGATGTCAATATGATAGTAGCGTTATTATGTTCTTTATACTCCTTTATCAATTTTCTAAGTTCTTTAACCCCTTCAAAATCTATACTATTAAAAGGTTCATCTAGTAATAAAATCTTAGGCTTTTCCATTAATGCTTGAGCAATTCCTAGTCTTTGAAGCATACCTAATGAATAATTTTTCACTTTATAATCCATATCATTATATAACGAAACTTTCTTCAATGTATCAATAATATCTTTATCAGTTATTTTATTTTTTATAGAAGCTAGCTGTTTTAAATTTTCAAATCCAGTAAGATTAGGTAAAAACCCAGGATGCTCAATAATAATACCAAGATTTAAATTAGAAAATTCTTTCCCAACTTTAACACCATCAATAATAATTTCACCTGATGTTGCTATAACTAGACCAGAAATTAACTTAAAAAGAACACTCTTTCCACACCCGTTAGATCCTACAATCCCATATATTTTCTCTCTTTCAAAATCATAACTGAGATTATTTATGACAACTTTGTTTTTAAATTTTTTAAAAAGATTTTTTATTTCAATACATTTCATAATTATATTCCTATTCATTTTGATACTGTTTACTTCCTTTAAGTAAAGATATATCTTTTATTTTAAATATTTTAAAATTTAATAAAAATAGCATTAAATCTATTAATATAAATAAAATCAATCTTGTTACAAAAGAAATATTGTGATTATTTATGGAACTAGCTAAATAAAATACAGAAAACTGTTTTAAATATTTACCAAAAAATCCTAGCGACATACCAGCCATAGTAATTAAAACTGTAGTATATATGATAAAAACTAACGATTGAGATATTTTAAATTGTGTTAAAAATAAATACATTAATGTAAATAAATAGAGTAATAATCCTTGCAGTATAATTATCTTTAAAATTTCTAATATTAAATTATTAGTTTCAAAATGTCCAGATAAATAAATTTCTGCAAATTTTATGGTTGCTAGAGAAATGTTATTTCCTATATTAAAATTTACAATATTTGTAATAATTGAAAACAAACATATAAAAATCAGATATAAAACAAGAATTTTAATTACTTTGTTATGTTTATGCTTATAAAAATGTTTTCTACTATCAAATCTAACAAGTAAGAAAAAAATATTTTCTTCAATCGGACTTTCAATCATTAATATAAATAACAATAAAAACGGAAAAGTGAAGTAACCAGTATAAGAATCATTAAACATTATAATTATTAACTCTCCTAAATTAAAATTACCAAATTTATATTTAAACATCATAATTTGACTAAAATTAGCTAATATTGAACTAGCCAATAAAAAGTATATAAAGTTTATATAAAAATCTTTTTTAAATATATTAAAATTCTTCATCATTTTGAATATCTCTTTTAAACTTATTATATGCAATAAAATATGAAGTTGTTATAAAAAACGAAACATAAAACAACAAAAATATAAATGTATTGTCTTTTACTCTTGTAACATCAAACATAGCCATTAATTCTAATTTTGTGATGCCTAAAAATATAGAAAACAATGAAATTATGGTTGTAATCACAAAAGGAAAAACCCAAGCTATAAATTTATTTTTTATATAATACGATAACGATAAACCTATGCTGCTATAAACAGCAGAAATTATAGAACAATGTATTATTAGTATCAAAAGATAAAATAAAGGAGAAATATTAGCCACAAAATTATACATAGAATTTTTAGTTATATAATTATAAATATCTAAATCTATATTTTTATCAAAAAATAATATTGAAAATAACATAAATATAAACATACTAATAAAAAATACTAAAAAAGATAATATTATGTTAATTAGGAAAGTGTATTTAAAATATTTATCATATCCAATTCTAATAATTAAATTTTTTATAATTCCACTTTTTCTATTTTCTATATGATTAGCAGCAAAAGGTATGGTGGCTATTAAGGGAGCTAACGGTACAAGTAAAGATTTATCACCGTTATACCCTTGTAAAAATGTTGTAACATAATCGTGTTTAAAAAAATACATACTTCCTTCATCCAAAAATGAAGTTAAAGAAAAAATCATTGACAATAATATAATTGAAATAGCCAAAAAGAATTTTTTATCCTTAATTCCGTTAAAAAGTATATTTTTACAATATTCCAAAAGTACCTCACAAATTATATATAGAATGGTTGGTACCATTCTATATATATTATATTTTTATTTATTTTTCATCAGGACTCCAAGATCCAGATGTTTGAACTTTTACATAAACTGATATCCCTGTCCAAGCACCTAGCTTTAATCTTGAACCTTCAGCATCCGACGGGCTATTATAATTCAAATATATTCTATCTCCACTATGTGCGGTGTAAGTTTTTGTCATTTTATTTTCCCCTCTATAAATAGCACAATGCATACTATAATCACCACCGACAAAACTATTGTTATTAACTGCTCTTGTTTGAGTATTTTTGTATAACGAATCTGTTTTTACTACCCCGCCAAACCTAGGCATAATCATGTCATAATCTGAAATTTCTCGTCCAGAAATAAAACTTGTTCCTATAATTAAAAAACAACATATAGTTATAAAACTTATTAATTTAATATTTTTTTGCATAATTACCTCCTTAAATTTATATTAATTTGTTATAACTATAATAATAAAATCACCGTTTTTATATCTTTTAAGATTTATATTTCTTCCTTTCATAATTTAATTAATTATTTTAAACAAATGAATTTTTATTGCTAAATTAGTCATATATTTTATATATCTATATTTTAACATATAACAAGACATATATCAATTATCACAAAACAAAAACACCAGCTAACTGGTGTTTTATTTGATATATTAAATAAATAATATTAACGTTTAGAGAATTGTGGAGCTCTTCTAGCACCTTTAAGACCATATTTTTTACGTTCTTTAGTACGAGCATCACGAGTTAAGAAACCTGCTGTTTTTAATGAGCTTCTTAATTCTGGATTAGCTTCAAGTAAAGCTCTTGAGATTGCGTGTCTCATAGCTCCAGCTTGTCCTGTAAATCCTCCACCATAAACATTAATTAATACATCATATTGTTCAAGTGTATTTGTTAATAACAACGGTGATTTAACAACCATTCTTAATAACTCTTGTGGTAGGTAATCTTTAAGTTCTAAGCCATTTACCACAATATTACCACTACCTTGAGTTAAGTAAACTCTAGCTACTGATAATTTTCTTCTACCTGTACCTAAAAAGGTTTGTACTGATTTTTTCTTTGCCATTATTTACTCCTAATCTATCTTTAACTCAATTGGTTTTTGAGCTTGGTGTGGATGGGTTTCGCCTTCATACACAAATAAATGATTTCTAATTTTATCACCTAATTTATTATGAGGAATCATCCCTTTAATTGCTTTTTCTACCCATTCAACTGGATATTTACTTCTCATTTCGCCAGTAGTTCTAACTCTAAGACCTCCTGGGTATTGAGAATGGCTGTAATAATTTTTCTTGTGAACTTGATCACCGGTAATAACTGCCTTAGCAGCATTAATAACTATTACATAATCACCACAATCTACATTTGGTGTGAATGTTGGTTTGTGTTTTCCTCTAAGAACTGTTGCGATTTGAGAAGCAAGTCTACCTAGAGTTTTATTAGAAGCATCTACCACATACCATTTTTTAGTTGCTTCTTCTTTTTTTAGCATCGTTGTTTGACGCATTTTATTTTACCTCTTTTCTTATGTAGTTTCCGGGGCTACAAAATAGATAAGGTCAATTAATATTTTATATAAATTTATTGCAAAAGGCAAGTATTTAACTAATCTTTTGTAATATAAATTACATCTTCCCCATCTATCTCTTTTAAATGACAAATTATTTCTTCATTTTTAGCAGTTGGAATATTTTTACCTATATAATCAGGTTTAATCGGAAGCTCTCTATGCCCTCTATCAACAAGTATAGCTAGTTGTATTTGGCTAGCTCTACCGTTTTGAATAATATACTCAATCCCTGCTCTAGCAGTTCTTCCTTTGTGTAAAACATCATCAATTAAAATAACTATTTTATCCTTAAAGTTATAATTAATATCAACATTTTCAATTCTTTTTTCTAAAATATCATCTCTGTAATTATAAACATCTATTCCTAAAGTTGCTACTAATGAATTTTCAATATTTAAAATCTCAGCCTGTATTCTTTTTGCGATGATTTCTCCTCTTCTTTTTATACCTACAAGCACAACATCTTTAACTTTATGATTTCTTTCTAAAATTTCATGTGAAATTCTTTTAATTGATTTTTTGATACTGATTTCATCAAATAAAATTTTTTTATTATTCATCAGTTTCACCAATTGAAATATAAATTATAATATCACTACCTACATTATATCTTCCGCTAGCAGAATTTGCTTGACTTTCATCAAATTGACCAGCAGGTATAGAGTTGTTTACTGATTTTCTAATATCTAACTTAAATTTATCCCCATACATTTCTTCAACTTTTTGTTTACTTTTATTAAACGCTTCAATTCTTTGTGAAAGCTCAGCAGTAGCCTCTACATTTTCAGAACCATTTATTAAAATTTTAACACCATTAACATCATAAGTTTCTTTTTTAATTCCCTTACTAACTTTAACTGTTACAGTATCATTTTCTAATAAGAAATCTTTATCCACTACTCTTTCAATAACTATTCTTTCTCTTTCTTCTGCACTTTCAATGGTTTCAATTACAACTTTGATATTAACATCTACTTTTCCATTAACATCTTTAACCTTTAAATCACAACCATTACCACAAGCATCAACAAACTCTTGCGTTAATGCATTTATCACGCTGTCTTTGCTAGTTTTAATAACTTCTTTTTTGTACAAACTACAATTTAAAATATTATTTTCATATGTACAATTGTAGGTTTTATTTTCTTTCTCGTTATTAACATCACCAACAGTTGTCTTAATCTCTATTTTCGCATTCTTCTTATTAGCTTCATCAATTACTTTTTTAATTTCTTCTACTGTTTTATCATTAAATTGAGATGCATTATTTTCTTGTTGGAACTTCCCTAACGATACAACATATCTAAATTCTCTGCTTTGTTTTATTTCATTATCATATTTTATAACATTACCTTTAACTACAGTATCGCTATATTCTTCCGTTACTTTGATAGTGTAATTTTTTAAATTCACTGATTTAAATGCTGATTCAACTGCATTTTTAAGTTCCTGAGCTGGTTTGTTTTTAAAATTATTCGCAAAGTTTGAAGGAGTGATATCATCTTTTCCTTTAGAAACTGTTAATTTAATATTTGTATTATTTTTAACTATCGTATTTTTTGCAACACTTTGAGCAATAACTGTTCCATTTGCTTTAATATCAAATGTATATTCATAACTAAAGTTTAAATTAGCATTTTTAACATCACTAGCTTTTTTACCTACAAAATCAGGGACAGTAATTCCTTTACCTTCTGATATAGTAATTGTTATAGTATCTCCTGCTTTGACCTTACTTGTTTTTGCAGGAGATTGCGAAATAACCTTCCCTTCTTCTTTAGAATTACTAAATTCTTTCTTTAAATTTAGTTTTAATTTATTGGTTTTAATCCAAGATTCAATATTGGCAAGTGAATTATAAACCGAAAAATCAGGTACGGTAATTTCTTTGTTTTCATCTTTACCAGAAGAAATTGTAACAACTATTTTTTGATTAATTTTTAATTTAATACTAGGGTGAATAGATAAAATTTTATCTTTTTCTATCTTTTCACTTACCGCAAACTCATAAGATACATTATTAAAATTTCTTTCTTTCAACCATTTTTCAATTTCTTCCTTAGTCATACTTAAATAATTCGCAGGAAGATCATATTCTTTTTCACTATCGACACCTAATGAAATTTTCAATATTAAAATATTTTTGATTTCTTTGTTAGGTAAAATAGATTGTGAAATCAAAGAATCTTTTGCAACGGTATCTGAATGTTCATACTTTATAATAACCTTATCTTCTTTAAGTTTATTAGTTTCAACCCAAGCAAGTATTTCATCTTTCTTCATAGTAGAAAAATCAAGGGTTTTAACTTTATTTGAATTAAGCATCAAGACCAACACAACACTAACAACACAGAGCAACAAAAATGCTACCACTGATAATAAAATAATTTTTTTAGAATATTTCTTCTTTTTCATTTTACTCACCTACTTTAAGACTAACTTTATTAGTATACGGATTAATTATAACATTATATTTTTTTGTTTGATATTGATGTTCATTGTATGTTTTATTAAACATCGCTACATCGATTATATCCATATACTCTTTAGTACTAACTTTTATTTTTAAATCATAAACACCATCTTTTATATCACTAATATCAATTTCTTTTAAATAATTTGAATAATTAAGGTCAAATTTTGATTTTAAAATTTTAGTTAATTCAACACTATACAATTTGGTATCAAGCTCTTTTTCGATAACTTCTCCACTTTCTCTATTCACCAGCAACAAACTATGCTTAACATTATTATCCTGACTCATATTTGTTTGATAAATTAAAGCTATACCGTCAATATTCAAATATTGTTCATTAAAACTTAATTCATTAACATTATTGTATGATGTTCTACGGCTAGGTTTTAAAATTTTAGTATAATCAATTTTTTCATTACTTATATTTAATTCAAATTCAAATATATTTTTTTGAATTGAATTTAATCTAATAGTTTTTTCACCGATATTTTTAATCACGTTATCATACTTATTGTGATTAGATCTAACCTCAATATCTTTCACAACATCACCATTGGTAAAACGAATATGAATCTTATAATTGCCATTATTGTATTCTTTAAGATCAACGCTACCTCTATAACCAATATACTTATAAATATATCCATCTTTTAATTCTAGGTCATATTGATATGTTTCTAAATCTTCAATCGCAACATTTTTGCTGTATGTATTGGTTAAAACAAGTTGATGTTTAATAATATTTTTATCAACAGAGTCCATATTATTTAAGAAGGCAATTCCATCGATATTTAAAATTCCAGCATCATTTATTTCAAAATTTATTAAACTTTGTTTTGGTAAAGGTCTGTTTAAATCTTTTTTAACAACTCTTAATTTTAAACCATCACTGTCATTAATAAATCTGTATATTAATCCGTTAAATTCTTTCAATTCAGAATTATATCCTTCTTTAATAATTTGAGTAGTATTATGTTCTGGATAATCTAAATAAGTAGTTTTAAGTTTTATATTATAGATACCACTTGGAAGATCTATTAAAGGAGTAGTGCGATTATAGTTGTATATATCGTTATTTTTTGTGGTATTTAAAGTATAACTGTATGTTTTATTGTTTAAATCTGTGTAAATTACTTCATGTTTAACTCTATCAGCTGCTGAATTTAAACCTTTTAAATAAGTTGTGCCATCTATTAAAATAGAATCATTATTCCACTTAAACTGATTAGTTTTTAAAACTGTATCCCCACTTATAACTGGTTTTTCTTTCTGATAAATATATGTTAAATCATCACTCTTAATATATGCTATTGAAGTGTCAAAATTATAAGTTGTACCGAAAACAATATCTTTGTAGTAAAATACCTTTCCATTATTTATAGGATTGGTAAATTGAACTTTATAATAATTATCTATCTTAGCCAAAGGAATAACCATAAAGTTTTGTTGATAATCATCATTGTATGCACTATTTTTATATGTTTCAGCATTATCTCTAGGTTCTTTTTTAATTGCAACATTGAATTTATTAATCATCATGAAATCGTAATTTTTATAATCTGTCAATGTTCCATCATAATTTTTAGAAGCCTTATCTAAAGCATATGCATATTTTGCAGCTTTAATAGACCAATAAGGATCACTAGCATACTTAACATTCATTCCTGACCCCTTATTACCTATACTAGAACCAAAAAAACGCCAATCTTCCATATCTATATATGATTGCACATAGAAAGAAAACATAGTTTCAATACAATGCTCTACACTACTATAATAACTCGCAAGATCGGTGTTTGAATCTACTGCATTCAATCCAAAAAGATTATTTCTATTCATCGCATAATTACTTAATCCAAAACCTGATTCATTTATCGCGATTCCAAATATTAAAGCCGCATTTACTCCATATTTATTTTGACTATTGATGAAAAACTGTCCGCTATTAAAAAGTTTACTACTACTTGAAATATTATTATCGCTTAAAAATTTATTATAAGTTTCAACACTGATATTAGACTTACTTCTAAGTGGAAGAAACATATAATAATTATAAGAAGTTCCTACTTTATTAGTCATTTTAACATCACTATAAAAATCATAAGAATTATTACTGTAATATTTTGTATTTTCTTTTAAAAATAATGGTGCAGGTCCAATCGCATATTTATAATGATTTGGATTCCCACCGTTTTTACCATAGCCAGGAAAATAATTAAATACTAAATCTAAATAATTTCCATTTCGTTCAACGCTAAAATAATTCATTTTGGGTTTAAAGCTAAAAGCAGTTTCACTAACACCACCACCAATTGTAATTGTAAGATTATTTCTAAAATACTTCTCAGGAACTAAATCAGTATACTCAAGACCTAATCCACCCTCAAAACCCGAAATAACACCTCTAATCGTTCCTTCACCATTACTTACATCATATTCTGTAGTATCTAAATAAAAAATATCACGATGTGAATCCACATATGAATTAGTATAATTTTTATTATAAGGGGTTTTCCATAAACCGATAGTTGATTTATCACTATATCTATAAGTGTATGTATAAGCTATTCCACTATTCATTGCGATAATTTTCATAGGAGAAACTGAATTTTTATGTCTAACAACATAATCGTTATTTTCTCTCATTTTACTCTTAGCATCACTTAAATTAGAAAAACAAGCTATTTTTCTAAAATTACCATCATCCTCAATATATGAAACTTCAAAATCTTGGCAATCTACACCGTTATAAGCATCTACTTTAAAACTTAAAAAACTTAAAATTATAACTACGACAAAGAAATATCTCAATAATTTAATGTTTTTCACTAGCTATACCCTCCCTATTCAAATCTACATCAACTTCAATATAATCATTATTAATATTCAATTTTAAATATAATTTCCCTTGATAAAGTATGTCTTTTCCTACTGGGTTGTATATTTCAAAAAATAACATTCCATTACTGATATTTTTACCAATTATATTATCGTATTTATCATTGCTAAAATTAGAGTCTAATGCAAATAATTCTTCATTATTTTTAGCATTAATAAATTTAGCTTTTTCAATATAAATATTTTCATTACTTAAATTAATTAAATTTATTTTCAAACCATAAATTTCTAAGGTTGAAGGAAGTGAATATTCATTTCCATTAATAAAAAATTGTTGTCCAGTTAAATTTACTGATTTTTCAATTTCTATTTTATATTTTTCATTCACAATAATTTTTTTGTGGTTATCTTTTAATTTTTCTCCATTTTGATAAATTTTGTTTTGATTAAATTTTAAAACAATATCCTTATACTTTAAAGTCTTTAAACTATTTTTAATCAACACAAATAATTTAACATCGTAAATATTATCATTACTTTCTATATTAAAAACAACATTTTCCTTACCTAAAAAATATTTTTTTTCTTCAAGACCAGTAATGCTTTCGCTATAATTATCTAAAGCAATACCTTCATTAGTAATAAAATCTTTTAAATCTAAATTAATTTTATCAGTAGATTTGATTCTTAAATCAACTATCGCAAATTTTAAATTTAATTCATCTATTTGATACAATTCATAATCATTCAAAATAATTGAAAAATCATTTTTTAACTCAATATTATCTTCTGTTTTCTCAATCACTACTTGTTTGGTATCTTTTTTTAAACTATTTCTATTTAAAAATAAAATAACTAAAAATAATGAAAGTAAAAATAAAACAATTAAAAATAATTTAGTATTTTTATTCATATTTATTCATCTCCAACTCAAACAATCTATTTTCTTTCTCGCAAAGTTCATTAAATCTTTCAACTGTCAAAAGAGCTGCCATGGGTTCATTGTTTTTTACGATAATCTTAACATCATCATCTTTTAAATCAGAAATAATTTTAGCAGCTTTTCCTTGATTAAAAGAAGAAATGGAAACTAGACTATTCAACATCGTACTAAAAGTTATTTTTTTATCCATAAATTTATTATATAAAACATAGATAAATTTGTCTATAAATTTTAAAATAAAAGTAGCGATAAGCTACTTAAATATTCAAAAAATACATTGCTAGATAAAAATATATCGATAAACTGGTGGCATCTACAATTGTAGTAATTATAGGAGCTGCCATACTTGCGGGATCAATATTTAATTGTTTAGCGATTAATGGTAAAATTCCACCTATTACATTTGAAATAATCAAAGATATAAACAACGATAAACTCACCACAAAAGCAACTGTATAATTAACGCTATCTCCACCCAATAAAACTATCCTAAAATAATTAGCTATAAAAATAATTATCCCAGAAAGTATACTTATTAAAAATTCCTTTTTAATAACCTTAAATAAATGTTTTTTAATAGTTAACTTTTCAGTAGATATGGCACGAATTATAGTGGCACTGGATTGACTTCCAGCATTACCAGAGGTAGACATAATAATCGGAATATTTACCGAAAGAATAATCATAGTTCCAATCTTAGCTTCATAATAATGTAAGATATATCCTATAAAAGATCCTGAAATCATCAAGAAAAGCAACCAATTAACTCTTGATTTCACCATATCCTTAATTGGTGTTTTGATATATGAATCATCAAGATTATTAATACCTGCCATTTTATGAATATCTTCAGTAGCTTCTTCCACCAAAACATCCACAATATCATCAGCAGTAATTATTCCGATTAAACAATTTTCACTATTTAAAACCGCAATAGAATCTAGGTCATTTTCTTTAATGATTTTAGCTACTTCTTCTTGATCGTTGTTGGTGTAGACAAATAATCTTCTATCGGTTATTAAACTAGAAACTTTGTCATCTTCATCTGCTAAAATAATATCTTTTAAACTAACAGCTCCTAAATAATTTCGTTTATCATTAACTACAAAACAAGTGTCTATGGTTTCAGTTAAATTAGCTTCTTTTTTAATTTTTTTAATAACATCAATAATAATTAAATCTTGATTAAGTTCAATAAAATCAGTAGACATAATAGCTCCTGCACTAAACTCTTTATAACTTAAAAGTTTATTGATTTCATCTCTTTGGTTATTAGGGATAGATGTAAGTATCTTTTTGATAACATTCGCAGGCATTTCTTCTAAAAATTCCACAATATCATCACTAAACATATTATCCAAAATACTAGATAGTTCTTTTGAAGTTAAAACATAAATTAATTCTTCTTGAGCTTCGCTATCTATATAAGAAAATATCTCAGCACTGATATCTTTTGGTAAAATTCTAAATATTAACAGTTTTTCTTCAATATTCATAGATTCAAAAATTTCAGCTAAATCTACAATATTATTTTCCGCAAAAACATTTCTAATTTCCTTAAAATTTTTACTTTCAATGTATTCTTTAAGAATAAATTGTAGTTGTTCTGTTGAATAATTTATCATAAAACACCTCCTATCATTAGCAAAGCTAAAGCAAAATAAATAGTTAAAGAAATCGCATCACATAAGGTACTTAAAACAGGACCACTCATACTAGTAGGATCTAATTTGAAATACTGTGCTATTAAAGGAAGTGATCCTCCTATAATATTTGCGATAATAACCACTAAATAAATAGTAAACGAAACCAAAAGTGCAACCTCTAATCCTATACTACTCATAAAAAATATAATTCTGATTGTATTTACAACACATAGTATCAAACCCAAAAAAAGTGAATTTAAAATTTCTTTCTTTAATATTGTAAAAAAATTTTTAAAGGTTAAATTATCAACAATTATCCCTCTAATCACCATTGAACTGGATTGACTTCCAGCATTACCAGCAGTACTCATAAGCATTGGCATAAAGATTAATAATGAAGGTAATTTTAATGCTATATTCTGATTAGAATCAATAATCATTCCAGAAATTGTAGAAGAAATCATTAAAATTAAAAGCCAAAAAATTCTACTCTTAGTAATACTTATGATTGAAGAATCAAGGTATGATCCTTCGCTAGTTTGTAGACCACTCATCTTATGAATATCTTCAGTAATTTCAGCTTCAATAACATCAATAATATCATCTATTGTAATAATACCTAAAATATGATGATACTCATCAACAACAGGAACCAGTAAAAGATCGTATTTAGACATTACATTAGCTACTTTTTCACGATCATCATCATCATTAACATTAACAACATCTTTATACATCAAATCTTTTAAAGGAATATTTTCTGGTGCTAAAAGTACATCCTTCATCGAAATACTACCTACTAATAAATGATTTTCATCAGTAATAAAACAAGTAGAAATACTTTCAACATTATTCGCTTGTTTCTTAATTTTTTTTAAAGCAGAAAACGTATCATCTTCCATACTAAGTTCAATAAAATCACTGCTCATAATAGCTCCCGCAGTGTTTTCTTCATACGCCATTTGACTTCTAATTTGAATTTTACGTTTAGTAGAAACAACTTGAAATAATTTTTCTTTTATTTGTTCATCAAAATTATCAACAAAATCTAAAATATCATCACTTTGAACATAATCAAATAATGATTTTAAATATTTTTCATCTAAATTAATGATCAATTTTTTCTTAACTTCATTATCAAAATAAGGGAAGAATTCCGAAAGTTCCGACGGAGATAAGTTATTGGATAAATGAATTAAATCTTCTAATTCAAGTGATTCAACAAATGAAACAACTTCTAGTAAATCTAGAGAATTGATGTATTCTTTAAATTTTTCATCTTTATGTCGTAAATTATTTAAAATTTCATTATTCATATATCTCTCCTGTCACAATAAATTATATCACATCAAAAATAAATAAAAGAACCTAATTAAACAGGTTCAATTATTAGTTGTATTTTAATTTTTATCTTTAATTGTTTTAATTCCAACATCGCTTAATTGTCTTTCACTAACAACATTAGGTGCCTGACTCATCAAATCGTAAGCAGATAAAGTTTTTGGAAACGCCACAACATCTTTAATATTTTCAGTATTTGTAAGAATCATAATCAATCTTTCTAGACCAATACCAACCCCTCCGTGAGGTGGAGCTCCATATTCAAATGCTTCTAAGAAGAATCCAAATTTTTCTCTCGCCTCTTCTTCGCTAAGACCTAAAGCCTTAAATACTTTAGCTTGAATTTCTTGATTAGAGATTCTAATTGAACCACTCAATAGCTCGTAACCATTTAAAACCAAATCATAAGCTCTACTTAAACAATTAGCTTTATCATTTTCAAGTTTATCAACATCACTTAATTTAGGCGAAGTAAATGGATGATGTGCCGCTACATATCTTTGTTCATCTTCGCTATATTCATACATTGGGAAATCTACAATCCAAGCAAATTTATATTGATTTTCATCAATTAATTTTAATTCTTTAGCAATTTTATTTCTAACAGCACCTAAAGATACCACAGATTTTTTAAAATCATCAGCTACAAATAATACAACATCATCATTTTTAAGATTTAGTTTATTTTTCAATAAAGAATACTCATTATCGCTTATATTTTTAACACTTCCACTAATTTCATCTTGGATTTTTAAGTAAGCAAGATTTTTAGCACCATATATTTTAATAAATTCTTGTAATGAATCAATATATTTTCTAGTAAACTTATCAAAATTATTCTCAATAACAATCGCATTAATTTTACCTTTATTTTCAATAACATTTTTAAAAATATTAATTTCACTTTTTTCAAAAATATCAGTTACATCATTTATTTCTAAGCCGAATCTTAAATCAGGTTTATCACTACCATACTTTTTCATACTTTCGTGATAACTTAATTTTTCAAACTCTGGAAGATCAATACCTTTTATTTCCTTAAAAATACCCTTCATCATATTTTCAACTACTTCAAAAATATCTTTTTCTTCAATAAAACACATCTCAATATCTATTTGGGTAAATTCTGGTTGTCTGTCTGCTCTTAAATCTTCATCTCTAAAACATCTTGCGATTTGAAAATAACGATCAATTCCTCCTATCATCAATAATTGTTTATATATTTGCGGAGATTGAGGCAGAGCATAAAAATTTCCGTGATATATTCTTGAAGGAACAAGATAATCTCTAGCACCTTCCGGAGTTGATTTTCCTAAAATTGGAGTTTCAACTTCTATAAAATCTAATGAATGTAAATAATTTCTAACTATTGAACAAACCTTATCTCTAATTACTAATTTCTCTTTAATAGGATTTCTTCTAATATCTAAGTAGCGATATTTTAACCTGATATCTTCTAAAGCATCCGTCTCATCTTGGATTAATAAAGGTGTGGTTTTAGCAGTGTTCAAAAGTTTAAAGTCGTTAACAATAACTTCTATTTCTCCTGTTTTTAATTTTGGATTTGAAACTTCTTTTTTAACAACAACACCGCTGATTTCAATTACATATTCATTTCTAACATCTTTTATTAATTCTACATATTCTTCGTTAAAAACTAATTGAGTTATTCCATATCTATCTCTTAAATCAATAAAAACAATACTTCCTAAATTTCTTCTTTTAGATACCCAACCAACCAAAGTTACCTGTTTACCTAAATCACTAATTCTTAACTCACCATTATTATGCGTTCTTTTCATAAATCTCCTTTAATTCTTCAAAATTAATTATTTTTTGTATCTGTGTTTCTATATTTTTGATGACAACTTTATTTTCTCTAATCTCATCATCACCTATTATAACAACATTTTTAGCATTTTTTCTTTCAACACTTTTAAATTGGGCTTTTAATTTTCTATCGTAGAAATTAATATCAACTAAATAACCTTTTTCTCTAAATAACTGACCTACTCTTAATGCGTAAGAATCATCGTTACTTAAATTTATAATGTAATAATCAAGATAATCATCACTAAGTATATTAATATTTTCAAGTTCCATTAAAATTAATATTCTTTCAAGTCCCATCGCAAATCCGATACCACTTAAAACAGGCCCCTCAAAATAAGAAACAAGCTCATCATATCTTCCTCCAGCAAATATAGTGTTTTGAGTTCCGCTACCTTCGTTAGTACTCATCACTTCAAAAACAGTATCTGTATAATAATCTAAACCTCTGACCAAATGTCTATCCACTCTATAAGGTATCTTTAAATCATCTAAATAATTTAATAATTTAATAAAATAATTTTTAGATTCATCACTTAAAAAACTATCAATACTAGGTGCATTTTTTGCGATTGCTCTATCAATTTCATTTTTAGAATCTAAAATTCTTAAAGGATTTTTATCTAATCTATTAAGTGAATCTTCGGATAATTTATCTTTATAATTCGAAAAATATTCTTTCAAAGCAACAGTATAATTTTCACGACTAACTTTATCACCTAAACTATTTATTACAACTTCAATCCCTTTAAGATCTAATTTTTTAATAAAATTATAACCTAAAGCAATAACTTCAGCATCAATCATGGGGTTTTTATCGCCAAAAACTTCTACTCCTAATTGAGTAAATTCTCTTTGTCTACCTTTTTGCGGTCTTTCACGACGATACATCTTTTCCATATAAAATAATTTATAAGGAAGTTCGTTTGCGTATAATTTATGTTCCACCAATGCCCTTACAACTCCAGCTGTTCCTTCCGGTCTTAGAGCCTTATCATCTTCCAATACAAACATTTCTTTATTAGCAATAGCACTAGTATCGTTTTCTCTTTTAAAAACTCTAATATCTTCAATAACAGGAGTTTCTATCTCTTGATAATTATATAAAAAACAGTGGTTTCTAAATTTATCTTTTAAATAATTAAATTTTTTTATTTCTTCACCAAATAAATCATAAGTTCCTTTTATGGTTTGTACCTTCATAACTCTCCTACTTAAATACCCTTTCTATTTCAATAACACTATTAACCTTTTTTAAATTAGCTATTAAATTTTCTAAATGCGAAATACTTTCAATCACTATTGTCATTTTGGTTAAAACTGTTAATTTTTCTCTATTTAAAATTGAACTAATGTTCAATAAAACCCCTTTGTGTTGTGAAACTACAGTTATTAAATCTGTAACCAAAAAATTTCTATCAATTGATGTAATTTTAATATTAGCTTCAAATTTAGTATTAGGTTCAATATATTCATCCCAATAAACATCTATCAATCTTTCTTTAGTTTCTTTAATTTTAGGACAATTTTTGCGATGAACTTTAACACCGAGACCTTTAGTTATATAACCAATTACAAGATCTCCATATATTGGACTACAACAAGATGATAAATTTATTTTTAAAGTATCAATTCCAGGAACTATAATTCCACTTTTTGAAACAACTTTTTTTCTCTTGTTTTGAGCTTTCGCAAGATTGATAGACAATTGTTCAAGATCTAAATCAGCTTTTTTAACTTTTGTGAGTTTATCAATTACAGTTATGATGTTAATATCTTTAATCGCAACTCTATAAAGAAGTTCAGTAACTCCAGATAATTGAAGATTTTTTGACAATTCTTCAAGTTTATCAACTTTCAAAAATTCATCAACATCCAAATCTCTTTTTCTAAGTTCTTCTTTAATGATGTTTTCACCATTTTTAGCATAGCTTTGTTTTAACTCTAAATCCTTTTTAGTAAGGTATGATTTAATTCTATTCTTAGCATTATTGGTTTTACATATCTTTAACCAATCTTCGCTAGGTTTTGATTTCTTATCTATTAAAAGTTCTACAACATCACCTGTTTTTAAAACGGTGTTTAGTGGAACCAGCACTCCATTAACCTTTGACCCTACGGTTTGATGACCTATTTCAGTATGAATTCTATAAGCAAAATCAATAGGGATTGATCCTGCAGGTAAGTCAATAACTCTACCCTTAGGAGTTAAAGCGTAAATATTAGCCTTAAAAACATCATTACTTACATAATCCATGAATGATGTTGCGTTTTCATTTTCTAAATTTTCTTCATCAAAAACAGTAAGCCATGCGAGTTCTTTTTTAATAGATTCTTGTTCTGATTTTTGATTATATTTTTTACCCTCTTTATAAGACCAATGAGCTGCGATTCCTTTTTCAGCCATTGAATCCATCTCTTCGGTTCTAATTTGAATTTCAAAAATACGACCACTATCCGCAACTATTGTGGTGTGTAAAGATTGATACATATTCATTTTAGGCATCGCAATATAATCTTTTAATCTACCAGGAATTGGTTTATAAAAAGCGTGAATATACCCCAAAATTTCATAACAATTAAGTTTAGTTTCTGTGATAATTCTAATAGCGTGAAGATCTAAAATTTCATCAAATCTCTTATGTTTAGTAGTCATTTTTTTATGAATGCTGTAAAGATGTTTTGAACGACCAAAAATTCTAAATTTAATAGATTTTTCTGTTAATAATTTTGAGATATCATCAATCATCACTTTAACCTGAGAATCTCTTTCGTTTTTCTTAATCTCTACAAGTTTTGCGATTTCTTTATACTTATCTAAATCAAGATAAAAAAATGATAAATCTTCAAGTTCATTTTTAATTGTTGCAAGACCGAGCCTATGTGCTATTGGAGCATATACATTCAATGTTTCATCAGCAATTCTTTTTTGTTTTTCAACAGGCATAAATTCTAAAGTTCGCATATTATGTAATCTATCCAACAATTTAACTATGATTACCCTAATATCTTTAGCCATAGCCAAAAATATTTTACGATGATTTGCGGCTTGGTATTCTCTTTCATCTTTAAAATCATTCTTTAATTTACCAATTTTGGTAACTGCCTCTACTATATTGTAAATTTCTAAATCAAACTCTTTAACAAACTCTTCTTTTTCAACCTTACAATCTTCTATCACATCATGAAGCAAAGCACTGGCGATAGTTTTAGGATTAGATTTTAATAAACAGGCTTCATATGCTACATTTAATAAATGATTGATGTAAGGTTCTCCACTATTTCTTTTTTGCGTTTTATGTTTATCTTCAACATAAAAGTATGCTTTTTCTATTAATGACAAAGCTTTTTTATCACTAATATAACTAGATACTTCTTTGAAAAAAATTTCTTTAGTAACCGCAAATTTTTTATTCATAATAATGTATTATATCATATATGAATATTTTTAACATCATATTAAATCAAAATAAAAGGAACTATAAGTTCCTTTATAATTATTTAGCTTTTCCTTGATTAGCTACTGAAGACATTTTAGCAGTAATCGCTTCTTGATCACCAAGGTAATATTTATTTACAAATTTAAAATTATCATCAAATTCATAAACTAATGGTACTCCAGTAGGGATATTAACATCAATAATATCTTTATCGCTCATATCTTCAAAATATTTAACAAGAGCACGAAGAGAATTACCGTGAGCAACAATAACAACTCGTTTTCCAGCTAAAATTTGTGGTTTAATTTCTTCATTGAAATATGGAACAGCTCTTTCGATAGTAGTTGCAAGAGATTCTGTCAATGGTAATACTTCCTTATTGTTTTCTGTTCTATATTGTTCTTGCAATCTAGGAGATCTAGCATCACTTTCTTCTAAAGCTGGTGGTGTGATATCAAAAGATCTACGCCAAATTTTAACTTGTTCTTCACCATATTTAGCTGCTGTTTCAGCTTTATTCATTCCTTGAAGAGCACCGTAATGACGTTCGTTTAATTTCCAAGATTTAATAACTGGAAGCCACTCTCTGTCCATACTTTCAAGCACGTGATTCAAAGTATGAATAGCTCTTTTTAAATAAGAAGTGTAACAAATATCAAAATCATATCCTTCAGCTTTTAATATTTTACCGCCTTCAATAGCTTCTTTATGTCCTTGCTCTGATAAATCAACATCAGTCCAACCAGTAAATAGATTTAATTTATTCCATTCGCTTTCACCATGACGAATCATAACTAATTTATACATTTTATTTCCTCCCAATTTATATTTAAATTATACACTATTAATATTTAATTAAAGTAAAAATATCGTAATTTTTTAAAACTTCTCTACCTTTTAAATCACTAAGCTCAATTAAAAATGCACAACCTACAACTTCACCTTGCATTTTCTCAACCAATTTAATAGTAGCATCTACCGTTCCGCCTGTCGCCAACAAGTCATCAACTATTAAAACTCGATCTCCTTTTTTAATTGAATCTTTATGCATATGTAATTCATTACTTCCGTATTCCAATTCATATTTAATAGATTCTGTTTCTCTTGGTAATTTGTTTGGTTTTCTTACCGGAACAAAACCGATTCCCAAACTGTACGCTACAGGACAACCGAAAATAAAACCTCTTGATTCAGGACCTACAATAATTGTTGCATTAACTTTTTTAGCATATTCAATTATTTGATTACTAGCTTCTTTAAATGCTTCCCCGTTTTGCATTAAAGGAGTAATATCTCTAAATAAAATACCTTCTTTTGGAAAATTTAATACTTCCGCAATATAATTTTCTAATTTCATCACTTTACCTCTTTCACTTAATTATAATAACACAATCAGATATAATCTTTAACCATAAAAGTTATTTTTTTATTTTTAAATGATGAATATTTAAAAGTTCCAATTAAACTTTGAATGTTTTCGTAATTAAAACATCTATTAAAATAAATAGCTTCCATTCCGTTTGATAATTTCCATTTAGAATAAATTTTTTTGATTAAAAAATGATTTTCTACCTCTATATTATTTATTTTAAATTTAACTTCATTAAAATCTGTTCCAAAAGGTTTTAAACTTTCAATAATATCTACAATATCTGAAGTTATATCTTCCTGATTTATTTCAATATAATTTTCTACATCTTCTTTAATTAAAACCTTATTGTTTTCAATATAATTTATTAAATCATTTAATTTTATTTTATCCATACTTAAACCTAGTGCTTTTTTATGTCCACCGATAGATTTAAAAATATCTAATGATTTAAAATATTCATAAATATCAAAATCACCGTAACTTCTTCCACTTCCTTTTATAGTATCTTCATTATCACTTAAAACAATTACAGGTTTTTTATAGTTTTCGCTTAATTTGTTTGCTATTAAACCACACAATCCTTCTTTGATATCAGCGTTGTAAATAACTTCAATAAAATTTTTACTTTTAATTCTTTTATTTAATTTTTCAATTAATTCGCTTGTAATATGTTTTCTTTGTTTATTAATTTCTTTAATAATATCAGAATAAATCAAAAATTCATTATCATCATCATATAGAAAATATTCAACCAACTTATTAACATTACCTATTCCCATTCTACTGATGGCATTTATTTTTGGTCCGATTTCAAAACTTATACTATCGTAATCAAAATCTTTTTCCAACAACTTATAGATACTTGGATATTTATTTTTTTTAATTATTTCATGTCCTTTTTTAATTATTTTTCTATTGTAATTTAAAACACTCATCATATCAGAAATCATACCTATAGATGCTAAGGCTAGATTGTATTCATCTTTAAAAAAATAGTTAGATAAAATTAAAGATAGCCCTGCTGCACTTAAATTACGGTACTTATCTTCAAGTGTGTTGCTATGAATAAAAAAATCAACATCAGGCTTTTCTTCATATTGATGATGATCGATAATAGCAATTTTAATATTATTATTCCTAGCGTATGAAATCGCATCTTTAGCTTTTACTCCGTTATCAACACAAATAACCAATTCAAAATGATTAATAGCTTTTTTTAATATTTCTACATTTAAACCATAACCTTCTTTATACCTATCAGGAATATAGTATTTAGTAATCACATTCAATTTCTTTAACAACCTTACCAAAATAGCAGTACTTGTGATTCCATCCGCATCATAATCACCCACAACCAACACATTACCTTTGATATTTTTAAGATAGTTACACAATGATATAAATTCTTCATTATCACTGTAATCATAATCATAACTGCTGTCGTTTAATTTAATTAAATCTTCACTATTCAAATTATAATGCTTTAATATCGCATCCATCATAAATACATACCTATTAAAAATCCAATCAATGAAGTTATAAAAGTTATTTTATAAAACATCAATACCACATTTTTTTCCTTCATTCCTTTTTTTGAAAAACTATAATGAATTGGAGTATATAAAAATATTCTTTTCTTAAATGTTTTAACCCAAAATATTTGAATTATTACACTAAGCATTTCCCATAAATAAGTAGCACCGATAAAAAGTAATAAAATTTCAACTTTTAAAACAACACTAATTATTACAAGCAAAGCACCTAAAGCAATAGATCCACTATCTCCCATAAATATTTTTGCTGGAAAAAAATTAAATTTTAAATAACCAATCAAAGCTGAAATAACTAAAATTATTATTAATAAAATTTCAAATTCATTTTTTAAATACGCAATTATCCCGAAAAAAAACAAACTAATACTAACACATCCCGCACAAAGCCCATCCATTCCATCAGTAAAATTTACAGCATTTGTTTCTCCTGTAAACATAATCAAAAGAAATATCGGATATAAATAACCAAGGTTGATGTCATGATTTAAAAATGGTAATTTGATTATAAAACTCAAATTATCTTTAAGTAGTAAAAAAATTATTACAGAGGCTATTATTTGTAAAAAAAGTTTCTTTTTCGCATTAAGACCTGTATTATCATTATGTCTAATAATTAAGTAATCATCTAAAAAACCAATTAAACCAAATAAAAAATATGTTACTAAAATTACTAAAATTTTAGGATTAAAAAGTAAATTAAATTTAAAAATCAAAATAATTAAAATAGGAATCAAGATAAAAATGACACCTCCCATAATAGGTGTCTTATCTTTTTCTTTAAAATCATTCAGTGCATATTCAGAAACTTTTTGATTAAAACCTATTTTTTTTAAAAAAACAATATATTTAGGCATTAATAAAACTACTGCTAAAAAACTTAAAATCGCAAAAAACAAATATTCCATCTCATTCACCTTCTTCACTAATGCTTTCTTCTTTTTGTTTTTCTTTATAAATATCACTAAGAACAACTTCTAGTATATCATTATTTTGAATAATAGTATCTGTTAAAATACTTTGAGACACTACTAACCCTTGACCTTTAATGACCACATTAAGATTAGTGATAGACCAAAAATCTGTAATTTCTTTTCTACTCCAATTTGAAAAATCAAGTGCCTTAATATCGTTATAACTTGTTAAAAGAAATATTTTTTCATTACTATAAAGATTATCATTAGCTTTAGGTAATTGATCAATAACGCTTTTTCCGTTACCTAAAATCACAACTTCACTATCAATTCCATTTAACTTTTCACTAATTTTATCAATTTTAGTATTAACAAGGTTAGGCATTTTGTATTCAAAAACTTCCTTAACACCCTCTTCAATTTGTTCCTTCTTATAATTAACTTCTAAAATTTTAGTAACTTTCTGTAATAAATTAGTAACTGGATGGTTGGTGTAATGAGGAGTCCAGCCAAAATGAGCTTTTGTAGCATAATAAAGCATATATTTTGGTTTATCTGCTGGAAATCCAATAATTACTGACGCGATTTCATTTTCGCTATCATAACCCCCTTCCGGTAAGGCTATTTGGCTAGTACCGGTTTTAGCAATAATATCAACACCTTCAACACTATAACCTTGACCAGTACCATATTCTGCACTAACTACTCTACCCATTAATTCTTGCAGTGTCTTAGCACTAGCTTCGCTAATCGGTTTATTCACAACGCTATGTTGGTGATTATAAACAACTTCACCATTGCCATTAACTATTTTTTCAACAAAATAAGGTTTTATCATATCACCATTGCCAAACATTGCTGTATAGGCTTGAATTATGTGAAGCATTGTAGTACTTATACTATGACCGAAAGTCATATTTAATTTTTCACTAGCCCATTCATAATTATGTTGACCTATTTCTTCAGCTACACCATCTGTATCTACATAATCGAAAAAACCAAATTTCTTAACATATTCATAAAAATTATCCACTCCAACATAATCAACTAAAAGTGTGCTAGTAGCAACGTTACTTGATCTTATTAAACCATCATCAATAGGAATACTTCCCCAAGAACCTCTTAAAGCATTATCAACACAACCATAAGAATAACCATAGGTTCTAGTAGGATTGCCATTGCTATCAGAGATATAACAAAAACTTTCTGAATTAAATTCATTATTACCATTATAAGTACCAAGATCCATAGCAGCGACATAAACTATTGACTTAAAAACTGAACCAGGTTCATATGTGTATTGACTACCCTTATTAGTATAATCTTTTATTTCCAAAATATTATTATCAAAGCTAGGATATTGACCCCAAGCTAAAATTCTTCCAGTATCTACTTCCGCAACACTAGCCCAAACATCACTAGCTCCAAATTGTTTCACAGATTCTTCTAAAGCAATATTTAATGCTTCTTGTATGCCTTTATCTATAGTTAAATAAAGATCATTACCATCTTTAGCTTCAACTATTTCTTTCTTCATTCCAGGCAAAATATAACCATCTTTATCTGCTTGAAAAGACTCATAACCATCTTCACCGGTAAGATATGAATTATAAGAATATTCTATCCCCATCTTTCCAATCAAATTGTTTTTTTCATTTGCCTGAGCATAACCTACAATATAAGGTGCAAAATTTGTTAAGGGATAATTTCTTTTTCTAGTACTTCTAAATTCAATTCCATTCAGTTTATATTCTTCAATTTTTTCTTTTACTTCTTTTGAAATTCCTTTTCCATAAATTCCTAATTCTGTTTGATATACTCCCTGTTTTGAAAGTAAAGCAAAAAGTTCGCTTTCTTCAGCCTTCAAAATATCCGCAAGTATTTTTGCAGTTTTTAAAGGATCATCTACATAAGCGATTTTTTCACCATTGGAAATTCTATTTTTATCCAATATCGCAATTATATCGTAAGCTACAATATCTTGAGCTACAATTATTCCGTTTCTATCAAGAATATTTCCTCTTTTTGCAATAATTTTGTTCTCAACCAAATTAGATTCATCTACATAGGGTTTCAAATCTGTACCACTTCTTAAATGATATTTAAAAACGGACACAAAAAGAATATTAACAGTAATGACTGTAAATATTATTAATATTGTTACGAAAATAATTTTTAAAAAATTATTTTTAATTTTCATATTATCTATTTATAGAAATTACATTTTCTTGATTAATTTCCATTTTGTTAGTTTGAGCAACTTCAAAAACTCTTTCTTGAGAAACTAAATTTTGAATTTCTATTTTTAAAACTTCGTTTTCATTACTTATTTTTTTAATTTTTGTTTCACTGTTTTGAATATCTATTGTTAATTTTTGATTATAACTTCTCAAAAATAAAGATGAAGCTAATGAAGCTACTATTGAAAATCCTAATAAACCAAATATAAATTCACTTCTAACTCTTCTTCTTTTTTTAATTACCTTAGCCATTATTTTACCCTCTTTATTCCTCTTAATTTTGCACTCTTTGCGCGTGAATTAATTTCTAACTCTTCAGTTGTAGAAATTATTATTTTTTTATTTAATAACTCAAAATCTGGTTTTATTAAATCTTGTTGTTTAATTACTATTCTTTTATCGTCTTTAACAGTTGAAAATTTTTTAAAATAATTTTTAATTAATCTATCTTCTAATGAATGAAAGCTAATTATAGCTACTCTTCCATCTTTTTTTAAAATCGCAGGTATTTTATTTAAAAATTCTTCTAAAGAATTAAGTTCATCATTAACCTCTATTCTCAAGGATTGAAATACTTGTTTAGCAGGATGACCTTTTTCTTTCAACACTTTGTTGCTTAGACAACTTTTAATTATATCCACTAATTCAAAAGTTGTTTCAATAGGCTTTAGCTTTCTAGCCTCTATAATCTTACTGGCAATTTTATAAGAATTTTTTTCTTCTCCATACTCCTTAAAAATTCTATTTAATGAATTTAAATCATAATTATTCACAATCTCATAAGCAGAAAGTTTTGTTTCACTATTCATTCTCATATCCAATCTGGAGTTATATCTATAAGAAAATCCTCTTTCAGCATTATCAAATTGTGGTGATGAAACTCCTAAATCTAATATGATGCCATCCACTTTTTCAATATAACTATCCATATTCTTGTAGTTATCATGAATAATAGTGTACTTACCTTTGTATTCTTGTAAAATTTGATGACCTTTTTCTATAGCTTCTAAATCTAAATCAAAGCAATATAAATGTCCTTTGTCTAATTTTTTCAAAATTTCAAGAGTATGACCGCATCTTCCTAGCGTTCCATCTACATAAATCCCATCTTTTTTAATTTCTAATAAATCAATAGTTTCTTTTTTCAAAACTGAGATATGTTCAATCATAAAATGTTTACCCCTATTTCTTCAGAAATATCCTCAATATTTTTAGATGTTTCCAGATAGAAATCTCTCCATCTTTTTTCATTCCAAATCTCAATATGATCATCTACCCCAACAATTACACATCCCTTTTCATTTTCAAAAATTGGCTTTAAAAATAATGGTATTTGTACTCTTCCCATTGAATCAAAAGATACCTCACAAGCACTTGATAAAAATAATTTTTTATAAGCTCTAACATTTTTTGAATAATCAGGTAATTGTCTTAATTTTTCTACTAATCTATTAAAATGTTCTTTTGTATATATTGCAATGCAAGTGTCAATTCCTCTAGTCAAAATAAAAGCATCAGAAAGCTCATCCCTAAATTTACTAGGAATGATAATTCTGTTTTTAGCGTCTAAATTGTGGCTATATTCACCTATAAACATTACCACATTCCTCCACTTTTAACTATTTTTTGACACTTCATACCACAATTATATTAAATAAAAAAATAAATTCCAATATTTTTTAATTAAAATTTATAATTTTTCTTATTTATATATGTAATTATATTTTAATATAAAATAAAAGTAGTTTCTAAACTACTTTAATATATATATTTTTCCTTTTTCAGTTTTAGTTAAAACACCGGAAATTTTCTCAATAATTCTACCATTATAAGCATCTTTGATTATAACACTATCATTACTTCCTTTATCGTAAGTTTCAAAATACAAAACATCTTTATCTCTAAAAAGAAAAACTTCATTTTCCTTAACTGTAAATTTATTTTTATAAGGATATAAAATATCAATAGTATTATCGTTGTTATGTTTAACTAATGTTAAAGGTGATGTAATGTAAAGATTATAACAATCTTTAATTTCTTTAAGATTTTGTGTGTATTCAATTGATACATCTTTAAAATCTTTAGAAATTTTATAGATACTAATCAAACTACATTCAAAATCAACCAATAACACATAAATAAAATTATTTTCATATATCACATTATGAATATATTGATATTTTTTAGTTATAATAGGTTCAAAAATTTGATCACTTATTTCGTTAATAAAAATTAAACGGTTATTTATAAATTCTAACTTATTTAAAAAAACCTCTTCTGCTTCGTATAAATCCCCTAAAGGATAAGTTAAACAATAATGTATATTATCTAAACCACTTAATTTTTCAATAGGTGCTACGATACCTAATTCAATGATTTTCATATATAAATATTATAAATAAAAAAAGTTGTGAAAAACAACTTTTTACGAATTTTTTAACATTGCGATTTCAATAATTTTAATAGTTTTTTCGCAACTATCAATACATCTTTCTAAATAATTATAAATATCCTTCCATATTATAATATCCCTAGTAGAAATATTTTCATCAACATAAAGTTTACGAACTGCTTGAAGGAATATTTTATCTCCTTGATTTTCTAAAGAATTAATAAGACTCATATTTTTACGAATGGTAGTTGATTTTTTAAAATTCTGTAATTCAGATGTTACTTGTTTTAAAACATCACAAGTTTCTATAACTATTTTAATCATTTCAACAGCCTCATCCTTAATGCTTTTAACATTATACATATAAACTCTCATTAAAGCGTCATCTAAAGCGTCCACAATATCATCTAAATGATGACTTATTTTCATAATATCATCTCTTTCTAGTGGTGTTATAAAAGCATCTGCTAAAAGTTCAGAAATATCATGTCTATATTTATCAGCTTCATTTTCTATAGCATGCATTTCTTTCATTCTATCGATAACTTCTTCATAGTTAAAATTTTCAAAAATAGAATGTAAAAGTCTAGCTGCTCGACATGAACAATCGGTTGAATTGATAAAATTTTGATAATAAATAGCGTCTGTTTTCTTTGACATAAATTACTCCTTAATTAAAAAATGCAATAAATATTTTAGCCATAACATATCCAATAAGCCCACATCCAGGGAAAGTTAGAATCCAAGCCATAGCCATATCCTTAACAATATTCATATTAATAGCTGAAAGTCTTTTTACACTACCAACCCCCATTATAGAAGTTGTTTTGGTATGTGTTGTAGAAACTGGGATACCTAAAACTGTCGATAGTAATAAGCTGATAGAAGCTGCTAAATCTGCAGCAAAACCTTGGTATTTTTCAAGTTTAACCATATCCATACCTACTGATTTAATTATCTTTTTACCACCAATTCCGGTACCTACACCCATAATAATAGAACACAAAATCATCATCCAAAAAGGAGGATTAATTCCTTGAGTACTTTCAGCACCACTGCTTAAAACCATCGCAAGTATCAATACACCCATAAACTTTTGACCATCTTGCGCACCGTGCATAAATGCAGTAAAAGCGGCACCTAAAATTTGAGAACCTCTGAAGAAAGGTTCTACTTTAGGTCTTTTAGCGTGATAAAATAATACACTAATCAACTTACAAATAGTCCAACCTAATCCAAAACCGATAATAGTTGATAAGAAAAGTCCATAAATTACTTTTACCCATTCAGCTTTATTTATTCCGTCAATTCCTCCTTGAAGTGCAATTGCAGCACCAGAAAGTCCAGCTATTAAAGCATGGCTTTCACTAGTTGGAATTCCAAAAACCCAAGCTGCAACAGCCCATATTACTATAGACACCATCGCAGCACATAAAGCTATTAAAGCATGATGTGTATTTCCACTAAAATTGACCATTTTAGATATTGTGATTGCAACTTTTGGCGATAACAAAGTCATAATCAACACACCTAAAAAGTTAAAAATTGCAGCCATAAAAATAGCATCTTGAGCATCCATACTTCTAGTTCCTACACAAGTTGCGATCGCATTTGGAGCATCAGTCCAACCATTAACCAAAATCACACCTAATGTAAGAATCACCGATATCAACAACATTCGGTTAGATAAAACTTGTTCTAAAAAATGGTTAAGCGAAATATCCATATTTATCTCCTTATTTGTTATTTAACCAAAGAAATTCTAACACACTAAAAAAACAATGTCTATTTTAGATGCCCATAATATTTCTAATAAATGCATAGATAACTAAAATAATCATCATTAATATTAAAAGAATCTTTTCTATTTTATTGGGAGTTGTATCTCCTTTTGTTATAAACTGATAAACTTTATAACCAAAATAAACTACAATAAGTGGAATTAAAATAAAAATTAATCTATTGTAGTTATAAGCTGCATTAAAATCACCTTTTAAAATAGAAAAACACATTCTAGTAACACCACAACTTGGACATTTTAAACCAGTAATTTTATAAAAAATACAAGGAATACCAAAACCTAAATGGTAAAAGCGATAAAAACAAAATACCCCTACCAATAATATCAATACTTTTTTAATTACTAATTTTAACCTATCTGTTTTTTTATAAAAATTATTAAGCTTCAATTCTTTCATTGATGAATTCTTGAATAATTGACATATTAACTACACCAAGTTGGAACAGAGATAATGCAGCGAAAAATAAACCAGTGTTGTTGGTAATCTTTCCACTTTCTCGATTAACTGTATCTATTTTATTTCCAGCTTTATAGTACCAATAAATTGGATAAATACCACAAGTTATAAAACCTAATAAAAACACTACTAATCCAGATTGTTCTCCTTCGCTATCAGTTACTTTATTAAAATCATCTACTAAACTTATAAACCAGATACATAAGTAGATACCACAAGTAAATATAGATAATAAAATAGAAATTACAATATCTTTCTTTTTCATATAAATCTCCTTTAAATATATTAAAATTATATATTAAAACTGAAATTTAGTATATTAATTATAGATTAATATTTAAAATTTGTTATAATTAATATCGTATTAAAGGAGGTAATTTATATGGTTTTTAAAAATACAATATTTAAAAAATTATTATTTATAGTAGTTTTAACATTTGCGATTTCAACTATAATTAATCACAATATCGTTACAGCAAACACAAACCCAAGAACTATTTATGTTAATAACGATGGTTCAGAAACAAGTACAGGAGGTGATGGAACAATTAATTCACCGTACGATAATATCCGTTATGCTTTAGAGCAAGCTAATGAAAACGATACTATTGTTTTGACTGAAGATATTTTAGATAGAGCTCAATCAAATGAAAAATATTTTACAATCAATAAAAAAGTAACTATCGATGGTAATAATCACGCCTTACGTTTTAGAGGTTTGGATCTACAAATATTACAAGATGTAACTTTAAAAAATATGAACTTGTATTCTATAAAAGATGGAGTTGAAAAAGGATTAAAAATATATGCTTCTGGATATAATTTAACCCTTGAAAATGTAACTACTAAAATAAGTGATCTTCAATCTGACATTAGACCTACTTTATTTGCGGGTGCAGTTTCTGATGTAAATGAAGGTCCTGGTTCAAATATTAAAATTATTGGCGGTAGCTCTGAAACAAGATTTAATAACATTGTAGCAGGTAGCGATATGGTTGATAATTACAATGATGTAAACATTACTATTGAATCTGACTTTGCTAAATCAGATAACGGAATTATTTTAGGTGGTTTAAAAGGTAATCAATCAACAGGAAATATTACTGTTACTTCAAACTCTAGAGAAATTAAAAAAATTGACGGTAGTAATACTGTATTAGGTCAAAAAACAATAAATTTCAAAAACATTAGTAATACTGACATCGAACTTAACAACTTATCTAACTTGAATTTAAACTTAACAGAAAGCGCAAGCATAACACCTATAACAAATAGTTCAAATATAGAAAATTTAAATATTGAAACTGGTAGCCAAGTGTGGTTAAACAACGAAGTTACTATAAAAAATGTTGCAGGAGAAGGAACTATTGTTGTTAATAAAGATGCAACTTTAACTTCTAACAGTATAGCTGATACATTAAAAATAAAAATAAATGTAAATGAAAATGATTTAAACAAGGTATATGTAACAACCACAAATCCAACAAACGCAACAGCTTCATTATTATTACCAAATTCAAATTATAAAGTTATAAAAGAAGGTAATAATTTTAAAATCACAAACAATGATGAAACTGCTCCAGATAATAATGGTGGTAATAACCCTATAAACCATACTGTTACTATAAATTACACCTTCAACAATAATGTAATAAAAAACGAAATCACAGAAATTGAAAATGGCGGTTCTATAAGTTATCAAAATATTAAAGACAATATCCCAACTAGCAATGATGTTCGTTATTTAATAGATGAAGCTAACTTTAATAAGGACATTTTAAACAACATTACTGAAACCAAAACAATAGTTATTCCTTTAAAAGAAGAAACTGTAACAGCAGTTGAATTCGACCCTAACACAATTCAAAGTATTGATATCGTAACTCAACCTACCAAGACTACTTATAACGAAGGAGAAACACTTGATTTAAGTGGTATAGAGCTTAGATTAACTGATGTTAACAATATTTCTAAAACAGTAAGATTAGAGGAATTTGTTAAATACAATATTAATGTAAATCCAAATAATAATGCTGTTCTTACTGCTACAAATACAACTGTTACCTTATCAGTAAATAGTGTAAATAAAGAATTTAATATAACCATTAATCCTCAAACAAATAGTAACCCTAATGCAAATGGTAGTGATACAAACACTACCCCAACAGATAATGGAGATGCTAACCCAACAGATAACACTACTGGTGGTACTACTAACACTGAAGATACAGGTAATACTAATACAGCTCCTGTAGATAATACTGGAAATGATACTACTGCTCCTGTGGATAATGGAAATACTACTAAACCAGTAGATAATGAAGGTGATAACAATCAACCAGATAATAACGGCACAACAACTACTAATCCTGCTGATAATAGTAACAATACCAATACAGGTACTACTAACACAGAAGGTACTAATAATACTGGTGATAACACTAATCCTGATGTAAATAATCCTACTAACAATACAGGAAATGATACTACTACTCCTGTGGATAATGGAAATACTACTAAACCAGTAGATAATAGTGGCACAACAACTACTAATCCTGCTGATAATAGTAACGATACAAATTCAGGTACTACTAACACAGGAGATACTACTAATACTGATGTAAATAATCCTGCTAACAATACTGGAAATGATACTACTGCTCCTGTGGATAATGGAAATGCTACTAAACCAGTAGATAATAGTGACACAACAACTACTAGCCCTACTGATAATAGTAACAATACCAATACTGGTACTACAAATACAAATCCTGTAGATAATACTGGAAATGATGCAACAAAACCAGTAGATAATGGTAGTACAAATACTACTACAAATACTGGCACAGTAAATAACACTGGTAATAATTCTAATACTGCTAATACAGGAAACACAAACAATACTCCTACAAGTACACAAACTAATATTACTTCAACTTCTAACACAACAACCACCACAAACATAACTAAAGAATTACCAAAAACTGGTATTATAGATTTAAATGGTTTAGGTATTGTTATGTTATTAACTGGATTAATTAGTTTAGTTATTAAAAAAAGAAAATAGTAATATAAAAATATAGACTTATATAAGTCTATATTTTTTGTTTGGAATAAAACTTTAATAACAAAGTTAATTTTCTTCTAGTGCTTTTAAAACATCTTCGTAAATTTCTTCAGGAATAAATTTTTTAATATTTTTATTAAATTTATAAATACTTTTTACACTAGAACTGCTGACACTAGAATATTCAGGTTTTGAAAACATTAATATCGTTTCTATATTTTCATCAAGCATCATATTAATATTAGCTTGATTTAATTCGTATTCAAAATCAGCATTAGTTCTAACTCCTTTTAAAATTTTATTACAATTAAGTTCTTTACAAAGTTCAACCGTCAAACTATCACTAGAAACAACTTTGATATTAGGATATTTCCCAAATACTTTGTTGAGCATTAAAATTCTATCTTCTTTTGTTAAAAGATATTTTTTACTATCATTAATCATCGCAGCCACATAAACATATTCAAACATTTTCGCAGCTCTTATAATCAAATCTAAATGTCCTATCGTTATAGGATCAAAACTTCCTGGTATTAAAATACTATTGCTTGTAGTATTCGATTTTACTTTTTCCATATTTTTTTCCTTTATAATTATTAAAATAATTTATTTTTACATCATTATCACTTGAAATTTCTAAAATAATAACACCACTATCTTTAAGCATTTTATGTTCATAAATATACTTAAATATTTCATCATAATACTTAAAATTATAAGGTGGATCTAAAAAAATATAATCAAATTTCTTATCTTTTACAAGATCTAAAAATTTAAAACACTCTAGATTATATAATTTATAATTGGTAATTTTTAATCTATCTAAGTTATCCTTAATAACATCGTACGCTTTCTTATTATAGTCATTTAAATATAATTCCTTACAACCTCTACTGAAAGCCTCAATAGAAATAGCTCCACTACCCGCAAAAACATCTAAAAAAGTTTTATCCGTAACATCAAAAAGATGACTGAAAATAGCTTCTTTAACCATATCTTTTGTAGGTCTAGTATCATTTCCTTCCAAAGTATTTATTATTGAATTTCTTAAAAAACCAGCACTGACTCTCAACTTATAATTCCTCTTTTGATATGTATAATTATATTTTGACACATACCTATCGCAAACATTAAAGCTAAAACACTTGATCCTCCACTAGAAACCATAAGCAAAGGAACTCCAGTTAAAGGTATTAAAGCACTAACCCCACCCACATTTAAAATAAAATGAATAGCTAAATAAAGAGCAGTACCTACTAAAATAATACGATATTTTGTGTCATATATTTTCATAGCATAATGGAATAAACGATATATTATAATAACATAAGCTATTAAAATAAACGCATAGCCTATAAAACCTACTTCTTCCACTATAATAGCTAAAATAAAATCGGTATCTGCAGCTGGAAATTGAGCATATTTTCTAATACTATTTGAGTATCCTAAACCATTAATACCACCTGACGCAAAAGAAATTAAACCCGTAACCAACTGAAATCCACTACCATATCTTTCTATAAAAGGATCGGCTGCCGACATAAATCTTGCGAATTGATAACTCTTACTAGCTAACGATTTAAAAATAGAAGTAGCGATTGGAGTGAAAGTAAATAAAACCATAACTATTCCAAAAATAATCGTTAAAAATATATAGTATTGGTATTTTCTAAGCCTAGAATCATTTATCAACAAGAAACTAATCATATTAATAGCAATCAAAACTAAACCACTACCTAAATCTCTTTGAAAGAAAATAATAACTATCACATAAAACAATAAGCGATAACTGATATTTTTAATTAAATTTAACGCTTTTCCACTTTGTTTTTCTAACCTAAAAGCTAATACTGAAATTAAAATAATACTAAATATCTTCGCAAACTCTGCGGGTTGAATGGTAATTTGTACAAAAGGTATCGGAAGATATATCCAACCATATGTTCCACCTATCGGAGTAAATGCGAGTGGCATTAATAACATCACAAAAATAATATAATAAAATAAGTAAATATTTTTATTAAAAATATCGAAATTAAAATATCTGGAACTAAAAACTAAAGTTAAATATCCTAGAATCGCAAAAATCATTTGCTTAACAATAACTATAACTAAAGCTAAAGGATCTCCTGTTTGATGTCCCATTGAAGCACTAGTAACCATAAATAATGAAAAAATAACTAAAGCTAAAACTGAAAAGGTGATAAAATTATCACTAAGTGCAGGCATTTTTAAAAAGAAACTTCTTTTTTTATTACTCATATTTAAATTTTACCATACTATGATATAATTTAATAATGAAAATAAATGATTCAATAATTATTAAAGATCACTTAAATCTTGAAATATTAAGACAAAAAAGTGAAAATGTACCTACCCCATTAAATAAAGAAGATGCTGAGCTACTAGAAGATATGCTTAAATATGTAATAGATAGCACAAACGAAGAAATCGCATTAAAAGAAAATTTAAAACCAGCTGTTGGAATCAGTGCTATTCAAGTTGGAATTGCTAAAAAATTAATTGTGATAGTTATTAAAGATGAGGAAGATAAAATTATTCATAAATATGCTCTTGCGAACCCTAAAATAATTAGTCATTCCATTCAAAAAAGTTACCTTGCTAGAGGGGAAGGTTGTTTATCAGTTGATGAAAAAGTTGAAGGTTATGTTTATCGAAGTTCCAGAATAAAAGTAAAAGCCTACAACTACTTAACAAAACAAGAAGAAACTATTGCTGCTGATGATTTTTTAGCCATTGTTTTTCAACATGAAATAGATCATCTAAATGGAATTTTGTATTATGATCATATCGATAAAGAAAAACCATTAAAAATAAATAGAGATGCGATAAGAATTGAATAATTTTTAAAAATAAGATAATATTATATTTAAATCAAATGCATTAATAAGGAGCTATTAGTTGTATATGCAAGAAAAGAAAATTTATAATCCAAAAACAGACACTTTAGTTTACGCTTTAGGTGGTTTAGGTGAAGTTGGTAAAAATATGTACTGTTATGAACAGGACGATGAAATAATAGTAATTGATTCTGGAGTAATGTTTCCTGACAATGATCTTTTAGGTATTGATTATGTAATTCCGGATTATACCCACCTAATTAAAAATAAAGATAAAATACAAGCCTTGATAATAACTCACGGACACGAAGATCATATTGGTGGTATTGCTTTTTTATTAACAGTATGTCCAATTAAAAAAATATACGCCCCTAGATTTGCTAAGGCTTTAATTGAAAAAAAATTAAGTGAAAAAAGAAAACTATCTAAAACAAAAATAATTGAGATAGATAGCGACTCTAGTATTATCACAAAATATTTTAAAATTGGTTTTTTTAATGTAATTCACTCAATACCTGATTCATTAGGAGTTTTAATAAACACAGAAAATGGTAGAATCGTAGAAACTGGTGATTTTAAATTTGATTTAACACCTGTTGGGCAAAATATGGATTATCAAAAAATCGCATATATCGGAGCTAGTGGAATCACATTGCTTCAATCTGATTCTACCAATTCTGAAATCCAAGGATTTAGTATTTCAGAAAAAAAGGTAGCTCAATCAATTCTAGAAATATTTAAGAAAACCCCTCAAAGATTATTGGTAAGTACTTTTGCATCAAATGTATATAGATTAACACAAATAATTAAAGCTGCGATTGCTTGTGGTCGTAAAATTTGCGTGTTTGGCAGATCAATGGAAAATGTTATTGAAATATGTAGAAAACACAAAATTTTTGATGTTGATGATAATGTATTCATTGATCCTGATACTGTAAATCAATACCCTAACGAAGAATTGTGTATAATTTGCACTGGATCTCAAGGAGAACCTTTAGCGGCTTTAAGCAGAATCGCAAATGGAATTCATAAACATATTAAAATTGTTCCTGGAGATACTGTAATTTTTAGTTCAAATCCAATTCCTGGAAATTCTGTTTCGGTAGATGGAGTTATTAATATGCTTACCAGAATTGGTGCTAACGTAATCACAAACTCACCGCTAAATTCACTTCACACAACTGGACACGCTTCTAAGGAAGAACAAAAATTAATGATTCAATTGATCAAACCTAAATACTTTATGCCAGTTCACGGAGAATATAAAATGCTTAAAATTCATTGTGAAAACGCAATTGAAACTGGTTTGATAGAAGAAGAAAATTGTTTTATCTGCGGTAATGGCGATGCTTTAATCGTTAGAAATGGTGAAGTTTTTAGAAGTTTAAACAGAATTGTTACCGACTCTATTTATGTGGATGGAACAGACATTTCAGGTCTAAATACATCAGTAATCAAAGATAGAAAAATACTTGCAGATAACGGAATGGTTGCGGTAATTATCTGTATCGATTCTAGAGAAAATAAAATATTATGCAAACCAAATATTGTATCGAGAGGTTTTGTATTCATTAAAGAAAGTCAAACTCTACTCAAAGAAGCTGAAAATATTGTATTTGATGCCTTAAAAATAAAAATGAAAAATAAAACAACTTTTGGGGAATTAAAAAATACAGTTAGAAATTCTTTAGAACCATTTCTTTACGAAAAAACTAACCGAAACCCTATTGTGATTCCAGTAATCTTAAATCACATAGACGCTATAAATATGAAGAAGAAAAGTTAATAACTTTTCTTTTTTTATTTTAAATTATCCATTATAATTAAGTTAGGAGGATATATGTTAGATTATTTGAAACTATACAATGATTGGTTAAAAGTTGAAGATTTAGATGAAGAACTAAAATCTGAACTTTTAAAAATTAAAGATAATGAAGAAGAAATTCAAAATAGATTTTATATGAATCTTGAATTTGGAACTGCCGGTCTTAGAGGTAAATTAGGTGCTGGAAACAACAGAATGAATATTTATGTAATAGGTCGTGCCACCAAAGCTCTTGGTCAAGTAATGTTAGATAAAAATGAAGCTAAAAATGGTGTTGTGATTGCTCACGACTCAAGAATTAAATCTGATATTTTCGCTAAAGAATGTGCATTAACACTCGCAAGTATGGGTATTAAATCTTATCTTTTTGATTCACTAAGACCCACACCAGAACTTTCTTATGCTGTTAGATATTATAAAGCTGGGGCTGGTATAAATGTAACCGCAAGCCATAACCCGAAAGAATATAATGGTTATAAGGTTTATTGGAAAGAAGGATCACAAATTAAATCAGAAATCGCTAATGCAGTTCTTGCAAAAATTGATAATTTAGATTTATTTGAAAAACGCATAAACATCACTTTTGAAGAAGCTGTTTCAAAAGGATTAATTGTAATTATCAATAAAGAAGTTGATGAAGCTTTCTATAATGAAACAATTAATGCATCTTTAAGAAGTGAAAATTTAGATAAAAATATTAAAATTGTATACACACCTTTAAATGGTGCTGGTAATATCCCTTGTAGAACTATTTTAAGTAGACTTGGATATAAAAATGTTTATGTGGTTAAGGAGCAGGAACAACCAGACGGAACCTTCCCTACCATTAAATATCCAAACCCTGAAGATAAAGAAGCATTTGAATACGCAGAAAAACTTGCTAAGGAAGTTGGTGCTGAACTTCTAATCGCCACCGACCCTGACTGCGATCGTTTAGCTGTTGAAATTTTAGATAAAGACGGTATATTTAGTTTTAATGGTAATCAAATTGGGGTGATATTGGTAAATTATGTATTAGAATCTATGCAAAAACAAAATAAATTACCAAAAAATGCTGCCATAGTTAAAAGTATTGTAACTGGTGAAATGAGTAGAGCTATTGCCGAAAGTTATAATGTAAAAATGTTTGATGTTTTAACTGGATTTAAAAATATTTGTGAACTACCAAATATTTGGGATATTACTAAAGAATATACTTACATTATGGGATATGAAGAAAGTATTGGATACAATATAGGATCATATTTAAGAGATAAAGACGGAGTTGCTTCTACCTTAATTCTTTGTGAAGCTGCTGCTTATTATAAAACCTTAGGTAAAACTTTAAAGGATGTATTATTTGAACTATTTGAAAAATACGGCTATTACGCTGAAAACACAACTTCATTAGTTCTAGAAGGCATTGAGGGTCAAAAACGAATTTCAAGAATGATGAGCGAATATCGTAAAAACTTCCCTACCTCACATAATGAAATGAAATTAGTAGAAATCATTGATTATGCAACAGGTATTAAAAAGACTTATCCAGATTCTGTTGAAAGTAGTATTGATATCGAAAAAACAAACGCTGTTAAATTTATCTTAGATGATGGAAGTTGGTACGCTTTAAGACCTTCAGGAACTGAACCAAAAATTAAAGTATACTGCTACTCAAAAGCTAATACTTATGAAGAATCTTTATTAAAATTAAAAGTATTAGAAGAAACTGTACTTTCAAATCTCTACGCTATTAAATAACTAGTTTACTAGTTATTTTTTATTTATTTTATGTTAAAATATTTGTTATGGCGAGAAGAAAAAGAAAGAAAAAAAATCAACCTCAAGAAATAAATGAAAATCAATTTAAAGATCAAGAAGTAATTATTGAACAAAGTGATAATATTCAAATAGAAAGTGAAAATATAGAAACACAAATAGAAGATATCACCATAAACCTAAGACCAAAATCTAAAAAAATAACTATTATTTTTGCTGTAATTGTATGGTTTTTCATATTATCTTCTATAATTGCTAGTGTTTTTGGTTACTTTTATTTAAAAAACAATTATTTATCACACATGCCTCTTTACAACAAAGAAAAATTAATAGCTGAGGAATCCAGCGTAATCTATGATAAAGAAGGTAATAAAATAATAGAATTAGGTATGTTTTTAAGAGACAACATAAACTATCAAAATTTACCTGAAAACCTAATAGAATCTTTTTTATCAATAGAAGATTCACGTTTTTTTATTCATAATGGTTTTGATGTCCCTAGATTTTTAAAAGCACTCATAGAAAATATTAAATCCAAAAGTAATTCTCAAGGTGGTAGTACTTTGGATATGCAACTTATTAAAAACTCATATTTTGTAGATGATTTAACACAAAAACTACCAGCTAGAAACGGAATTGAAGGTTACATTAGAAAAATTTACGAAATTATCTTAAGTTACCAAATGAATCAAGAATTAGATAAAAAAGAAATACTTTCTTTATACTTAAATAAATTGAATTTTGGTGATAGAATTAGAGGAATTGAAAAAGCTAGTGAATATTATTTTGGTAAAAAAACTAACGAACTTAACCTATCGGAAGGAGCTTTATTAGCTGGTTTAATTAACCTACCAAACCACTATAACCCTTACTACAATTTAAAAAATGCTAAAGTTAAAAGAGATGATATTTTAGACTCAATGTACTATCACGGATACATTGACGAATTAGAATTAAAACTTGCTAAAAAAATTAAAGTTGAAGATCAATTAATTGGAATTAAAAGTTATATGAATCATAATATACCACATTACCAATCTTATATTGATGCTGTGGTTAACGAAGTTATTGAACTTACAGGTAAAGACCCTTATTATTATTCAATGGAAATTTATAGCAATATGGATAAATATCTTCAAGAAGTTATTTATAAAATCCAAAACGATGGCTATGAAGAAATAGATTTTGAAAGAGATAATATTCAAAGTGCCATTGTCCTGATGAATAATAAAAATGGTAGGATAATAGCTTTAGGTGGTGGTAGAAATCAAGATAAAAATTCTTCAAGACTTTTAAATAGAGCAATGGATTCATATATATCTCCAGGATCTAGTGTAAAACCATTCTTAGATTATGCCCCTGCTATCGATATGGTCGGATGGGCAAGCAGCCATACAATTACTGATAAACCAATTTTTTACCGTAATAGTAAAATAGTAGTAAGTAATTTTAATCATATTTATGCAGGAGATATGCTGATAGACGAAGCGTTAGAGATGTCACTAAACACCCCTGCAGTCCAAGCTCTTGAAGCAGTAATTGATAAAGTTGGAATTGATAAATACTATGAATATCTTGCTAAAATTGGATATAAAAATCTTAAAAAAGAAGATTTTAGTTACCAATATGCTTTAGGTGGTTATACTTTCAGAACAACAGTTGCTCAACTTGCAGGAGCACACGCAATGCTTTTGAATAACGGTAAATATATTAAACCACACCTTACCACCAAGATAATCTTAAATAAAGAAAATAAGACTATAAATTACGATGAAAAAGGGATCCAAGCTATTTCTCCAGCAGCTGCTTATATCACTTCTCAATTAGTTAAACAGGTAGTTTATGGCCCCACTAGCAGCAATGTTGATATTCTTGGCAAAGGAAGAAATTATACCGTATATGCAAAAACTGGAACAAGCGATTGGGGAAGTGATGGTTATCAATACGGCATTCCTTTTGGTGCTAGTAAAGATTTACTATTGAGTTTCTCCAACAATGAATTTACAGCAGTTTCTTGGTTAGGTTTTGATGAGGCTAAAAAAGGAGAAATGACCTACTTTACTCAATACGATATTTCAAGAAATATCAGAGCAAAAATAGCTTTAAAAATATTAGATGAGATTGATATTAGATTTTCTAGCAAAGATAAACCTTATAAAGTAGAAGATTTAAAAAGACCTGATGATGTTAAAGATATTAGTCATATTAAAGGATTATTCCCTTACGCTACAGGAGAAGGTGAATATATCAGTGGTTTAGTAGATGAAAGATACGCAAAACTGGTGAGCCTAGAAGAAGCTATCGCTTATAATCAAGAAAAAGAAAATACTTATACATTTAATGCTGAAAAAAATGATCACACAATCAATATAACTTACTCAGGATATGATCATTGTTATGAAGAAAATGGAAATTTAATAAAAGATATTAGTCTTTCGTCTTACGATATCACAGTAAATGCAACTGGTTCTTGTTTCTTTAATTTAGGAAATAACCGTGTTTATACTGCTGAAATATATAAAAATGACAATCTTGTAGAAATTATTAATTCAGATAAACCTAATTTCTCTTATACCTCAAGTGATAATAGTAATATTACTGTTTGTGGATTTATAGGAGAAAACAAAGAATGTGTTAATGTAAATTAAAAGAATGTTTAATCACTTAAACATTCTTTTTTTGAAAATAATCAATGCATATAGCACCGGAAATCGCAACATTTAAAGAATCTAAATTATCCATTGAAATCTTAATAACCTCATCTGCGATTTTAAATATTTCTTCTCTAACACCTCTGGCTTCATTTCCTAATACCAAGACTATTTTCTCAGCTTTAGGAGTTTTTAACAGTTCTTTAGAAACATTATTTAATCCAGTAACATATATTTTATAACCATCAACTTTTAGTTTTTTTATTTCCTCAAGTAAATCAACTTGCATAAAATCAACATTAAATAAACTTTCTTTAGCTTTTTCTATTACTTTATCTTGATAAATATCAGTGGTGTTTTTACTAAAAATTAACTGCATACAATTATAAAAATCCATTGTATTTAAAATAAGTGCTAAATTATTAGGGTCAGAAACATCATCTAAAGCGACTATAAAATTCGGTTTTTGATAATCATTTTTAAATTTTGAAAAAATACCTATTATTTTATTATTATTTTTATCACTAATTTTATTAAAAATCTCATAACTTACCAAAATATCATTATCATTAAGAATATAAGGATCAAAGCTAATAATATAATCAGCTAAAAAACGATATTTTAATACCAATTCATCATTACATATTATAAATTTATTATTAAGATCACGATATTTCTTTTGTTTTAATTTATTAATATTTTTTATTCTTTCATTATTTAACGAACTAATCTTTAACATTAAAACTCCTTTGTGCCATTATAATAGCACTAGCACTCGTAGCATTTAAAGCGTTTTTAAAATTAGAATTATAAGGGATATAAATATATTCATCACACATACTTAGAATTTCTTTACTAATACCTCTTTTTTCACCACCTAAAATAAATACTGATTTTTGATGATACTCAACATCATAAATGGATTTTGAAGTATTATTTCTTTGTAAAGCATAAATTTTATATCCTTGTAGTTTTAAATCAATGATTGTTTTTTTAAAATCTAAAGAATAATGTATATTCAATAAATCAAAAGCACCTGCACTGGATTTTAAAATAGTAGCTTCTAAGCTGGTGTAATCTCTAGCTTTTATAATGAAATCATAGTTAAAACAAGCTCCATTTCTAAAAATATACCCTAAATTAAAAGGGTCCTCAATACCATCTATCATCATAATTGAATTTTTAAATTTTTCTAATTCAAAATCGCCAATTCTTTGTTCCACTTCCGCTAAAACTTTTCCTGAATTTTGGTAACTTAAAAAGAAGTCGTCGTGTTTATACACAATTTCAACGCCTTTATTTACAGCAATTTTCTTTATAAAATTAATATCTTTATCATTTTTATTTTTGCTCAAATAGATAGCATTAACCTTTCTTTTGTCATTAAGTAGTGCAAATTTTACACTTATCTTTCCTTCTATAATCATATTAACCTCTTTAAATTATTAATAATTACTGCATTTTTAAGTTCATCTTTTTCTGCTTTAATCACAAAATTTTTAATATTCAATCTAAAACAATTTCTAATAAAATCTCTACTTAAAATTAATTTCTCTTCATACAACAACACTTCTAATGGTAAATCTAAAACATCTATCTCTTTAATATTTTTAATTAAGCTGAATTCTTTTAAATATAAAAAATCAATTCCACATTCTTTATAAAACTTTACAAGCAACTTATTTATATTGTTTTTAACTTCAAAAACAATGGTAAAATCACCTCTTTTTTTAATAAATTTTACCAATGCTAATTTAGATACTCTAATTTTTTTAATGTCAAGTTCTTTAAATAAAATTAAAAATTTACTCAAATTAAAATAATCAACATCACCTATTGAAATTATAACCTCTTTATGTGGGTATTCATTTAAGATTGTTTTAACTTTATAATAATCAAAATTATTATCAATATTCAAACACACACCATCCGCATTGTAAGTAAAGGCAGTTTTAATATTTTCTAAACTAAATGCCTCAACAATTATCCCCATATTCCTCCACTTTAATATTTAAGTTTTTTATGAAATTTTTATCAAAAATATCTAAATCACTAGCTAAAAAACATAATTTATTTAAATAATCGGTATCTTTTAAAATCATGTAGATAGTAAAATCTTGAAAATATATCTTATCAAAATAAACCGCATAATTAAAAAGAAAAAATTTTAAATCTTCTAATTCTTTTTCTTCAAAAAACTTGTCAATAAAAATACTAATATTTCTATTCAAAAAAGTGTAATCTAGATTAAGATCTGTTTTTCTTAAAATCCATTCGACTTCCTTTGAAAAATAGTTATTAAAATCTTCAATTTTATTAAAAATTATTCTATTCATATTCTTTCACAATAACTACTGAAATTGGGTCTATTTTAATATTGGTAATGATTTTTTCTTCTATTTTTCCTTGAAAGATAAGTTTCATCTCTTTATTAAAATCATAGTAATAAGTTTCATTAGTTGGATTAATAAAAACTTTAAAATCATCAACTTTATAAATCAAATAATTATAATGTCTTTCAAAACTAACCCTCTTTTCAATTTCTTCTTTCCCAACTATTCTAAAAGAAGAGTATTTTTTTCTAATCTTAATCAAATCTTTAAAAAATTGGATACTATCACTATTTTTAATAGTTAAAGCATAATCAATCGCATTAATTTTATCAGGAAGATTATAAGAATTTTCTTTTCCTTGTTTTGTTCTTAAAAATTCTTGTCCACAGTGAATGAAAGGAATTCCTTGACTTAGCATAATAATTGCCATAATTAAATTAGCTTTACTTTTTTTAGAATAGTAATCATCATTTAAAGCAACATTCATTTTATCAAATAAAGTCATATTATCATGGCATTCAACATAATTTATACTTTGATTATTTGAATAAAAATGTCCATTTAAACAATTTCCAACAATTATATTTTCAATATCTTTATTAAGATCTCCTAATCCATAACCTCTATCCATAATATTATCTAGCGAGGTTGCTCCTTTCAAATTATCACGAAACTTATCATTAAAAAAAGCAATGTTTTTCAATTGATAATTGTTGTCAATTGTAGACTTTTGATGGTCAGGAAGAGTGCTTGGCATATTCCAACCTTCGCCATAAATCATAAACTCTTTTTTCAATTCAAAACATTTTTCACTAAGTTTTTGCATTGTTTCAATATCTAAAAGACCCATTAAATCAAATCTTAATCCATCAATATCAAAAATTTTAATATATCTAAGACACATATCAATGATATATTTTCTAATCATTTTAGCTTCACTTCTAACTTCGTTACCACAAAAAGATCCGTTTGAATAACTATTATCTTCATTTAATCTAAAAGAATAATAAGGCACTAATTTTTCATAAGCAAAATTTTCAACTTTATATACATGATTAAAAACAACATCTAAATTAACTCTTATATTATCCTTATGAAATTTATTAACTAATTCTCTAAAAATATTAACTCTATTATAACCACTATCATTATTCAAATAAGATCCTTCAACTGTGCTATATTGAATAGGATCATAGCCCCAATTATAATTTTCATAATATTCATTTTCATCGTAAGAATCAAAATCAAAAATAGGTAATAATTGAATATGAGTAAAACCTAGAGATTTTAAATAATCATAACCGGTAGGATATTTAAAATAACTAGTAGTTTCAAATAAACTTTCAAATTTTGATTTGATTAAATGATTTGAGTTTGAGTGCGAACTAATATCTCTAACACTAACTTCATAAATAATCGCATCAGTATAGTTATTGAACTCAGTGTTTGGTTTAATTACTTCTTTTTCAAATTTACTCTCATCTAATATTATTGATGTTTGAGCATTTCTTGTCGTAGCAAAACTATAAGGGTCAATAGTTTGAATAGTTTTATTTTCAAAAACAACTTCATATAAATATTGGTAGTTTTCAAGATTTTTTTCAATTCTAACAAAATGAACCCCTCTATCTTTATTCATTAAATATTTTTCATCATCTATAATCTTTACATAAACTTCTTTAGCAGTTGGTGCAAAAACTTTAAAATCAGTATAACTAGAATGATATTTAGACCCTAAATCATCTCCATCATAATAAAAATAATCATCAAATTCATTACTTAAAACAATATAACGATAAATTGGTAGAACCTTAACACCATTAATTATAAAATAATAAAAACCACCGAAATCATAATCAGTTAAAATATTTATTTCTTTACCATTTATAATAAATTCTTCTTTTTTATCATTTTTAAAAAGTTCAATCTCATTGATTGAAACTTCACTTTCTAAGTTAAATTTTCTTATTCCATCTATATATACTTTAAACATATTTCTCCTATTTACTAAAAGCATCTGGTAAATCATTTTCTAAAAGAATAACTACATCATTTTTATTTTTATGAATATAAACATAGTTTATAGCTTCTTTTACATCTTTAAAAACAATTATTTTTGTTGAATCAAATCCTTGATCAATCAAACCTTTTTTGATAGATAAAGTTTTATCAATACCAACCAAATAAACTTCATCAACTCTGTTAGCCATATAGCTACCAAATTCATAATTGTAAAACTCTTCTTTTTCACCTAAATCTATAAATCCTGGGGTAATTACTATTTTTTCCTTATTTATTAAATTCAAGGTATCAATAGACATTTTACTAGAAATCGGGTTGGAATTAAAGGCATTATCAATAAAAGTATAACCGTTTATATTTTTTTTCTCCCAGCGATGAGGAGTATAATCAAGAGTCTTAATTCCTATTTTTATTTTATCGGTAGTAATGCCGATTTCTTTGGCTAGTGCTATCGCAAATAAACAATTCAAAATATTATGTTTTCCATATAATTTAGTTTCAAAATCAATAACTTCGTTATTAATATTAACTTTAAAGAAACTGCCATTTTCATTTATTTTAATATCAAATGCATAAATATCAGCTTCCTTTTTATCTAAACTAACCTTAATAACTTTACACTTATTAATAATACGGTAATTTTTGATATATTCATTATCAATATTAATAAAAGCTATGCCATTTGGATTTAATTTTTCAATTAATTGCATCTTTTCTGTAATGATGTTTTCCATAGTTTTAAAAGTACTTAAATGCTGTGGTCCTATAGAAGTTAAAATCGCAATATCTGGGTTAATAAAATCCATTAATTCTACAATATCCCCTTTTTTATCAGCCCCCATTTCACAAACAAAAAATTTATGAATTTTCTTTAAATTTTCTCTAACAACTCTAGTGATTCCCATTGGAGTATTGTAACTTAAAGGGGTCATATAGGTATTGAATTTTTGTTTTAAAACATTAGTAACAATATATTTAGTACTAGTTTTTCCATAAGAACCAGTAATCGCAACTTTAGTAAGTTTATCAAAATCTTTTAATATTTTTTTAGCATCGTTCAAATAAATTCTAGCAATAATATTTTCAATAGGACTATTAATAAAATTAGTAATTAAAATAAAAATCCACACAAAATTTAAAATCAACACCAATGATTTACTGTCTATAAAAAAATAAATAAATAGTATCTCAATTAAAGACAATGTAAAAATTTGTCTAATAACCCTTTTAGTAAATACTAGAGGTTTAATATACTTAATTTTAAAATTTGTATATATAATTTTAAAATTAAGTAAAAATAATATAATTAAAATATAATTTTTAGAAACAAAAAACGATAATAAAAAAATTCCAATTAGTGCAATTTCAATATAATCTATTTTTTTATCTTTAAACCACATTAAAAATCTTTTGGTTTCATATCTGTTTTGTTGAAAAAATAAAAGATATTTATAATTATAGATTATTAATGGAATAATAATCAGACCTAAAATAATATATTTATCCATTTAAACCTCCTAAAAAAGCATCTAAAACTCTATTAAATCTTTGATATTGATTAAAATAAGCATAATGGTCATCATTTTCAAAAATAACAAGTGTTGCGTTAGGCATTGTTTTTTCAATAATCCTACCCTCAACCACTCTAGTAGCTTCATCTTTTTCGCCGTAGACCAATAAAGTTTCAACAGCTATTTTATCAATAAAATTTCTAACATCATCATTAACTATTTTTACAAATGAATCTCTTAAAAAACCAGTGGTATTTTTATAATCTTCACTACCAACTTTATTTTGTAGTTTAACTAATAAATTATTCATTTTCAAAGACAATAATAATTTTTTAATGTTTTTATAAATATTTAATTTAATTTTAGCTTTAAAATCTAGTTCTCTTTTAATACCAGCAGCTCCTGTTAAAACCATTTTTTTAACTTTAAAATTTTTAGCATAATGAAAAGCTATTCTGCAACCAAAAGAGTGAGCAATAATAATAGGGTTTTCAATTTTTAAAAGAACAGCAACTTCTCTTAACCATTGTGCATACTCTTCGCAACCCCAAACTTCTTTTAACTCTTCGCTTTTACCAAAATTTGGAAAATCAAAATTATAAACAGTATAACTTTTTTTTAAATGACTTTGAATATGCTTCATCATTATGGTGTTTTGACCCCAACCGTGAAGCAAAATAACAGGTTCACCATTACCTTCAACTTCATAATAACAATTTATTCCTTTTACATTAACATAACTCATTATTTATTTTTCCTTACTATAAATTTAACGCCTTCTTCTACATTAAAAACATCTACTGATAACCCAAAAGAACTAGCAATTTTTTTAACTATGCTTAATCCTAATCCGAATTTACCACTAATACCGACTTCATACATTTTAAATAATTTACCAATTATCTCATCATCAATTTTATTTCCATCGTTAAAAAAAACAATTTCTTCTGCAGATAAGGTTATTGTGATTTTATTTTTTGCATATCTTAAAGCATTATCTAATAAATTTTCCACCAAAATACGATAAGATTCGGCCTCCCCCAAATAAAAAACATCATCTAAAAAAGTTTCAATTTCAATATCATTTCTAATAAATTTCATATTTAAAATTACAGATTCAATAATATTTTTCATTTCAACTTTATATTTTTTATTTTCAATCTTATTAAAATGTTCTAATCTATTTAAAATAATTAGATTGTGAACCTTACTTTCTAATCTTTCAGCATGATTGATAATGACATCTATTGAATGTTCAATAGTATCATAAGGAAAAACTCCATCTTTAATAGATTCAGCATATGATTTTATTGTGGCGATTGGGGTTTTTAAATCATGAGATATATTTTGAATCATTTCTTCTTTAATATTGTTTTGTTTAATAAGTTCGTTATTTAAGTCTACAATTTCTCTTGCGAGTTGACCTATCTCATCTCTACGGTGGATATTTAAAGTTGTATTTTTATCATTTTTAATCATTTTTACGTATTCTTTTATTTTATTCAACGGAAGCACAATGGTTCTAATCCATAAAAACCAAAAAACATAAATACAAAAAATTATTAGCAATAGAGTATTTAATAAATTGCTAAAAATATCTTTGCGATATGAATAAAAATATTCGCTATCTAAAATAGATATTAATTTAATATCATTTTTAACATCTATTTTATTATACAAAACATCACCTTTAACATCTTCAATTTTACCTTGATAAGATGTACTGTTAATTATCTTATCGATTGAAACAGAAGCTACAACATTATTTACAATTTTATTTTCTTTTGTGTTATATAGAATATGAGCTATATTATGACTATAAATTAAATGTTTATTTTCATAAGCAGTGATAAAACTATCTCCACTACTTTTTAAATAACTATACATTTGTTCTTCAATGAAAATTTCAACTTTTGGCTTTACAAAAATAAAAAATACTAGAAACAAATTAATAAAAATTAAAAAAGTAATCGCAAAAAATTGTTGAAGAATTGTTAAATCAATTAGCCATAATCTAATTCTTTTCATCATAACCTATAACCAAAACCATATATTGTCTGAATGTTTATTTCAGGCATTTTTTTTCTTAATCTTCTTAAAGTATCATCCACCACTCTATCTGAACCGTAAAAATCTTCTTCCCAAACTTTTTCTAAAACTTGAAGTCTTGAAAAAGCATAACCCTTATTTTTAACAAAAAGTAATAATAAATCAAATTCTTTGGTTGTAAGATCTATTGATTTGTTGTGTTGATCAAATACTTTTCTTTGATTCTCATCAATAATATAATTATCTATTCTAATCTTACCTTCATCTTCTTGGTATACTCTTTTAATTATATTATTAACTCTTAAAACTAATTCTTTAGGACTAAAAGGTTTAGAAATATAATCATCACTACCTTTTTCTAATCCGATAATTCGATCAAACTCTTTATCTCTTGCACTCATAAAAATCACAGGAACTTTATTATTTCTAACCTTTATTTCCTCTATTAAATCAAAACCGCTTTTATCATCAAGCATAATATCCAAGATCCATAAATGACATTGTTCATTTATATTAAGATATGCTTCTTCAAAAGTGTAATAAGAAAAAACTAGATATCCTTCTTTTTCTAAATATCCTTTAATTAAAGTGTTTAAGTCTTTTTCATCTTCTACAATATTAATTATTTTCTTCATTTTTAATTAACTCTATTACTTCATTTACATATTGTTCGCATTCTTCATTACTTTTAGCTTCAACCATAACTCTGATTAAAGGTTCAGTTCCTGAAGGTCTTACAAAAATTCTACCTTCATCTTTCATAATATTTTGAATTTCATTAATACGATTTTTTATTATCACACTGTTTAAAACTTTAGTTTTATCTTTAACCTTAATATTTTTTAATAATTGTGGATATATTTTGATATCGTTAGTTAATGATAAAATATCGCTACCACTTTCCTTCATTATTGTTAAAATAAGTATACTTATCAATAATCCGTCACCAAAATTATTATAATTCATATTAATGATATGACCAGATTGTTCACCACCAAGACTATAATTATCTTGATTTAATTTTTCTAGCACATATTTATCACCCACATCAACAATCTCAGCTTTAATATCGTTTTCTTTTAATGCTTTAAAAAGTCCGATATTTGACATTTTAGTTGTAACTAGAGTATTTTTATTTAATTGATTTTTTGATTTTAAGTATTTTGCAATCACATACATCAATTTATCACCATCAATAACATCGCCATTACTAGATACTGCTAAAACTCGATCACCATCTCCATCATAGGCAAAACCAATATCGTATTTTTTTTGTTTAATTTGTGTAATTAAATTTTCCAAATGAGTGCTTCCACAACCATCATTGATATTTATTCCATTTGACTCATCATTGATAAATTTAGCATCAATTTTCTTTAAATTAAAAACATCTTTAGCAGTATAAATATTAGAACCGTTACTTAAATCTAAAAGAACTTTAAACTCACTTAAATCATCAGGAAAAATATTTAAAATATAATCAATATAGGTCTTTATTCTATATTCGTAATTATATAAACTACCTATTTCTTTATCATAATTAACTTTTAAAGTAATCTTATCATCAATAAAATCTTCAATTTTTAATAATATTTCTTCATCTAATTTAACACCAGTATTTGAAAATATTTTAATTCCATTATCATAATAAGGGTTATGAGATGCACTTATCATCACACCAACTTCAAATTTATCATTTTTAGTAATATAAGCTAAAGCTGGAGTAGAACAATACCCTAAAATGTAAGCATCGCATCCTCCTGCCAAAATTCCAGAAACCAAACTATTTTCAAGCATTGTGCTAGAAATTCTAGTGTCTTTTCCAATTAAAATTTTTCTTTCTTTATAGTAATTTCCTAAAAACAATCCTATTTTATATGCGATTTCATTAGTTAATGTTACTCCCGCAACACCTCTAATACCATCTGTTCCAAAATATTTTCCCATTAGCTTTCACCTTCCGTAACCATTTCAAGTGTAATATTTAAAGTTTTTTGTAATAATTCTAATTTTACATAAGGGTTTGAAGTTTTGTTTATTTGTAGTTCGATATCACTAGTTCCTACCCCAACATTTTTAAGATCTAAAAAAACAGTTAAATCTTCTTTATTAATTTGTGAAATATTACTTTCACTACCATATACTTTAACTGAAACAGTTGTCTGATTATCTAAAACTTTAACATTATAAGTGTTGTCATAATTTTCAAGCGTTATCGGAACTGCTTCAACAATTTTTTCTTTTTTCTCAGCAACTTTAATCTCTAAATTTAATTTTGTGATATCACTGCTAGTAACATTGTTCGGTAATGATATAGGTTGAGTCATCTTAGTATCCTTACTAAGAGTACTAGCATCAATATTAACTGTTACATAATTAATATTCGCAAGTTCACTTTCAGGTGCATAAATTGTAACTGTCTGATGATCCATATAAACACTATCGATAGCTAAATTATTTGGAAGCTCTCCAGTTATATTCATAACAACAGGAACTGTTTTATTTGGCGAAGAAACCGAAACAGACACATTAACCTTGTTAGGAACAATGTCGGCATTTACTGGTTCCCCTTTTTTATTATAAGCAACAAGAACAGCTTCTTTACTAAAATCACCACTAATCCCATTAACATCAATCAACGCCTTAACAAAAGCTATACTATCTAAAACATCTTGAGAAGCTCTGATATTTACTTTATTTTTTTCAAATATTGGATTTGATAAAATATATTTATCTTCTAATTTATCTGCATTAATAAAATCATAAGAAATTGGAAATTGTGAAGTTGTTTTCTTTTTAAGCGTAACAATCGCATTACTTGGATTAATCTTGATATCAACACCCTCTCCATAACCTATAGCTTGCAGTTTAACATTATGAGTACCTTCAGTATAACCTTCTAAATCAACTAAACAATAACCTTTTTTACTAGTTGCACTATTGACATTGACAGCATCACCACTAAAAGTTAAATCACAATATTCAGGAACATTGCTTATTTCAAAAGTTTCATTATTGTATCTTTCAGTAACACTAATTTGATTTAAATTTTTTGAACTATTTAAACTTTTAGTAAAAATACCATCTTCTGAATTAAAATTAATACTAAAATAAAGAACTATCGCAATCCCAAGAGCTACAATAAAAGAATATCTATTTTCAAAAATAAATCTATCAATATAGGTACTAAACCACTTAAATATTTTAAAAATATTATCTTCAAAAGAATTGTAAGAATCGCTAATATTTTTTTTATTTTTACCTTGATTAACCATTATTATCACCTTTATTTGTATTATCTAAAACCTCTATAGCATCATCATTATTTTTAGATTCATAAATTAACTTTCTATTATTTTTATTTTCAGGTATTTTCATTTCTCTCAAAGGAATATTATTTGTAATTACCAATTTATTTTCATCATCTATTAAAACTTTATTATCATTTCTAGTAATTTCAATTTCTTCATTTTTAATTACTCTATTTAAGAATTTTTTAAGTTCGTCGTGATTTAATTTAGTAATTCTTCCTTTTTCAGCTACACTAATAGTTCCAGTTTCTTCAGATACAACAAAGGTAATCGCATCACTTACTTCAGAAATACCCAATGCAGCTCTGTGTCTTGATCCGTATTTATTTGAAATTACTTGTTGTGAAGTTGAAGGAAAATATGCACTAGCACAGACTATTTTCATACCGTTAATAATTACTGCACCATCATGCAGAGGTGTTGTAGTCATAAAAATACTAGTTAAAAGCTCAGCATTCACATCGCTATTCAACTTAATTCCTGTATCAATATATTCTTTCATAGATTGCATTTGTTCAATAGAAATTAAAGCACCTACTCTTTTTTCACTTAAAATCACAAGAGTATCGTATAACTCTTTTGACAATTTTTCTTTTTCATCACTTAATAAAATATTAAATTTATTAAAATTATTACTTTTACCTAATTTCTCTAAAAAACTTCTAATTTCAGGTTGAAATATAATAACAATACCTAAAAACCCCCAATTCACTACCATTGATGTTAATGAAGAAACGGTTTTTAAATTAAAAAGTTTTGCGAGTAAATCAATCAATATAATAACAAATATTCCTTTAAAAATTTGCACAGTTCTAGTGTTATTTTTAATAATTTTAATTGTATAATGGATTATAAAAAACATAATACCAATATCTAATAATATTCTTGAAACATTCCAAATGGTTTGTATTATTAAATTTATACTATAATCTTGCATAAAACTCCTTTTAATAACATCTCAATTATAACATAATTTAAAAACCTTTTTATAATTGGATTTTTTTTAAAAAATATATTATAATATTTTAGCGCATCAGTGGTGGAATGGTAGACACGCACGCTTGAGGGGCGTGTGAAGCAATTCGTGCAAGTTCAAGTCTTGTCTGATGCACCATTTATGAAAAAAGTCCCTAAAAATAGGGACTTTTTATTATTTAGCCACGAATTTTTGGTTTTTATCACTCAATTTCTAAACCATCAATAACATTTATTAACCATTCTTTTTTACTTTGTTTAGTTTTAGTTAAATATGTTTGTAGTTTGTCAAAACTTTCATTTGGGATTATGATGTTAAGGGTTCTCCCGCCCTCTCTTTGTTTTCTTTGGTTTTCTCTCCAGTATTCTCTCATCAGTTCTTTAACTGACATTTCTTTATTATTCATTTATGTTCTCCTTTCTATTTAACACCATTTCTTATATGAATAAATAACATAATAGCAGTAATAATTATAAGTATAATTAATAATACTATTTGAATTATATCTAAAATTGTCATACTTTACTTTTTAATGAAAAACGATTATACTTTAAGTAGCAGTTGGGTTTAGCACCCAACTACTTCTAGTATTTTAATAATTAAAGTTAATATCGTGATTATTAACTTTAATACTAAAGCTATAATTATATATTTATAATATAGCTTTTTTATTTTGTCTTATAATCTCAAACTTTACTTTCCACATATTCTATTATATAATGGTGTTGTAACGGAAAAGGCTAAACCTTTTCCGTTACTTTAAATAGTACTCTTATCACTACTAGTTTTATTTCTATTTCTATGGTAGTAGTTGTTAAGAGTTTTTTATTTTCCTTCTCCATTTCTGATGCACCATTTATGAAAAAAGTCCTTATAAATAGGGACTTTTTATATAGATACTAAATTTTATTATTAAACCACCAATAAACTTTTTACTTTGTTTAATTTTAGTTAAATGTTTTTATGCTTTGTTAAAACCTTTATTTAGAATTATTTCATTATTTTTTCTAAATATTTTTTAAAATAAATAAAAAGGGTATTAAACCCTTTTTATTTAGACATTTTTGCTACTTCTTCAGCAAAATTTTCTTCTTTCTTTTCAATACCTTCACCAACTTCAAATCTTACAAATTTAATAACTTCAGTATTGTTGTTAGCTAAATATTCACCACATTTTAAACCAGGTTCTTTAAAATATACTTGGTCTACTAAGCATAATTCTTGTAGAGATTTACTTAATCTACCTTCAACTATTTTTTCTAAAACAGCAAGTGGTTTATTTGAATTAGCTTCATCATTTTTAAGAATTTCTAATTGTATTTCTCTTTCGTGAGCAATAAATTCAGCAGACATATAATTTCTTGAAATATATGAAGGATTCATACTAGCAACTTGCATCGCCATATCTTTAGCAACAACTGCATTATCGCTATTTTTACATAAAGTGATAACAGAAATTTTACCACCCATATGAATGTATAATCCGAATACATCAGTATCCACTTTTTCAATAATTTCAAATCTTCTTAATACAATTTTTTCACCAATTGTAACATTAGCATTTACAAAAATTGATTCTAAAGTTTCATTTCCAACTTGTAAAGCTAAAGCCTCTTCAACTGTTTTAGCATTTGAATTAATAATTGTATTTAAAGTAACATCTAATAATTCAATAAATTGTTGGTTCTTAGCAACAAAGTCAGTTTCACTATTAACTTCAATAATACAAGCACGATTTCCAGACACTGCAGCTTTTGTAAGTCCTTCTGCAGCAATTCTTCCAGATTTTTTAGCAGCTTTCGCAATTCCTTTTTCTCTTAACCAATCTAAAGCCTTGGTAATATCTCCATTAGTTTCTTCTAGTGCCTTTTTGCAATCAAGCATTCCAGCTCCAGATTTTTCACGTAATTCTTTAACTAATTGTGCACTAACAGCCATATTATTCTCCTTCCACTTCTTGACTAATTTCAACTACTTGTTCAGCCTCAACATTTTCCTCAGATTTTTCTTCTTTTTTAGGGAATACTCTTTTTTCTGAATTAAATCTACGAGGTCTTGCATTTTTCTTTTCTTCGTTTTTAGCACGTCTGCGTCTTTCTTGTTCTTCAACGTGTTTTTCAACATTGATAATGACATCTTCCATACTAATATCTTCTAAACTTGGATCTTCTTGGTAAGCATCTTGCAAAATACCACCTTTAGTTTCTACTATCGCATCCGCAAGTAAACTAATAATTAATCTAATTGATTTAATAGCATCGTCATTTGCAGGAATTGGATAATCAACTAAACTTGGATCGCAGTTTGTATCAATTAAACCAAATACAGGGATTTTTAATTTTCTAGCTTCCGCAACCGCATTGTGTTCTTCAGTAGGATCCACAACCACAATCGCATCAGGTAATTTTTTCATTTCTTTAATTCCGCCAAGGAAATTTTCTAATCTAGTAGCTTCTTTTCTTAAGCCAATAACTTCCTTTTTAGGATATAAATTAATAGTATCGCTAGCTTCTAGTTCTTGAATTTCAAGTAATCTTTTAATTCTTTTTTGAATAGTTCTGAAATTAGTTAAAATTCCACCTAACCATCTTTGATTAATATAGAAACTACCACTTCTTAACGCTTCATCCAAAATAATTTGTTGAGCTTGTTTTTTAGTACCTACAAAAAGTACCTTTCCACCATTTTCTACAATTTCTTTCATCTTGCCATAAGCAACATCAATTGCAGCTAATGTTTTGTTTAGATCAATGATATAAATACCATTTTTAGCAGTGTAAATATTAACTTTACACTTAGGGTTCCATCTTCTAGTTTGATGCCCAAAATGAACACCATTTTCTAAAAGTTTACGCATTGAAACAATAGACATAATATACCTCCGTTAGTCCTCCACAAGTTCGAACATTTTTAACTAATAAGCACGGAAAAATGAATCCCTTGTGTGTGTATTTTTGCATAAGCGATATAATTTTATCAAAATATAGACTTAAAGTAAAGCGAAAAAAATATATTTCAAATTAAAATATGATGTATAATTTAAATATGATTAATATATTAGTTTTTATTATTGCATTATCTTTTATAGTCTTAATCCATGAATTAGGACATTTAATAAGTGCTAAAATCTTTGGAGTGTTTTGTTTTGAATTTTCTATTGGTTTTGGTCCTAAAATTTTCTCATTCAAATATAAAGATACTTACTACAGCTTGCGTTTAATACCTTTAGGTGGGTATGTGTCTATGGCGGGCGAAGTTGATGAGGATAATAATGAATTTAAAGATCGTGAAATACCTTATGAAAATACTCTTGCAGGAATATCTAAAATTAAAAAAATAATAATTTTACTTGCGGGTGTATTTATGAATTTTTTATTATCTTATATAATTTTTTCATTAATTTTACTACACAATGGTAAACATGCCCTTCCACAACAACCAATAATCACCAAAGTTGTTGAAAATTACCCTGCGGATATTGCTGGAATTAAAAGTGGTGATTTAATCAAAAAAATAACTTTCAATGATGGCACTGTTTTAAATAACATCAAAAATTATGATGATATTTTAATTTTTGCAGGAGTTAAAGAAGGTGAAACAATTTTTAATATTTTAAGAAATAATGAAGAATTGACTTTCAAAATAACCCCTATTAAAGAAAATGAAAGAAACATATATGGTTTTAGCTTCAAGGAAAAAGAAGTAATACCTATAACTATAACTAATACCTGGGTTTATGGTTTTGATTATATGTTTAGATTTTTAAAAAATATGTTCACAACTGTTGTGAATCTTTTTAAAGGAATTGGTCTTTCTGATGTAAGTGGACCTATAGGGATAGTTCAAGCTAGTTCAAGTGTTATCAAAAACGGTTTTAAAAGCTATATGTTTTTTGTAGCTTTAATATCATTAAATATCGGTTTAATGAATTTATTACCTATTCCTGCGGTAGATGGAGGTAGAGTTTTATTAACTTTAATTGAAATCATCATCAATAAAAAATTAAATAAAAAATTTGAATATTATGCAATAGGCATAAGTATGCTTTTATTAATTATTCTAACAATAATTGTTACATTTAATGATATAATAAAATTGTTTATAAAATAGGAGGGATTGTAAATGAAAATACTGGTTACTGGCGGCTTAGGATATATAGGATCACATACGGTAGTAGAACTTTTAAATAACAATCATAGCGTAGTGATTGTTGACAATCTGATTAATTCTAAAATAGAAGTTTTAGATAATTTAAAAATAATCACCAAGAAAGAAATAGATTTTTATCAAATAGATATTTTAAATTTTATTGAATTAGAAAAAATATTTAAAAAATATAAATTTGATGCGATTATTCATTTTGCAGGTTTAAAAGCTGTAGGTGAATCTTGTGATAAACCGCTTCTATATTACGAAAACAATGTATCTGGATCAATTAATTTATATAATTTAGCTATTAAACACAATGTTAAAAATATTGTATTTAGCTCAAGTGCCACTGTGTATGGCGATGATTTTAAAGTTCCTTTTAAAGAAGAGTATGGACTTGGTACTTGTACCAACCCTTACGGTGAAACTAAAAAAATAAATGAAATAATCTTAACAGATCTTTCAAAAACCGATAAAGATTTAAGTGTTGTATTACTCAGATATTTTAATCCAGTAGGTGCTTCAAAAACCCAATTACTAGGAGAAAATCCTAATGGAATTCCTAACAATCTTGTTCCTTATATCGCTAAAGTGGCTATTAAAGAATTACCATATCTTAATGTGTATGGAAATGATTATAATACCCCTGACGGAACTGCGATTAGAGATTATATCCATATAATCGATCTTGCGAAAGGCCATTTAAAAGCAGTTGAGTATGCGGTAAAAAATAAAGGTATCGAAGTCATAAATTTAGGAACAGGGAAAGGAACTTCTGTTTTAGAAATGGTAAAAGCATACGAAAAAGCTTCTAACATTAAAATAGACTATAAAATTCAACCTCGTCGTAAAGGTGATATTGAAACTTGTTTCGCCGATACTGCTAAGGCAAAGAAATTATTAAACTTTGAAACTGAATACGATATCGAAGAAATGTGTTTAGATTCATACAACTATATGATTAAAAATATAAAATGAAGCTAGTCGCTTCATTTTTTTAATTATTTTAAATCACTGGTGAAATGGATATCTTTATTAACAATATCTACAATATCTTTTAAATCATCAATATAGATATTAGCATTAGCACTATCTAAATCAATTTTTCTATCAGGGTTAAAATAATAACCAACAGAATAAGCATTCGCATTTTTTGCAGCTATAATATCGTTATAGCTATCACCCACATAAATTAATTCATCTCTATTCCATTTCATAATTTTAACAGCTTTATTGATACCTTCAGGATCAGGTTTAACATTGCTAACATCATCAACCCCAATAATAATATCAATAAATTTATCAATATTATAAATTTTTAAATTATCTAAAATGGCTTGGTGCATTTTTGAAGAAACAATTCCTACATTATAATTATTATCCTTTAAATACTTTAAAATATAATATGAATTATCCATAATTTTATTATAACTTTCAAAAATTTCTTCATTAATTTTACGATACCTTAAAATTAACTCTTCAACATCTTTACCTTTAAAATATTTAGGAAAAAGCTCATAAAGAGATGGACCTATAACTTCTTTTCTTTTATATTGATCAAATTCTTCAATTTTACCTTCTTCTTTAAATAATTCTTCAAAAGTTTTAATTATGCCTTTTTCTGTATCAATTAATGTACCATCTAAATCAAATAAAATGGTAGGTTTACTTTTTTTAAACAATTTATCAAAACAACCAAAATAACCAACTAAACCTATTAATATAAATAAAATACTGATTAATTGTGCTATTTTAAAACTACCAATAAGCAAAGCATCACTTCTATATATTTCAATAAAAAATCTTACAGCACCATACCAAAGTAAATAAGCGTATGTCATTTGTCCTCTTCTAAAGACATACTTTTTCAATACTAAAGCTATAATTAAAAAACCTAAAATATTTAAACCACTTTCAACAATAAAGGTCGGAAAATAATATTTACCATTAATATACATCCCTTCTTTAATGAACCCTAATATTCCATTAAAAAAATTTTCAGTAACTTCATAACCGTAAGCTTCTTGATTTATAAAATTACCCCATCTACCAATAGCTTGAGCTATTAAAACATTTGGTAAAATTTGATCTATTATTTTTAAAAAAGAAACTCCTTTTCTTTTAGCATAATAATAAGCGTAACTAACTCCAAAAATTATGCCTCCGTGTATTGCTAAGCCGCCTTTGTATATTTCTAAAATTCTTAAAGGATTACTGAAAAAATAATTAAAATCATAAAAAATACAATACCACAACCTAGCACCCACAACACCTACTATCAAAACATCCATAAATAAATCATCTAAATAAAAGTCTGGATACTTTATTTTTCTGGTATTTCTTCTGCTTAAAAAATAAACAACACTAGCCCCCAAAACAATTAGAATTGCATAATATGTAATACTTATAGGGCCAATTTTAATAAATTCAGTTCTTGACGGAAATATTTGCATCTAATCATCACCTCTTTCATTTTCCTTAATATATTCGATGGTTTGTTGGTTGAAAAGCTCAGCAATATTATGACCTTGTTCAAATAGTCTAAAATGACTAACTGCGGTTTCAATCATCACACTCACAGCTCTACCTTCTTTAACTGGAATTTCCATAGTATTCATTTCAACCCCCATAATATTCATAGTTTTAAAGCCATTAATCCCTATTCTATCTTCAGTAAAAAATTCTTTCTTCTTCAAATTTATAACAAGCGATATTTTAACTTTATCCAAAACAGAACTAGCTCCAAACATTAACGGAACATCAATAATACCAATACCTCTAATTTCTAAAAAGTTTTTAAGAATTTTATGAGATTCTCCATATAATTCATTATGAATTTTTTTAATCTCAACTCTATCATCAGCTACTAAAATATGACCTTTTTTAATTAATTCAAGTGCTAGCTCACTTTTACCAACACCACTATCTCCAATAAGCATAACTCCTAAACCATAGATATTCATCAAAACACCGTGGTAAGATCCTGTCGGAGCTAATTTATCATCTAAAAAAGCACATATTTCAACTATACTACGATAAGTTAAACTATCTGTTTCAAATACCGGGAAATTTTTTTCATTCGCAACATCAAAAAGAGCATTATCTATTTTTTCACCATTAGTGATTATGATGCAAGGTGTAAAACTATCGGTAATGATATGAAATCTTTCCCTTTTAGTTTCATAATCTAATTTATTTATATAATAAGTTTCTTTTTTACCTATCAAAATTACCCTTTTTAAATCAATTGCTTCATTAAAACCGGTAAGTTCCAAACCTGGTCTGTTGATATCTGGGGTTATAATCCATCTATCTAAAGATTCTTCATTTCCTGTAACCTGTTTAAGTTTAAAATATTCTTTTAATTCTCTAACATATACTCTTTTATCACCCATTTTAGATAAGCTCCTTTCTTAAATATGTAGCTGTATAAGAAATTTTAGATTTTTTAACCTCTTCTGGTGTACCACAAGCTATAACTTCACCACCGTTAACACCGCCATCAGGACCTAAATCTATTAAATAATCCGCATTTTTTAAAACATCTAAATTATGTTCAATAACCACAACACTATCACCATTATCAACTATTTTCCTTAATACTTGAATCAATTTATTTACATCTTCGCTATGTAAACCAGTTGTAGGTTCATCTAAGATAAATATTGTTTTTCCTGTTGCTTTTTTTTGAAGTTCATAAGCTAATTTAACTCTTTGTGCCTCTCCTCCAGAAAGGGTGGTAGAACTTTGACCTAATTCCAAATACCCTAACCCAACATCATAAAGTACTTTTAATTTATTTTTAATAAGATGATGATTTTCAAAAAAAACCATCGCATCACTGACACTCATTTTTAAAACATCATAAATATTTTTACCTTTAAATCTAACATTTAAAGTTTCACTATTGTATCTTTGACCATTACAATCTTCACAATTCACATAAACATCAGGAACTAAAAGCATTGATATTTTTTTAACACCATCACCAGCACAACTTTCACATCTTCCACCTTTAACGTTAAAACTAAATCTTCCCTTAGTATATCCTTTTGCTTTAGCATCTGGAGTTAAAGCGAATAAATCTCTAATGTCATCAAAAACACCCACATAAGTGGAAGGATTACTTCTAGGACTTCTACCAATAGGATCTTGATCTATCAAAACTATTTTATCAATATGTTCTAATCCTTTAATTTCTTGATGTTTTCCAGCTTTAATCTTAACTCTTTCAAAATGTTTCATAATACCTTTAGCTAAAATTTCATTAATTAAGGTAGATTTTCCGCTTCCAGATACCCCACTAACTCCAGTTAAAGTATTTAATGGTATTTTAACATCTATATTTTTTAAATTATTTTCACTAGCACCTATTATTTCAATATATTTACCATTACCCTTATTTCTTTCTTTAGGGTAAGTTATTACTTTTCTTTTTGATAAATAAGCTCCTGTGATTGAGGTAGGATGATTCATTATTTCCAAAGGAGTTCCTTGTGCAACTATGTAGCCACCGTCTTTTCCAGCATAAGGACCAACATCCACAATATAATCACTAGCCTTCATCGTATCTTCATCATGTTCTACGACTATTAAAGTGTTACCTAGATCTCTAATATTCAAAAGACTATTTATCAATCTATCATTATCTTTTTGGTGAAGCCCGATGCTTGGTTCATCCAAAACATATAAAACTCCGGTTAAAGCACTACCTATTTGAGTTGCGAGCCTTATTCTTTGAGATTCACCGCCAGATAGAGTAGAGCTCATTCGATTTAAAGTTAAATAATTTAAACCTACATCATTTAAAAATTTAAAACGTTTTGTAAGATCTGTCAGCAACATTTGTGCAATTTCTTTTTTTGTTTTATCAAGATTTAAATTTACTAAAAATTCATAGGCCTTATCAATGCTTAGTTTGGTAAATTCACTTATATTTAAACCACCAACCTTAACTGATAAAGATTTCTCATTCAATCTATCACCATCACAAGTAATACATTTTTTATCTTCTAAAAAACTAGCATAATAAGTCTTTGCGAAATCAGAAGTTGTTTCTAAACTTCTTCTTTCAATTAAACTTGATATCCCTTCAATATAATCATCACGGTAATAGGTGTTACCACTATCAGAAGTTAATTTATATTTTATTCTTTCTTTTGAACCTCTAGTAATAATTTCCATTTCATTGCTATCAAAATCTTTAAGTGGTTTATCTAAATCAATCTTATAATGCACACATAAGGCTTTAAATGTTTGCCACTCAAGATTATTGGTATTTAAAATATTTTTATAATATTTTATTCCTCCTTGATTAATACTAAGATTACTATCAGGTATTAAAAGTTCATTATCTACACTTTGACTAATTCCAAGACCATTACAAGTTACACAGGCACCTATTGGAGAATTAAAACTAAAAAAGCTAGGTTCAAGATTAGGAACGCTAAATCCGCATATATGACAAGTATTTGTGGTGGAATAAAGTTTAAATTCAGTTTCATTTTTAACAATTACACTGCTTCCATTTAATTTTAAAGCCACTTCAATAGAATCGAAAAGTCTAGTTCTACTATCTTCTTTTAATTTAATCCTATCCACAACCACATCTATAGTATGTTTTTTATTTTTTTCTAATTCTTCTATTTCTTCCAATAGAAATAATTGTTTATTAATATATACTCTTAAAAAACCTTCTTTTCTTAATTTAGAAAAAAGTTCTTTAAAACTACCCTTGGCATTTTCTTTAATTCTTGAAAGTATCTCTATCTTACTCTCTAAGGGACTATTCATAATATTTTTCACAATAAAATCAATAGAATTACCTTCTATTTTAATATTATGATTAGGGCAGTAAACATCACCACATCTTGCATAAAGCAATCTTAAATAATCATAAATTTCAGTTACAGTACCAACAGTACTTCTTGGATTATTTGAAGTTGTTTTTTGATCAATACTAATCGCAGGACTTAGACCTTCAATGCTATCTACATCAGGTTTTTCGATTCCGCCTAAAAATTGTCTAGCATAAGAACTTAAAGACTCAATGTATCTTCTTCTTCCCTCGGCATAAATTGTATCGAAAGCTAACGATGTTTTACCGCTACCACTTAAACCAGTCATAATTATCATTTTATTTCTTGGTAAAGTTAAGTCTATATTTTTTAAGTTATTTACTCTAGCACCTTTAATTACTATTGAATCATTTTTCATATCTATAATTATACATTAATTTATACTTATTTATAATAAAGACTGCTTTACAAATCTAAAATAGTCATAACAATTTAAGATAAGTAATTATGGTGTAGGAAACCCTTGTTCTTACTTGTGATTAGAAATACACTTAACAAATTACTTTTTATATTTCAAAACAAAGATAAGGTTAGCTAAAATTTGTTAAAATCTATTTTAAAAAGTTAGTATCACTAACTTTTTATTTTTATAATAATTATTAATTTAATAAATTATCAATAACAATTTCTATATCACTTCTTTTTTCTCTTTTCTCAATCCCTAATTTAACACATTTAACACAGTCGGTAATAATACCATCTATTTCCATATTCACAAATTTCGCTATAGATTCTTCGCTATTAACAGTCCAAACTACTACTTTTTTTCCTTTTGATTTTATACTATCTATTTTTTCAATCGTAGCTTCTCTTTCTTCCATAATTAAAATATCCCCTTTTAATTCGTCAACTTTTCCAAACGCAAAGAAATATAAAAAACCACTTGTAACTTCAGGATATTTTTCTTCAATATATTCAATCAATGAATAATCCAAAGATATTAAAGCAACTTCTTGAATCATATTTTTTGACTTTACAATTTCAACAACATCATCAACCATTTTAAAATCTGCACTAACACCTTTTAATTCAATATATAAACCTATTTTTCCTTTTGCAGCATCTAAAAATTCTTCCAAAGTTGCGACTTTATAAGAAGGTCTAGAAGTATCAAACAAATCTTTAACACTTAATTGTTTAATTTCAAACAAACTCATTTCTTGTGCTTTTCTTTTATCATTCGCAACACGCAAAAAGTCAGAATCATGATTAATAATGTAATAGCCATCTTTAGTTCTTTGAACATCTATCTCACTCCAAGAAATCTTTTCTTCAATAGCTTTCTTTAAACTTTCAACTGTATTTTCCGCAGCCAAATCTCCCCCACCACGATGAGCTACTATTTCAATTTTATGATTAAACTTAAAAATTTCATCAAAATATGTTGCAGCAACTTTACTAAAAATAATATTAAATGAAATAATTAAAAATACTATAATACTAAAAAATAATAATTTCAAAAATACTTTAGTATCTTTATCTTTAATTACAATTTCGTTTTCAAAAATATTACCTTCATTCTTGTTATAACGATAAAACACATTGGTTAAAATATAAGAAAAGATAGGCATAGACATAAAAGCTATTAAAAACAAATACTCACTCAAAAACATTGTAATTAAAATAAGATATTCTTTAGTCAATGTTAAAATATTAAATGCTCTACAAATAATGCAAGTAAGTACCAAAATAAAGCTGCCTATTAAAATAAATAAACCTACATTCACAAATATGCTTTTTATAATTTCAAAAATTAAAGACTTATAATATTTTAAAAATAATATTCTTGATTTTTTTAAAGATTGTACAATATCATTTTTTAATATCAAAATATAATGAAAAATAAAACAATGAATAATACTAACCACAAATAAAATTATTAATAACCCTATATAAATAGATGTATAAAACGTGTTATTAAAAATCACATCGGTAATAAAATTTGGAATTTCAAATTGTTTTAATAAATTAATAGTAAAACCAATTCCAGTTAAAGGAACTATCAGTGCTACATATAATAAAACAAATAATCCTGATGGTTTTAAAAAAGATTTTAAACTTTTTTGTACTAAAATTAAAATACTTCTAATACTAAAATTAGTTTTTCCTTCACAAATCAATGATCCTATATATATGAAAGCATTAATATCTACTCCGATTAAAATTATAAATAATAAAATAACTATAAATAAGAAAAATATACCTTGTATACTAAACAAAAACCTTATAAAATTACTACTAGAAACACTACTTCTGCCACTACTTTTAAGCAATAAATCAATGATAATTGAACTTAACGGCAAAATAAATAAAGTTACAATTCCTTTAGTTACAATTTGGTATTTTAAATATATCCATAAAATATTAATCGATTTAATAATTTTTTCCTTCATAGATTAATATTTATTTTCTTTCAAATAATTGAAAAGAATAGCACCTTTCTTTTCACTAATAATTTGTGCAATATTTTCAAATAGATTTTTATCTTCCTCACTAAATCTACTAAACAATGGAGAATCAACATCAATCACAGCTAAAACATTACCATTATAAATAATTGGTACCACAAGTTCACTATTGCTGGCACTATCACAAGCGATATGATCTTCAAATTTATGAACATCTTCAACTATAATACTGGTTTTATTTCTAGCCGCATAACCACAAACCCCTCTATTTAAAGCAATTCTAGTACACGCAACCTTTCCTTGAAAAGTTCCAAGAACCAATTCATCATCTTTCATAAAATAAAAACCTACCCAATTAAGATTGTTTAAACTTTCATTAATCAAAGCTGTTATGTTTGATAAAGATGCGATTAAATCTTTCTCTTCCAACAAATATTTAATTTGATTTATAATAATTTCATTCATATTTTTACCCTCAACATAATAATATTATAACTTATTATTATTTTTGTTTTTAAAATATTCTCTCACTATAGTGATAACTTTTGTTTGATAAAGTCTAGTCGCATTAAAATATCTTAACGATGAATTTATCATATTGGTAAACCTATCTATTTGAACTACTTATTATCTAAAGCCAAAGAGATTGCAACAACAATCTTTCAATACCGTTTAAATAAATTGTATCAACACATTTATTTGAGCATAGCTTATTCAACATTATTGACTAAAGTAACAAAACACTGTTTTAAATAATTTAATAATATTGCATTCTATATATAAGTTATTTTTTTGAAAGATTTTAAAAATAAAAGAGTTTTTAACTCTTTTATTTAATTTTATAAATTCTCTTATGATTTTCTATTCCATCAAAATAAATTTGATGTTTATTTTTATCAATATATTTATCTTCCCCTTCAAGATAAAGTTTTTCATACTCATCAATGCTTAATTTAATTCTATTATTTAATAATTTTTGATGTTTAATGCTGTTTAGGTGGTTTTTAAAACCACTTACTAATTCTAGACTAAAAAACTGACCTACTGCCCCAGATCCATACGCAAACATTCCAATCATATCATTAGCTTTTAAAGTATCATCATTTTCAATAAGCGATAAAAAACTTAAATATAAAGAACCAGTATAGATATTTCCTATTTTTTTATTGTAAGTCTTACTTATCTCATATCTTTTTAAAATATGTTCATCTTCAATCAAACTAGAAATGGCTTTTTGCCCTAATTTACCATAAGGTATATGACAACATATAGCTGCAAAATCTTTACTTGAAATTTTATTTTTAGTTATATAATCACTAAATGTTTTTTGGAAAAAATTAATATAAGTATCTATAGATAATTTTCCATCCACAATCGGTGTATTACTGTAATTCGGACGATAAAAATCCATCACATCTTCACTAATATAAGAACTATTCGACGAAATAGTTGCGATTTTTGGATCTTTTGAAACAATAATCGCAATAGATCCCACTCCTTGAGTTGCTTCAGCACTTGAAAACATTTCATACTTAGCTAAATCAGAAGTTAGAATTAAAACCTTTTTATCTTCATTTAAAGCTATATAATTTCTTGCGATCTCAAGAGCCATAGTTGATGAAAAACACGCTTGTTTTAATTCAATAAATCTTGAATTAGAATTTATTTTTAATAACTCTTTTAAAAATATTCCATTAGCCTTCGATTGATCAATGCTACTTTCAGTCGCAAATAAAACTAAATCTATTTCTTTTAAATCTTCATCGTTCAAAATTGAAATAGCTGCATTTCCAGCTAAAGAAATTATATCTTGGCTATTTTCAATAATAGCCATTTCTTCTTGTCCTAAACCTGTAATATATTTATTTGGATCAACACCCCTTTTGATTGCTAGATCTTCTAATTTTATAAAATAACTAGGTATATAAAACCCTATCTTATCTATCCCTATTTTCATATCTTTTAATTGATACTGCAATCGCATTTCCTCCTCCTATGCATAGTGTCGCAATTCCTTTATTTAATTTTTTATTATTTAATTGATGAGTTAATGACACCACAATTCTAGCTCCACTAGCTCCCAAAGGATGTCCTAAAGCTATAGCACCACCATTAATATTAAATTTATTAACATCTATTCCAAGACCATCAATAACCGATAAAGCCTGTGCCGCAAAAGCCTCTGTCATTTCTATTAAATCATAATCCTTTAATGAGGTTTTAGTTTTTTCTAATAATTTTAAAACTGCCTTTACCGGTGCATAACCCATAATATTAGGATCAATTCCTGCATAGACATAATCCTCTATTATAGCTAGAGGTTTTAAATTTAATTCTAAAGCATCTTTTTCTCTCATTAAAATTAAAAGTGCAGCTCCATCATTTATTGATGAAGAATTTCCAGCTGTAACAGTTCCATCAGGAATTAAAGGTTTTAATTTAGATAATTTTTCTAAATTAATATCAAATCTTATTTGTTCATCAAAATTTAATTCATCTACAGTAATAACTTCATTATCAAATTCTTTATTTTCTGTAGCTTTTATCGCTTTTAAATGTGAATTATAAGCGAATTCATCTTGTCTTGTTCTTGAAATATTAAATTTGTTTGCTAAATTTTCAGCAGTTTCAATCATTGAAATTTCATTATATATATCATAAAGACCGTCATTTTGAATTGAATCTAAAACTTCTCTTTTACCTATTTTATTATTAAATCTTGAATCTTTAAGTAAAAATGGAGCATTTGACATCGATTCAACACCACCCACTAAACAAGCATAACTATCATTTAATTTTAAACTTTGATAACCATGGATAATTGCCTGCATTCCACTACCACAAACACTGTTTACTACAGTAGCCATAAAATCATTATCCAATGAAAGTTTGAAACCTAATTGTCTTGCTAAATTCTGTCCATTTCCAGCTTGAATAACATTACCCAAATAAATAGTATCAATTTTATCTTTAGGGAATTTTTCAAGCATCTTTTTTCCAACTAGTGAAGCTATTTCTAAGGCACTTAAATTTTTAAATGAACCACCGAATTTCGTAATCAAACTTCTTTTAGCTTCAACTATTACAATTTTATCCATACAAACTCCTTTGATTACTAAATATATTTTAACATTTTTCAAAATAAATAAAAATGATATAATTTTAATATGAATAAATTAAATAAATTTTACGAAAAAAATACTAATCAAAGAATTTTAGCTTTAAAAGAAGCTGGTATAATTTCTAATGAAACTTTTGAAAAACTAAGTAATGATGATTTAAGATTAAATGAAATAAGTGATAAATTAATTGAAAATCAAATTTCTAATTATGAACTCCCTTATGGAGTAGCTTTAAATTTTTTAGTTAATAATAAAGAATATGTAATTCCTATGGCAATAGAAGAACCATCTGTAATTGCTGCAGCGAGTTATTCTGCTAAAATAATTAAAGAAAACGGTGGATTTATATCAAAAATGCCTCAAAAATATATTTGTGGTCAAATTGCTTTTACCGAATATGAAAATATCAATAAAATTGATGAAAATAAAAATGAATTAATAGATTTTATTTATCAAAATAATCCTGCTATTAAAAATTACGGTAAAATCATTGATATTAAATACGAAATTAAAGATATTTTTCTAATAGTTTATTTGATAATAGATTCTGGCGAAGCTATGGGTGCCAATATGATGAATACTGCTTTAGAATCTTTATCAAATAAAATTAAAGACATGATAAATGGAGAAATTTTAATTTCTATAATCTCTAACTATGGAAATTATAGTGTTGTGGAATCAGAATTTAAAATACATACATCATCACTTGATAAAAACAATTTTAAAGGAATTGATATCGCAAAGAAAATAGTACTCGCAAACAGACTTGCAAAAGCCGATATTTATCGTGCCACAACTCACAATAAAGGTATAATGAACGGCATCACAGCTGCTGTAATTGCTTCAGGAAATGATTTTAGAGCAATAGAGGCATCTATTCATTCTTTCGCAACAAAAAGCGGAAAATACCAACCACTAACCGATTATTATTTAGAAAATGAATATCTAATAGGAAAAATATCTCTACCTATGCTTATTGGTACAGTTGGTGCCAGCATAACTTCTCACCCTATGGCAAGACTAAGTAAAGAAATAACTAAATGCGAAAATGCTAAAGAGTATTCACAACTAATCGCAGCTGTTGGTTTAGCACAAAACTTCGCCGCTCTTAGAGCTTTAGTTTCAGAAGGCATCCAAAAAGGACATATGAAACTTCATTATAAATCAATGGCGTTAAATTCAGGTGCCACCATTGAAGAAATCCCAACCATTTTAGAGAAAATAAAAAATTTAAAAATAATTGATACGGATATTATTAAAAACATCATTAAAGATTTAAGAGAAAAAGGAGCTTAGCTCCTTTTAATTTACTTTCTTAACTTCTTTTAAATAATAATCTTCTATCTGTTTAATGATCCAATCTTCTTCATCATCATAAATATCCATAAAATAAAGTGCTTCAATCTTAACCCTAAAAGGTTTAAGTGTTACAAACTTTAAATTTTCATCATTTAAAAGTTTTATTCTTTCTAAATTCTCTTCTCTATAAATAAACGCTTGTCCATTTATTAAAGGATTTAAACTTTTAAAAAAACTGCTATGTTCAAATTCAATAATATTAAATACCATAAAAAATAAAATAAAATATTTTAAAAATACTGACTTAAATTTTAATTTAAAATAATTAATCCATAAAAAAGTAATTAAAATAATAAATAAATAAAGTTTAAAATAAATAATATTAATTATTCTATCCCATAAATTAAAAATTCCCATTGCATATATAGGCGGGGTAAATAATGCTGCATAGACACTAAAAATAATAAATGTTAAAAAAATTAATAATTTTAAATTTAATCTAACTTTAAAATCTTTAAGTAAGTAATTGATAATAGCTATTGAAAAAATAATACTTCCTTTATTTAATAATTTAAAATACATGAAGGCATTTTTATAAGAATATAGTATTGATTTTAACGGTGTTACTGATTCAGAAATATAATATAACTGCCTAACTTTATTACCTGGTGCAAAAACACTAACCCCAAAGAAAAATATAGAAACAATCAATAAAATTACAATAAATTTAAAATCTTGCTTCTTATAAACAAAATAAAGACATAAAAGAAATAAAATAATCAAATAGTTTAAAGTAGAAACAAAATTTCCACCCACAAAAAATATACTTAAAACAACTATTAAGTATTTTAAAATATCTTTATTATCAAAATAATATTTATAAATTAAAGCATATAAAATAAGTTCTAAAGAATAGAAAAATGTATAGTATACAGATCCATTATACCAGTAAAAAGAAGAATTAAGATTGTGTACATACTGAATTTGAATAAAGGTGCTAATGATAAATATTATAAATATCTTATAGTTATCAAGATATTTTTTTAATATTGTATTTAAAAATAAATAATTTGAAAATATGAAAAATAACACTAAAAAATAGGTAGTAAAAAAATATAAATTTTCATTAATAAAAGCAGGATTAATACTAAACATAAAGATAGCACTATAAGTACCTTGCCAATTTAAGTAAAAATCTTTTACACTAACTAAAACTGCTTTAATCATACTTAAAAATCCACCATTTAAATAACCTTGGTGTGCATAACTTCCAAAACCAAAATCATCTCCACTCATATAATTAAAATGGGCTAATAAGAATATTGGTAAAAGCGAAATTAAATATAATATTAAAATAATATTTTTTTTATTTTTCATATTCTCTAATATCAAATACAGCGTATTTTGAAGTTGCGTAATCTTTTTCATTATCAAATTTTTCATTTATTTTCTCATATAAATGTTTATAACTACCGTTTTCTTCATAAACAAATTCATATTTTAAAGTCAATATATCATAACCACTCTTTAACAAATCATTGTTTATTTCACTATAATCTCCTTTTTCTTCAGGTTTAAAATTATCATAAATATAATCATAAGGGAAAAGTGATGTAAATAATTTATAATGATATTCGTTTTCTAATAAATAATTATATCTTTTTTCCTTACCAAATAAATATACCGAATCAGGAATATAAGAATACATATAAAAAGAATCTGTTATAATATGAGGGTTTTTAATATTTTTATCCTTAACCATTCTTCTAACATTATAGATGATTTCTAATTCATCATTATCAATTTTAAATAGTTTATTATAATTATCATAAATTTTAAAAGTAGGATGATAATGCATCGGAATTTGCACGAAAGCTAATACACAAGATCCAATCAATAAAAAACCAGAAACAAATATTTTTAACATCTTATTTTTTAAATCATTAAAAAACACAACCACAAATAGCGAAATAGTGTATGGATTAATGATAATATCATAACCGCGATAATAAACCCAATTGATTTTATTCATAAAAGTACTACCTAAAGGATTAAAAAATACTGCTATTAAAATAATAAAGGTAATTGCGATAGGTTTTTGACGATTTTTAACTAAATAATAAAATAACGGAATTAAAACAATGGTATTGAAAATATAATGTCTAATATCATTAAACATAAAATAATCAAAAGACATGTCTGCGATTTCACTATAATTTTCAAAAAACATCTTAATGTTAAATAAATCTTTAGTTATATAAAAAGAACCCACAATAAAAATTAACGATGATAAGATAATAGTTATTATTCTTATTTTTTTATTTTTAAAAATTTTTATAATATAATCGTTTAAAAAATATAATATTCCAAAAATAATCACATATCCAATAAGTAAATCAAATCTTGTTTTAAATTTGGTGAAAACGATATTCAATAAAGGAATGAAAGATACAAAAACATATTCTTTAATCAACTTATTTCTATGATCAACAAGCACAAAAAATAATCCAAATAAATAAAAAATAGTTGTGAATGCACCGGTAGAAGAAACTCCAGATAAACCTGATAAAGTAAGATAAAATAAATAGATATTCATATCATCTTTATTGTAAAAATACCTATATATAAAGATACTTGAAATCACAAGTATATACATTCTATGATTATTGCCAATAAAACCATAAACATTATTATAATAAAGGTTTGCCATAAAAAGATTAAAAATAAATAATAATGATATTTTTAAAATTTTATTATTAATTTTCAATTCATCTAAAGCAATAATGCTGCTGGCTGAGAAAGAAAAAGTTAAAATTATTTGATTTGTCCAAATAAAAGCAGGCATCGTTTCAAAACTAACCTTAAAAAAACCATAAATGCTTCTAAACAAATATATAAACAAAGAAGAAAAATTATAAAAAGATTGAAAAGTATAATCCGCTCCAATATAGTTATAATCAACACCTCCAAAATGAGGGTGGATACTATTTAAAGAATTATTACCTATATTATTAGAAACAATGTTTAAATAAAATAAAGTATCAAATCCGTGAGTTTCACCAAGAGTTCTATTGTAAGAAATATATAAAGAAATTAAAGCAAAAATTAATAGTAATATCCATTTTTTATAATTAAAATTCAAATTTAATTGTTTAATATTTTTAATAATAAAATAAATAGATAATATAAAACCAATCAAAAATACTGCTAATAATAAATAAAACGATAAATGAAATGCAGATATTAGACTTGTAGTTAAGTATAAATATCCCATCACCGATATAAATCCCAAAACAAAAGAAAACTCAAAATGCTTTTGTTTAAATCTATAAAACAAAAATCTTCCTAATAATTCAAAATAAATTAAACAAATAAAAGGTGTAATAAAATATTTCATAATCTTACTTTAATGGATAAACTTTGTATTTCCAATTTTCATAAATTGATTTATAACCACAACTTTCAATCAGTAAAGTTCTTGGTTTTTCTTCGTTTTCAAAAGTATAATTAATATACTTATCTTCAATAATATAATCGTAATCACTTTTCTTAATAAGCTCACAAGTGTCTTGGTAAAGAGGAATATTATCAGCCATAAAGTTATCATAATCATTATCTTTAGGGAAAAATATTAACCACAATTGATAGGTTGTGTCCGAGTAATGTTCTCCCCAATTATATCTTTTTTCTTTACCGAAAAGATAGCTGCTGTTTGGTATATAGCTTTGCATATAAAAAGTTCCGGTAATAATTTTTGGGTTTTTAGCTTTCCTTTCAATCAAAATATTTCTAAAATTTCTAATCAAATCTAACTCCACATTACTAATTTTATAAAAATAATTATAATCTTCATTAGGAATAAAACTAGGATGATAATAAATAGGTATTTGAATTACAGAAAGCACAATCGAACTTATAAGTACAGTTCCTATAAAAACTATTTTATATTTCTTATTTTTAAAATAGTTATACATATATTCAAGCATATACATTAAAGTAAATTGATTGATAATAATATCATAAGCACGATAATATACCCAATTGACGCTGTTTAAATAAGTTACATTAAAAGGATTAAAGAAGACTAAAATCATGATTGCATAAGTCTTGCTGATTTCTTTTTTAAAATTAGTAATCAACATAAAAAACAACGGAATTAAAACAATAGGATTAAAAATATAATGTCTAATATCATTAAACATAAAATAATCAAAAGACATATCTGCGATTTCACTAAAATTATTAAAAAAGGCGTAGAAATCAAAAATATTATTGGTCATTCTATATGATAAAAACATTAATAAGAGTGAGCTTAAAACAATTGTAGCTATTTTTACAATTTTATTTTTATAAATTTTAATTATAAGGTCATTTAAAAAATATAAAATTAAAAATCCTAAAGCTACCATTAAACATAAATCTAATCTACTATCTAGTTTAGTACATAAAATATTAATAGCTGGAACATAACACACCCATACATAATCTTTTATTAATTGTTTTTCAGTATCAACTAACACAAAAAATAATCCATATAATAAAAATATAATACTGAAAGCACCTGTAGAAGATACGGCAGCTAGTCCGCTTAAAGAAATTAAAAATAGCTGCCAATATTTTTTGTCTGTTTTATTTTCAAGATATTTAAATAAAAAAATACTTAAAATAGCTAAAATACTAAAACGATAATTATTACCTATGAAGCCATAAACTTGATTATAGTATAAACTACCCATAAAAGTTAAAAATAAAACACCATAAGCAATAGACAACAATTTATTATTACTTTTAATTTCTTTAACACTTATCAAGGTTGTTGCGATGTAAAAAACAGATAAAATTACTTGAAACCCCCACACAAACGCAGGCATTGTTTCAAATTCTATTTTAAAAATTGAAAAAAATTGCCTAAAAACATAGATAATAACAGAGGCAAAAGTATAAAATGATTGAAAAGTATAATCTGCCCTGACAAAATCATAAGAAATAGTTCCAAAATGAGGATGGATGCTGAAAAGATTATTTACATCAATATTATTAGAAACGATATTTAAATAAAATAAGGTATCAAAACCGTGAACTTCACCTAAAGTTCTATACCAAGAAGCCACTAATGATAAAATAAAACAAATTAAAAATATTAATAAATATTTTTTATTAAAACTAAAATCAATCTTTTTAAAATCTTTAACAATTAAAAATATTGATAACAAAAATACAATTATATATTCGGCTAAAAGTAATTTAAAGGATAAATGAAAAACAGTTATCGGAAAACTAATTAAATAAAAAACTCCTAAAAATACAATAAAACCTAAAACAAAAGAAAAATCAAAAGGTTTCTTATTAAATTTATAAAAAATCCATCTCCCTAAAAGTTCAAAGTAGAGAATTAAAAATAAAGGATAAATAAAATACTGCATAACTTCTCCTAATATTCGTTCCTAATTATATACACTGGTCTTTTTTTAGTTTCTAAATAGGTTCTCGCAAGATATTCGCCTATAATTCCAAGCACAATTAATTGAATTCCTCCAAGAATAGAAATAAGTACAACTAATGAAGGATAACCACTCACAACTTCACCAAATATCAAAGTTTTGAAAGTGATATAAAACATAAATGAGAAACCTATAATTGAAAATAAAATTCCAAAAATTGTAGCAATTTTTAGTGGCACAATAGTAAAAGCAACTATACCTTCAATCGCATAATTAAATAATTTAAAAAACGACCACTTAGTTTCTCCTGCAATTCTTTTTTTATTTTCAAATTCTAAATATTTAGTTTTAAAACCAACCCAAGAAAATATACCTTTACTAAAACGATTTACTTCATTTAATGAAATAACTGCATTTACCATTGTTCGTTTCATCATTCGATAGTCTCTAGCACCATCAACTATATCTACTTCTATCATTTTATTGATTAGTTTATAAAAAGTTCTCGCAAAAATCGATCGGATAAAAGGTTCTCCTTTTCTATCAACTCTATATGTTGCGACACTATCATATTCATCATTATCTAAAATTTCAATCATTTCTTTAATTAAATTAGGTGGATCTTGAAGATCTGCATCCATTACAACCACCAAATCTCCTTTGCTAGCATTAAGTCCAGCATACATTGCGGCTTCTTTGCCAAAATTTCTTGAAAATTCAATAATTCTGATTTTTTGATTGTTAGATTTTAAATTTTTTAAAATATCTAAAGTTTTATCTTTTGATCCATCATCCACAAAAATCAATTCATAATTTTCATTTAAAAATTTAAGTTCTTTAATTAATTCTAAATAAAATAAATTAAGTGCTTTTTCTTCGTTAAAACAAGGTACTATTACTGATAATTTCATATATTCTCCACATTCATTATATTATAGTTCTAATAATTTTTTGACTTTTTCTTTAAAATCACCTTTAAATAAATAAGATCCTGATACCAGCCATTCACAACCAGCTTCCTTAACTCTTTTAACAGTTGTATCATTAATACCACCATCTATTTCGATTATATAATTATAATTGTACTTATTTTTCAATTCTTTAAGTTCAATAATTTTTTCCAAACTAGATTCAATAAATCCTTGACCACCCAAACCCGGCTCAACACTCATCACTAACACTAAATCAAAATATTTTAATAGATTAGTTATTTTTGAAACAGGTGTGTTTGGTTTAATTGAAATTCCTGCTTTAATATTATTATTTTTAATTTTATGTGCTAAATCAATAATTTCTGTTTCGCTTTCTAAGGCTTCATAGTGAAATGTTATAATATCAGCTCCAGCATTAATAAAAATATCACTAACTTTTTTAGGATTTGTAACCATAATATGAACATCCATTACTAAATTAGTGTAATTTTTAAATGCTTTCATAATATCTGGACCAAATGAAAGATTATTCACAAAATGCCCATCCATTACATCAAAATGAATTACCTTACAAGTTTCTTTTATTAAATCTAAATATTTTTTAGTATCACTATAATCTAGCGATAATACAGAGGGAAGTATTTCTACCATTTTGTTTCCTTTCTTAGTTTAGTAACTATGTTTTTATATTCTTGATAAAATCCAATGTCTTTATTGTTAAAATATTCTTTAACTTTACAATCATTTTCTTCAAAATGTAAACAGTTGCTGTATCTACATTGACCACACTTATTAAATAATGAAATTTTATCTTTTATTTCTAAATAATTAATCTTTTCAAATTCAATACTGCTAAAACCTGGAGTATCCGCAATCATCCCTTCAAAATACATATACATTTCAAAATGTGTAGTAGTATGTTTTCCTCTAGAAAGTGCTTTTGAAATTTCCTGAACTTTTAAATTTAATTCAGGGATTAAAAAGTTAAGCAAACTTGATTTACCTACTCCACTTTGACCAGAAAATACAGATATTTTATCGGCAAGTTTATTTTTAAGTTCATTAGAAACTTTATTTTTAAAAGTAATATATACATCAATATCTAAATTTTTATATATTTCAATAACCTTAATTAAATTTCCATCGTCCAAATCTGCTTTAGTGATAATTAAAGACGGTTTAATATTATTAATATTAGCCATTATAATCATTCTATCAACTAATTTATAATCAAATTCTGGTTCTTTATAACTCATTAAAATGAAGAAATTATCAATATTCGCAATAGAAGGTCTAATTAATTGATTTTTTCTAGGCAAAACATCAATAATAATACATTTATCATTTTCTAATTTAAAAGTTACATTATCTCCTAAAATAACTTTTTTATTTTTTCTAACATTTCCACTAATAATACTACTATGTTTATTTTTGTTTTCATCTTCAATCACAAAAATATTAGAATTTACTTTTATCACTTTTCCGATCATTTATTTAATTTTAACATATTAACGCCTTCTATGTTTAAAAGTTTTTCTTTCAATAAATTACCCCCTGAAAAATTACCTATTTTACCATTTTTTAAAATCACTCGATGACAAGGTAAAATTATAGGAAGTTTATTTTTACCTATAAGTGAAGCAATACTTCTAACTGCTTTTTCTTTTTGGTGCATTTCCGCAAACTCTTGATAAGAAATTGTATTTCCATAAGGTATTTGTAGCAGTTTAGCATAAAAATCATCAATCTTAAAAATACTAAGGTCAAATTCTCTAATTTCCCTGGTTAAATAATGTTTAATCATTGAAAAGCATTTTTTTATTAATTCTGTTTCTTTTAAAATGAAATCAAAATCAATCTTTTGGTTTTCAAAAAAAATGTTTGTAATCAACCCTTCGCTTTCAATTATTGTGAGTAAACCAATCGTACTAAAATACCTAAATCCATATTTCATATTAAAATTATAACAAAAAGCGTAAATATATTACGCTATCTGTTGTATTTTATAATTGATTTTTTTAATATAGGAAGCATTTCTTTAAAACTTTGGAAATCATTTAATTTCCAAGTCCAATTCAATTCCCCTAAAGTTCCAGGAGTATTTAATCTAGCATTATCATCAAGAGATAAAATGTCGTAGAGTGGAATAATAGCAATTTCAGCGTTACTATTCAAAGTATAATCTACAAAATTTAATACTACATTTTCTTGATTATAATTATTTTTGATGAAAAACTCATTAATTTCTAATTGTTTTTCAAGATCTAAACCAGCATACCAACTATAAATTGTTTGGTTATCGTGAGTTCCCGTATAAATAACTAGATTCTCAATATCTTCTTCATCATTTAAAGGATCAAATGTGAATTGTACAATTCTCATACCTTTAAACTTATAGTGATCTCGTAAAATTAAAACCTCAGGTCTTAAATCACCTAAATCTTCCGCAATTATCTTTATATCTGGATGAATGCTGAAAAGTTTATCAAATAATTTATAACCCGGAGCTTCAAGCCAAACTCCATCTATTGCGGTAGGACAAGAAGATTCTATTCTCCAATAAGTATCAAAAGCTCTAAAATGATCTATTCTGATAATATCAAATAAATTTTTATTATACCCTAATCTATTTAACCAAAAACTGAAATCATTTTTTTCAATATATTCCCAATCGTAAATTGGATTACCCCATCTTTGTCCGGTTTTTGAAAAATAATCAGGAGGTACACCCGCAATAAATATCGGTCTTCCATCATCATCTAATAAGAATGATTTTTGGTTAGTCCACACATCATCACTATCAATACCGACATAAAAGGGAATATCACCCATCACCTCAACACCTTTGGCATTAGCATATTTTTTTAATTTTAACCACTGTTTATATAAATTGTATTGGATGAACATTTCGTAATTGATTTTATCTTGAAAATTACTTAAATCTAATTCTTGATTTAAAATCCAATCTTTGTGAGATTTTTCCCACTCATTCCAACATTTTAAATTATTTTCTTTTTTTAAGGTTAAAAATACCGCATATTTATAAACCCAATCCATTTTAATAAATTGGAAATAATCTTCTGATGCTTTAAACTTATTGAAAGCCTCTTTTAAATAAAATTCTTTATATTTTCTAACTCTGTCATAATCAATTCTATCGCTATCAAAGTAAGGATCTGTTGATAAAATCAAACCCTCTTCTTTCAAAAAATCTAACGATAAATAAATTTCATCCATTGCATAACTAGAATATGCTTGGTACGGAGAAGATCCGTAACCCAGTGGATTTAATGGTAAAATTTGCCATATTTTAAAACCACTTTCTGATATTAAATCCACAAATTCATAGCTGCTGCTACCAAAATCTCCAACTCCATATTTTGATGGAAGTGAGGCGATTGGCATTAATATTCCTGCTTTTCTCATTTATTACTCCTGCTTAAAACAATACTAGAGTAAGGTTGAATCTCTAATTCACCATTTTTAAGTGATGAAGCTGTATTGTTTATTTTTTCTACAATATAATAATTTTCAATTTCTTCTTTAATAATCTTATCTGATAAATTATGAACAATTAGTATTTCATCATCATTATTTTTAAAAGAAATTCCTGTAAGTTCTTTATTTTTAAATTCATAACTTGTAACCACACTATCAGTGAAAATGTGATATTTATTTCTAATATTCACCAAATTACGATAATGATTTAAAAGTGAACTTTTATCCTTATCTTGACTTATAAAATCAAGGCTATCATCTTTAACATAATCAGCATTTAAAGGACTTTTAGCTTGATATTTATCATTCCATTTGAATGCTAGTCTTTTATTTTCATCTCTCCCAGAACCTTTCATCCCTAGCTCTTCTCCATAGTATATAAAAGGTTTATCTGGACTTAAAAGATAGATACTTGCAGCTACTTTTCTAACATCATCATTAAAGAAATAACCGCTACTTCTACCTTGATCGTGATTTGAAAGAAAAATACTGTTAATAGCTTTTTCATTAATATTTTTAATGCTTTGGTGTTTTTTAACTAAATAATTACTTAATAAATCACCACTAGAAGTTCTGATATAAGTTGCGATTTTACCAGTTGAATCGCTGCTTTCAAAATCAAAGAAGCTATCAACACCACTACGATAATGATCAATAACTACATTAGGACTATTCCAAACTTCTCCCACTATAAAGCTATTTTCATTAATACTTTTTACATAATCGTTCAATTCTTTCAATAATTTGTTGTTTTCGCTAATATTACCATTGAAATAATGATACACTGCATCTAATCTAAAACCAGAAACACCTAAATCTAAATAATATTTAATAATATTTTTAATTTCAGCAATAACTTCTGGATTATGTAAATTCAAATCAGGCATCCCTTCATAAAATCTAGCTTCATAATAAATATCATTACTGATTTTAGCATAACCATTTTCAAATTTATCAACAAAATTATAATAAGAACATTCTTTAACTTCTTGACATTTGTTGTTAAGTTTAGCTTGTTTTGCCTTAATAAACCAAGGATGTTTGCTGGAAGTATGATTTATTACCAAATCTATAATGATATCAATATCTTTATTTTTAGCTGATTTAATTAGATTTTTAAAATCCTCATTACTTCCATATTGCTTATCTATTTGATAATAATCTATAACATCATATTTATGATAGCTATCGCTAGTATTTATCGGCATCAACCAAATACCTTTTACACCTAAATCATCTAAATAAGGCAGTTTATCAATAATACCGTTAATATCTCCGACACCATCTTGATTGCTATCCGCAAAACTTCCAATAAATATTTCATAATAAACATCATTTTTACTAACTTTATTTGAACATCCACTAATTAATAAAATGAATATTAAAATGAAAATTATTTTAAATCTAACCTTTAGCACCACCAGAAGTTACCCCACTCACATAATATTTTTGCATATTTATAAACAGAATAGTGATAGGTACTGCAATTAAAACTGCACCAGCACAAAATTGTGTAAAGTATGCTTGAATATTTTCTCTACTTAACATTTGATACAAACCTAAGGCAACTGTATAATTTTGATAATTATCTTTCATAATTACTGATACAAAGATAAAATCCATCCAAGGAGCTAAAAAACTGGTCAAAATAGTATAGATAACTACTGGTTTTGACATCGGTAAGATTATCTTCCAAAATACTTGATTTTTATTAGCTCCATCAAGCATTGCGGCTTCATCTATTGAATAAGGTACAGTATCAAAAAAACCTTTCGCAATATAATACCCCATGGCAGCACCACCAGAATAAACCAAAATAAGTGCTAATAAACTTTGAGTTAAGCCAACTGCTTTTAAAATGTGATAAATCGCAATCATTGACATAAAACCAGGGAACATTCCCAAAATCAAAATAACATTCATCATTGGTTTACGCATTTTAAATCTTAATCTTGAGAAAGCGTAAGCCGTTAATAAAACTAAAATTGTAGTGATAATACAAGCTGCAATCGCAACCAATAAAGTGTTTAAAAACCATCTTGGAAAATTAAATAATTTAGTTTCTGTAAATAATTTAATATAATTATCTAAAGTCCAAGTTTTAGGAATGATATAACTAGTAAAAGCACCTGGTTCTTTTCTAAAAGATTGCATTATAAGCCAAGCAACAGGGAAAAGCCAAACAACACTCATAAATGAAAGAATGCTATAAATTATGGTATTAATTATCTTATTTTTAAATTTAACACTTTTAATCATGAGAATGTATCCTCCTCTTTAACTGCACTTGTCATATTATAACTTATCAATGAGAAAGTAGCTAAAATCACAAAAATTATGATTCCTATAGTACTCGCAAGTGCATAATTTTGAGCTTCGGTAGTTAATTTATAAAGCCAAGTTACTAATAAATCAGTTTCTCCTGCTTGATATAAATTAAGAGATTTAGGTCCTCCTCCAGTAAGTAAGTAAATAACATTAAAATTGTTTATATTTCCTACAAATTGAGTTATCAAATAAGGAGTTGTAACATGGAGCATATATGGTAGTGTTATAGAAAAGAATTGTTTTACACTATTAGCACCATCAATCTTACTAGCTTCATATAAATCTTTAGGAATATTCATTAAAATACCACTGCTAATAAGCATTGAATAAGGAATACCTACCCAAAGGTTTACAATAATAACCACAACTTTCGCAACATCCGCATCTGATAAAAAAGGAATAAATGTTTTTATAAAATTAAAATTAATTAATAAATTGTTTAATGCACCATTATCTGCAAGTAATTTTGACATCAAAAGAAGTGATACAAATTGCGGAACTGCGATTGTAGTTACAAAAATAGTACGCCACATCTTCTTTAATTTAATGCCTTGTTTATTAATCATAATTGCTAACAAAATACCTAAAACATAGTTTAATGATGTTGCAAAAAATGCCCATATTATTGTCCAAACTAATAAACGCATAAAGGTTTTAGACCACAAAGGATTTGAAACTAAAACGCTTGAAAAATTAGTTAAACCTACCCAAGTAAATAATTTTCCTGGAGGCTGATGATTGCCATCGAAATTAGTGAATGCCATTAAAATCATAAAAATAAGTGGCATAATAGTGAAGGCAAAAGTTAAAATTGTTGGAATCGATAAAATAGTAATGTGATACTTACTATCTAAAAGATCATCAAGTTCTTCTTTAAAAGATTTAATTTTAATATTATTTTTGATATTTATTTCATTTTGATAAGCGTTTTTAACACTTCCAAAATAAACTAGAAAAAAAGCTACACTAATAAACACAGTTGTAACGCCAAAAAGCAGCAACAACATTGAATTATCGCCCAATTGAATACGGTATATCTGTGCTGTAGCATCCCATACCTCTCCTTGTTCTTTAACACCTAGAGTTGTAAGCATTTGTAGATAATAAAACCCTTTAGTAAACATATAGAAAAGATATGAAAGTTGTACAGTTAAAAATATTATCCCCTTAACAACTTGTTTTCGCATAACACACCCAAAACCCATTACAAAATAAGAAATTTTGGTTATGCTGTCACCTTTTATAAAATTACTAAAATAATTTTTAAAACCATTAATTATTGATACAAAGAAAGATGATATTGTTTTTATTATTATATTAAATATTTTTTTCATATTGCACCTTTTATTAAAAATAGGGATGTTTTTCATCCCTATTTTGTTTTATTTATTTTATTGAGCTGCTGAGATTTGAGCAACCATTTCATCTAATAATTCTTTAACTGTCTTGCTGTAATCTTTTGCTTCTAAAGTAGCACCGAATGCTTCAGCAGGTCCCCAGTATGTTCCTAATACATCGTTTTGTAAAGTAGCGTATTGAGATTGTGCTATTAAAGCTGAAAGAGCTACGTTTCCTGCTACTGCTGGAGAAGCAGCTGCATTAGTATTACTTGGTCCATAACCTTTAGTTTCAAAACGAAGTGTTTGATTTGCTTCGTTTGTTAAGAAGTCAGCTAAATCCATTGCTTCAACAGGGAATTTTGTTTGTGAATTAACACCAATCAATTTGTATCCAGCAAATGAAGATAATTGTACTTGTCCACTTGGAGTAGTGTAAGTTGGAAGTTTAGCAGCAGCGTATCTATCTCCTAAAGCTTCTTGAATAGCCTTAGCATTCCAAGTTCCAGAAACACCAGCTGCGATTGAGCCATCTGTAATTCCAGCAACTAAAACGCTGTCATCACCTGTTAAGAACGCATTAGAAGCTGTAAATGCTTTAATAGCTTCACCTGCTTCAACACCTTTTTCATTATTGAAATCAGTGAATTGAGTTCCATCAGGATTAATACTTAAAGTACCACCATTTCCTAAGAAGAATGAAGCGATGTACCAACCATTTGAAATATCCATGAATACTTTTTTGTTTGCAGCATCAGCTTTCGCAAGCATTGTATCTAATGAAGCAACATCTTCAGCAGTAAATACTGATGAATCATAATACATAAAGTAACCATTGTCTGCTGTCATTGGATATGCATATAATTGTCCATCTCTAGTTGCAGCACTTACTGAACCAGCACTATTTCTAGCTTGGATATCTTCAGCATTTCTAGTTACTTTATATAAAGCACCTACTTTTACTAAATCTATCAATTGGTCATTCGCAAAAGCGAATACGTCAGCTGCAGCTGAAGGATCTTCTAAATATTTAGTTTTTGCATCTGGTTCGCCAACTACTGATAATGTAATATCCCATTTCTTATCAGGATTTGCAGCGATAAACGCATCAACCATTTTTTGTGTCATTTCTTGGTCATCTTGAGAAGCCCAAACTTTTAATGACACTGTATCTGTTGTTTCAGTAGTAGCAGTAGTAGCTGTATCTTCTTTTTTAGTACATCCACTAAGAACCATTAATGAAACTAATAGTAAGACTAAAATCTTTTTCATTTTTTTCCTTTCTGAAAACGAAATCGTTTTCCTTAACACTTATATATTATTACTTTATTTTTATTTTGTAAAGGCTTTTATTTTTATTTTTTTAAAAGTAATGCTTGGAAAGGGGCTAAGTTAATCTTATTATTTTGATATTTCAAAATTTCATAATTATTATACAAGACTTCATAACCATCTAAATCAAAATCAAAATCTACTTCAAAATTTCTAAAATTACCAATTATAGTCAATGGTTTTATTTGATAAGCAAAAATATCTTGATTATCTAAATCAATAAATTCAATTTTATTTGTAATAATAAAATCAATAAATTCTTTACGGTATTTAATGAATTGTTTATAACTTTTTAATATTGATTTAGTTTCATTTTCTTGTTTAGAAACATTAATTTCTTTGTAGTTATCATTAATTTTTAATTTTTTTAAAGTACTTGAAAAACCTGCATTAAAAGAATCGTTCCACTGCATAATACTTCTGGCATTATCCCTGCTACATCTATTTAAAATATGAACTATCCATTCTTTAGAATAATTATCTTTATGGGCATCGTAGAAATTTTTAGCCGATATATCATCAAAATCACTAATATCTTTATAGTTTACATTACTCATCCCAATCTCTTCTCCTTGGTAGATAAAGGGTGTTGCGGGCATAAAAAGCAATACCATACCAAGCATAGATCCTGATTCATAATGATAGTTTAAATCCCCATATTGCGATAAAACTCGTGGATGGTCATGGTTAAGCCAATAAACCGGTTGCCATCCTTTTTGATAAAAAGCATCAAACCATCTTTTGAAATTAGTTTTTAAATTATAAACATCGGTAACAATTTCACTATCTTTTTTATCAATAGATCCATAAGCTCCATTTTGCCAACATGTATCAAAATTAAACACCATATCTAAAAAACCACTTTGATAATTACTGTATCTTAACCCTTCTTGTTCGCTAGCACAACCACCAACTTCACCAACAGTAAAACATTCATATTTATCAAATACTTCGGTTTTTAATTCTTTCAAATAATCAAAAAGCTCTTCCCTGTTAGAAAATTTGCCAGAATCAAAAGCTAGCTCTAAATCGTTGATATTTGTAAAAGTGTTGTCTTTTGAAAGATGGGCTATCGCATCTAAACGAAATCCATCACAACCAAGTTCTAAATAATATCTAGCAATTTTTTTCATTTCATTTCTTAATTTTGGATTAGTCCAATTTAAATCAGGCATTTTTTTTGAAAAAATATGTAAATAATACTTATCTATCGATTCAACATAAGTCCAAGCACTTTGACTAAAAAAACTTTGCCAATTAGTAGGAGGTTTTCTAACATCATTTTCGTATCTGCCCTCTTTAAAATAATAGTATTCTTGATATTCATTATCTTTACTTGAAATAGCTTTTTGAAACCAAAGATGTTCATCGCTGCTATGATTTAAAACTAAATCCACAATAATTTTTATTCCTAAATCATGTGCTTTTTTAATTAAATTTTTAAAATCTAATAAATTCCCAAAACTTTTATCAATAGCTAAAAAATCTGAAATATCATAACCGTTATCATCCATAGGCGATTGATATATAGGGCATATCCAAATAAAATCAATACCTAAATCTTTTAAATAAGGTAATTTTTCAATAATACCATTAATATCTCCAACACCATCGCCATTAGAATCTTTAAAACTTCTAGGATAAATTTGATACCCTACTGCCTTTTTAAACCATTTTTCTTTCATACTTTTTTATTTTAGCACTTTTTTTAATTTTTAAGGTATAATAATTGTAGCTATGGTAACCACAATTAAAGATGTCGCAAAAAAAGCAGGTGTTTCAATTTCAACAGTTTCAAAAGTTTTAAAAAACTATAAAAATATCTCTAAAGAAACTAAAGAAAAGGTATTAAAAGCTGTTAAAGAATTAAAGTATATTCCAAACACTATGGCTAGCGGTTTATCTAGTAAAAATTATAATAAAATTGCTCTTTATATATATATCAATGATAAATTTCAAGCAATTGATGAAATTAATATGCAATATATCCAAGGAGCTTTTAAAGTTACAAGTGAATTAAATCTTAATGTAATCACTATATTTAATGATTCTGTAAAGAATTTGAATGATGATGAATTTTTACAATATATATTATCTGAAGGTATTAATGGAATAGTAGTATACGGTTTAAATAAAGAAGATAAATTAATACACCAAATAATTAAAAAAAATATTTTTAAAATGGTAGTAATAGATGCTCCGATTTTAAATGACAATATTTCTAATGTGAGTGTCGATCATAAAATAGGTCAATACGAGGTTGCGAAAACCGTAATTGAAAAAGAATATACCAAGAAAGTTCTATATCTTGCAGGCAAAAAAAATGGTTATGTAACTGATGAAAGACTTAATGGAATTTATAGTTTAAGCCTTGAATACGGTTTTAAATTAATAATTGAGTATGCGGATTTTTCAGAAAAAAAAGCATATGAAATCACAATTAAAAAAGCTAGTGATGTAGATGCGATTGTTTGTGCTAGCGATTTAATGGCAATCGGTGCAATTAACGCATTAATTAAAATGAATATTTTTAGAAGATGTTCAGGTTATGATGGCATATCTTTATTAGGTTATGCCGGGAAAAATGTAATGACTTGTAAACAAAATTTTTATGAAATATCTAAAGTTGCGGTTAAGGAAATTTTTAATCTTTTAAATGGTTCTAAAGGAAAAAAAATAACCTTACCTCATACAATAACCGATATTAAGTACGAAGATGTGTTATTTTAATACTAATTATTTACTTTTTATTAGTTATATTTTTAATAGCATTATCCTTTGCAATATTAATCAATTGAGCTATCGCATCAGATAGTTCTTTTTGTTTTTCCTTAGGTAATTTATAAATATTTTTAATAATAAGTTCTAAACTTTTCCATTTTTCTTGTGCAATTTCTTTAAAAGTTTCTTTTTTTGAGGATTCAATAATTGAAAATATAGTATCTACAATAGATTTTCTAGTATCGTCATCTATCTTTTCTAACCACTCATCCATTAATTGTTCAATAAATTTACTAGAATTTGATAAATCTCCTAATACAAAACCGTCTTTTTCAACCTCCCAAGTTAAAAGATCATGTTGAAAAAAACCTGAGGCAGAACTTTTAATGATTTTATGTTTAAATTTACTTAAAAGTAATAAGCCAATAATTGAATCTTCAGGAATAATGCTATGAATTTTAATTAAATTTTCTTGGTATTCTTTGCTATTGATTATTTTTTCATTAAAACCCGGACTATCCTTAACATATATTTTATCAATTCTATTTTTAACGCTATCATCACAAAAAGAACTCGCATATATTGCTAGGTTACCACCTTTAGAATGTCCACCCAAAACTAATCTTCCAGATAATTTTAAAGCTACATCATTTAAGTATTTAATAGCATTTTTAGATCCTGAAAGTTTGTCAGAATAGGCTAATTGAAAATCTTCTTTCCACCCAACGACGCTGCCATCTGTACCTCTAAAAGCAATATAATTAAATTTATCTTTAATTTTAAAAACCACTGCAGAAAATTGTGTAAATTCATCTATTTCGTTCACAAAATATCCAACTTCAATATCAGCAAATCTACTTCCAATCCCAGCATCTTTTAAAATTAAAGGTGCTCTTTCAATAAAAAGTGCATTTTTAAAAATATAATCATAATCATTAATTTCATAAAATCTTTTAGAGAGTTCTTTAATAGTTATAAATTCTTCATTTGAATTAAAATAATCTCCTATCTCAACATAAGTTAATTCACAAAGAATAGCACTATCAACCTCATTAAAATCAGCTATGTCGAAAGGAATATCATTTCTCCATTTTAAATAATCTAAAATATTCATTTTATACCGTATTGTTTTAAAACTTCCGCATCAACTTTTCTCAATTGAATTTTCCAATCACTACCATAACCTATATTATAAAGTTTAGAAAATGAATCTTGATTAATCGCAACACCTAAATTCGTTAATGAATTGACATAAACTAAAGGTTCACCTAAATCTACCTGTGCAAATGATCTTACAAATTGTAAAACATTATGATAAACTCTAATATTTTTATGATGGATTGAAATATAAAAATACTGTCCTGAGCTAATGCCTAACTCTTTTACTAAACTTAAAGGAATATTAGTCCAAAGTGAACCAAATCTAATATCTAAAATATCAATAGTCCCTTTTAAAATACCATCTTCTATTCTAGCATTTTCAATTTCTAAACTTACTAAACTGTCAATTGGAATTTCTTCCCCTAGTTCTTTAAAACTAATTTCATTACTTGCTAGTCTAGCACCATTATAAGCATATATATCTCTACCGTGAAAGGTATGGCTTTCTTGAGAATGTGGAAGTCTGCTTTTAACTTCATCAATAATTCTTGCTTCAACTATTTCATCATTATTGATTAGATGAGTTAAAGTTCCATTATCCGGAGTGATAATTACTTGTCCATTCTTAGTGATAATTCCAACACTTCTTCTTTGACTACCTACACCAGGATCTACCACCGACACAAAAACTGTACCCTTAGGCCAATAGTTAATAGTTTGAATTAAGCGATAAGAAGCTGACCATATATCATATTGTGGTATTTCGTGGGTTAGATTAAAAATTTCTAATCTTGGACACACTTGTTTCGCAACACCATGCATTGCACTAACCGCCCCATCAACTAAACCAAAATCTGTTTGTAATACTAATGTATTCATATTTCTCCTATTTTAAAATCTCAATTTTAATATTTGCTCCATAAGGAACTTGGTATTTTTTAATAAAACTACCTTGATTAATCGCGATAGCTATATTACCATATTCATTTTGATAAATGGTAATTTCTCCTTTTAAAACATCTCCAAAAGTTTTATGTACTTTAATATATTCTTCAAAAACAACTTTATGATTTTCATCATATATTTTTACTAAAACTTTTTTTTCTAAAACATCGCTAAGATTGCTTATGGGAATATTTGTCCATAAATTACCAAAATTTGGATCAATAATTTCAGCAGTTCCAATAATTAAATTACCTTTAATTTCTGGCTCGATAATATCAAATCTAACAATATCTTTAACATCATATTCTTGACCGAATTCTTCAAATTTTACTTGACCACTAGCTAACTTAGCTCCACAATAAGCAAAAATATCTCTACCATGGAATACTGAAATCGTTTCGGTACCAAAACCAGTTAAACGATGTTTGTTGGTATCAATTTCTACTATTTTTTTAATACCGTAAATTTTATCAACATGAGTAAGTGTTCCGTTGTCCGGAGTTACAATATAATAACCATTTTCAGTATAAGCAATGCTTGCTTTTCTAAAAGTTCCAACACCAGGATCTACCACCGATACAAAAACCGTACCCTTAGGCCAAAATTTTAATGGTTGAAATAATCTAAAAGAAGCACTATAAATATCATAATTAGGAATTTCATGCGTACTATCAAATATTTCTAAATCTCTATCCACACTTTTAACAACACCATACATTGAGCTTACTGCCCCTTCTTTATAAGTGAAATCTGTTTGAAATACTAATATTGCTTTATTCATTTTTTCCTCCTTTAAAGCACCCAAAGTTTAGGTACTACATTAAACATATTCAAAACAATATAAACAACTGCACATAACAATTGAAAATATGCAAAATATATAACTTTTTGATCAGTTTTAGTTAAGTCTTTATCTGAATAATAACTTCTTTCATCAAGTTGACCATAACCCCTAAGATCCATTGCACTCGCAATCAATTCAATCCTTTCAAAAGATACCAGTAATAATGGTATTAAAATTTTAGTATTCGCGATTATTCTTTTGAATAGGCTTGCTTTTTTAGGATCTAATTCAATACCCCTCATTTGCATAGATTCTTTAATAGCATTAAAATCACGATAAATATCAGGGATATATCTAAGTCCTAAAGAAACCATTGTCGCATATTTATATGGGATTTTGCAACCATAAATTCCTGAAGCTAATTCAGAAGGAGTTATACTTAAAATAAACCAAAGACTTATCATTAAAGTTCCTATAATTTTAAAAATTCTGGTAATGAAATAAATTACTGTTTCATAAGTTATTACATAATAATCATTAAATTTAAATAATAAAGTAAAGGTTTGACTAAGCTCTGTTCCAGTGGTTGGATTCACTAAATAAAACAGAATAAAATTTAAAATATTCATAACTAAAGTAAAAATAATTATAAATTTTAAAATTTTAATTTCTTGATATACCGATTTAAAAAATAAGAAATTCAAAATAAATAAAGGTAGTATTATTCTTAAATCAAAACTAGCCATCATTAAAATAATTGAACTAAAAAACAGTAATACTTTTGTTTTACCAGCTAATTTTTCTAAAAAACTATCACCTAAACTATAACGAATTATAAATTTTGCATCATTCATTTATTCTTCTTTCCTTTTCAATAAACTCTTTAATAAAATTTGAATTATTTAAATTTAATTTTTCTGATAAATCAAAAATTGATGTTTTTTTAAGCGATGATAAATTTAAGATTTTTTCATCAGAAAGAATACTTTCACTATCTTTATCAGCTACAATTTTACCATTTTTAACAACCAAGGCACGATCGCTATATTCTAAAGCAAGATGCATATCGTGAGTAATAAAGATAGTTGTGATGTCATATTTTTTATTCAACAAAGCAATAAATTCCATCATTTCACGATAATGGCGATAATCTTGCCCAGCAGTAGGTTCATCCAATATTAAACACTGTGGATTCAAAGCTAAACATACAGCTACTGATAAACGCTTTTTTTGACCATAACTTAAAACAGAAATAGGCCAATTTCTCATACTATATAAACCAGTAATCTTCAAAACATTGTTTACTCTTTCATTAATATCCTCAATTGAATAATTTCTTAATCTCAAAGCTAAAGCAACTTCATCAAAAATATTATCACTCACCAACATTTGATTAGGGTTTTGCATGACATAACCGATAACTTTTGCGATTTCTTGAATGGTTTCGGGATTGTTTATTCTAAATATTTCACCTTTATCTATTTTGATTATTCCAGTGAGAATTTTTGCGATTGTAGATTTACCAGAACCATTTTCTCCCAGTAACGCTATACGCTCTCCTTTTCTAATATTAAGATTTTTAATATCAATAAATTCATTGTTGTCATAAGAAAACTTAACATCTTTTAAAGAAATAATTACTTCTGAATGATTTTTAGTAGAATTTAAAGGTAAATTAGTTACCTTATAATCTTTAAAAGGTGTTAAATCAATTTTTTCTAAATTTGTTAAATCATTTTTTTGTTTTAATCCACCCAACATCTTTTTTATCGCACTTAAATAAAGAGGTTCTCTGATTCCATATTTTGTCAATAAATCTGAACTTAAAAGATCATCAGGAGTTTTAACAGCTACAATTTCACCCTTATCCATTAAAACAATTCTATCAATATGGCGATGTAAAACATCTTCCAAACGATGTTCGATAATCACAACAGTTTTATTGTCTACTTGATTTAATTCGTCAATAAGCTCAATCATTTCCTTACCCATCACAGGATCTAATGCCGCGAGCGGTTCGTCAAGTAATAAAATATCAATATTTTCATGCAAAATACCCGCAACCGATGCTCTTTGTTTTTGTCCGCCAGAAAGTGAATGTGGTAAAATGTTTAACTTTTCTGCAATCTTTACTTTTTCTGCAGTTTGTTTTACAAGCATCTTCATTTCTAAGCGAGGCATATTTTTATTTTCTAAAGCAAAGGCAATATCTTCCGCAACACTAAGACCTACAAATTGAGCATCACTATCTTGGAGTACTGTTCCTACTATTTTTGAAAGTTCAAAAATACTGCTTTTAATTAATGATTTACCGTTAATTAAACATTCTCCACTAATGCTGCCATGATACTGATTAGGTATTAAACCATTGATACAGTAACCCAGCGTTGATTTTCCGCTACCACTTGCTCCAAGTATCAATAACTTTTCACCTTGAAAAATATCAAGATTGATATTTTTCAAGGTTTCTTTTTGTTGTTTATGATATTTAAATGAAAAATTTTTAAAACTAATAATTGGTTTTTTCATTATTCTTCTACTAAATTATTTTGTTTTTTATAGCGTCTTGCAAGGGCAAATAATACAATATTACCAACAATTAAAATAACTACTGAATTACTTAAAACCGCAACTTGTGCTTGTGCTAAAGTTATTACCAATTCACCGCCGTGAATAATTTTAGTGAAGAAAGGAGTAATTAAACCAAAGCTAACTGCGTTTCCTAAAACAGCTATAATTGAAAAAATAATTGCGTGTTTAATGTTGTAAATACCTTCACGAATACGAACACCATAAAGATTTAATGAACCAATGAATAAAGCACAAAATAAATTACCAAATGACCAGTCAAACCAATAACCCCAACCACCAATAGTATCGGCTAAAAAGTTACCAATAAAACCTACTAAAGCAGCTGGAATAGGGCCGAAAAATGCTCCAATAATTACCGGAATAATATAAGCGGTTGTTAGTTTAGTATTAGTATAGATAGAAATTCCACCATAATTCATTAATACCGCAAAAAGCGCTGAACCAATCGCAATCGCAACAATCTGTTGTGTAATATTTTTATTGTTTTTCATAGTACCTCCCCAATAATATTTATTACATTTAAAACTGTAAAAACAAAAAAGTGGAACAAGGGACGAATTATCCGTGTTACCACCCTACTTCATTGTTAAAAAACAACCTTAAAATCTTTAACGAGATTAATCGTCAATGGCTTAACTTAAAGTCTCACCACCAAAGCTCCATGTCCATAATCTAGATAATTGTTTACTTTTTTACACCAACCAAAAGCTCTCTTTAAAACTTATATCCGACTTACACTTCTTTGCATTAAGTTTCAATAACATTAAACTACCATACTATTTTATAATAGTCAATAAGTCATAACCTATTCCTTTATTACAAAATAAGTATAATACTCATCAAAAGTTAAACCACTCTCTTTAATATAAGTTGCAACTTCTTTGCCGACATAACGATAATGCCAAGATTCATGCATATAACCCGTAACTTCTTCCTTATTTAATGGGTATCTTTCAATAAATCCATATTTATCAGCGTTTTCCTTCATCCATTGATATGCTTTAGTTTCTACAAAATTATCAATTGAAACCCCAGGTATTGAAATATCAATCACAAGTCCGGTTTGGTGTTCGCTATAGCCAGCTCTTGCACTATATCTGTCGGCATTTTTTTCGCCATCATACAAAACATAACTATTATAAAGTGAATATTGAGAATTATAAGTTCTAAAAGGACTAATTGATATTAAATCAAAACCTGATTCAAGTGCTTTTGCTTTCATTTTCTTAAACTCTTCAAAAACTTCTTGTCTAATATATCCACTACCCATACCATAAGTAAAGGCCACTAAATCATCAGGAATATAATCCTTTGAAAGATAATAATATTTATTCACAAGTACTAAATTTCCTTTGGTTAAATCCGCTTTAAATTCACCTTGATAAACTTCCTTATCCCTATTACTATTTACAAGTTCTACCACTTTTCTAATTTCATCTTTATTAGTTAATTTATAATTATTTTTAAGAGCATAACTCATATATCTATCTTCTCTACTTTTAAGATAATAAGGGTCATTTTTAAAAACACTATTTTTATATTTCAAATAATCTTTTAAAGTAGATTTTGCATTTACCGCATTAATAACATCTTCCATTAAAGCATTTTCTTCTTGCATCATTTTAAAATAATTATCTAATTTTTTTAAATCGACTCTCTCATCGCTTAAAAAAATACTTAAATTATTAATTTTATCGTACTTTAAAAGTAATTCCTTATTTTCTTTATTTAAAGTTTCAATGATTTCAAAATCTTTACCACGATAACCTTTTTTAAAATAAGGGTTGAATTGATATCTTACTAAATAATAAGTTAAACACATCAAGGTTATTACAGCTAAACTGATTAAAAATATTTTTCTTTTATTCATCACAAACCTCTTTAAACATCTTAATAAATTCAGCTAAAGAAAACTCTTGAGCCCTTTTTTTCAAATCGTATTTTAAATTTAATCTATTTAATTTGTCTTCATTTAGATATTTTTTTAAATTATTAAAAATAGTTTTTCTTCGTTGCCCAAAAGATTGTTTCACAAATTCAAAAAATAATTCCTGATTAATGTTTTCTTTAAACCTTGGTTTTAAAGTTAAAACTACACTTTCAACACTAGGTTTTGGAAGAAAAACATCTTTTGAAATTTTCATCATTTTTTTCACATCATAAAGATATTGAACAATAACACTAAGAGCACTATAATTCTCAGTATTTTCTGATGCCATCAATCTATCTCCAACCTCTTTTTGCATCATTACATTAATACTTTTAATCTTTAAATCACTTTCAAATAACTTAAATAAAATCGCAGTTGTAATATAGTAAGGAAGATTGGCACAAACTACAATTTCAACATCTTTTAAGAAAGATAAATCAGCTTTTAAAAAATCTTGATTAATAATTTTAAAATTATCATAACTAGCTAAATTTTCATTTAAAATACCAATTAAATTATTATCAATTTCATAAGCAATTAAATTTTTACTATAAATACATAACTGTTCACTAAGAGCACCAATTCCTGGACCTATCTCTAAAGTTGTGGTTGATTTATCACAACTTTCTTTTGCGATTTTAATTACAACACTAGGATCGATAATAAAATTTTGACCAAAATTTTTTCTAGGAAATAAATTATATTTTTTTAATATTTCTACTGTTTTGCCATTAGTTGAGATAAATTTCATAACAGTTCCTCCAATTCCTTTCTGGTAACACCAAGCATATTCAATCTTTTAAATATAGTTTTAGCATTACATTTTCCTAAATTAAATTTTCTAGAAATTATTTCTCTTTTAAAATTACTACCCATGCCGCTAAGACCTAAATCTATAAAATCTTGTCTACTTAAACTACTTTTAATTTCATAAACAAAATAAGAATTTAAAGCATTTTTTAAAACTTCATAAGACGCATGTTCCACCCCAACCTTTTTTAAGGTTCTACAATCTTCTTTGAAAAGAAAAGAATTTTTTAAATTAGGAATTCTACTATTTAAAATATTTCTAATCTTTTCACCAACGCTATCTGGATCCAATAATAAAATAATACCTCTTTCTTTATTTACACTTTCAATCAATTTAATAGTAGCTTCACTTAAATAACTTCCATTTGTTTCAATAGTATCAACTTTAAAATATTTTTTTAATTTTTCAGTATCATGCCTACCTTCAACCACCACAACTTCATTAATCTTTTCCATAAAATAACCTTAAATAATTTTGATATACAATTTTTTGAAGCTCTTTTAATTCTATTCCTAAAAGTTCTGCAGCATATTCATATACGTATTTAACATAATAAGTGTGATTTACCTTCCCTCTAAAAGGAACCGGTGTTAAATAAGGAGCATCGGTTTCAAATAAAACATAATTAAGATCTATTCCTTTTAAACTTTCTTTAACATTTATAGAATTTTTAAAAGTTAAAACTCCACCAAAAGAAATATAATAACCTAATTTAATAAAAGATTTAGCCATTTCAAGCGATCCTGTAAAACAATGAATAACACCTTTTCGTTTATTATCATATTTTTTTAAAATTTCATAAATATCACCTATAGACTCTCTAGTATGGATGATGATAGGTTTATTTCTTTTATTTGCGATTTCTATTTGCCTAATTAAAAGTTCTTTAGCACATTCTTTATTATCTTTATAATAGTGATAATCAAGACCTATTTCTCCTAAAGCTATAAAGGTGTCGTCACTCATTAATAAATCTAGTTTTTCTAATTCCTTTTCATCAATTTCGTTTTTATCATTAGGATAAATTCCGTATGCTAGTTTCACAACATCACTTCTATACTTTAAAGCCCTGTCTTTTTCAGCTTCATTAGTGCATACCAAAATTAATTCCTTAACACCTAAATTTAAAGCGTTAGTAATTTCAGTTTGATATTCTTCTTCATCTATAAAATGGGTATGGGTATCAATATACATATTATTTACCTAAACAAAAATTCTTGAATAAATTATCTAGTAAATCTTCACGATTACTTATACCTTTTATCTCTTTTAGATAGTTATAAGCCTGATAAAGATTATTACTGATAATATCTAGCTCTATCATCATATCTAAAGCTGCGATAGCTTCCTTTATTTCAATTAAAGCCTTATTCATCAAAGAAATTTGCCTTTCATTATTTAAAACATCCTCATCAATCAAGAGTTGATCGTTTTCATACATTCTTTCTAACTCATCAATTAACTCACTTATATCATTATTACTGGCACTGATTTTAATTCCTTCTTTATAATCAATCAAATCTTTCTTGTTGTATACTTTTAGATATTTCTTATCTTTAATAATGTTTTCTAAAGCTAAATCGCTCTCGTCATAAGTATCATCTAAAATAAATAAAATTAAATCTGCCTCTTGAATTGATTTTAAAGATCTTTCTATTCCTATTTTTTCAACTTTATCATCACTTTCTCTAATTCCAGCTGTATCTACTAAATTTAAAGTGATGTTTTTAAGTTCAACACTATCTTCAATTAAATCCCTGGTAGTACCCGCAATATCACTAACTATAGCTTTGTCTTTTTCTAAAATCGCATTTAAAAGTGAGCTTTTACCAACATTAGGTTTTCCTACCAAAGCTACTTTAATTCCGTTTTTAATAAATCTAAAACGATTAGCTTTATCAACTATTTCTTCCATTTTGTTTTTAAAATAATTAAGTTTAGGTCTAACTTTTTCTTCGCTCATTATTTCTACATCATCATATTCTGGATAATCGATATTAACTTCTAAAATACCTATTAAATTTAAAAGCTCTTTTTCTAAAGGTTCAATAATATTTAAAATAGATCCTTTTAAACCTTTAAGTGCACTTTGAGCTTGAATCTTATTTTTAGCATTAATAATATCATTAATAGATTCTGCCTTAGTTAAATCTATTCTTCCATTCAAATAAGCTCGCTTAGTAAACTCTCCAGCTCTTGCGATTCTAGCTCCTTTGGTTAAAATTAAATTTAAAATTCTTCTAGTAACATAACTTCCACCATGACAATTTATTTCAACCACATCTTCCTTGGTGAAGGTTTTTGGCGCTTTAAAAATACTAACTAAAACTTCGTCAATAATTTCATCGCCATCTTTAATAAAACCATAATGAATAGTATGGCTTTTTTCATTTATTAAATCCTTAGAAAATATTTTTGAAACAATATTAAAAGAATCAGGACCACTGATTCTAATAATTGAAATTGCTTGGTTATTTAATGCAGTCGCAATCGCAACAATAGTATCAAACATATTAAAATTATACCATAATTATTTTTTAATTTTTGAATATCTTCTAGTTATCCAACTACAAATACCATCTAAACCAGGAAATATAAAACGCTCCGAAATATTAATATAGTCTAATTTATCTCTAATTTCTAACTTAACTTCTTTAGGAATGATTATCTTATAAAAAACATTACTATCTTCCGGAAGTAAGCTGCTTAAAGTAACATCGGCTTTGCTGACCATACTAAATAAAGCATACTGATTAGTAATTCTTTCTATTTGAGAAACTGGTTCAAAAAAGATAAAAAATGGGTCTTTTTCTAAATTTTCTAATTCTTCTAAATTTTTAAAATGAAAATCTAAATCCTCAACAGTAAATGTTTGTGTTTTATGTTTATCTAAAAAATCTTTTAATTTTTTTGGAATTAATTTATTAGCCTCTTCTAGATTAATAGCATAAATAGCTCCATCTGTATCGTATTTTTCTAAGTCAATAGTCGCAAAATGAGCTGCAACTAAAGGACTATATGACCAATCTAAAAGTCTGGTAGGTAAACCATAATGTTGTCCTAAAGCTAATTTTTGAAAAATAGATTTAGTATTTGAAAGTTCTAAATGACCATATTTAATAAAACTTCTAATTATACTTTTTTCTAAACTTATATTATGATCACACACTCTTTGAAGTTTGGTGATTAAATCATAAGAGCTATCACCAACTCCTCGGTATACATAATCATCACGATATCTACCTATTTTATGATCAAAACAATTTTCAAAAACTAACTTGTTCAATTCCTCAAAACTCTTAATAACCACAGTTTTCATCAATAATCCTCCCTAAACCATAATGGTGTATTTAATAAATCTTCTATTTTTATATTTGGATATAGCCTTTTAAAAAGCATTTGATTATTTATTCTAATCAAACCATAATCATACACTTGAGATTGTAGACCTAAAAGTTCTAATTTTTCAACCTTGCTAGTATTGATAATTAAACTTTCACACTTTGTTTTTAAAATCGAAAGAATACTAAATAAAGCTCTTTTAGTTAAATAACATATTTCATGAATGACAATACTTCTTTCTTTTTTCTCATACAAAGCATAACCTTCACCATTTTCCATAACTAAAATATCGATATCATTATATCTTTTTTGAGCTAAAATATTATCAAAATCACTAATTTTTCTTAATTTAAAACCATTAAATCTTTTTACAAAACGAGCATAAATATTTAAAAGTATATTTGAATCATAATTTTCTAAAATTCCTAATTCTTGATTAAATATATTATCTTTTAAAGTAAAAGTTTTTCTTTGGTAAAAAGGTTTAAAATTAAATCCAGCGTATATTTTGGGATTATGAGTAGTTAAAATTGTAACTAATTCTTGATTAGCACAAACATCTAAAACTTCCTTTAAAAGTTTATTCATATAACCTTGATATTTATATTTATCATCAGTACAAATCCCGCAAAGAAAACTTGTTTTAATTACTTCATCGTTTAATTTAATACTGGTATTAAAACGAGATATTATACTTATTATCTCACTATTAACTTCATAAAGATAATGAATTCCTTGATCAAAAAGCACGTCAAAAAAGAAATTATTAAAATTATCACCTTCAAAATTTTGTTGCCACATTTTTTTAATTTTATCTTTATCTTTTTTTGTTGCGTATCTAATCATTTTTAACCTCTACCATGTATTTTTCTAAAAGTGCAATAGGACGATATTTTTCCTTAGAGTATCTAAGACCTAAATCCCCATTATCATCTTCTCTATTAATATACCTTACACAATCATCGTTAATACTGTTTGCGAATATTTTAGTTAAGAAAGGATATATACCTTCAAATTCTTTAAACCCTTTTTCAATATGCTGATAAGCTGTATCTTTAACGATTTCACCACTACAAACACCCACAACCTTAAAATCAACTAAAACATAGATAGCTTTAAAAGGATATTTATCAAAATTAATAAAACTGTCATAGACATATTTTTTTTCAATTTGAAAATATTCATCTTGATTTTGAAAATCTTGATAATACCTATCTAAAAATTCTAAAATCAAATCCAAATCTTCTATTTTAAATTCTTTGACTATCGGTTTATATGTGTTAATAAAATAATTAATATTGTTTCTTTGACTTTGGTATTTTTTTCCTGAAAAAGTTTTTAAATCTTCAATATTATAAAGGTAATCTGCATAATCCCTATTACTGCTAATGCTGACATTATTAAATTTATTTTGAATAAATGTTGCACCTTCTAAATCTAAAGAAGTAAAAATCAATTTAATATTTTCTTTTTTTGCATAATTTTTAATCACTTCTAAAACACTATCATTTAAAGATTCGTTTTTTAATGCAAAAGTTGGATGATTATCATAATATCTGGTTTTTAAAATTAAATTATTTTCATATATGGCATAATAAACATCGCCATAATCCAACCAAAGAAAAATTCCACCCACAGACCAATCATTAAATCTATTTTTATTTTCTGCTAAAAAAGGTTTTATAATATCATAGTGATACAAACTAAGTTTTTTAAAATCTAAACTACTCATTTACTTCCTTAACATTATAATCAACATCAATAACTTTATCATCTTTTTCTTCATTAGTTTCAGTAATATTTTTTCTAGCTGGAACAATGAAATTGAGATAAATATAAAAACCTAAAAATAAGAATACTAAGGCTAAAATAATAAAAACAATAAGACTGCCTAGTATCGCAATTAATTCTGGTAAAAAAAATAAAAATAAAATAAAAATTAATATTCCTAAAATTCTGTTTAAATTCATAATTAACTCCTTGAAATCTCCTTTATTCTATTAAAACGATGTCTAATTCCACTTTTTGAAATATTTTCATTATAAGTTGTTTCATATTCAGCTATCAACTCTTTCAAACTATGTTCTGGATATTTTAATCTTAAATTAATAACTTTAACTAATTTATCATCAATATCCTCTATTTTTTTAAATTTTAATAATTGTTTAATGTCATCCAGTTGTTCCTGAGCATTTTTAAGACTTTTAATTTCATTCGCAATATCGCAATTATTAATTCTAATGCAATTATGCAATAAATCTTTTTGCATTCTAACCTCTTCCAGCCTAAGCATACTAACACTAGCTCCAATCAAAGCCAAAAAATCACTAATCTGTTCTGATTTTTTTAAATAAACCACATAGCTATTGTTTCTTTTAGTAATTTTTGCATCTAAATTAAATCTTTTCATTAATTTTAAAGCAAAATCAGCCACACTTTCCTTATCCACACTAATTTCTAAATGATAACTTTTACTTTCAGGTTTATTACAAGAACCTCTGGTTAAAAATAAAATTTTTAAATAACTCTTGGCACAACAATCTTTTTTAATAACTTTATAACTAGGAAAATCTAAATAGCCTCTGCTGCTTGAATACAAACCTAATTTTTCATATATAGCATTTATATCATGATTAATTTCATTTTCATAAATAACATTCTTTTTAAGATTTGTCTTTTTAAGCATTGTTTGGCTGCTTTCTAAATTCAAAATATTTTTAAAAAGTACTTTAAATCTTTTGGTTGCGACTGGATTTTCACTTTTTAAAAGCAAAGAGGTTTTTCCACCACTAATTTTAATGTTGCCATACTCAACCACAAAAGCAGCAAGTTCTGCGATGGCACAACATTTTTTAATTTCACTATTCGCAATTTCTTTTTTAATATTTTTACTAAATGACATTTTAATTTTCCTTTAATATATCTATAATACAATTTGCGATTTTTTCACTACTATGTCTAACTAAATCATTTTTAAATTCAAGTAAAGGATACTCTTTAACCAATATTTCACCATCACTATCATCTTCAACTTCAATTGAATTTTCTAATTTATATTTTTCAAGTATATGTTCAGGTATCTTTTCATTATGTTTAATGATTAAATCAATCTTAGCACCATGCTTTAAAAGAGCTTTAAAATGATCTTTTAAAGTATAATTATCTGTTTCATTTTGTTGAGTCATGCAATTTAAAAAATAAATTTTTTTAGCCTTTGATTTCTCAATAGCTTTATTAATAGCGGGAATAATGATGTTAGGAATAATGGAAGTATACAAACTACCAATACCATAAATAATATAATCAGCTTCGTTTATCGCCTTAATTGCATTATAATTTGCGTTTACTTGATGATCGTAAAAAATTTTTTCAATTCTTTTGTTGCTTTGAGGAATACTGCTTTCACCCTTTACAATACTCCCATCTTCCATCAAAGCATAAATATCAACGGTTTCATTAGTACTAGGGTATACTTTTCCTTTTATTTTCAAAATCTTAGATAGTAAATTAATTGATTTATTAAAGCTATCTTCTAATTGACTTAATGCTAAAATCATTAAATTACCTAAATTGTGATTAGAAAATTCACCCTTATCATCATCAAAACGATAATCTAAAAGCCTAGCAATCACATCTTCATCTTGAGCTAATGAAACAATCACATTTCTAATATCACCCATTGCTGGAACATTATACAATTTTCTAAGTCTTCCAGTGCTGCCACCATTATCCGCAACAGTTACAATACAGCTAATTTCAATATCTTCAATATTTTTAATACCTTTTAAAATTGTTGAAAGTCCATGACCTCCACCAATAACTAATATCTTTTTCATTTTTCCTCATCTCTATGTCTAATAAAAGAAGGATATTTACTTTTATAATAGTTGTATAAATAACGAGTAACGCTAACCGAACGATGTTTACCACCAGTACATCCTGTACCAATAGTAATATGTCTTTTACCACTGTTTTTATACTGATTAAAAATATAATCTAAAAATTCTATTTGTTTATTTAGAAATATTTTAGTTTCTTCTTCGTTTATCACATAATCATATACTTCTTGATTATTTCCAGTTAAATTTCTAAGTTTTTCTATATAAAAAGGATTTTTTAATATTCTAACATCAAAAACAAGATCCGCATCTTTAATGATTCCATACTTAAACCCAAAAGATTCAAAAGTAATATGAAGTCTGTTTTTATCATTTTCTTTAATTAAATTTTCTAATTTAGTTCTTAATTTTCTAGCTTCAATTTGAGTTGTATCTAATTTTATAGCAGTGTCAGTATAAATATCTAAAAGCATTTCTTTTTCAATATCAATAGCACTTTCCAAACTATCAGCTCTATTTGAAATCAAAAGAGGGTGTATTCTTCTAGTAAATTTATATCTATTTAAAAGTTCTTCCTTATTCGCATCCAATAAAATCACAATTAAATCAGGACTGATGTTGATTAAATGGTTGTATATTTTTTTAAAATCTAATAAATTTGTAGTTAAAAGTAATTTATCAAAACGACTATCGCTTTCTAAATCTATATAATTAGTTAAAGATTCAATAATATCACTAGGAAATTGGTCAATGCAATGATAGCCTAAATCTTCAAAAATATTAGAAACTGTTGATTTACCAGCACCAGATACTCCTGATAATAAAATAATTTTTTTATTCATAATTATATTATAATACAAAAATATGATTTATAATCACCAAATGAAAAAGAGTTATTAACTCTTTTTCTTGACTAATTTATTCTAAATTTAAGTGATTTTTAATTAAATAATTATTGATGAAATATAGTAACAAAATAACCAATATATCAAACGCCATAATTTGCCATACAGCACTATTTCTTATAATATCTGACAATGGATGAAGTGTATAGTAAAATTTATCAACTTCATAACCAATATTGTTAGAATAAAAGTAATTAGCAATATCAATTTGAAGTTTCAAAATAATAATTCCAAACACTAAGAAGAAAATCATTCCATATAATAATTTATTCTTCACAAATAATTTATTATTCGCAAGATTAATAATTAATTGAGCAAATAATACCCATAGCACTACCGCAAGTTGAGTATTTATTAAAATCCCTGATATATTTAATAAATAACCACTATCTATAATTGTAGTGATAAATGTAGTAAGGTCATTCAATAAATGTGTAATATCCATATATTTAAGAGCTGCGGTTGTTGCTAGAACTATAAATGAAATAAATGCGAGAATAAATGTAACTAGATTAATTAAATAGAAAGATATAGTTTTTGATAATATTATTTGATGACTATTTATCGGAAGAGTGTTGAGTAAATAACCCTCAGATCCATAAACACCATCATAATATCTTTTGTATTGAATGTGTAAAGATAAATATGCGGTTGCCGAAAACAATAAAGTAGCAAAGATAGCTATAACTATCATTAAACCTGTATTGTTAAAAGCCTGTTCTCCAACATTTATAGTATAAAAAGATAATAATACAAAGAAAAATGCAGCGATATAAATAGGTGTATATGATTTGAATAAATATTTAAATTCATACTTAATTAATTTTCCTAACATGAGTATACCTCCCTAAATAACTGATCGATAGATTTTTGGTGTTTTTCTCTTAAATCATCACTATTATCATGTAAATAAACACGACCATCTTTTACAAATACTACTTCATCACAAATATTTTCAATATCTGTAATTAAATGAGTTACAATTATCAAACAAGAATCTACCGGATAATTTTTAATTATATTGTTCAAGATAAGTTCTCTAGCAGCAGGATCTACTCCAGCTATTGGCTCATCTAATATATAGATTTTAGCATTTCTACTCATAACTAAAGATAATTGTACTTTTTCTTTAGTACCTTTTGAAAGATTTTTTACCTTAGCATCTAAATCAATACCAAAATCTGTAAGCATTGAAACTGCTTTATTGAAATCAAAATCTTGATACATATCTTTAAAATAACCTAAAATATCACTAACTTTCATCCAATCTGAAATATAAGTCTTTTCTGGAAGATAAGAAATCATAGCTTTACTAGCTGGACCAATTTCTTCTCCATCAACTAAAACTTTACCTGAATCCTTAGTTAAAAGTCCGTTTATTATCTTAATTAAAGTACTCTTACCAGATGCGTTTGGTCCAAGTAAACCAATAATTTTGCCTTTATCAACAGTTAAATCAAATCCTTTTAGAACTTCTTTCTTACCATATTTTTTATGTAAATCTTTAATTTCTAACAATTTATCCATAATTACTCCTTTAACTTACCTTCAAAACTACTCAATATCTCTTGTTTACTAAATGCTAAATTAGTGAGATTTAAAATAGCTTCATCAATCACCTCATTAAGAGCTTCCTCTCTTAATTTTTTTATTAATTCTAAATTAGTCGTAACATTCCTACCCATTGTACGATTAGATTCCACAATTCCTTCTTCTTCAAGTTCCACAAATCCCTTTTGAACAGTATTGGGATTTATTTTATATATTTCTGCATAACCTCTTACAGATTCCATTTTAGAACCTGGCTCTAGTTTTCCGGAAATGATATTATACTTAATAAGTTTTACAAATTGAAGATAAATCGGGGTAGTACTATTAAAATTTATCATTTAACCTCCTGTATTAAAACTATAATACAATAATATACTATAAATTTCTTTTTGTAAATACAAATAATTAAATTTTTTTAAATTTCTATAATAATATCGCAAATATTAGCTAAAAACTCTTCATCATGGCTAATCACAATAATCATATTATCTTGATTTTTAATGCTTTTTAAAAGTTTAGAGATTCTATCCATAGCTTCATAATCCAGTCCGCTAGTAGCCTCATCTAAAATAATTATCTTTTTTTGCATTAATAAGGTGCTACCTATAAGCAGTCTTTGTTGCCATCCCCCAGAAAGATATGCAGGATGTTTATTTTCATAAGGTTTTAAAGCTAATTTTTCAACCACTTCATCATATAAAATTAAATTTTCATTACCCAAACAAAGTTCTTTTTTAACACTATCACAAAATAATTGATAACGAACATCTTGCATTAATAATGAAGTATTTTTAATTCTTAAATTCTTATTAAATAATTTATCGTTGTAATAAATCAAATTTTCCTTACTATCATAGATACCTGCGATATTATAAGCTAATGTTGTTTTTCCACTACCATTTTTACCACTAATTCCTATTATTTGATTATTACCAAAAGAAATATTATTAATGGTTTTGAAATAATTATTATGGTAACCAAGTTTAACTTTTTTCAGTTTTAGGTTTTCGCTAATTGTTGAGATATTTTTCTTAGTTTGAATTATAGAAGCGCTATTACTTATATCATAACTTCTAAGTCCCATTTCATTTAACGTTTTGTTACTTATATTTAAAAATTCTTTGATGGTTAAATCTTTGGTAATTTTTCCATTTTCAAAAATTAAAACTCGATCAACCACATCAATTAAATGATGAATTCGATGTTCAATAATTATTATTGTTTTTTGCATCTGTTTCAATTTCAACAACACTTCTTTAATTTTATTTATATAAAAATTATCTAAATTAGAAGTAGGCTCATCTAGTAAAATAAGTTCTGGATTTTGCATTAAAATAACCATCATTGCTAAAATTTGTGCTTGCCCACCTGAAATTTCATGAATATTTTTATGTAATAAATCTTTAATATCAAAAACAGTTAATAATTCATTTAATCTAATTTTAATTTCTTCATCGCTAATTCCTTGATTCTCACAAGGAAAAACTAATTCATCAATAATTTTAGGATAAAAAAATTGACTTTCTAAAAATTGAAAAATAGAACCTATTTTATTAGAAAATTCTTCTAATGAATTTTTGCCAACCACATAATCCAAAACCTTGCACAAACCATCTAATTTACCTTGATAGTATTCTGGTATTAATCCATTAAGCAATCTAAAAAAAGTAGTTTTAGAAGATCCACTTTTACCTAAAACTAAAACACATTCTCCTTTTTTAATTTCTAAATCAGGAATACTTAAATCAACTTCATTATTGTTTTGATATTTGAATTCAAGATTTTTTATCTCAACTGCATTAATACTACCATTACAAACATCCATAAAAGTAAACTCCAATCATATATATTAATTTTTTTAACATTGTATTCACTATGTTTCTTATCAATAGAAATTGATTTTGTGAGTGATGCGATAGTTAAATTTTCAACATCATTATTACAAAAAATCAATAAAGGAATAATAGTATATTCATAATATCTAATAGGATTTTTTAAAATATCAATAAGATTAAAATAAATCCCTCTACTTTTTAAACCTTGATTAATCATTATAAAATTTTTTTTAATTGTCGGAATAAAACGAAACATTGTAACTAAAGCAATGCTTATCTCGTCGCTAACTTTAATTTTTCTAAGACCATTTAAAATCTCTCTATTAGTTGAAGTTGAAAATAAAAAATTAGCTGAAATAATTACTGGAAACATTTTGCGATAAGTTACAATAATCAAAGAAAAAATACCGGTATCAACTACATAATATTCTAATAACTGCAAAGTTAAAAAAATAAGAAAAAACTTTAAAGATTTCAGATATTTATCTTCAAAAATAAAAAGCAAAAATAATACTAAAAAAATATGCCACTCTAAAAAACCACTAACTCTATGGAGTAAAGTGTAGTTCATAAATGCAATTAAAATGAATTTAACTCTGATGTCAAAATTAGATACTTTATTTATTTTCATTTTTAAAATGTTTATTTACTAAATGTTGACCAAATAGCCCCCCGACAACAGCACAAACCATCACTACAAACACCAGAAATGTTACTGTTTTTATTTCAAAAGGAATGATAACTTTATTAATGTAAGTTAAATCTTTACCTTTTTCAATTAACCTTGCGATATAAGCCTCTTTCGCAATCCACATCAACATAATAGGACCAAAATTTCCATAAGAAAAAATCACATAAGAAATTAAGTTTACCAATTTAGATTCATATTTTTTTGTTTTTGCCACCAAATCCGCAATTAAAGCGAATAAACAACTAGGGATAAAAGATAAGGCAAAATGTCCTGAAAAAAAGAAGAATGTCCCTATAACAACACCCACAATACTAATAGCCCCAAATTTCTTTGTATTTTTAATAAGCAAGAAATAAACAACTCCTGAAAGTAAAGCACTAAGGGCTGGAGCATACACCATATTAATACTTCTAAAAACAATAGCTCCAATAAGAACACCTATTGCTGTTGTAATAAAATAAAGAGCACTATAAATACCGATTGTTATTAAATCTTTAATTTTTAATTTAAACATACTATCTCCTTAAAACTATTTTTTTATCTACAATCTCATATATTTCATCAGCTATCGAAAGCGTTGATGGTCTATGTGATATTAAAAATATTGTAGCTTTAAAATTATTTTTTATCAAATTTAAAACTGTTGCTTCATTTAAAGAATCTAAATAACTGGTAGGTTCATCAAATATAAAGAAATCTGCTTCTTTAAGTGCGGCTCTCATAAGCTCAATTCTTTGTCTTTCCCCTGCAGAAAATGAATCTGCAGAAACAATGCTATCTAATCCTTCTTTAACAATTCTTTCTTTCATTTGAAATTTTGCAGCAATATTTAAAATCATTTCATCAGTAATATTATTGTTTTTGAGGGTGATATTCTCTCTTAAACTCTGTTTAAATATCTTACTATCTTGAAAAATATAGACAAATTTATTTTGAATACTTCTTTTACTATACAAATCATAATTTTTATCATTGAAATAAATATTTCCAGAATTTAATTTATACCATTTCATAATTATTTTCATAATCGTACTTTTACCACTACCGCTTTTAGCACTAATTCCGATTATTTTATTATTTTTAAAATTAAAATTAGTATTGTTAAAAACTTCATCACTACCATAGCTAAAACTTAAATCACTAGCTTTAATATCTAAAATATGTTCTTTAAAATCATTAAAATTATCAACTTCATATTCTTCGTCCAATAATTTAAAAATATCATCGGCTGCATTCATAGCTCTTTTAAAGCCTAAAGGCAATCTGCTTAATTCTAAAAATGGTGCAAAACTACTCACAAAAACAATTATTGAAAGTAAATAATTATTATTATGGGTATCAATTTTCATAAGATTTAATGCAACATAACTATATAAAGAAACCATAAAACCAATAATTAAATAAGTTGTTATTCCTTGATTGTAGTTTGATACAGCAATTTCTTTTTCTTTTAGATTAACTTCTTTACTTTTTAAATCAATTTCATTGATTTTATTACTTAAATAATTAAATTGAATCAACTCTTTAATTCCTTTTAACGTATCTAAAAATATTGAATTATATTCTTTTTTAACTTCATTTTGTTTTTGAAGCATTAATAACTTATTGCTGTAAAATATCGGCATTATTATCGCAAGCAAAACAAAACAAACACTACTTAAAAACGCCAATAAATAATGAACTTTATAAAAATAAATAAATAAAAGAATAAATGCAATAGTTCCAGTCAAAGTCGGAGCAATAGTATGGGCAAAAAATATCTCTAAAGCTTCAATATCTTCTCCAATCATTTTAATTAAAATACCACTATCTTTATTATCTAATTTATTAGGACTTAATTTTTTTAATTTATCAAAAACAATACTTCTCATATCTTTTAATGATCTAAATGCTACATAATGACCAAAATAATGTTCACCATATCTCATCAAACCTCTAAAAATAGCTAAAAACACCAATATCCAAAGTATATTTAAACTTAGATTTTTATTTAAAGCTGATTCCAATAAAATATAAGAAATTGAAATTACACTAATAAAACCCATTATCGCAAACATTACCGCTACTAAAATATAGGGCATCAAATGTTTCATAAATAATATTAATCTTTTTACTAAATTAAATGTTTTTTTCATTTAAAATTTCCTCTAATTCTTTTTGTTTATAATAGCTTTCTTTAAAAGATTGGTTATCTTTTAATAATAAGTCTGGTTGTGATAAAAAAAGTTTTGTGTTATCAATATAAATTACCAAATCACTATCAAGGACTTGTTTCATTTTATGAGTAATAAAAATAACTATTTTATTTTTAGCTAAACTTTTTAACATATTTAAAATTAAGTTAGAACTTTCCTCATCTATATTAGATGTGATTTCATCATATATATAAATATGGTGATTTGAAAGCATTGATCTTGCTACTAGTAATTGTTGTTTTTGTCCAAAAGATAATAACTTACCACCTTCACCAACTTGACTATCTAAACCATTTTTAAATTCAAAAGCAAAATTCATTAAATTATTTTCTTTTAAAAACTCTATGATTTCACTTTCGTTTTTATCTGTAGCGATAATTAAATTATCCATTATGGTACCATTAAAAATAAAGCTATCAAAACTAGTATAAGAAACAATTGCTGAAATATCTTTTTCTGTTAAATTATCTATATTATGATTATCAAAAAATATCTGTCCTTCTGAAGCACTTAATTCTTTTAGGATTAATTTTGCTAAAGTACTTTTTCCGCTACCACTTTTTCCAGCTATACTATAAAACTTACCTTTTTCAAAAATCAAATTAATATTGGTTATTAACTTTTCTAAATCATAACTAAAAGATAAATCTTTAATAGTTAATTTATCAACATTTTTTAAATTAATATCTTCATTTTCTGTTTTTGTTGAAACACTATCTAAAAATGTGAATATCTTATCTGCCATTTTGATATTCATCATCAAAAGGTGCATACAATAACCTAACTCTCTTATCGGTGTAAAAAATTCAGAAGCTATTAAAATAAAAAATATCACTTGAAAAATAGTTATACTATTAGTCAAATAAGAATTTATAATATAATATCCAGAAAGACCAACTCCAAGATACATTACAAAATCCATATATCCTACTGATTGAAGTTGAAATGACAATAATTTCATAGTAGCCAATCTAAATTTTTCAGCTTTATTATTAAAATCATTTTCATATTTTTCTATTGCGTTATGAACATATAGAGTATTTAAACCACTTAAATTATCAATGAATAAATTTGAAACATCTCCATAACTATTCCAATATTCCTGCATGATTTTAGCAGATGCTTTTTGCATAAGCATAATCGAGATAGGTATTAGAGGTAATAAAATTAAAAAAATAAGACTTGCATATGGTTTTATAAAAAACACTAAGATAAATACTGTGGTACAATTTAAAATCGATCTAAAATTTAATTGTAAATAAAGATTATAAAAAGTATCTAAACTATCTATTCCGTAAGATGCTACATTTAAAATATCAACACTACTCTGGTCATTTTTAAAATTCTTATGGTTATCTTTAAAAGCGTTTAAAAATTTTCTTTTAATACTATTTCTACCATAGTTAGAAACAATTCCTTGGTATTTCTTAGCATAACTTGATAATAAAAATCCAAATATATTTACTATTAATAAAAGCAATAAACTTTCTATTAATTTAATTTCAACTTTATTTATTATCTTTTCAATATTAATCGCAATAATGAAAAAAGAAATTACTCTAGTTAAAAATTGTAAATAACTGAAAAAATAAGATAAATACATTTCTTTATTTACATCTTTAATTTCATTCATTAATTTTTGCTTTAAAATTTTTCTTCTAGTTTTATCTATTTTATTATTTTTCATACGATATTAATTCTAACATAAAAAAAAGGAAAAGCTCCATTACAGAGCTTCATGAAAAAATTATTACAACCTTATTAAAACATATTAAAGTGAAAATAATGTGAAAATTTTTTAAAATTTAATTAGATTAAATCCCAATTTCAATTTTCAATATCACCTCTTACTAGGTTTTTAAATAAAATATTATTCATACAAAGACTAATTTCATTTTCAATAAATTTTTTATTCAGATAAAAACGCAAGCAATGCTTTTGAAAATTCTTCTGCGTTTTGAAAGATAGCTCCATGACCTGAACTTTCATAAATAATAAGTTGGCTATTTTTGATTTTTTCATGCATAACATAAGAATTTTCTGTCGGAACCTGCATATCCTTATCACCATTAACGATAAGGGTTGGTTGTGTGATAAAACTCATATCATCTTCTGGAGCTTTTCCCCAGTGTTTAATAGCTTTTAGCTGCGTTAAAAATCCTGAAACTTTCATAGCTTTATCTGCATTGGTGGATTTTCTTTCCCCCATACGTCCTAAGACTTTTTCAGCTTCAAGTCGTCCTTTTTCATCATGAGGATAAAAAATGTAACGTTTCGGATCAACTCCTTCCAATCCTGATTTCAACATATATTGAAAAGTTTTTCTTGTTACCTCATCTATTTCAAGACCTCCTCTAGGACCTGTTCCTGCTAAAATCAAACGATTAACCAACAAACTTTCAATTCTAACAATTTCTTGAGCAATAAACCCTCCCATAGAAAGTCCAAGCAAATTGATTTTACTGTAACCTAAAGTCTTTATAATAGTTATAGCTTGCTTTGCCATTTCTGGAATTGTAGCTGCAACTTTACCTTGGCTATCACCAACTACAGGTAGGTCTAAAACAATGATATGTTCTTTTTCAGCTACCAAGTCAAGCAATTTTGGATCCCACTGATCTAAGGTTGCAGCTAAGTGAATCAAAAGCACTAAAGGTATTTTTGATTTTCCTTTACCAAGCTCTCTATATGCAATTTTTTTACCTTCTACATTAATATATAAATTATTTGTTGTAATATATGACATAATTTTACCTACTTTTTAAAACTAAGAACGGTTTTTCCTCTTGAACGTCCATACGCCACCTTTTCTAAAGCGACATTAACTTCTTCAAAAGGATAAATAGTGTCAATTGATGGTTTTATTTCTAATTTACTAAAAATATCTGCTACTTCTTGTAGTTGTTTTCCATTGCTTTCTACAAAAATGAAATGATAATTAACACCGTAACTTGCAGCCATTTTATCAAATTTACTGCCAACTAAACCAAATAAAACCTGTTTCCATTTAGGTAAATTCATGCGTTTAGCAAAAGCTCCATTAGGCATAGCTCTTAAAGAAACCAACTGACCGCCTTTTTTCATGATAGACATTTGTTTTTCCGTTTCTGCTCCACCCAGTGTATCTAAAACGTAGTCAATATTTGAAATAATTTGTGTATAATCTTCTTTTTTATAGTCAATAAACTGATCTGCACCAAGCTCCAATACTCTCTTTGCATTTTCACCATCCCCATTGGTGATAACAGTTAAACCCTTTGCCTTAGCAATAGGAATCGCCATACCTCCAACACCACCTGTACCTCCTGAAATAAAAATGGTCTTTCCTTTTTTAGCATTCATAAGATCTAGAGCTTGTATAATTGTCAAAGCTGTTAAAGGAACAGCTGCCGCCTCTTCATCAGTTAAATAAGCAGGAACTTTTGCAAGAACATCTGCATCTACCGCTACATATTCAGCAAAAGCACCTATATTATTAAGAGGAAGACGGCAAAAAACACGATCTTTAACGATAAATGTGTTTACATTTGCACCAACTTCTTCCACCACTCCAACAAGTTCATTTCCTGCTGTTTGCGGTAATTTATAAGGTACAATCATTTTAACTTCTCCACGAGAAATCATATTATCCAAAGGGTTCACACCAGCTGCTTTTACTTTTATGAGAACTTGGTTAGATTTAATTTTAGGTTTAGCAATTTCTGCTATAGTTAGTTTTATATTATTTTTTTTATAAGATATATGTTGTGCTGCTTTCATATTTTACTCCTTCTATTTGTGCTTGTATCCAATACAACTTCAAGTTAATTTTAAAAAAATTCGACATTTAATTAGTCGCGTTTTTGTTTTGCTGATTTATAAAGATTAGTAATAACATCATCTAAGGTCTGTTGTTTTAATTCTTTTTCTAATTGTTTTTCAAATTTGGAAAAAATAGGCTCCATAGCACTTTCAATGTGCATACCCACAGGACATTCTTTGTTGGTATGTTGGTGCATTTGAAAAAGATGAATGTGCTCTACCTCTTGTGTAGCAAAATAAATCTCCAATAAAGACATTTCTTTTGCAGATTTGTTTAAACGATAGCCAGAGCGACCTTGATGAGAAACGATAAGTCCTGCATTTTTTAAAAGCGCAATCACTTTACGAACATAGCTCGCGTTAGTTCCGATACTATCTGCCAATATTTGTGAACTAAGCAATTCCTTACTCTCGCTTATCATCGCAAGTAAATGTAGGGCAACAGAAAATTTTGTATCCATAGGCTCTCCTTTTGTTCTTGTAACTGTTACAGATACAAGTATAGACTATCTTTTTTTGATGTCAAGCTTTTTTAAAATTTATGGATTTGTTTTGAAAAAAACAAGCAGTATTTCTCTACTTGTCTTTTTTACAGTAAACTACCAATCGTCTAAAGTTAGTGGGATTATAAAATTTTAAACCTTATTTTCTAAAAATGATATTTGTTTGTATTTAATACCAGAAAATTCTATAAAGTCTTCTTTTAATCTATCTACATTGTTAATAAACAAATTAATCGTGGAGTTAGATATTCTACAAATGCAGGAATAATATCAATTACAGGAATTGCAAGTAAAAAAAGTATTTATTCTTTTTATTATTATATCCATCCTTTTTCTTTTGCAATATTTACAGCAAGTAGTCTATTATCTACATTTAATTTCATTAAGATTACAGAAATATAATTTCTTATTGTACCATTTGATAAGTGTAAATTTTCTGCGATTTCTTTGTTGGATAATCCTAAAGAAATTTCTTTCAAAATGGTTATTTCTTGAGTTGTTAATGGATTTTTTGATGTAAAAATATTTTCCATTAGTTCAGGAGAATATTCTTTGTTTCCTGCTAGAACATTCTTTATAGTTATCATTAATTCATCAATAGAACGCTCTTTTAAAACATACGCATCTACATCGCTTTTAATTGCTCTTTCAAAATATCCACTTCTTTTAAAAGTTGTAACGATTATTACTTTCGTATTAATTTTATTTTTACGTATCCATTCCAAAACATCAAGCCCTGTTTTTCTCGGCATTTCTATATCTAAAATGACGACATCAAAATTTTTGAATTGTAAAATTTGTATAGCTTCTTCTCCATCTTTAGCTTGATTAACATGTGTAACTTCATCGTTTAAACTAAGTAATTTTACTAAAGCGTCACGCAACATACTCTGGTCTTCTACAAGTAAAATATCCATAATTAACTCCTTTCTTGAGATAAAGAAACTTTTATAATTGTTGGGCTTTTTAAGTTTTCTATTTTTACGCTACCACCAAAATTATTTACTCTCGAATTAATATTTTTTAATTCTTGGTGTGTAGTGAATCCTTTTCCATTATCTTCTATTAGCATAATGATAAAGTTACTTTCTTCTGTAATAGTTATTTTAACAAATGTAGCTTTACTATGTTTAATAATATTGTTAATACTTTCTCTAATAACCATAGAAAGTGTAGATTGTAATGTAGGGTTCAAAGAGGATAGGTTTATCTTTTTTACAATTTCTAAATTAATATTTGCTAAGTTAAGTGTTTTTTCTGATATAGCCAACTCTTCTTCAATAGTTATATAAGATATGTTATGAACTATTTTTCTGACATCTTTCATCGCTTTTTTTGTCGTTGTATTTATTTCACTAAGTTCAGTTTTTAATTCATCATATTTTTCTTTTTCTAAAAGTTTTAGTGATAATTCGGACTTTAAACTTAACATCGCAAAAATATGTCCCAGCGTGTCATGAAGATCACGCCCAATACGATTACGTTCATTTTCTGCGAGTAGGTTGTTAATATATTCATTTTGTTTTAAAATATGTTCTTTATTTTTTCTATCAATAATAGCATATCTCGTTGCAAAGTGCATAAAAACACAAACAGATAACATTGTAAGTCCTACTAATTTTTCAAAGTTAGTCGTAATTTTTAATGAGATGATGAAGATTAGACAAATTGTAGTAATAATAAATACTATATTTTTAAAAGTTTTAAAATTTGTTTCTTCATATTTGTAATTTATTAAACTACTTAAATACATAAAGCATAATACATTAGCAACATTTGAAAAATATACAGTTGCTATAATATATAAACACATATATATCCACATTGATGAAATTACTATTTTGTTTTTTACGTATAAACTTGCTAAAAAGCAAATTGCCATTAATATTGTCGTAATAAGCGGAAAATATTTAATGCCACTTTCAACACTATAATAAAGTGGAAATACGAGCCAAACTAATGATATTAAAAACATTACATCATTTTTCAAAATTTTCAATTACATCACCTCTGTTTATTTCTAACGATTATCGTAATTACTATTAAAATTATAATATATCCAAATAAAATTAATAAACTATTATATGCAATTTCGTGATTGTTAAGATAATTAACTACTAATTCTCTTGCATGGTGAGTTGGCATTATTTTGGCGATATTTTTTAGTGAGTCAGGGAATTGGCTAATAGGCCACCATAGTCCTCCAATCATACCTAGAAAAATATATAAAACGTTAGAAACAACTGACAATTTCTCGGTAGATTTTATTTGACTTAGTAAAATACCAAATCCTAACATGCAAATACTCCCTAGAAGAGCTAGTGATAATGAAATAATCCATTCTCTCAATTCTAAGTTTACACATTTGAAATATTTTGCAATAGAAAAAACGATAATAATACCTATAACAAAGTTAATGAATACACGGATAAATTTTGCTATGTAATACTGCCATATTTTTATTGGTGCTTGTTCAATGAATAAAAACCAGTTATTATTTCTATCTTCAACTAGTGCAATAGGGAATGTAAAAAGTGCGAAGCTAAGACTACTATAAATAGCCATAGATACCATAAAATCACGAACAACGATAGGCAAAACTTCTTGGGGTATATCTTTAGTCATCATAGTCGTTATTAAAAGAAATAATCCTACGGGTAATCCTATTCCTATAACAAATGAACCAACATTTCTTTTTGTAAAAATATATTCAATTTTTAATAGATTTAATAAATTTTTCATAGTTATTCACCTTCCTTTGTAGTGTCGAAAACGCTAGTTAATAAAGTTCTATTTTGAATTTCTATTTCTTCAATAGTACAACCACAATTTTCTAATTGTTGCCAAACTTCTGTAGCTTTTTTAGTAATAAATGTTACATTATCTTGTTTTAATTCTATATGATATACAAATTCTAAATTGTTAATAAGTTCAGCGTATTTAACTGGTACTGTAAAATATTTTTCTAATTTTTCTGCTTTTAGAGCAAAAGGAGTAGTATCTCTAATTAATTCTCCATGATTTAAAAATAATACTCTATCTGCAGTATGTTCGACTTCTTCGATGTAGTGCGATGAGTAAAATATCGTTGTACCATTTTCTTTTAGCTCGTTTATAATTTCCCAAAATCTTTTTCTTGTAGAAGTATCCATCGCAGTAGTAGGCTCATCTAAAAATAATATTTTTGGTTGTCCTATTAATGTTAATACAAAAAGTAAAAATCGTTTTTGTCCTCCTGACAAACTAGATACTAATTGATTTTTTTGTTTTTCAGTAAAATTTAAAAGAT
>CAMCKH010000003.1 GCA_945875435.1 uncultured Erysipelotrichaceae bacterium
TTCTTAACCGCTTTTGAATGTCCGTCTTAGTTAATCCCTAATTGAACGCTCCAAAAGTGTACCTTTTTATTTTTTATACTTTTCTTCTTACTTTTTCAAGTAATATCACAGCAATTCCAATTAATCCGTAAACAAACAGATTATTAATTGTCTTTTCTGTTCCAGTCTTAGGTAAAGTAGGTTTTGTAGTAGTATTTGAACTTATAGAAGTATCCGAAACACTCTTAGTCCCTTTGACTATAATGCGATTTTGACCTTGTATTTTTCTAGTGCTTATAACATTAGTAGCAATAACTTTTCCTTGATAAAACACATCTTGATAAACAATTATTTCTTTTTCTGCTTCACCATTTTGCAGTATATAAGATTGATTATTTTCCATATTATTGTCATATCTTATTTCTTCTACAATAGGAAGGTCGCTTGCAACGGTTCGTGTAACGGTAGTTACATTAAGTTCTGGTTTTAAATTTGCACTAGGAACTACACTTGGAACTTCACTGTAATTTAAACGAATAACAGTAGCTGTAAGTGGTGCAAGAGTAACAGAGTTATCATTTAAAGTTACTCCTACAAGATCTTTTAATTTTTCTATTCCAGCATGTTTACCATCAACTAAAACATCACCTTTTAATAGAGGTTTATAATAATCATTCAGCACGAAATTTCTTTCCTTGCTATCAGCATTTACAAATACTCCGTAACGCTCCCCGTTGGTTGAAACTACTTGATAAGCAATAACTAAATCGTTATTTTCAACTCCATTTTCTCCAGGAACAGTAATTAAACTCACCATTTTATCAACTTCTTCTTTATTTTTTAAACTGAAAGCATCTGTTGATTTTCGAAGCTTTATCAATCCTTTAGTGAATAATTGAGTAGTGGTATTTTCAGGGTAAAGATTAGCATTTGTAGCTTTAGTCCAATCAAACTTATTCACAGCATCTGACGAATCATAAGAATCGTGAATATAATAAGGGTAACTAAACGGAACATTGTTTTGGTCAACTAATAAATGAGATTTATTAGGAACTTTGTCACTTGTTACAACTTGGTTATAGTCAGGATGTAAAAATTGTTTAGTTCGTCCATATTCTTGGCCTGAATGAATAAATGGAGTTCCTTGAGCGGTTAATATCAATAGATTACCTAATCTTTGTCGTTTATGAATTTCACTGTAATTATTAGCTATTGATGGGTCTTTTTTAATAGATTGAGCAATTATATCAAAAAGTGTCAAATTATCGTGAGCAGCAATATACTGTATTACATCACCAGGATCATCAGCTAAGAAATTAGTTGGTTGAGCCTTAATATTGTTAAATAAATTATATATATTTCTACTTCCACCGGTAATGAATGCAGGAGTTCCTTCATTTGGATAACCTGATTTTAGTGTATTTCTAATATCATCAGAGAAAACCGCAACAGTATCAGTTGATTTCATCCAATCTTGATCAGCTGCCTTAACTAAATCATTTTCATCTCCAGTAAAAGTTCGCCAACCTTCACCTAACATTATTATATTAGGATTTATTTTTTTAGCTTCATTAAACGCCATTTCAATCGATTCAGCATCATGATCTCCCATCATATCGAATCGGAAACCATCAACCTTAAATTCATCAACAAGATATTTAATTGAATCTATCAATACACGACGAGACATATGGTGGGTAGTTCCTAAACGACCACCACCAAAACTAGTTTTAGCAGCTGCATCTGCTGTCATAAAATGATAGTAATTAGGCTCTAAATCTTCAAATATAAAAGTTTTAGCAGTATGATTATACACAACATCTAAAATAACACCCATACCTTGTTTATGTATTTCATTAACAAGATTTTTAAATTCTTCAATTCGCTTAATTGGGTTTTTAGGATCGCTAGAATACATTCCAGTAAGAGCAAAATAACTTTGTGGATCATATCCCCAATTATAGTTACTATTACTTGAAGCATACTCTTCAAGACGTTTTGAATTTTCTGATTCATTTACATAATAATAACTCATAACTGGAAGTAACTGAATATGTGTTACTCCTAAATCTTTAAGATAACTTAACTTTTCTGAAAATGCTGAAAATGTTCCAAATTGTGTTTTTAATTCATTAGCAATAGCAGAATCTGAAGTGAAATCACGAACATGTGCTTCGTAAATAATCGCATCTTCTCGTTGTTTAAAATTAGGAATATTTGCGTGTGATAAATCACTTGGACCAACTTCTTTAGGATCTACAAAAGCAGCTTTAGCAACCTTGTAAGATTTATCTTGATCTGCAAGTTCACTATTCCATTCAGCTAAAGATTTAGCATAAGGATCTAGTACTAACACAGATTCACCATTTCTTGTTATTTTGTAATGATAGTAATAACCACGATAATCACTAATTCCAAGATTAGACTGATCGGTGAGTTTTAAATCCCATTGACCCTTGTCCCCTTTAATCATTTCAAGTTCACCCACAACTCTATTTTGATCATCTTTATCATAAATAACTACATCAACTCTATCTGCACTTGGCGACCAGATTGTCATGTCAACCACAGATCCTTCTTGACTGATACGTGATCCAAGTTCACCATCATAAGCAAATAATTTATCTTTTAACTTCCAGTGAATATTTGTTTTAAATGAATCTTCTCCATATTTTAGTACATAAAATGAATTTTCATAATTAAAATCACCAAAAATTTTAACTTTGTTGTTTACACTATCTAATTCAATATCTCTAATATCAATTCTTGCACCATTTTTATCAGTAACTGATAGTTTATTTAAAATACTTTCCTTACTAGCTCCATCAAGAGTGGTAAAAGTTGCCTCTAAGTAAGATAAATCGATATGTTCAACACCTTTAGCACGAATATGGTTTACAAAATATGGATTAGTATAAATAGTAGGATCATCGTCTTTTAAGAAAATTTGAGTTTGATTTTTTAATTCTTTAAATACATAATCTTTGGCTTGAATTTTTGCATCATCTCCTTGTTTAGTTTCATCTAACAGAAGGAAACCAATATATTCTGGTAACTCATTTAATTTAACATCGATATAAGTTCCATACTCTCCCATTTTTTCAAAATCAATACCATCAGGGAAATTAGTTAAATTAACATCTTTAACATCACCCCAAACCCAAAGACCTTTATTAGCATAATTATTATCACTTCTAAAGTAATTAATACGAATATATCCGGGTTTTAACGGTTCATAAAGATTTATATTGTAATTTTCATCAAGCCATATTTCGTTCATTTTTTTACTAATGCGTTCTACATTTTTATCATCTGTCAAATTTGAACTATTATTTATATTATTAATTAAGAAACTAATTTTATCAGCATTTTCATCTTTCATTTTAATATCTAAATAATATCCATAATCATCTTTTTTAGCATCGGTAAATCGTGTAGCCCCAACAGGCCAACTGCCTACTTTTTCAGATGGTGTTTCTACATCATTCCAAATCCAAAGACCAAGACTGTTGATGTCATCTGATGGTAATTTTTTAAAATGAATGCGGAAATATCCTGATTCAATCGGATCATCTTTGATTTCAGGAAGATTAACTCCTGTAATATCTCCGTTTTGTGCTTTAAGAAGCATGGTTCCACCTTGACTGATTGTAGGAAGATTTGTTTCAACTACCCATTTACCTTCTTTTTCAACAGCATTATAAGTTTTATTTGTATAAAAATCTGTTAAAACCACATCTTTGTTTGATACTTCAATAGCTATCTGTTTTTCTTCTTTGTTGGTTGAAAACACAAGATATGCATTTTCACCTCCATAACTTCGTTTTGCTAGATAAAATTTTTGATTATCATTTGCAGCTATAGTTTCAATATCACCACGAGAAAGTATTAATGAATTACTATTACGGAAGGCTAGTAATTTTTGATAGTGATTTAAAATATCACTATTATTCACTCTATCCCAATCAAAATCATAACGATTACTATAGATAGGCCAATTATTTTCACCAGACTGTCCTAACTCTTCACCATAATAAATTACTGGACTACCTTTTGCAGTAAGTAAAAGACTTGCAGCTAATTTCAATTTATCTAAATTAGCATTATCATCAGCACCACCAATACTATATAAAAATCCGTTTTCATCATGGCTTCCTAAAAATTGACCCAATGAAAATGCACTGTTTAAAGCATCGTTTCTATCTTTCATTTCTCTTGAAACTGTTTCAAGCTCATTGTTAATTAAACGTTTCGCAATATCTTTGAAACCAAAATCAAGCAAGCTATCCATAGTTCCAATACCTAAATCTCCTTTGGTATCTTTATAATTAGCACCCCAAGTTTCTCCGATTAAATGAAAATCAGGATCTTTAGCTACTAATTCATTTTTAAAATGTTGCCAAGTTGTGTCATCAACATGTTTAACAGTATCTACTCGGAAAGCATAGATTGAATTTCCCTTAGCAGTTTTAGAACGATCAATCCATGAACTTTGCCATTCAACTAATTTGTTACGAACTTGAGCATTTTCGGTTTTAAAATCAGGAAGTCCTGATAAAGAACCTAATTGATCATCATTAACCAAACCTTCCTCTTTACTTCTAACCATATCTGAAAATTTAGCTTCAGTTCCGTAACCAGAATGATTTAACACAACATCCACAATAATATTTATTCCTTTTTCTGCAGCTTTATCAATAAGTTCATGAAAATCATCTAAAGTTCCTAAATATTGATTTATATTTTCAAAATCAGATGCCCAATAACCATGATATGCATAATATTCGCCATTAGTATTATTTCCAAAATCATCTGTTACATTTTCAACAATAGGAGTCAACCAAATCGCATCTACACCTAATCTTTCTAAATAATCTAGTTTTGCGGTAACTCCTTTAAAATCTCCACCACGATACAGTCCTCTAGGATTAATTGGGTTTTCTTTTGCGATTTTATCATTACTTTTATCTCCGTTATAAAAACGATCAGTAACCATAAAATAGATAACTTGTTCATCCCAATCTTTTTCACCATCTTTTTTTAGACGTTCTGTAATATTGGCTTTTAATATGGTTTCGTAATAATTATTTTCAGCATCATAAACTTTTACCGGAAGATCATATTCTCCAGGTAAAATGTTTGATGTAGCTTTGATAGTAACACGATTAAGCTCTGGAGAAATTGGAATAATTCCCCCTCCAATTGCACTAGTGTCTATTTCCATCTTATTGATTTTAACATTATTAGGATTATCAACATTAACCGTTACTAATCCACTTTCATTATAATTAAAAGGTGATTTTAAACTAGCAGTAACAATAATATTTTTTGTTCCTGGAGTTTCATTCTTTTCAGGTTTTACTTTTCCATCAAAATATGGATTAGTATAAATTTTAGTTTCATCATTCAGCATAAAAATATTGCTATGAATATTACGCTCTGAAAATGATAGATTAATCGTTTTATTACCAGGCGAATCTGGATCGCTTTGATTTACTAATAAAAAATTTAAATTTGAATTTAGTCCTTGAGAAAGTGGAACATCCACATAAGCACCGTATTTCCCAACCTTAAAATCAATAGCATCATTAGGCCATTGAGTGCCATCACTAGGATCGCTAGTATCACCCCAAGTCCATACACCCCAATTTTCATAATTATTATCATCACGCTTATAATTGATTCTTAAAACATTAGGATCTTTTAAAGGCTCATAATGATATGTGGTGTTATTCAAAATCCAAACTTCATTTTGTTCAGGAAACATTAATCTGATACTTTGGTCTTGTTCAGTAACTTTTTGACCATCTCTAAGCAATAAATAATTAATATCAGCAGGGCTACTAGATTTTTTAATATCTATATAGTATCCATAATCATCTTTTTTATCATTACTAAATTTTGTAGCTCCATCAGGCCAATTACCTACTTTTTCTGAAGGTGTTTCTACACCACCCCAAATCCATAGTCCATAACTTTCAGGATTATTTGGATCAATATTTTCAAAATGTAATCTAACACTACCTTCTTCTATTTGATTTTGAGAAGTGTTTGTTGAAACAGAATTATTATTTTCTTGTGCATAAACTATATTTCCTATACCATTTAAAAAAATAGTTAAAACAAGTCCAATAATAAATATATTGATATTTAGTTTTTTTCCAATACCAAAATCTGTTTTAAACTTATAAATAGAATTTTTTTTCATCTCTTCCTCCGCGTAAAACGTTTTCTTAATATAAATATATCATAAAATTTATTAAATGCAAGCGTTTACCTGAATATTAATAATTTAATATAAAAAGTTGCTTATAAGCAACTTCTAAAATATTCTAATATTTAAAAACATTTTTATTAGTACTATTTTTTAAAATTTCCAATACGACTTTCTTTTTAATACAAGGGCTTTTTAAAGAAATTCCATTTTTTAAATTAATTAATAAAGTATCATAAATCTTATCATCGTAATATTCATAACTATCAATCTCATCATAATAAATTTTATATGCCGATTTCTTTTCGTAATAACAATAAAAAAGTAAGTGATCATTTTTAAAATCAATAATCGGTTTATTCGGGAAAAAGAAAAGTAAAAAAATTGAACTCATGATTAAAAAAATCCCAACATATCCATACATATTATTAAAAAGTATAGCTAGCCCTATTAAAAAAAGTATTGATAAAACACCTACAGGTTTCGCATCCAAACTATATTTGCTTTTTTCCTTTTCTAATTTTACATCTTGAATAAACACACTTTTCATAATTACATTATACCATTTGTGTTATACTAAATATACTATGAAAAATTTCTCACTTAATATTTTAAAAAAAGATAACCAAAGTAATGCTAGAGTTTGTGAACTTAATATATTTGGAAAAATAGTAAAAACACCTATTTTTATGCCGGTAGGAACTCTTGCGACTGTTAAATTTTTATCTCCTGAAGATATAAAAAAAATAGGTTCTGGAATTATCCTTTCAAACACCTACCATTTATGGTTAAGACCAGGCGAAGATATTGTAGCTGCTGCGGGCGGAATCCATAAATTCATGAATTATGATGGTCCGATTTTAACCGATAGTGGTGGTTTTCAAGTATTTTCTTTATCTGATAATAGACAAATTAAAGAAGAAGGAGTTCATTTCAAATCTCACTTAGATGGTTCAAAATTATTTTTATCACCTGAAAAAGCTATAAATATTCAAGAAAAAATAGCTAGTGATATTGCGATGAGTTTTGATGAATGTATCCCTTACCCAAGCAGTTATGAATATGTAAAAAATTCTGTAGAAAGAACACTTAGATGGGCAAAAAGAGGAAAAGACGCTCACACAAAACATAACCAGGCATTATTCGGAATTGTTCAAGGTGGAGAATATGAAGATTTAAGAAAATACTGTGCCGAAAAATTAGTAGCAATGGATTTTGATGGATATTCTATTGGTGGAACTTCTGTTGGAGAAGATAAAGAAACAATGCTTAAAATGGTTGAATATTCAATTAAATATCTTCCAGAAAATAAACCGAGATATTTAATGGGGGTTGGTGCAGTAAACGATATTCTTGAAGGTATTGAAAGGGGCGTTGATATGTTTGACTGTGTTTTACCAACAAGAATCGCAAGACACGGAACTTTAATGACCAGCAAAGGAAGAATAAATATTAAAAAATCAATATATAAAAATGATTTTTCACCTTTGGATCCTGAATGTGATTGCGAAACCTGCAACAATTACACAAAAGCCTACTTAAATCACTTATTTAGATGTAACGAAGGATTGGGTTCTAGATTGCTTTCAATCCATAATTTAAGATTTTTAATAAACTTAGTCAACCAAGCTAGAGAAGCTATTTTAAATAACAGATATTTAGAATTTAAGAAGGAAATTTTAACAAAATATAATTTTGATCACCGAGGTTTTTAATGAAATTAAATGAATATTATTTTGATTTACCAGATGATTTAATAGCACAAACTCCTTCACTTAAAAGAGATGAATCAAGATTAATGGTTTTAAATAGAAAAGATAAAACAATTAAACACCATTATTTTTATGAAATTATTGATTATCTACAAGAAGGAGATGTCTTAGTAAGAAATGTTTCTAAAGTAATTCCTGCTAGAATTTTTGGAATTAAAGAAGAAACTAATGCTAAGGTGGAACTTTTAATTTTAAAAGAAGAAAACAATCTTTTTGAATGTTTATGTGGTAATGCTAGGGTTATAAAAATAGGTACCACTATTAATTTTAATAATAAATTAAAAGCTATTTGTGTTGAGGTTAAAGAAGAAGGGATTAGAGTTTTTAACTTTATCTATCAAGGAATACTGCTTGAAATTTTAGAAGAAATCGGAAGTTTACCCTTACCTCCATATATTAAAACCGAATTAAATGATAAAAATAGATACCAAAACATCTATGCCGTAAATAACGGAAGTGCTGCATGTCCAACCGCAGGTTTACACTTTAGCGAAGAATTAATTGATAAAATTAAAAATAAAGGCATCAAAATAGTAGATATCACCCTTCACGTTGGTCTTGGTACTTTTAAGCCAGTAAAAGAAGAAAATATTGAAAATCATAAAATGCATTATGAACATTATTATATGAGCAAAGAAAGTGCTGATACTTTAAATAAAGCAAAAAAAGAAGGAAAAAGAATTATAGCAGTAGGAACCACAACCACAAGAACTTTAGAAACAATTATAAATGAATATGGAGAATTTAAGGCCTGTGAAGGAAATACTAATATTTTTATTTATCCACCATATCAATTTAAAGCTATTGATGGTCAAATCACAAATTTTCACCTTCCTAAATCAACACTGTTGATGATGATTAGTGCTTTTTATAGCAAGGAAGAGATTTTAAACGCTTATAATGAGGCGATAAAAGAAAAATATCGTTTCTTCTCATTTGGAGATTCAATGTTTATAATTTAAAAAAGTATACCAATCGGTATACTTTATTTTGTATTTTCAACTAAAAAATCAGTTAATCTTTCAGCATTCATAAATCCTGAAAAATGAGCTACTTGTTTGCCATCTTTCAATAAGAATACTGAAGGAATTGATGAAACACCGTATTCAGCAGCTAATTCACCCTCTTCTTCAACATTAACTTTTACAATTTCAACATTTGGAAAATTTGAATCTACAGCTTCTAAAACTGGTCCAAGCATACGACAAGGATTGCACCAATCAGCAAAAAAATCTACTAAAAGGTATCCTTCTTTTTTAACTAATTCATTTAATTCTGCTCTATTTACAATTTTCATTTTAAACTCCTTTATAATAGCCAATAATAATCTATTTTAAATTCTTCATTTGGCTTCAATATAATTATATCATCAATTTTAATAAATTCACCACTAACGCACTGATTAGCTTTTGAAAGCCAAGGTTCAATACAAATAAATGGAGAATTTGGTTTACTCCAAATAGCTAAAATTTTAAAACCTTTGGTTGAAATTTTTAGTTTTTTGGTGCCATTAAAAAGAGTAACATAATTTGATTTTAAATTTTCAAATATTAAAGTATTATATTTTTCAAAATACTTACTATCTACAACCATTTTTTTATCAATAATAACACCGTATTCATCATTTTCAACTTTTTCAAATTCAATAACACAATTTTCTAGTCTATCTATTTTAAATGCTGGATGAAGTCCGAAAGCAAAAGGCATATCATCACTATCTAAATTTAAAATTTGATAAGAAATATTTAGTTTTGTATTTTCTAAAGTATAAGTTACATATATTTCAAATTCATAAGGATAAAGTAATAAACTTTCTTTATTTGATTTATATTTAAAAGTTATACACTTATTAGTTTGAGATACAAACTCAAATAGCTCACTTCTAAGAATTCCGTGGTTTTTTTGAACATATTCTTTATTTTTAAAAATTAAAGGTTTATATGTTCCAATTTGCGGAAAAAGGATTGGGTTTTTACCAGCCCAAAACTTAGGATCTGCATTGTGTATATATTCTTGTTTATTATTTTTATCATAAAAAGAAACAACTTCACAACCCTTTAAATCAAACTCTACATAAACAAACTTATTTTCTAAAAAATATTTCATTTAATCAAAAACCTTTCAATAAAATATCTAAATTCATCTTTTTTAATGAACAAAATCAACCCTAAACCAAAAATTATAGTTAAAATAAATCCTTTAAAAACAAATTCAAATATATTTGAAGCCATATTATTAAATACAAAATTAATCACTAAAACTTGCACAAATATTATTAATAAATATACAAGTAATTTTTTATAAGTACTTATCATTGATATTTTAAACATTTTATTTAAAATCAAAATATCACCCAAAAGTTTAATTGTATTCGCAATAAGAGTTGATAAAATTACACCAGTAATTCCTAATATTTTAGTTAATAAAATTCCTAAAATTATACTCACTATCAACATTACAATTGAATAAAATGTTTGGTGATAAACCTTCCCTTTTGCAGTTATAAAAATTCCATAAGGTTGAAAAAAAATAGTTGATGTTAGGTTCAAGGTTATGGTTAAAAGAAAATAATTATGAAGCACATATTTTGTTCCATAAACCAAACTTATAAAATCATTAGTAAGTCCAAAAAGGTAGACAGTACAAAAGCTGCCTATTAAAAAACATAAAAAATTAAGTCTTTGAAGTAATATTGCAAGGTTTTGTTCATCATTAACGTTTGAATCATTAATAAAATTAGAAACACTAGCACTTATTGAATTAAAAACACCTATCGAAAGACTTGTGATCGCAACAACTATGTTAGTATAGTTACTCATTATACCAACATCATTAGTTCCATCTATCCCCAAGATATTAGTAATAATAATATTATCTTTATAAGTAAAAATAATAGTAACAATAATCACTACTAAATTTTTTAAAGCATAGTCAACTATTTCTTTCTTCTTAACCTTAACAAGTTCATTATCAACATTTTTTAACGGTATTATTTGACTAGCTTTAATTTTACATAAAATAGTAGTTACAGTAGATTGAATAATTCTTATCAAAACAAAGAATATTAAATTAGGAAATTTTGGAATCAAAATTACTTTTAATATAAAAAACACTGTAATAACAACAAGACTAGTTTTATGAATATAATCTTGTTGTTGATTATAAATAATAACGCTGGTATCTCTAACATAAATTAAATATAAAAATTTATCTAATACATTCATTAGAAATATCAATAAAACAAAACTATATTCATTAGCTTTAAAACTAATGATGCTTCCTAAAAATAATGATAACAGTAAATTTATAGCCACAAATATAATTAAAATTATCTTATTAATATCTATAAATGATTTATAAATTGCTTTAAGTTCCTGTTCCTCTTCGCTAGCAAAAGCCTTAATCAAGTAGTAACAAGCACTAGAACCAATACCTATTTCGCATATTTGCACAATTCCGATAATACTATTTACAATATTATCAATACCTAAATAATAAACATCAATATGATTTAAAAATATTTTTCTGACTAAGATATTGACTATAATACTTACGATTTGATAAACAATCATCCATATAATGTTGCTTTTAGATCTATTTAAACGATTTGTGTTCACCATATTATTTTAACTTATTTTAAAATTATTGCCAATAACCTTCAGGAACATAATGATCAAACCCTTTTACCCAAAAAGGTTTTTTAACTTCAAAATTTTTAATAACTTCCCATTTATAATTTTTATCGTAAACTACAAGTGTTAGATTAGATGTATTCACAACATCACTACCATTAAAATGTGTTGTTGAATAATTCATATCTTTTCCATCTACCAAAATACCATCTTTACTAATTTCTATTGTTTTTCCATCAAGTTCATATTTTATATATTCATCGCTTTCTATTAAAACTTTATTATCTTTAAGAATCGCAAAATAGTCAGTGTGAGGATTTTTTACAAAATCGTTATTAAAACCTAAATCTTTAATTAATTGATTATCTTCTTCGCTAAGATTATTAGCTTCACCTACATATTTTAAAATCATTACATTTTCAAATTCTTTTAAGCGATTAAAAATTAATTTTGGATTTAATTCTAAAGATAGAATATAATTAAGCATTGTATTAGAATTGTTGAGATATATTTTTGATATTTCTTCATTATTGTAAGGTTCAAAATCATAATTATCTAAAATAAAGCTCGCAAGTTTTTGACTGACAATATTAGCACCTGTTATAAAATTATGGTGAACATCTCCATGAACTTGAACAAAAAAATCATTACCATTTATATTATCCATAAAATCTAAATATTTTATGTTGTTTTCTCTTGCAAATTCCCAAACTTTTTCTTTGATATATGCTTGCTCAGGAGAATATGATAAAGGTACAAAATAAAGCATTAATTCAATATCATTTTCTTTGCAAATATCATAAATTTCCTTAATAGAATCAATTCTTTGCTGATCAACATAAGTTTCTACTGGTTCAATATCATCTTCAAGTGGCCAATAATTATCATATTCAATATATATAAGTTCTAAAAATCCAAAATTATAATCAATCACATCTTCTTCAATTTTGTTACCATTTCTAAATTTAAAAAATCTATTAAAATCTTGATAATCCTTCCAATTATTATGATTATTTAAAAATTCTTGACGATATTCTAATGCTTTTTCTTCACTGAGCATATTCAAAACTCTTTGTTTTTCCTGTCCTGTTAATTTATATTGACCTGTAACTATCGCATTATCACCTTCACAAACACTCTCAAAAACACGATAAATTTCTAAGGCAACTAATTTTGGTTTTTGTCTTTTTAAACTCTCTTTTAAAAATTCCACAGAAATTTCTAGTGGCTGACAAGAACTTCCTAGATTATAACTACTAAAACCACTACTACGATAAATCAATGATGGAATTGTGCTGTATTGTGTGTGGCTTGATCCTAAAAAAATGATATCTATACTTTTTTCAGGAATATTTCTGAAAGATTCACCTCTATCTACTCCTTCAGTATACATCTTATGATTTAAAAACTTAAATATGTTAATAAATATAAAAACTATCAAAAAACTTTTTAAAATAATCAATAAATAAAAAGCAATAAACTTAAATATTCTCTTCATCATTAAAACCACCTGTAAATAAAGTCAGCAGCATCAAACGAACCGCCATAAACACCAAAAATTAAAAATATAATAATTAAAATTACATAAAAAGACCATCTAAATAAAATGAAACTATTTCCAATAAATTTAATCATATCAAAGTGATATCTTAATATTTCTAAAATTATGACCGTTAAAACTAAAAATATAAGCCACCAATATTCATTTCTAGTTACATTAATAAGTTCGTAGTTAAAATCTTGTTTAATAATAACTCTTTCAAACAAAGCGATAATATCAACGAATTTTTCAAACTTAAATGTCAACCACAAAATTGAAACCATTATAAAATTAAATATAATCAAAATAAAATTTAAAATAGATTTTAAAAATTTATTAAATTTAATATTCTTGAAAATATTTATTATAATATCTTCTAAAATCATTAAAACTCCATTTAAAAGACCCCAAATAAAGAAATTAAATGTGTTACCGTGCCATAAACCACTCAAAATAAACACTAATAAAATATTGAAATATTTTATAAATATATTTATTTTATTACCACCTAACTCAATATAAATATAATCTCTAAACCAGCTACTTAAAGATATATGCCATCTTCTCCAGAATTCCTTAATCCCTTTTGAAAGGTAGGGATTGTTGAAATTTTTCTCAAATTCAAACCCTAATAGCTTAGAACTTCCTATCGCAATATTAGAAAGGGCATCGAAATCTAAATATATCTGGAGCGAATATAAAAATATTCCCAAAACAACATTGATACCAAATAATTCATTATTATTAAAAATAAGATTGACGATTTTACCAATATAATCACTGATTACTATTTTTTCAAAGATCCCCAACATCAATAAAATGCCGCTATTTCTAGCTTCTTTATACGAAAAACTTCTTTTATTTCTAAGTTCAATAAAAAATTCATTACTTCTATTAATAGGACCTGCAATCATTGTGGTAAAGAAACTAAGATACAAAAATACATACAATGGATTTTTTTCTATCTTAACTTTATCATTAACTATATCAACCAAATAACTAATAGCTTTAAAAGTATAAAAAGACAAACCTAAAGGAACTATATAATTATTAATATTAAAATATTTAAAATAAACTAACAATAAAACCAAAGGAAGATATGATAATATTTTAGTTATTTTGTTTTTCTTGATATTAGCTATTAAAGAATATAAATAAGTAAATATACTGATAACAGCTACAAAATATAGATTGTAGATCCCATAACTATAAATAAAAATAATATTCGCAAACATCATTACAAAAGGTCTTAATCTATAATTAAATAGCACAGATAACATGAATGCTATAAACAAAAAAATTATATAATAAAAAGATGTGAAATCTAAAGCGAAGATTTCACTAGGAAATTTCCAATAAAAAGTATCTATCCACATAAATTAATTATAACAAAAAAATAATCTATCAAGATAGATTATTTAAAATAAACTGCGTAATAATGTTTTTTTCCTTTTTTAATAATTGTAATTTCATTATTTTTAGCATCTTTTTTAGTTAAAGTAAAATTAAAATCATTAATTTTATTCGAATTTACAGCAATAGAATTAGATTCTATTAATTTTCTAGCATCTGATTTAGATTTTGAAATACCTAAAGAAATCATTGAATCTATAATATTAATATCTTCACTAACCTCTATACTATTAACTCCTTCTAAAGCAATTTTAAGTTCTGAAATTGATAAACTATCTAAATTTCCACTAAATAATGTTTCAGAAATTTTAACCGCCTTTTCATACTCTAAACTTCCGTGAATATCACAGATAACTTCTTTTGCTAAAATATGGTGAGCAAGTCTTTTTTCAGGGCTAATTAAATGTTCTTTTTCTATGTTTTCAATTTCTTCTTTTGATAAGAAAGTTAATTTTTTAAGATATTCAATAATCATTGAATCTTCTAAATTAACTAGGTATTGGTACATTTTATAACCAGATGTTTTATTTATATCCAACCATACAGCATTTCCTTCGCTTTTACCAAACTTAACACCGTTTGAATCAGTTATAAGCGGAGATACCATACCATAAGCAGTTTTATTTATTTTCTTCTTAATCAATTCAACGCCGCTGGTTATATTTCCCCATTGATCACTTCCAGCAACTTGTAAAATACAGTTTTCCTTTTCATAAAGATACAAAAAATCAAGTGCTTGAATAATCATATAAGAAAATTCTGCATAAGTTATTCCACTTTCCAAACGAGATTTAACCTTATCTTTCGCAAGCATATAACTTACATTAAAATATTTTCCATAATCTCTTAAAAAATCTAACACATTAATTTTAACTAACCAATCGTAGTTATTCACAACTTCAAATCCAAAAATCTTTTTAGCTTGGGCAGTTAAGGCTTTAATATTCTTGTCTATTTCTTCTCTTGAAATTATTTCTCTTTCAGCATTTGGCTTAGGATCACCTATCATTCCTGTTCCGCCACCAACTAAAAGAATTGGTCTATGACCGTGTTTAAAAAGTCTTTTAGATATTAAAAACGATGAATAATGACCTATGTGTAAAGAGTCGGCTGTCGGATCAGTTCCGATGTAAAAAGTAACCTTCCCATTGTTTAATTTATCTATTAAACTTTCATCAGTTATATCTTTAACTAAACCTCTCCATTTTAAATCTTCAAATAAATTCATAATATCTCCTAATAATTATTTTTAGTAGTTTGTCTAGGGTTATACAAATAACTTAAACATTTTTCTTTTTCTTCTAATTCTTCGTTTTGAAGCATTTTAGTCAATATTCTCATACTTACAGCACCTAAATCATAAGAAGGTATTGAGAATGATGAAATGTTAGGTCTGACAATAGTGTTGTATTTAGTATCCATTACACAAACAATTTCCATATCATTTGGAACATCAATAGCGTTTTCTCTAGCACTATTTAAAATAGCCATGGCTTGAGAATCTCTATTTGCGATTACCATTTGGTGTTTATTTTCTGCAAAATAATTCACTAAAAACTTATAACTACTGCGATAAGCACTAGGTATTTCAATAAAATTCTTAAACTCTAAATTATGATTTTTAAAAGCTTTCTTCGCTCCTTCAACCATTTGTTTAGATATATACTCATTTCTACGATCTTCAATGATCGCAATATCTTCCTTGCCTTCTGATAAATATTTTGATACAAGCTCATATACAGCTTTTTCAATATCAACATAAACCGAACAAAGACTATCCCCGCTTATCTTATTGCCGATAACCACAATCGGAACTTGGTATTTTCTTAGAATATCCATATCAGCTTCTAAAATTTTATCGCTATAAATAACAGCACCATCAACCCCTGACTTAATAATAGCGTCAATAATTTCTGAAACATCCACAATTCCGTCAGTTACAGAATGGAGCATTATATTATAATTGTAAATTTTTGAAACATCTAAAATACCGTTAATAATTTGTCCTGTATGAGAAAAACTAGCTTCTGAAACCACAAGTCCAATTGTAGTAGTTTTTCTAAGAGCTAATCCTTGAGCAATCGCATTAGGTCTATATCCCAATCTAGCAATAACTTCTTCAACTTTTTTTCTAGTGGGGTTTTTAACTACTCCAGAGCCATTTATAACCCTACTAACTGTTGCTAAACTAACATCAGCCTCTCTTGCAACATCATAAATAGTTACTCTCTTAATCATTTTCTTTATTCTCTCTATCTAATAATTTTTTTAATTTATTTAGAGCTTTTTCTGCAACATCTACCGTAACATCTTTAGCTTTTTCAATCTTTTCATTAACATCTTCTCTGGCTAAGAAATCATTAACTGCCTTTGCTCCTTTATGAACTTCTTCTTGAGCAACATTTTTAATTTTTTGAAATTGTTCAGAATCTTTAATTTCTTTTGCTTTTTCTATCGCTACTTCAGTAACTTCTTTAGCTTTATCTTTAAAATTTTTAAAATCTTCAGATTCAATAAATTTATCGACACCTTCTTTAAGTTTATTAAAGAAATCTGTTTTTACTTCTTCACTTTCTTCTTTTAACTCTTCTTCGACTTTAGTAACTACTTCTTCAATTATTTTATTTTCTTGCATAAATCCTCCTTTATAAATTGAATGCCTTCATAATTTTTTTGAATATACTGATTAAAAATTCCTTCATAATTCTTAATTGTTCACTTGTTTTATCGTGAATATTTGAAATTGAAATGGAAATTTTAGAAACTGTTTTTAAAGGATATTGAATCTCCTCTAAACTCTTATTAACTAAAGTAACAGTTTGAACTCCTTCTTCCGCAACTTTAACTAATCTATTGAAAATGATGATTAATTTATAAAGTACCACTATTAAGAATATTAATGAAATTATCTTTAATAATGGTATTAAAAAATTGTTGGATAATTCATAAAAATCATAAAACATTTCTCTTACCTCACTTAATATATAATACTAAAAATGAAAGCGATTTTCAATATTTTCTGTAAATTTTTCTAATTCATTTTCTATTTTTTTAAATGTGGTATCATTGTATTATGGAAGTTATAAGCACTGTTTTAACAAACGAAGAAATTGAAAAATTTAAAAATACATTCTATGAATCTTTGACACATAATAATAACCCTTATATAAAATATTTTTTCAACTTAGAAAATTGTACTGTAAGTATTTATACTACAAATAAAGCTGTTTTTCAGGGTAAGGATGCTAAAATTTATGCTGCAACCTTTTTAAACCAAAAAGAAGTTATCAGTCAGGTTGGAAGTGATGAGGTTGGTACTGGCGATTTTTTTGGACCTGTTGTGGTTGTCGCAGCTATTGTTGATGAAAAAATATACCAAAAAATTAAAGATTTTAAAATTGAAGATTCTAAGAATATAAATGATGAAAAAATATTATATATTGCTGAAAATCTAATTAAAACGGTACCATACACCTTACTTATTTTAAAAAACAATCAATACAATGAAGTGATTAAAACCAATAATATGAACAAAATAAAAGCTAGGATGCACAACCAAGCATATCTTAATTTAATCAAAAAATTCAAAAATATTCCTAAATTAAAAATAATTGATCAATTCGCGAATAAAGAACTTTATTTTAATTATTTAAAGGAAGATAAAGAAGTTGTTAAAGATGTTTTGTTAGAAACAAAGGCTGAATCAAAGTATATTTCTGTTGCGATTTCAAGCATTATTGCTAGATACTATTTTATAAAAGAAATTGAAAATATGAATCAAAAATATAATTTTATTTTTAAAAAAGGTGCAGGAAGCAATGTAGATGATAATATTTCAGAATTTATTGAAAAATTTGGTTTTGATGAACTGAAAAATGTTGGAAAAATGAATTTTAAAAACTTAAATAAAATAATTAAATAAATTTGATTTTTTTACCCTATCTAATTAAAATATTTATTAGAATAATTATCTTGATTATATACAAAACTAATTACTAAATTTTTTGATTTTAATTTAACTTTTATATATATTCATATATGTGATTTGGAGGAAAAATGACAAAATTATTTACATCAGAATCAGTAACAGAAGGACATCCAGATAAAATATGCGATCAAATTTCTGACGCTGTTTTAGATGAAGTTCTTAAACAAGATCCTTACGCAAGAGTAGCATGCGAAACCTCAATAACCACTGGTTTAGTTTTAGTTATGGGCGAAATTAGCACCAATGCAAATATAGATGTTCAAAAAATAGTTAGAAAAACAATTAATGATATTGGTTATAATCGTGGTAAATTCGGTTTTGACGCAGAAAACTGTGGAATTTTAAACACCATTCATAAACAAAGCCAAGATATAGCTTTAGGTGTTGATAATTCCTTAGAATACAAATCTGGTCAAATAAAAGAAGAAATTGAAAAAATAGGTGCTGGAGATCAAGGGATAATGTTTGGTTATGCTTGCGATGAAACTCCTGAACTTATGCCGCTTCCAATATCTTTAGCTCATAAACTAGCACAAAAATTATCAGAAGTTAGAAAAACTAAAAAAATCCCTTATCTAAGACCTGATGGAAAAACCCAAGTTACTGTTGAATATGATGAAAATGGTCCAAAAAGAATCCATACAGTCTTAATATCTACACAACACTCTGAAAATGTTGATAATGATACAATCAAAAAAGATTTATTAGAAAATGTTGTGAAAGCAGTGATACCAAACCATATGATTGATAGTGATACTTGTTATTTAATAAACCCGACCGGAAGATTTGTGATTGGAGGTCCTTCAGGAGATTCTGGGCTTACCGGTAGAAAAATAATCGTAGATACTTACGGTGGCTATTCAAGACACGGTGGCGGTGCTTTTTCAGGAAAAGATCCAACTAAAGTTGATAGATCCGCAAGTTATGCAGCCAGATGGGTTGCCAAAAACATTGTAGCAGCTAAAATTGCTAAAAAATGTGAAATTCAATTGTCTTATGCGATTGGAATCGCAAGTCCTATTTCTATTTTTGTAGATACATTTAATACTGGTGTAATTGCTGATGAAAAAATTGTTGAAATCATTAAAGAAAATTTTGATTTAAGACCAGGAGCTATTATTAAAGAACTAGATTTAAGAAAGCCAATCTATAAAAAAACTGCTGCCTATGGTCATTTTGGGAAAGAAGATATAGAATTTAGTTGGGAAAAACTAAATAAAGTTGAAGATTTAAAAAAATCACTTAAAAATAAAATGTCTATTTAATACCATATGAGAATTTTAATTGTTAAGGATTAATGATAATCTAATTATCAGATAGATGGTTGTTTTAATGGAACAGTAGCGGTATAAAACATTAAACAATTTAAGTATAATTTGATAATATTTGATATTATGATAACTATTTTGAATTGTTTGAAACTATTAGATTGGGTTAAGAAAAATAAAATAATTTACCATTTTTACTTTTAACAGCTAAAGACAGTGTTGAAGATAAAGTTAATAGATGAATGTTCCATTTAATAAAAAAAGCTACACACTATCAAAAGTGCTGATTGAGTGATTAAAAATAAATAGATTATTTATCAAAATTAAAATACTATTTTTTCTAATTGATTTAATCTCTATTTAGTGATATACCTAGTATTTTTATGAATTTAAGTTATAATTATAATGTATATTAGGAGAAATTTATGAAAAAAATATTAATATTATTATTGCTGTTATCAGGGTGTGGTTTAAAAGATAAAGTTAGCCTTATAAAACAGGAAAAGGCACAATCTATTGCTTTAAAAGATGTTGGTGTTAATGAAAGTGATGTTTCAATTGCAAATGTTGAATTAAAAAACGATAACGAAGTTGCGTATTATGAAATAAGTTTCCATGATTATAAAAATGTTCATATATACAATATTGATGCTTATACTGGTAAAATTATTAAAACAAAAAAACAGAAACTTAATTCAAGCTATATTGGAAATTATATCATAAGTGAAGATGAAGCAAAAGAAATTGCTTTAAAACATGCAAAAGTAAACGATGTTACATACACTAAAGTTGAATTATCTTATGATAACGGAATGTACCAATATGAAATTGAGTTTTATACAAAAGATTTTAAAGAATTTGATTATGATATCCTTGCAGATTTTGGAGGAGATGTAATTGCCTACGATTATGATGCAGAAAGTTATTCTAATCAAGTCGGGAATGAAATAGACATTGAAAAAGCAAAAGAAATTGCTTTAAGTCAAATTCCTGGTGCAACTTTAAAAGATGTATATCACATAGAAATAGATAACGATGAAGGTAAAATTGAATATAATGGTAAAATTATTTTCAATAATTTAGAATATGAATTTAGTATTGATGGATATACAGGTGTTATTAGAAGTTGGGAAGTTGAAAGTATTGATTAATAAAAAAAGGTTCGTTTGAACCTTTTATTTTAAATTTAAGATAAATATATAACTACTTATTAGATAATAGAGATTAAATTACTCTCAGGAATAGCTTTTAAATTTAATTTTCTTTTCTCTGTTTGAACACTATCTAAAATTACATTACTCTCAAACCTTTTTCTGCTTTTTCTGCTCTAATTTCATGTTTGAACACTATCTAAAATTACATTACTCTCAAACAGAGATTTTGAAATTAAGCATAACACTAACGTTTGAACACTATCTAAAATTACATTACTCTCAAACCGAGGAGGAGTTTGAAGATACAATTTACACGTTTGAACACTATCTAAAATTACATTACTCTCAAACGTGGATTGATGGTTGGAGCTATCTTTGAAAGTTTGAACACTATCTAAAATTACATTACTCTCAAACAGCGCCATTTCTTTTAAGCTTTCAAAAGTAGTTTGAACACTATCTAAAATTACATTACTCTCAAACGCCGACAGTTAAAGCTATTCCCAATTCTAAGTTTGAACACTATCTAAAATTACATTACTCTCAAACCACTTAAAAAAGTCGCATAATATACATTATGTTTGAACACTATCTAAAATTACATTACTCTCAAACCCAATCTTCAACCTTTTCAATTATTTTTTTGTTTGAACACTATCTAAAATTACATTACTCTCAAACAAATAGTTATAATTATATTTTTACTTCTTTGTTTGAACACTATCTAAAATTACATTACTCTCAAACCTCTTGTAATTACCTAAATCATCTTTATAGGTTTGAACACTATCTAAAATTACATTACTCTCAAACAATTCCCTAACAATTTTAACAGTAACGGTCGTTTGAACACTATCTAAAATTACATTACTCTCAAACTATTTGGTGGTATTTCGCCACTAAAAGAAAGTTTGAACACTATCTAAAATTACATTACTCTCAAACAGTAAGTTGTTGTTTTCGATTAGCAAAGTTGTTTGAACACTATCTAAAATTACATTACTCTCAAACTAAAAGCATTATTAATATCAATGATAGTTTGTTTGAACACTATCTAAAATTACATTACTCTCAAACAAGGTGGAAGATGGCAACACCATAGTTAAGGTTTGAACACTATCTAAAATTACATTACTCTCAAACAGGTGCGATGTAGTCTTTATCTTCTAAAAAAGGTTTGAACACTATCTAAAATTACATTACTCTCAAACCTCAAATTTTAAATTTAAAATTAAATCATATTTTGAGCTAGAATAATTTTCGCCATTACAAAACGCTGAATTTTAAATATTGTTTTGATGAAATAAATTTATTTCGCATAAATTTTCATCTATAATAAATAATTTCTCATCTAATAATATTATATCAGGTTCTTTACTTTCTATAACCAATAAATTTATTTTTTTATAAAAACATTGTTTATAAAATTCTTTAATTTCATCTTTATTGAAAAAACTATGAAAATTAATTAAAACAAATATATTTTTATTTAAAACCTTATTTACTAATTCTATATATTCAATTATTTCTTCAATTTTATTATTAAAACTTGTAGATAATCTTAAAGAAATAGTTTTAAAAATTTCTTTCCAATCTATATTATCATTGAAAGATAGTGGAAAATCATAACTTTCACTTAATCTACAAATAAATTGAAAAATTTTATATTCTAACTCTTTACTATAAACAAAAAATTCACTGTCCAATATACTTTTTTCCAATTCTATATAAATTTTATTTAATATTTTTTTATTCTTTAAATCTAAATTAAAGACACTATCAATAACTTCAACTTTATCACTAAATTTTAATTCATTGTTATTAAAAAATATTGAAAAAGTACCTTCTTCACCTTTTGATTGTTTTAATAATTCATCTATAACACTAATAAAATAATTTTTATTTTCAATCACTAAAATATTGACTACATTTTCTTCAAAAGTAATTTTATTAATTAAATCTTTCTTTATCAATATCATATATACACTATCCTATCTGTTGAATTTAAAACATCATCTTCTCTTTCCCCTACCATCATATACATATTAGAATATTGTTTTTCAGTGATTACTAAAATTTGAATAATTCCTTCATTAGGTTTATTTTTTTCTAAATTATAAATCATTGTATTTGCTACAACTTGATTCAAAGCTAGCTTAACATATACAGATTCTTGCAGCATCATAAAACCGTTTTTAATCAAAAAATTTCTAAATTTATTTGCCTCTTTTCTATAACGAGAACTTGTGGTAGGTAAATCAAAAAATAATAATATTCTCATATATCTATAACTCATCTTTAGGAAACCTTATTAATGATATGTCGTTTTCATCCAAAGAATCCAACACGCTTTTACAATATATTTTTATAGCATTGGTTAAAAAATGTCTTCTTCCATCTATAACTACTTCTTTATTTAAAATATTTAATATTTTTAATTTTTCTTCTGTTTCAAATTTTTCTAATTTAAGATTAAATATCAATTTATCTACAAAGGGTCTTATTGGCTCCATTAAATCACAAGATAAATTAAATTGATTATAAATATTATCGTGAAAAATTCCTAAGGTAGTTAAATATCCACATGATACAATTTCTTTATTAAACGCTGATAAGATTAATGAATAACCGTAATTTAATCCTTTATTTATTGATATATCTAAACTTCTTGAAAATTCATTACCAAATAAAGAATTAAAGTAAACTTTCGCAGCATGACCTTCTCTATTAGTTTTATCGTTTGATTCTACTTGGGAAATGTATTTTTCTAACATTTCCCAAGCATCACAATTTAATTCTTTTAAATTATTTCTTTGATTTCTGATTTTTTCCTTAACTATCTCTTGCCACAATTCTTGCATATAATCGTTTTTCCACTTTAATTGCAAGCGAATTTTTAAACTTGTATCGTGGCTACCGTAGTAAGGTAAAAGTTCTGAACTGGGATTTCTTTTTTCATCACAAAATATAATTTTTATTTTTCTTTTAATCATTTCATTAAGTAATGCTGAAGTTAAAGAAATAGCAGTAGATTCGATGATTAATGTATGAATTTCACTTAAATGGATTTTTAAAATTTTTTCATTTCTTATAACCAAATAATTTAATTGTAAATCCAATTTAGATGTTGTGGATACAACTACAATTCTCCAACTCATAAAAATTATTTCTTTTTAGGCAAATAAGTTCTATTTTCAAAAATACCAGTAGGAGATTGATTTAAGATGTAGAAATCATCTTCTAAAATTGTTGATTTTCCAATTCTAATATTAAATCCTTTTTGATAACCATCTCCAAATCCTTTATTTTTATCAAACACATCTTTCAAATCAAATTTTCCTTGTTGTTTATTTATTATATTTACTATTTCTTGAATAACTCTCGATTTTTCATATATTGTTAATAAATTATAACTATATTTACTATAACAATATTCTAAGTATTTAAGAACATTTATTTTTAAATTTTTAAATATCCCTTTTTCATTTGTTAGTTTTTCATAAATTTCATTATATAAACTATCTACTTTTTCCATCGCTTCATTTAATGATAATTCTTTTTCTGTTTTATTTTTTCTTAATATTTTTAAAATATTTTTTTCATATACACTTGGAATTTCTGCTAATTTATATGTTAATTTTAAATATTCTAATTCTTTTGAAAGCTTCCTTAAAATCTCATAATTTTCTTCTTTCAAAATTAATTGAATTCCATTTTGAACCAATAAATCATTTTGAGTTTTACCATTTAGTATATAATAATGTCCTCCCGAAAATACTAACGATTTATATTTCAATTTTGAAATTAAAATTCTAGGATTTTCCATTTTTAAATCATTTATACAGTACTCTATCAAACCTTTTTTAGAACTTATTTTATCTTTTATGTATATAGGAATTACTTCTATACTTCTTTTTATTTTATTCTTTTCTGTATATTCAACTATAAAGAAGTTACTATTTTTTACATTATTAAAACCACCGTATTTCAAACTATCATTTAATACAGAATGATTTTCTTTTAAAGATCTTAATTTTTCTTGTGGAGATGATATATTTTGATCACTGAATCCACCTTTTTGTTCATAAGATGCTTTTGTAAACAACGGTCTTATTCTATACACATATCTTTTTATTTTAGGAAGTATTTTATCTTTATCCCAAATATTTGTTTTATTTTCAAAAACTTTTTTCAAATTATATTTCCTATTTTCTTTTTTTGTATCTTTTATAAAATTAATAGGATTATTTGTAAACATTGTATTATATACATTTCCAACAATAATATTCAAATACCCATCATGAGCATGATGATAATCATTTAATTCTCTAAATTTATAAATTCCAAATTGTTGTCTAAAATCAGAAGTCAATCCTGCTTTAACATATACAATGGTAGATTTATCTTTATAAATATTTTCCAATATATGTGATAGTGCTTTTGTAGATTGTCTAGTTTCAACTAATTGTCTATTTATAAAGCCTGCTAGTTCTTCGTCTGTAAAATCAGAAGTTCTTGTGAGTCTATTATATTTTTCGTTAGTTATCAACTCTTTTTCTTTTAACATTGACCAGAAATTAACTAACCAATTCCATTTTTCAGTATTTTGGATTGAATAATACAATATTCTGTCACCTTTATTTTGATTTAGAACTTTCTTAGTTAAAACAGTATTATCAAAACTATCATCTTTTATTTTTGATTGTGGATAAATATGGTCGATGTCGTACTTATTGTCATCAAAAAGTTCACTTAATTCAATTTTTTCACCACTATACATACATTTCCCTAACTGCATATAATATAAATATAATTTTTTAGACTTTAATTCTTCATTAGTAGTGTTTGTTAGATTTTGTGATAATTGATTAATAAGTTCTTTATCTTCTTTTATTTTTTTATATAATGCATCAATTCTTTCTTTTCTTTTTTCAGTTCTTTTTTTCTCACTAACTACATCTCTAGCCATTTCAATAAATATTTTTCTAGGTGCTTTTTTGGTTATTTCTTCTATCTCTTTGATAATAACAAGACCTTTCCAAATCATTTTTTTAACACTTGGAGATACACTTAAATCTTTAATTAAAGAATCGTAATTAAACTCTACATTATTGTTTTCAAAATTATTGTGATCATTTACTTTTTCTACAAACCCGCACTTGTAATATAATTCCATTAAATTGTCATTAGTTTCCCAAAGCATATCAATTACACTTAAAACTTCGCCTGTACTTTGGTTAACACCTGTTATTTCGGTTAAAAATTCTTTAGACAACCTTGACCAATCTTTATATTTAAGTTTCAAAATTTTATTTAATTGTTCTTCCGAAATTAAATTTTTATAATTTTCATGTATTTTATTTTTTATAATTTTTTTCTCATCGCCATATAAAGTTAACCAAAGGATAATTTTTTCAAACATATCTTTATAATTGTCTTTAACAATATTTTCGTCACCAAAAATACTCTTCATATCATTATAAGAAGTTAAAGAATTATTAAATCCACCATCTATGCCGCTAATATCATTTTTATTAATATCATAATTTTTACTTTTCAAAAAATTTATTAATTGTTTAATTCCAACCTTTTTATTTTCGCAGAAAAGCTTATCATATATTTCTTGTTTTAGATCAACGCTAGGTTTCTCTCCTTTAATTTTCAAATTATTGAGTTCATTTAAAACCACAAATCTTTGATACAATAAAGAATTTTTAGGAATAACATCTTTATCTAATAAATAAGTACATTTATTAGTCATTCTTAATATAAATTTTTCAGCTGTTTCTTCAACATTAATAACTTTTTCAAAATTCCAAGGAGTTATTTTAATATTTTCTTTTCTTACCACCCATGCAAAAGGACTAGAACTATTTAAAGGACCAACATAATAAGGTATTTTAAATTCAAATATCTTTATTATTTTTTCTGAAATAGATAATCCTGTTTCATCTTTTTTATTTAACCATTCCATTCTTTCGCTTGCATTTTCCAATATTTTTTTAAGCTCCATTTGATGAATTTGTCTAGGTAAAACTGCGTTATCGCTATTTATAGGTTTAATCAAGAAGTTGTCTAAATTAATTTTTTCTTGAACTCTAATAACTTCGTCAGATAATTCTATTTTTCCAAGTATGTTTTTAATTTCTTTTATAAACTCTTCTTTTGTATTGTGTCTAATGTAATTTTCATACAAACCATCTCTAAAAACATTATTATAGTAACTAGTTCCTTTTAAAATATTTTTTAAGACCTTTAAATCTTTCTTATGTTCTTTATAAATATCAACTTTAACATCAGAAATATACTTGTGTTCTTTTAATATTTTTGAAAGCAATGACCAATCGTATATAGCTTTTGCTTTTTGAACAAAAAACATCTTTTCCCCTAATTTTGCTTCATATTCACTTTCTAAATCAACATATTTAGGATTTGAAAAACAAATAGTAAGTTTTTCAATTTCTTCATTTACAAAAATTTCATCTATTTTAGCTGAATTTCCAACTAATAAATTTAAAATTTGTTTAATTACCTTGTCATTATCTTTATCATTAGTTTTAAAAATTGAGAATAATTTTTCGCATTTTTGAGTTCTAGTGATTTTATTATCTGTTAAAATTTCTTTAATTTCTATTTCTTCTTTTTCATCAATATTCTTTAAGCTTATTTCATATTCCTCATTTAAAAAATTTAAAAAATCTTTAAAAATATTAGTAAACTCATTATTTTCACTCATCTCTCCTTCAAACAAGAAATGCCCTCTATGAGATAATATATGAGATATCGCAAGATACAATTTTCTCACTTCAAACGCACTTTCTTCATCATCTATCAACGCTTTTCTTAAATGGTAAATTGTAGGATATTCTTTATGGTAGTCTTTATCCGTATAATTTTCATCCATAAATAATGTGTTTTCATTTTTAATACTCTTATCTTCTATCCAGTATTGACTTTCTTTAAGTCTTTGAAAAAATCCAAAATCTACTTTTGAAATTTCTTCAGAAAATAATGATTGCAATAATTCTATTCGTTGTTTCTTTCTTTTCAACCTTCTGCGAGCAGTTCTAAATCCTCTTCTTTCAGCTGCAGTTTTGCCACTTTCAAACGAATGTGTACCCCACATATACTTACCTTTGTGTTTTAAAATATTATACTCTTCATCAGTAACAGCCCATCCTACCGAATTTGTTCCTAAATCTAATCCTAAATAGTAGTCTTTAAATTCTTTCATATACCCTCCTTTAAAAAATTTAAAGTATCTTGACTTAATATTTTTTATCAACTATAATATGTTTGTTTAGAACACTATCTAAACTTACATTACGAGTTCAAATAAAATTTTATTGAAATCGCGAAAGCTCTACGAGTGTAGAAATTAAGCCTTTATGGCTTTTTTTATTTATAATTAATTTTACCTTATTTAAAATTCAATATCAATTAATATATCATTATATTTTAACATTGATTACCAATGACAATACTGTATTTCTTAAAATAGTATTTTAAAAAAATAAAATAATAGCATATAATAATGGTAAATCTAAGGAGGAATATATGTCATTTGTAAGAAATAATTTTGATCCGACACCTAATAATGATCCTGTTTTTAAAATTGTAGCAATGGCAATGAAAGATATTTTGGAAAATGGTAAGGAAAATGTAATAAATGCCAGTTTAGGTGCATTATTTGATGAAGAAGAAAAATTAGTATGTTATCCAAGTGTATTCAATTACCTAAATCAATTAGAAAATTCTAAAAAAGCAAAATATGCTTCTGCTTTTTCTGGTAACTTAAACTACCAAAAAGATATTTATAATTGGCTTACTAAAAACATAAATTTAAACTTACACTATAACGTTATGGCTAGTAGCGGCGGGACTGGTGCAATTTCACTCACATTGCTGGCAAGTTTAAATCAAGGCGATACTTTTTTAATTCCTAACATAGCTTGGTCAAGTTATCAATTTATGGCAGAACAATTTCAATTTAAAACTGCTAAATATAATATTTTAAAAGATAATAAATTTGATATTGAAGATTTCAAAAAACAATGTCTAAAACTTGTGGGTAAACAAGAAAGAATTGTGGTAATTATTAACGATCCTTGCCATAACCCTACAGGCTTCACTTTAAGCCAAGAAGAATGGCGAGAAATTATTGAATTTGTGGATGATTGCAGCAAAACAACGCCTTTCATCATTTTAAACGATATTGCTTATATTGATTACAGCACTAAAGATGAGCCGTATAAATTTATGGAAGAATTTAATAATATAAGTGATAATACCATTATAGTTTCTGCCTTTTCACTTTCTAAATCACTCACAAGCTACGGTTTAAGATGTGGAGCGGCAGTTATATTTGCTAAAAATCAAAAAGACACCGATGAAGTATTTTTCGTTTTTGAAAAACTAGCTAGAAGTATTTGGAGCAATGTCAACAACGGAGCTATGGAAACCTTCTCTTATATCGCAAACGAAGGTAATGAACAATATTTAAAAGAAAAACAATACTATATTGATTTATTAAAAAAACGTAGCGATTTATTTATTAAAGAAGCTGAAGCATGCGGTTTAAAACATTATCGCTATGATGAAGGTTTTTTTATAACATTAATGGTAGATAAAGAAATTCAAGAAAAATTCCATCAAGAATTAATAAAAAATCATATCTATACCGTATCTATTGAAGGTGGAATCAGAATCGCAATTTGTTCATTAACAATTGAAAAAATTAAAAATCTGGCATTTAAAATTAAAAAAATATTAGCTTCTTGCTAATATTTTTTATTATTCTTTAACCAAAAACATACGAAGTGAATTTAATAAAATTATAAAAGTGCTTCCTTCGTGTCCTAAAACCGAAATTAAAATATTTGATTGTTTAGTAAAATTTAAAATAAGTAAAATCACAACCACAGATAAAGAAAATACGATGTTTTGCATAATAATTTTATCTAACTTGCTAGAAACTTTGAAAATGTGTTTTAACTTACTTAGATCATCATTAATTAAAACAATATCAGATGTTTCGATCGCAACATCGCTACCATTCCCCATAGATATTCCAATATCAGCACTCGCAAGGGCTATAGAATCATTGACTCCATCCCCTACCATAACAGATAATCCATATTTTTCTTTTATTTTATTTATATATTCATATTTTTCTTGAGGAAGTACATTGCCATAAAATTCTTTAGCTTTTATTTTTGAAGCTACATAAGAAACGGCACTTTCATTATCTCCACTAAGCAAAATAGTTTTAATATTTTTTTGATTAAAAAAATCAATAGTCTCTTTGCTTTCAGTTTTTACTTCATCAATTATTGAAATAATGCCAATAATTTCATTATTTTTAACTACATAAACAACGCTAGCTCCTACACCAAATTCTAAATTAACTTCATCAATAAAAGGATTATACAATTCTTTAAAAAAACTAGCTTTTCCTATTTTAAATATATTGTCATCAACTTTAGCTTCAACTCCAACACCTATTGTATTAACCACATCTAATTCAAGATTATTATTAAAATCTTGAAAATAATTACAAATAGCTTTTGCGATTGGGTGATTTGATTTACTTTCAATTGCATAAATAATATTTTTTAACTCATTATCAAGCGTTTTAAATTTAACTTTATTAACCTTCATTACACCTGTGGTAATTGTACCAGTCTTATCAAAAACAATAGCTTTAATATCTTTAAAAATAGAAATATAAGAACTTCCTTTAAAAAGCACATTTCTTCTAGCCAGCAACGAAATACTCGCAAGAGTTGCAGGAGTTGCGCTCAAAACTAAAGCACAAGGAGAGGTTGATACTAAAAATATTAAAGTTCTATATAAACTATCTTCAAAATTATTATTTAAAATAAAATTAAATAAAACAAAAACTAAAGGTACCAAAATTAAAATAATCTTTACATAAATTGTTTCAATTTTAGCAATTTTTAATTGAATCTTACTCTTGTTGCTTTGCGACATTTTTACTAATTCAACTATTTTTGCAAAAATAGTTTCCTTACTATTTTTAATTACTTTAAACTCAAAACTAGAATCTCCATTAATAGTTCCAGCATAAACACTATCCCCTATTTTTTTATCTTTAGGAACACTTTCTCCATTGATGTTGGCTTCGTTAATTGAAGGGTTTCCGCTCACAATAATTCCATCTAAAGCAATTTGATCACCATTAAGCACTAATAGTATGTCACCAACCACAACACTATCAACATCAACTATTTCTATACCACTTGTAGTAATTTTTCTTGCGGTTTTAGGTTGAATATCAAGTAAAGAGCTAATATCTTTTTTACTTTTTTTACTTACAAACTCTTCTAAAAAATGAGAAGTTGAAAAAATAAAAATTAAAATCGCAGCTTCATCATAATTATTCATAAAAATAGCTCCTAAAGCTGCTAGAATCATTAAAATATGTGCATTAGGCATAAATTTTTTATGTTCTAGACTATCGTTTATAGCTTCAAAAACACCTTCCAGTAACACATAATATCCAGACAATATAATCGCAACAATTAAAATTAAATGAGGATAAAAATTACTATGATCCATAAACAAATGAATGATGTATAAAAAAATACCTGCTAAATATAATTTAAACGAATATTTCTCTAATAAACTTCCTTCTAATTCCATAAATTCACCTTGTATAATAAAATATTTCTATTTCATTTATTTAAATAACTCATTAAGTGCTTCACTCATAGTAGGATGAGAATACAATTGATTTTGAAGCATTTGGTAATCAAGTTTTGCATTAATTGCTAAGGTTATGATATTGATAACTTCATAAGATTCACTGCTAAATAAAGTTGCTCCTAAAATTTTATTATCGCTATCTACTATAACTTTATAAAAACCAATGTCATTACCTAATATTTTTTCTTTAGGAATCATAGCACAAGGTAACTTAAATATTTTATAATCAATATTCATTTTTTTAACATCTTTTTCACTAAGACCAACTTTAGATATTGCTGGATCAATAAAAATAGTTGTAGGAAAATATTTTCTATCTTTTAAACTATATTTTTGTTCTTCAAATAAAAAACTCTTAACTATTCTAAAATCATCTAACGAAATATAAGTAAAATTAGCTCCTCCATTTACATCGCCCAAAGCAAAAATATGGCTATGATTTGTTTGTAAAAATTCGTTAACTTCAATCGCATTTTTAGAATTTAATTTTATATTTGCTTTTTCAAGTTTTAAGTCTTCAATATTAGGTTTTCTACCAGTCGCAATTAAGATATAATCTTGTTTAAATGTAATTTCTGTACTATCAACTTTTGCTATAATAGATGTTTCATTTTCATTTTCTAAAACTTCATCAATTTTTACATTAGAAATAACTTCAATATTATATTTTAATAATGATTTTTTTATTTCTTCTCTTAAATCATCATCTTCTTTTTCTAAAAATACCTCATTCGCATCTAAAATAGTAACTTTTGAACCAAACTTAGCATAGGTAAAAGCAAATTCTAAACCAATAAAACCACCACCAATAATCGTTAAAGAATCAGGTAAATTTTCTAATTCCATTATGGTTTCACTATTTAAAATTCTATTTCCTAAAACCATCCCTTTAATATTTGGAATAAAACTTGTAGCACCGGTGTTGATAAAAATTCTTTCTCCTTCAAAAATTTCACCATTCACAATTATATTATTCTCATCGACAAAAGATGCACTTCCTTCAATGATTCTAACATTTGGAAGACTTGCTAATTTATTATAATTCGCAAAATTTAATTTTTTAATTAATTCATTTTTTTCAATAATTGATTTTTGATAAAATTCCTGATTACTATCAACGTTATGTTTTTTATAACTAGCTTTATGGCTTAATGTTTTTGAAGGAATACATCCTACATTAATGCAAGTACCACCATACATCTTAGCACTTTTTTCTATCAATAACACTTCTTCATTTTTACTTGCTAAAAAAGCTGCAAGTGTCTTTCCTGCTTTTCCGAAACCAATAATAATATTTTTAACTTTCATAACATCTCCTCTATAAAATAAAAAAGTTCAACTGAACTTTGGCAGGGGTGGCAGGAATCGAACCCGCATCTGTGGTTTTGGAGACCATCATACTACCACTGTACTACACCCCTATGGTGACTCGTATGGGGTTCGAACCCATGAATGCCGCCGTGAAAGGGCGGTGTGTTAACCGTTTCACCAACGAGCCGTAATAAAATATTACAATATTTGGTTAAATAAATCAATACCTAAATTTTAAATAAAATGAAACCGTTTTATATACAAAATTTAATATCATTGATATAATTAATATATAAAGAATAAGAGGAATTATTATGAAAACAAATAAAATGATAGCTATGATTCTTGCGGGCGGTAGAGGCTCTAGATTATATGATTTAACAAAAAATATTGCTAAACCTGCTGTGCATTTTGGTGGTAAATATCGAATTATTGATTTCCCACTTTCTAACTGTGCTAATTCTGACATTTCAACAGTTGGAATCTTAGTACAATATGAGTCTATTTTATTAAACTCATACGCTTCAAGAGATCATCATTGGGGTCTTGATATTAAAGGTGGAGGAGTTTATGTATTACCTCCTAGAGAAAAAGATGCTACAGGATTAGGTGTTTATAGGGGAACAGCTGATGCTATAACTCAAAATATTGATTTTTTAGACCAAGAAGATGCAGATTATGTTTTAATTCTTAGTGGCGATCATATCTATAAAATGAATTACGATAAAATGCTAAAAGAACATATCAAAAATAATGCAGACGCAACAATTGCGGTATTTGAAGTTCCAATGGATGAAGCTAGTCGCTTTGGTATCATGAATGTTGATGATAACGATCAAATAATAGAATTTGAAGAAAAACCAAAAAATCCTAAATCAAACCTAGCATCTATGGGTATTTATATATTTAGTTACAAAACTTTAAAGAAATATCTAAAAGAAGATGAAAAGAACAACAACTCAGACCATGATTTTGGAAAAGATATTATCCCAGCATATTTAAATAACGGTTTAAAATTAATGGCTTATCGCTTTGAAGGTTATTGGAAAGATGTTGGAACTATTGATAGTTTATGGGAAGCAAACATGGATCTTTTAAGCGATAATAATAAACTAGATTTATTTGATAACGAATGGAAGATTTATACCGAAGATATAGTTTCATTACCACAATTTATTTCAGATGATGCTAAAGTTAAAAAGAGTTATATAACTCAAGGTTGTGTAGTGTTTGGTAATGTTACAAGTTCAGTTCTATTTACCGATGTAGAGGTTAAACAAGATGCTACTGTTAAAGATAGTGTTATTATGAACGGTAGTATAGTAGAAGAAAATGCTGTTGTTGAAAGATGTATAGTTGCAGAAAATGTAACAATACCTAGAAACTTTAAAATTATTGCAAAAGAAAATGAAGGTATTTTACTCGTAACTCAAAAATTAATAAATGAAAGGTTAGGAAACAAAAAATGAAAGCACTAGGAATTATCAGTTTTGAAAACAACAATTGTTATGTATCTGGAATTACTGATACAAGACCTATAAACTCTGTAAGCTTCTTAGGAAGATATCGTATTATTGACTTTATGATTAGTAATTTTACTAATAGTGGTATTTCTAATATTGATGTTTTTATTAAATCAAAACCTCGTTCTGTTATTCAACATATTAATAGAACCAATTATAATATCAACTCAAAAAAAGGTAATATTTTAATTCTTTACGGTGAACAAGAAATCACAAATAAAATATACAATACAGATATTGCTTCATATAATGCTAATATGCAATTCATAGAAGAGGCTAATGTTCCTTATGTAGTAATTGGTCCTTCACATTTCATTTATACAATTGATTACAATAAAGTTTTAGAAACTCATCGTGCAAATAATAATGATATTACATTGATATATCACAATAGTGAAAATGCTAAAGAAGAATTTATAGGTTGCGACACTATTGAATTTGGCAAGAATCAAAGAGTAAAAAATATTGTTGATAATCACGGAAAATATAAAAATCGTGCTATCAGTTTAGAATCTTATATAATGAGTAAGTCGTTATTTATTGATTTATGCAAAAAAGCAAATGAAGTAAGTTCTATTTTCTGGTTTAAAGATATTATCAAAGACTCATTAGATGAATTAAATGTATATGGTTATCAACATAAAGGTTTCTGTGCTTGCATTAATAGCATAAATGCATACTATAACGCTTCAATGGAGCTTAGAAATTATGAAAATGCTAAAACTTTATTTAATAAAAAATGGCCTATTCACACTATGACAAATGATTCTTGCCCTACTCTTTATAAAAACGAAGGTAGTGCAGTGGGATCTATTATAGGTAATGGTTGTATTATCGAAGGACAGGTAATCAACAGTATAATCGGAAGAAATGTGGTAGTCAAAAAAGGTGCAATAGTTAAAAATTCAATAATTTTACCTAGTGCATTGATTAATAAAAACTGTTATTTAGAAAATGTTATTGTAGATAGATATGCTGTGGTAACTCATGTAAAACAACTCAAAGGAAGTAAAGAAAACCCTATTTATGTTAAAAGAGGAGATAGGATTTAATGGTTAAAGACATACTTTTTGTAAGTTTTGAATCTCTACCTTTTATTAAAACTGGAGGTCTGGCAGATGTGGTTTATGCTCTTCCAAAAGCTATTGATAATAAAAAATTTAAAGTTAAAATAGTTTTACCTTTATTAAAAAAAATAAAAGATAAGTATATCTATGATTTAAAACCTGCTGGTCATATCTATATAAATACTCACTATATTCATGAAGAAGCTAATATTTTATCTTACACCAATGAAGGAATTGAATATCTTTTCATTGAAAACGACACTTTCTTCTATCGTGATGGAGTTTACGGATATGATGATGATGCTGCCAGATTTAGTTTCTTTAATCTTGCGATTATTGAAATGATGTTTAATTTAAACTATTTCCCTGATATTATTCATTGCCACGATTACCATAGCGGTGTTTTGGCTGCACTTTGTAAATTAAGGTTCAATAATGTACCACAAATAAATAAAATTAAACATATATATACTATTCATAACCTAGCCTTCCAAGGAATTTATGATAAAAATGTTTTATTTGATTTACTAGGATTTTCTTATCTGGACTATGCAAATGGTTCACTACGTTATAACAACGATACCAATTTTATGAAAATAGCCTTGGAGTTTTCTGATGTAATAACTACTGTTTCAAATACTTACGCACAAGAAATAAAAACCAAAGAATATGGAGAAGGTTTAGACTCCTTATTAAGAGGTAGAAGCAATGATTTGTGTGGTGTAATTAACGGGATAGATACTCTAAGTTTCAATCCAAAAAACGATTCTAACCTGATAACTAACTATGATTTAAGAAATTTTGTTAGTGGCAAAAAGAAATGTAAAAAAGATCTTCAACAAACACTTGGTTTAAATATTAATCCTGATATTTTTGTATTAGGTATTGTTTCAAGACTTACCAATCAAAAAGGGATTGATTTAATCTTAAAAGAATTGAAACACATTCTACAAATGGATATTCAACTAGTAGTTTTAGGTACTGGAGAATCAATTTACGAAAATAGTTTTAAAGAAATGGAATACAACCATAAAGGAAAAGCTGTATATTATTGCGGTTATAATGAAGCTCTGGCACATAAAATATATGCAGGAATAGACATGTTATTAATGCCAAGTCAATTTGAGCCTTGCGGCATATCACAATTAATTTCACAAAGATATGGAACATTACCATTAGTTAGAGAAACTGGTGGTTTAAAAGATACAGTTAATCCTTTCAACAAATATGAAAAAACTGGTGATGGCTTTAGTTTCAACCATTACTCTTCATATAATTTTAAACAAGTATTAGATATTGCTTATAATTTATACTACCAAGACACACAAACTTGGAGAAAATTAATTAAAAACGCAATGAAAAAAGATGTTAGTTTCTCAAGCAGTGCTAGAGATTATGAAAATATTTATAATTGGGTGCTAAATAGATGATTTTAAATAAATATAATGATTTTTATAACGGAAATTGCTATAACGCTTATGAATTATTTGGGTCTTTTAAAAAAGAAAAAGGGGTTGAATTTATTTTAAATGCCCCTAATGCCTATAAGGTAGAGGTTATTACCTCTTTCAATAACTGGGCTAGTGGATTTATGATGAATAAAATAGATGATAGAGGTGTCTGGTATTTTTTCTTAGACAACATTAATCCTATTTATTCCTATAAATATCGTATATTCAAAGATGAATATAACTACCACGATAAAATAGATCCATTTGCCTATTATAGCGAACTTAGACCAAGTAACGCTTCCGTAATGTATGATATTGATTTATACAAATTCAGTGATGATGAATTTTTAAAAAATGTAAATAATAGCGAAGCTATAAATATTTACGAAATTCATATCAATGGTTTTATGCGACCTGAATGGAAAAAATTTGCTAGTTACCAAGACCTTAAAGAACATTTAATTCCTTATATTAAAAAAATGGGATTTACCCACATTGAATTAATGCCTCTTTTTGAACATCCTTTTGATGGCTCTTGGGGTTATCAAGTAAGTAGTGCTTTTGCAGTCACAAGCAGATACGGAACTCCTTATGAACTAATGGATTTTATTAACGAATGTCATTTGAATGATATTAAAGTTATTTTAGATGTTGTATATTTGCATTTTGTAAAAGATACTTTTTCACTCACAAACTATGATCATAAAGCACTTTTTGAGTATGATGATAATTATAAAATGTTTAGTGAATGGGATACTTACTATTTTAACTTAAAAAATCCTACAGTAATGTCTTATCTTATGAGCAGTGCTTTCTTTTTTGCCAAAAAATACCATATAGATGGTTTTAGATTTGATGCGGTGAGTCATTTTATATTCAATAAAGGAAATAAAAACTTAGGACAAAATGATGAAGGTATTAATTTTATTAAAAGATTAAACTATGCTTTAAAAACTAATTTCCCTAATCTTTTATTGATAGCAGAAGATTCTAGTGATTTTCCTAAAGTTACTGAAAAAGTTGAATATGGTGGTTTAGGCTTTGATTATAAATGGGACTTGGGTTGGATGAATGATACTTTAAAATATTATAGTATGGATCATGAATATCGAAAATACCATCATAATCTGATGACTTTTTCAATGGCTTATTTCTATAACGAAAAATTTATTCTCCCCTTCTCTCACGATGAGGTTGTTCATTCAAAAAATACCATTATTAATAAAATGTTTGGTAATTATGAAGAGAAATTCGCATTATGTAAAAATCTTTTTACCTATATGTTTACTCATCCTGGTAAAAAATTAAATTTTATGGGCAATGAATTTGCTCAATTCAGGGAATTTGATGAACAAAAAGAATTAGATTGGTTTATGTTGAAATATCCAAAACATGATACTTTTTTAAGATTTTTCCAAGATTTATCACTTACCTATAAATACTTTAAATCCCTTAACAGCAACGAATATAGTTATCATAACTTTAAATGGATAATGGTGGATAATAATTCGCAGTCGGTTTTTGCTTACTATCGTGAAAGTGATGAAGATATTATTGTTACTGTTTTAAATATGATGCCTATTAGTTATCAAAAATATAAAATTGGTGTTCCAATAATGGGAGAATATGTCGAAATAATCAACAGCGAAAAAGATATCTATGGTGGTTGTAATATGTGTAATTTCAATCCAATCTTTGCTAAAAAAGAAGAAAATAAATTACATAATATGGACTACTCGATTGAAATTGATCTTGCGAATTTTTCAGGCATAATGTTTAGAGTTAATAAATAAATCCTCTTACGAGGATTTATTTATTTTCTAAGTTTATTTTAAAATCTTCAATTTCTTTTAAGTTAGCCATAGCTCCTAAAGACCCAGCTTTAGTAGTTATATATGCTGCATATAAATTAGAAAACTTTAAAAATTCATTTAATTCTTCATAACTTAAATCGTTAATGTTTTTATCTGTTTTTAAAATATTATAAAGAAAACTTCCAATAAAACTATCACCAGCACCAGTTGTATCTAAAACATTAACCTTTAATCCATTTTGATAAATTTTAAAATCTTTGGTTAAAATATAGGCACCATCCTTACCCATAGTATAGATGAATAGTTTACAGCCCTTATTAAATACAAATTCTTTAGCTTTATCTATATCGCTAGTTCCAGTAATAAATTCTAATTCTTCATCGCTTATTTTTAAAATATCGGCATAATTAATAAATTCCAAAACAGTTTCTTTTAATTTATAAGCATTATCCCATAAGGCAAATCTTAAATTAGGATCAAAACTTACGACAATACCTCTTTTAACAGCTTCATTCAATAACTTTAAATGAACTTTTTTCATCGGACTTTCAACTAAATCCACACTACAAAAATGAATCATTTTAATATCATCTAAAATGCTAAGATCAACTTCTTCATCTTTTAAAAATAAATCAGCTGCAGTTTTACGATAAAATTTAAAATCTCTATTACCATCATTTTTTAGCGAAACAAAAGCTAAAGATGTGTCATATTCATCGCTTAAAATAATTGAATCGGTATCTACATTACATTTTTTAAGCTCATCAATAATATGAATTCCAAAGGCATCATTTCCTAATTTAGTTAAAAATTTCGCTTTTCCGCCAAGTTTAGCTACACAACCCGCAACATTCGCAGGAGCTCCACCCGCAACTTTTTTAAATTCCACCACATCTTTTAATTCACTACCTTTAACATTAGGGATAAAATCAATAAGAGCTTCTCCGATAACCAATAATTTATTCATCTACATCACTTCCTTTTTTAATAATATATCTTGTTTTATATACTTTATTTTTTTCACTATTAATAATTGATTTCGCAGCTAAAACACCAGCTTGTAAATAATCATGCAAAACCAATGTAGGAGCAGGATATAAAATATCTAAATATTTATGTGCTCCAAAACCAATAAGTTTAAAATTAGGTTTTAATTTATTTTTATAAATAAAACGATAAAACTCTATTATTTGTTTGGTTGTTGAACAAATTATTAATTTATTATCAAGTACATATTTATTTTTTTCAATCATTTCTTTAATTTCTAAGGTGTTAAAATTAGTTTTAATGATTGTGGTTTTAATATTTTTTTGTTTTAAAAAATCTAATATTATCCCTTTTCTAATTCCAGTTATCGCTTCATCCTTGATGTTTAAATCAAAATAAATAGCCTCTTTAAAATTGCTATTATCTATCTCATCAAGAAGCTCTAAAGAAGCATTTTTATCATCGTTAATAATTGAAATATACTCTTCATATTCCTGACCCATCACAACCAAAGGAACTTTAATTTCTTTAAAAATATCCAAATAACGATCATTTTTATCACTCGCATACACAATCATTCCATCGATATTTAAAGAATTTAAAACACGAATATTTTCTTCTTCTTTTTTCAAATTATAATTTGAACTCAAAACAATAATGGTATAATTATTATTTTTTAAAACATCATCTATGGACTTTAATGATTTTGATACAAAATAAGAATCTAAACAAGGTACCGAAATCGCAATTAAACCACTTTTCTTAGCCTTTAATTTCGCAAAAGTATTAGGCTTATAGTTATATTTATCAACAATTTCTTTAATTTTATGTCTGGTACTTTCTTTGACATAGCCACCATTGTAATATCTTGATATTGTGGTTTTGGAAAAACCACTTATTTTTGCAATTTCTTTAATTGTTATTTTCTTGTTCATAATTAAATTCTATAATATTAAAATTTTTAAGTTTAAAAATCTTATAATTATATTCTAAATTATTAATTAAGAAAAATAAATAATTTTCTTTAAAATAACATCTACTACTGATAGTATAAATACCGTCATTAATAAAAATTTCAACACTACTACTATCAAAATAAAAATGTAGACTATCTAATTTATCAAGTTTAAATTTTCTAATATCTCTATTAGTTTTTTTATTTTTAAATTCAAAATAAAAAATTCCCATTTCATATTTTATGATTAATTCATCATTTATTACTAAATCTAACTCATTATCTAAATCGCTCAAAATAACTTCTACTGATTTATTGTAATTTTTTAAATCTTTAAAATCTAAAATTTCTTTTTCTCTTAAATTTAAAAATTCTACTAATGGTTTTTGAATTAAATGACCATATTTATTAACACTTAATTCTCTTGGAATAGTTAAACAATGATTAAATCCTTGAACTTCATCTTGATATGCAAAATCTGCCATACCCATCCAAGCAATTAAAATATTTCTATCTTTTTCATCCACAAAAGATTGCGAAGCATAAAAGTCAAAACCCTTATCAATCTCTATAAATTCTTTCAATTGATAAGTCTTATTTTCTAAATCTAAATCTAAATTAAAATAACCTACTTGGTATTTATTTTGAAAGTTAAACTCTTGATTTAAAATACCTTGTGGTGAAATAAATAAGAACCATTTATCTTGAATTTTTACAAGGTCAGGACATTCCCACATATAACCAAAATATGATTTGCTTTCAATTTTAAAATGATAATCCCATTCCTCTAAATCTTTAGATTTATAAATTAAAGCTATCCCTTTGCCTTCATTATTTTTAGCACCTAAAACCATATAATAAATCCCGTTTTCTAAAAAAACTTTTGGATCTCTGATATGGACACTCACAAAATTTGGGTATTCTTTTAAAATAATTTTTTTACTTTCAAAAGTATTACCATCGTTAGATGTTACTTTAATTACACTTTGAATTCTACCCTCATAATCATAATTGTATTTCTTGTCGTTAAATTTATGATTACCAGTATAAAAATAGTGGATCTTACCATCTTTTTTAATGGCACTACCACTATAAGCTCCATCTTTATCTTCTAAAATATCGCTAAATATAAATGGTTGGTGTTCTTCATAATTAATCCAATCTTTACTACTATAGTGACCCCATATTTTATTATCCCACCCTAAAGAAAATGGAGAATGTTGAAAATAGATATGGTTTATGCCATTAAATTGACATAAACCATTAGGATCATTAAGCCATCCGCCCATTGCCATCAAATGATAATTAAGGCGATTTGGATTATTTAAAGAATCTTTTCTTAATTTTTTAAAAATTTCAATATTTTTTAAAAATTCTAATTTATTCATTTGATATTGATGATACTTTCTTTAGTAGGATCAATTTCTACTGTTTTTCCACTACCAACCTCAGTTATCACAAATACTGTTTCTGTTTTATATCCAGCTTCAACAATTTTATCAATATCAAACTCAACTAATTTAGTACCTTTTTTAACAACATCGCCATCTTTTACAAAAGAATTAAAACCATTACCTTCCATTTTAACTGTATCAATACCGATGTGCAATAAAGCCTTGCTTCCATCATTAAATTTTAAACCTAAAGCATGTTTAGTAGGATATACAAATTCCACAACTAAATCTGCAGGAGCATAAGTGATATTTTCAGTAGGGAAAATCACGACCCCTTTACCTAATACTTCTGAAGCAAATGTAGCATCACTTGATTCTTTTACATTTTTCACTTCACCTTTTAATGGTGAACTTAAACTAACTACTTCGCTTTTAGATTCTACTTTAACTTCTTTTTTGTTGAAAGTAGCAAAAATTATAGTGAAGATAATACCTAAAACTAACGCTATTGAATGTGCAATTACATAATTTAGATAACCATTATTATCTGGAGAAGCTATCGCAAATCCAGGAAGAGCTGTAGCACCAAAACCAATTGAAACTAATTTTGAAAAATATACATAAGCACCAGAAATTGAAGCAGCTATACAACCCGCAACTAATGGGAATTTATATCTTAAATTGATACCAAAAATTGCTGGTTCACTAATACCGAATAAAATACTTACAAAGGCTGGAATAGAAATATCTTTAACTCTCTTATCTTTTCTATTTAATAAATAATAACCGATAACCGCTCCACCTTGAGCCATTAACGCAACTGACATTAATGGATTTAAGAAATTAAAGCCAGTTTCTGCAATAAGAGTAGCTTCTACTGCATTTAAAATATGATGTAAACCTGTTATAACTATGACTTGTTGTAGCCCTGCAAAAAGCATATAACCAACAACACCTAAGTTTTCAGTAGTCCAAAGTAATCCATTCACAATAAAATCACTAAGAGCTCTTCCGAAAGGACCCACTATTACAAATAATAGAATTGTTGAAATGAATACTGTAAGCATTGATGATAATAAGAATTTAACTACAGAAGGTATTCTTTTTTCAAAGAATTTATCTAAAGTCGCAACCACAAAACCCATCAATAAAGCTACAATAATACTTCCTTGGAAGCCTACCATTTCAATTTTTAAACCTAATAAGTTTAAAATTTCAGGATTGAAGTTAGCACTACCTACGCTATAAGCATTCGCAAGGCTACCATCTATCATAATAGCACCCACAACTAACCCTACAATTGGACGACCACCAAACTTAATTGTCGCTGAATAACATACTACCATTGGTAGAATGATGAAAATCGCAGTTGATGCAAGGGCAGCCAATCTATTTAAAGCATATAAAAATTCATTATTTAAAACTGCTTCACTTTTACCTAAAACACCAGTCAATCCCATTAAAATCGCAGCAGCCAAAATAGCTGGAATTATTGGAACAAAAACATCTGATAATGTTTTAATAACATTTTGTAAGAAATTTTGATTTTTTAAATCTAACTCCTTAATATCGCTTAAAGACATATTTTCTTGTCCTGTAATTTTTGCAAAAACTTGATATACTTCATTCACAATTCCTGCACCAAAAATAATTTGTACTTGATTACCTACGATAAACGCCCCTTTAACCAAATCAATATTTTCTAATTCTTCAACTTTAATTCCACTCACATCTGAAACTAAAATTCTTAAACGAGTAGCACAATGTGCAACCCCAGTGATATTTTCTTTGCCAGATAATTTTTCAATTATAGCATTTGAAATATCACGATATTGTTTATCTTTACCCATTTTTCCTCCTTTATGGTACCGATACCTATACCTATTATAACAATAATTTATCCGCTTTCAAGTAAAACGCTAACATTTTTTTAAAAATAATTTCTAATTATTTGTTTAAATTTTTTATTTTCAACTATTCTTTCAATAAAACTTTCTGAATTTAAATTATTTTTTTTAAGAATTTTTGCCATTAAATAAAGATTATATAAAATATCATTTTGTTTAAAACTATTTTCCATACTAATAAAATCTTCTTTCATAATTTCAATATCATTAAACTCTTGAAACCAATAAAGTTTATTCATTTGTTTTAATAAATATAAATAATCATATATTTTATTGGATTTATTAAAAAATTTTTCAAGTTCATTAAATATATGAATAGATTTTAAATTCATAATATCCATTTTTTTACATAATTCAAAAGTTTTTACTTCTATTTCAAAACCCAAAACTAAAGCAAAACGAATAGCCCTAAAAACTCTTAAACCATCTAATACAAAATTATTATAATAAGTTGCTTTTATTATTTTATTATTAAGATCGTTAATACCATTATGATAATCAATTATTAAGTTATTTCTATAATCATACATCAGTGAATTAATGGTAAAATCCCTTCTACAACTACCAATAAAAGTATTTATATTATCAAATTCAAGTATAAAATCATTGTGTTTATCTCCACTTTTACTTTCCGTCCTAGCAAAAGATAACTGTGTATTTTTAATTTTAATTGTTTTAAATTTATAATTAATAATATCAATAGTAAATTTTTTATTTAAAATGGATATTAAATAATTAAAATCTATATTATAAACTTCTATGTCAAAATCATCGGTAGTAATTCCAAGCAAACCATCTCTAACACTTCCCCCTACCAAATAAAAATCTATTTTTTCACTATCTAAAAAATAAATAACTTCATTCATATATAAATTATACTTGATTTTATTAAACTTTTAAGTTATTATTTTTTTATCAATAGAGGTAGCGATGCAGAATAGTAACCAGTCGAGAAGGCATTTGTAGACACTGGTGAAAGGCAATCATCGCCGAACTAAAATTAAAGGCATTTAATTTTGGTGGGGTTATTGGAAATACCAATAACACTCCTACATTGTAGGGTGCTATAACATATTTGTTTTTTAAAAATCATATGTTATTGCATATGATTATTTTTATTTAGGAGGTTTAAAATGATTAAAAAAATATTCATACTTACTCTTTTACTATCACTTTGTGCTTGTAAAAGCTCAAATAACACCAATAAATTAGTAGTTGGAATGGAATGCAATTACGCTCCATTTAATTGGACAAGTGTTGAAAATAGTGGTGTAAAAATTAGCGATGTTGATTATTGTGATGGTTATGATGTTAAAATTGCTAGTAAAATCGCATCTGATTTAAACAAGGAGTTAGTGGTTAAAAAAATTGCTTGGGAAGGACTTATAAGCAGCATTAATACTGGGGAAATTGATGTTATTATCGCTGGTATGACAAAAACCGAAGAAAGATCTCAGGCCTTAGATTTTACTACTCCATACTATGAATCTGAAATGGTATTAATTGTAAAAAACGATAGTCCATTAAAAAACGCAACTACTCTTCAAGATTTTTCAAACAAAAAAGTTTTAGGACAAATTAATACAATTTACGATGAAGTTATTGATCAAATCCCAAATGTAAATCACATCACTCCACTCCCAAGTTATCCATTTATGGTTGCTGCACTATTAAGCAGCGAAGTTGATGCTATTGTTGCTGAACTTCCTGTAGCTTTAGGGGTAGTTGAAGCTAATAAAGACTTAGCAATAGTAAGTTTTAAAGCAGGAAACGGATTTGTAGCTGATACCACTGTTTCTATTGCAGTTAAAAAAGGAAACCAAGAATTATTAAATTCTATCCAAACATCACTTGACAAAATAACTAAAGAAGAAAGAAATCAATTAATGGTTGAAAGTGTTAAAACTCAACCCACAAACAATTAATTATGATTTTAATCTTAGAAAAATATTGGCTTAGCTTTGTTTATGGAACAATCATCACTCTATTCATAGCATTAAGCGGAACATTAATAGGTCTTATATTTGGTCTTATTACTTCTTTAATCAAAAATATTGAGGCTGAAAAAAATAGCTCTTACATCAAAAAAATCATACTTAAAATCAGCAACTTCATTATAGATACTTATATTACTATTTTTAGAGGAACTCCAATGATGGTACAGGCAATGATAATTTATTATGGAGTTTATAGCCTAGGTTTTGAATGGTCTAAAATAATTGCTGCAATTGTAATTGTTTCAATTAATACTGGAGCTTATATGGCAGAAATAATTAGAGGAGGTCTACAATCTATTGATAAAGGGCAAAATGAAGCTGCTAGATCTTTAGGTATGAGTCAAAAACAAAGTTTAATCTATATTTTAATGCCACAAGCTATTAAAAATTCTTTCCCAGCTATTGGTAATGAATTTATTGTAAATATCAAAGATACTTCGGTTTTGAATGTTATAGGTGTTATTGAATTATATTTCCAATCTTCAAGTATTGCTGGAAGTAGCTATAAAATAGTTGAAACATTCACCATAACTGCACTAATATATTTATTTATAACTTTTACTGTTTCTAGAATTTTAAATTATTTTGAGAAAAAATTGGGCTTTATAGAAACATCTTTCCCATCATCTCAAACAAATGAGAAAGGATTGGTTAAAAATATATGATACAAATTAAAAATTTAAGTAAGAGTTTTAACAATTTAGAAGTTTTAAAAAATATAAATTTAACTATTGAAAAAAATACAGTTCATACAATTATTGGAAGTAGTGGTAGCGGCAAAAGCACTCTCCTTAGATGTATAAATTTATTAGAAACTCCTGATAGCGGCGAAATAATCGTATTTAATCAAAATATTTTAAACAGTAATTTTGATATTGATAACTATAGAAGAAAGGTTTCGATGGTATTTCAAAATTTTAATTTATTTGATAACTTAAATGTATTAAAAAATTGTACCATCGCTTTAGAAAAAGTTTTAAAAATACCTACCAAACAAGCTAATGAAATCGCAATTAAAAATTTAACCGATGTAGGTTTAAAAGATTTTATTTATCAAAATGTAAAAAAACTTAGCGGAGGTCAAAAACAACGAGTTGCGATCGCAAGATCACTTTGTTTAAATCCTGATGTGATACTATTTGATGAACCCACTAGTGCATTAGATCCTGAAATGGTGGAAGAAGTTTTAAAAACTATTAAATCACTTGCTAAACTAGATATTACTATTATTATAGTTACTCACGAAATGCAATTTGCTAGAGAAGTTTCTGATACTGTTCATTTTATGGATAAAGGGGTTGTGGTTGAAAGTCTAAGTCCAGAAATAATGTATACAAATCCTAAAAACGAAAGAACAAGAGAATTTCTTAAAAAATTCCTATAGAAATTGTAAATTATATAAAACTATTGATACTATTAAAGGAAAATCATAATTTTCCTTTTTATTTATGTAAAAAGCATTACTATTTTCTTCGCCGAAAATTAAACTGTAATTATTACTTTCTATTTTTTCACTACTAAATAAATTATTGCCATTTTGATTGAAAAAATATAATTGTTGTTCAGGGTATTTTTTCAAATATTCATCAAGCGAATTAAACTTTTCAAAATTTATTAAAAAAATACCACCCATACTAGATCTTACGGTTTTTAAATTAAAAATATCTAAATCATTATCAATAAGGACTAAATCTTTAAAATTAAAAGATGCCATTGTTCTCATTATTGTACCCAAATCACCTTCATCTACCTTGCCTTTAATCACAAAATGTTTATTACTGACTAAATTATTTTGAAAATGATGAAATTTACCAATCACATAACAATTTTCCTTTAAACTTATTTCATTAAAAATCTTGTCATTATAGCTATATTTAATATTTTTATTTTCTAAATCTTTAATAAATTTAAAATAAATCTCATTTTTTTTAATTTTATTGCTGATAAATATTTCTATAACCTTATCTTTTTGATATTTAATAAGATCTATTGTAAGCGACATACCTAAAGTGTAAGAAATTAACTTTTTCATTATTAATATTGTATATTAATATAAAAAAAATTAAAATAAATATATGAACTTATTGCTTATATTATTCGCAAAGCTACTAATTCTTATTGGTAAAAAACTAAAAAGAGGGTCTTCCTTACCTGGAAAAATAATTTATAAAATTAATAAAAATATCTTTAAATATTTTAAATTCAAAAACACCAAGTTAATTGGAGTTACTGGAAGTAGCGGCAAAGGAAGTAGTAGTTATTTAATCGTCCAAATTTTAAGAGATTTAAACTATAAAGTTGGATATAATGATTCTGGAAGTAATTTAAGTTATGCGATTTTAACTACTATAATTGATAACTGTGATATTTTTGGAAATTCTAAAGTTGATTATTTTGTTTTTGAAATGGATGAAAGATTTAGTATCTTTGTTTTTAAAGATTTAATTTTTGATCAAATATTAATTACAAATATAACTAAAGATCAGCCTCCAAGACAATATAATCCTGAAACTGTTATCAACATTTTAAATAAAGGTTTAAAAAATCAAAATAATTTAATTATTAATGCTAATGATCCTATTATGCAACATTTTACCTTTAATAAAAATGTAACTTATTACGATATCAAAGATAAAAACATCTCATACCAAACACAAATTTTTAATAATTCTTACACCAATTATCACAATGAAGAGAAAATAAAATATCATCATTACTATTTTGAAAATACTGGTGATTATTACTGTGAAAAAAATAATTTTAAAACCCCAAAAAGCGATATTAGTGCTACTTTAATAGATTATGAAAAATTAGAAATATTAGTAAATGGAATCAATTTTAAACTAGCCTACCCTATGCTTTTTGATGTATACAACACTCTTTCGGTAATAAGTTTATTTTATGCTTTAAATTTTAATTTAAAAACCATCTCAAATTCAATGAAAAAAAGATACATCGACAAGAAAATATATAATAGTTTTATTGAGAATAATAGAAAAGTGGTTGTTATTAATAATAAAAATGAAAATAGCGGTTCTTTTAATCAAGCTATGCTTTATTTAGCAAGACAGCAGGAACAAAAAATTTTAGTTGTTGGGTGGAAAGAAATTTCAAGAAGATATGAATTTAACGATATGAGTTGGTTATATGATGTGGAATTTGAAATAATTAAAAATGTTGAAAAAGTATACTGTGTTGGAATTGATGCTTATGATATTGCTTTAAGAATGAAATATGCTGGGTTTAAAAACATCATCATCAGTCAAGATTTAAAAAACGCAGTTCAAAAACTTAAAAATGATAATTTGAATATTTATGCAGTTTTAAATTTTGATTACATCCTGCCTTTCAATAAATATATGGAGGAAAATTATGAAAATTAAAATATTACATTTATTTTATGACTTTTTAAATCTTTATGGAGAAAGTTTTAATTCATTAGCCTTGCATAATTATTTCGTCAACCAAGAAATAGAGGTTGAACTTATAAAACATAACTTAGAAATGGATCTTGATATTGAAAATGTAGATGTTTTATATGTTGGAGCTGGCGAAGAAAGTAAATTAGAAATTGCTTTTAATTATTTAAAAAAATACCAAACAAAACTTAAAAATTTTAAAAAAACTATTATTTGTACTGGGAATGCTACAATTTTATTTTCTAAAAATTACCTAAATATTCAAAACTATGAAATTGTTAGAAATCAAACAAGAATAGTTAAGGAGGAAGTTTTAAAATTTAAAAACCAATCTTTAATTGGTTTTTACAACACCTATGATTTAATTAAATCTGATCAGACTAATCTTTTTTTAAACAAAGATAATAAATATGTTTCTTACAACAATGATAATTTTTACGCTATTGAAATGATAGGTCCATTTTTAGTTAGAAATTACTTTTTCCTAAAATTTGTAGCAGATAAAGTAATTTTAAATAAAAAATCAGATTATTTAATTAAAGAAATAAATTTTGAATATGAAAAAAATGCTTTAACTGCATTTTTAAAAAATTATTATTCTATTGAGAATTGATTGTCATTTTAAAGTATTTCATTAAATATTTTTCAATTAGATTAAAATTAAAAGGTTTTTCCTTATTTTCAATCATTTTTATTAATTCTTGCATTTCATTTTCAATAATATCCATTATTTCTTTTGAATAATTCATTGTTTTAGAATGCATTGCGTATTCATGTTCATCTAAAATGGTATAAGAGTAATCAGGGTGAATCTTAATATCAAGGTCATAATCAATATTTTTAATTCCCTCTTCATCTATTAAACTAGGACTTGCGAGATTACAATAAAAATAAACACCGTTTTTTCTAGCCATTGAAATGATATTAAACCAACGATTAAAATAGAAGAAACATATTGCGGGTTCTTTGGTAATCCAATTTCTACCGTCGCTTTCTAAAATCAAACTTCTATCGGTAACCACCACCAAATACTCATCTGTAACATCTATAACCAAGGCTTTAGACCAAGTTCTATGCAAAGATCCGTTATGTTTATAAGATTTAATATATACACTTTCGCCAACTTTTAATTCATTCATAAAAATATTATATAAAAAAACTATTTTAAGTTACAATATAACTATGAAAGAAAATGTAATTTTATGTTGTAAGTTAACAAAAGAAATACCTAATATAGATGGTGAATATATCGGGGTTGATAAAGGTTGCTTGTATCTTTATCAAAAAGGTATTAAAAATATTACTTGCATAGGAGATTTTGATTCAATAAGTCAAAAAAATCTAAAATTATTAGAAAAAGAAAACAATATTATTAAATACTCCAAAAATAAAGATTATAGCGATTCTTATTTAGCTTTAAAATATGTGAGTGGTAAATATAAAAATATCTATCTTTTAGGATCAACATCAAAAAGAATTGACCATTTATTAAATAATATTTTTCTATTAAAAGAATTTAAAAACGATAATATTAAAATAATTGATAAATATAACGAGATTTCTTATATCTCTGATAAAACTATAGAATTAACCGATTTTAATTATAAGTATATTAGTGTTTTTCCGTTAAAAAACAGTATTTTAACTTTGGAAGGTTTTAAATACCCTTTAAAAAACAAACACTTAAAAGCATTCGATACTTTAGTTTTATCAAACGAAATTAAAACAAAACCCCTTATTAAAATTAAAGGGGAAGCACTACTTATTAAAAGCAATGACTAATTTTCTTCTATAGGATGATTATTCATTGTCTTTTTTAAATGATTTAGATTTAAATTAGTATATATTTGAGTTGTTGATAGATTTTTATGACCAAGCATTTCCTGTAAAACTTTTAAATCAATTCCATTTTCTAAAACATGTGTCGCAAAACTATGCCTAAACAAATGTGGGTGAATATTAATATTAAATTTAGAATTAAAACTTTCGATTATCTTTTGAACATATCTATTAGAAATAACACTTCCTTTTTGATTAATAAATAAATAATTACTTCCACTATAATTATATTTTTTGTAGTATGTTTCTAAATAAAGATTTATTAACTCTTTTAAACGATTATAAAAAGGAATAATTCTTTCTTTAGCCCCCTTACCTTTTACCTTTAAAACTAAATTCACAAAATCAATATCGTTTATCTTGATGCTTGTTAATTCACTAAGTCTAAGACCACAGGCATACATAAATTCAATAAATAAACGATTTCTGATTTCAATTTCATTATTTAAGTCAAAGCTATCAAGTATATTTTCAATCTGCTCAAAAGAAAGTACAGTAGGGATATTTTTTTTAGTTTTAGCATTCTTAAATAAACTAAATGGATTATTTGTTACAATATCGTTATTTACTAAAAATTTAAAAAATGATCTGATACTTGACATATTTCTAGAAAAAGAACTGTCGCTAAGTTTACCTCTGGAAATTACACCACTTCTAATAATAGAAATATATTCAAAAACAACTTCCTTGTCTACTTTTGAAAGATTATCGATATTTTTTGTTTTTAAAAATTCAAAAAACCTAGAAATATCTCTGCGATAACTATCATAAGTATCTAAAGAACCACTGCCATTTTGTTTTATATGAGTTAGAAAAAGGTCTAAATAATTATCCATTAAGTTCCTCAAGGTATTTTTCAATATTTTCCATACTTAATTTATAATATTCTTCTCTTTTTTCTTTATGATTAATCAATTTTTCTACTTTAAAAATTCCAAAATTCGCATTCATTGGTGTTAATTTATCAATTTTATCATTAGAAATATATTCAGACATACTGCCGATCATAGTAGAAGAAGGTATCTTGATTATTTTTTGTTTAGTTAAATATTGATACATATTAATTCCCGCATAAAGACCAGATGCAGCACTTTCTACATAACCCTCAACTCCAGTTATTTGACCTGCAAAAAAGATATTTTTATTACTAATTAGCTGATAAAAATTATTTAATAATTTAGGACTATTAAGATAAGTGTTTCTATGCATAACTCCATATCTTACTATCTCTACATTTTTCAAAGCTGGAACCAGACTTAAAATTCTTTTTTGTTCAGGGAAAGTTAAATGTGTTTGAAACCCTACAATATTATATAAAGTTGCGATCGCATTATCCTGTCTTAGTTGAACCACTGCATAAGGTTTTTTACCATTATATTCTAAACCTACTGGTTTCATCGGACCGTAAAGTAAAGTTTTAAAACCTCTAGCTGCCATTTCTTCAAAAGGCATACAGCCTTCAAAAAATATTTCTTTTTCAAATGTTTTTAATTCAACCTTTTTAGCATTAATAAGCTCTTGATAAAATAATAAAAATTCATCCTTACTTAAAGGACAATTAATATAATCCCCTTCTTCATCGCTATATCTAGATTTATAATAAGCATAATTAAAATCAATAGAATCTTTCTCAACAATTGGAGCAACCGCATCATAAAAATACAAATAATTTTTATCAGTGATTTCACCAATATAATTAGATAATTTTTCACTAGTAAGAGGTCCTGTAGCTATTATTGTTGGAAGATTTAAGTCAAAACTTGTAACTTCTTCATTAATAACTTCAATATTAGGATGATTTTTAATAACTTTAGTGATGTAATTTGAAAATAATACTCTATCAACAGAAAGAGAACTTCCTGATTTAACTTTTGTTTCCTCAGCAGCTTTTAAAATCAAACTATCAAGTATTCTCATTTCTTCTTTTAATAAACCGACCGCATTTAAAGGATCATTGCTTCTTAAAGAGTTTGAACACACAAGTTCTGCAAAGCTATCTAAAGTATGTGCTTCTGATTTTTTTTGTGGTTTCGATTCAAATAATTTAACTTTTATTCCTCTTTTAGCCAGTTGATAACTAGCTTCACATCCCGCAAGCCCTGCTCCAATCACAATTACTTCTTTCATTATTCCTCACATTTTTTAATAACACGACATTTAGGAAATTTGCTGCAACCTAAAAATATTTTTCCATATTTTGACTTTCTTTTTAAAAGTTCGCCATCACATTCATCACAAGCAATCCCTGTTTTTTCAGCAGGTGTTTTAGTGGTATCTTCAATTTTTCTAGTATACTTACATTCAGGATATGAAGAACACGCAATAAACTTACCAAATCTTCCCTGTCTATACACAAGATTTAAATTACATAAAGGACACAATTCCCCAACCTCTACCGCAGCAATTTTTTCCATATTTTTATATGCGTTTTCAACTAATGGCTCAAAATCATTATAAAAAGTTCTTAACGAATCAATGCTGTCAAGTTTATTTTCTGCTATTAAATCTAATTCACTTTCTAAATTTGCAGTATATTTAATATCAATTATTTTACTAAAATATTGTTTTAATTTTTCGTCAGTAAGAAAACCTTGTTCAGTCGGAACAAAATATTTAGTTTTACCACTTTCGCTAAGTTTTTTGTACTCAACATAACCCCTATTAACAATAGTATCAATAATTGTAGCGTAAGTACTGGGTCTTCCTATCCCTTCTTCTTCTAAGGTTTTTATCAAACGAGATTCACTATATCTAAGTGGAGGTTCTGTAAAATGTTGCTGGTGAGATAATTCATATTTATCGTATTTTTGATCAAGATTAGCCATCGGCAATAAATTATCTTTATAACTATCATATTCTTGATAAACCTTTAAAAAACCATCAAACTTTAAAATAGAGCCATTGGTAGTAAAAATATAGTCATTATTATTAAAATTATAAGTTGTATTTTCGCTAATAGAATTAGCCATTAGTGATGCGAGTGTACGATAATAAATAAAACTATATACTTTATATTGTTCACTAGTCAAAAATTCTTTAATACTTGCGGGTGTATAATCTAAATGTGTAATTCTAATAGCTTCATGAGCATCTTGAGCATTATCATCATTTTTAACCTTATAATATCCAACATATTCTTTACCATAATTTGATTCAATATATTTTTTAAGTTCAAATACAAAATCATTAGAAAGTCTGGTGCTGTCAGTTCTCATATAAGTGATAAGACCTACGGTTTCATTTTCAAGATCTATACCCTCATATAATTTTTGAGCTATCTGCATTGTTTTTTTAGCACTGTATCCAAATTTACTACTCATTTCCTGTTGAAGAGATGAGGTTGTAAACGGAAGTTTAGCCGCTCTTTTTTTATCTTCTTTTTTAATTTCAAATAAAGTAAAACTACTACCCAAACTATTTAAAATATTTTGCATAGTATCGTAATTTGGGATATTTATCTTCTTATTTTGATACTTTACAAGTTCAGTTTCTACTTTTTTACCTTCTATTTCAAATATTGATTTTAAAGTCCAATACTCTGTAGGTTTAAAATCATTAATTTCTTTTTCTTTATCAACTATCATTCTAAGTGCTACAGATTGCACCCTACCAGCACTTTTTGATTTTATTTTAGATTGTAATAACTTAGATAATTTAAAGCCAATAATACGATCTAAAAATCTTCTTGTTTCTTGTGATTTCACAAGGTTTAAATCAATTTTTCTAGGATTTTCAATCGCATTTAAAACAGCTTTTTTAGTTATTTCATTAAAAACTATTCTATTTTCATTATCTAGATCTAAATTTAAAACTTGTGCTAAATGCCAAGAAATAGCCTCACCTTCTCTATCTGGGTCGGTTGCTAAAAAAATTTTATCAGCTTTCTTGCTTTTTTCTATTAATTCTTTTACTACTTTTTTCTTTTCGCTATCAATTGTATAAGTTGGTTCAAAATTATTTTCAACATTAATTCCTAACCCCCCTTTACCACTAGTAGCTAAATCTCTAATATGACCTTTGCTACTAAGAACTTGATAATCTTTTCCTAAATATTTTTCTATTGTTTTAGATTTTGCTGGAGATTCCACTATTACTAAATTTTTCATATGCACCTCTAATACTGAATATTATATTAATTTTTTACACTTAAATCAATTCTAAATCTTTTAAAAATAAAATGTTGGCACCTTCATTTATTAAATGATTATTATAGCTATCTTCAAAAATATCACAAGGAACTACATAAATTTCTTTATTCAAATTCAATGCATAATTGATAGTTATAAAAGTTCCACTATTTTTTCTAGCATAAGTTACCAAAAGTTTGTCTCCTAAAGCCGCAATCATTCTGTTTCTAAATCTAAAATGATGTTTTAAAGGTAATGTATCGTTAGGATATTCACTCAAAACCAAACCGTAATTTTCGATTTCTTGTTGTAACAATTTATTTTTTAAAGGGTAATAATAATTAATACCACAACCTAATACCGCAATGGTGTTATTGGTGTTAGCTTTATGAACTATTGAGTCTACCCCCAACGCTAATCCTGAAACTAAAGTATACTTATTTTTTAATTTATCACTAACTATTTTAGTAATATCAAAAAATTTATCGTTGATATTTCTAGAACCTACAATAGCTATTTTTCTTTTATGCAAAAGATCTAAATTGCCTTTATAATATAACACAAATGGCTTTTCTTTTAAATATAAAAATTCTTGAGGATAATCTTTATCTAAAATAGTAATAACATTTTCTATTTCTAATTTTTGATAAGGTTTATTTTCAATAATGGCTTGGTAAATCTTATAATAATCACCATTATAAATATAACTATAATATATTAAAGCATCTTTATTCATATTATAATTATTACTTTTAATAAGTTTGTTTCCTATTTTTTTAATAAAGTTTTGATAGGTTCATAACTTTTTCTGTAACAATTTAAAATCTCATTATTAAAAATAATTTCTTGATGAAATTTAGTATAATAACCCTTATGTTTTGAAAAATTATAATTAGGATATAAATAATCATAAGATTTCATTAAATTATCTCTAAAAACTTTCGCAACAATACTTGCGGCTGCAATGCTGATAGATTTTTGATCCCCTTTAACAATAAATTGAGAATTCTTATTAACCTTAGCTTTCATATAATCAATTAAATAGTTATCGCAAAAACAATTATCAACCAATCTATTTAAAGCATTATTTCCGGCTTGATTAATATTGAATTTATCAATTTCAGTTACTGGTATTACTTCTATTTTATAGTATAAAGAATCTTTAATTATAATATGAAATAATTCTTGTCGTTTTTTCTCGCTTATTTTTTTAGAATCGTTTATTTCATCATTAAAATAACCAATAGGAAATATCACAAGAGCCATAACCATAGGGCCTACAATACAGCCTCTTCCAACCTCATCTATTCCTGCACAAAGTTCTTTTTTATTCCAAAAATTTGTTTCAAACTCAATCAGGTTTTTCATAAGAAATGTTACCTAAATTATTATTCTTAACATCTGTTAAAATAAGATCATAAATACGATTATAATCAATTTCACTATCAACAGTAATGATATTTTTATTTCTCCCTATTATTTTAAAAATTTCATCATTATCATCACTTTCTATTTCTCCATACCTTGATTTTAAACTATCAAAATAATTTTTCTTTAAAAAATCTAAAGCATAGTATGCTAGTCTTTCTTTATCTAAGACATCTTGTTTAATCGATCCTACTAAAGCTAAATTAAGACCGATATTTTCATTTTCAAATGATGGCCATAAAATACCAGGGGTATCTAATAAATCAACATCTTTATGTATTCTAATCCAGTTAATATTCTTAGTAACTCCAGGTCTATTTTCAGTTTTTGTTACACTTTTTTTAATTATTTTATTAATAAAGCTACTTTTACCAACATTTGGAATTCCAACTATCATAATTTTTAAAACTTTATTTTTAATACCTCTTCTAATAGCACGATTTAAAATATCTTCACCAATTTCTTTAACTTTTTTTACAATTATTTCATTAAGATTATCTTTTAAACTATTTAAAGCTATAATTTCATAACCTTTCAACTTAAAATGATTAATCCATTGCATATTAATTTTTTCATCAGCTAAATCACTTTTATTTAAAATAAATAATCTTTTTTTATTACCAATCAAACTATTAAGAAGAGGGTTTGCAGAAGAAAAAGGAACTCTAGCATCTAAAAGTTCAACTACTACATCCACATTTTTAATATTTTCTTCTATAAGCCTTCTGGTCTTATTCATATGACCAGGGAACCATTGAATATTTGCCATATTATTTTTTAAAACCAAAATCACTAAAAGGATAGAGAATGAAAATTCCTGAAGTTTTTATTTCTTCTTTTAAAACATAACCAAACATTCTACTATCATAAGAAGCAATGCGATTATCACCCATCACAAAATACTGATCATCTTTTAATTGATATTCAAAATCTTCAGTATATTGATCGTTCAAAAACTCTTCTGCTACAAAAATATCATTAATATATAATTTATTATCTTTATAACTTATTTTTTCATTTGGTAATCCAATAATTCTTTTAACCAATAAGTTGTTATGACCACTTTTATTTAAAGTTACAATATCAAATCTTTTTAATTCCATAAATTTTTTAGTAAATACAAATGAAATTCCAAAATTACGATCTTTAAGTGTAGAATGCATGCTGCTTCCACTTACCGATACCGATATAAATACAAAGTGAATAATAAGAGTAGCACACAAAAAAGAAACTACACTAATTTTAATTAAATCTATCAACCATTTTTTTATTTCTTTCATATCAAAATTATAACTTAAAAAAAGAAAAAGACCAAGTATGGTCTTTATCTAATTTCTTTGATTCTTGATTGTTTACCACTTAATCCTTTTAAGTAATAAAGTTTAGCTCTACGAACTTTACCTTTTCTAACTACTACAATCTTGTCAATTAATGGTGAATGTAGCGGGAAAGTTCTTTCAACACCAATACCATTTGAAATTTTTCTAACTGTGATTGTTTTACCAATTCCACTTCCTTGGATTTTTACAACAATACCTTCAAATGCTTGAATACGAGTTTTTTCTCCTTCTTTAATTTGGATATCAACTCTTACTGTGCAACCTACTTTTACATCAGGTAGATTTTCTTTTAATTGAGAATTTCCAATTTCTCTTACTAAATTCAAATTCATACTTACTCCTTACTTGTAAGTCATAATTAATTAAAAAGCGGACTTACTATCTTTATTTTAAATTATTCTTTGCAACAGCACACAATTCTGTAAATGATTTTTCATCATGAATTGCGATTTCACTTAACATCTTACGATTAATTAGGATATTTGCAACTTTCAAACCGTGCATTAATTTTGAATAGCTAAGACCATTCATTCTTGCAGCAGCATTGATACGTGCAATCCATAATTTACGCATATCTCTCTTTAATTGTTTACGACCGATATATGCATATTTAAGTGAATGCATTACTTGTTCATGGGCTGTACGATATAATAGGTGTTTACTTCCAAAATATCCACTAGCTAATTTAAGAATCTTCTTTCTTCTATTTCTTGTAGGTGTAGAACCTTTAACTCTTGCCATTTTGTCTTCCTCCTATCCTTGTAACAATTCCTTAACTCTTTTAACATCACTCTTACTCATAAGTGCAGCTTTTCTCAAATGAACTTTTTGTTTATGAGTTTTATTTGCTGCAAAGTGACTGGTATAAGCGTGGTGTCTTTTGATTTTACCAGTTCCGGTAACTTTAACTCTTTTTGCTAGAGTTTTTTTAGTTTTCATTTTTGGCATAACTTACCCTCCTATTTTTTCTTTGGCGAAATAACACACGACATTGTGTTTCCTTCTAAATTCGGTTTCTTTTCAACTATACCTAAGTCATTGCATTTTTCAATAAATTCATCCATAACTTTCTTACCTACTTCTTGTCTTGTAATCAGTCTTCCTCTGAATTTCATATCAATTTTAACTTTAGTATTGCTTTCTAACCATTTTCTAGCTTGTTTCAATTTAGTTTCAAAGTCATGAGTATCAATCACAGGAGATAACCTAAGTGGCTTAACTTCTGTTTGGTGTTGATTCTTTTTAGCTTCTTTAGCCTTCTTTTGACTTTCAAATCTAAATTTTCCATAATCCAATATCTTACATACTGGCGGATTACTATTAGGGGAAACGCATAACAAATCTAAGTCATAATCTTTAGCTCTTTCAAGAGCTTCTCTTCTCATAAGTACACCTAATTGTTCACCTTCAGGACCAATAACTAATACCTCTTTGAATTTTATATTTTGATTGACTAGTTCGTCATTTTGATTTTTGCGTATGATATTTGTTCACCTCCATCAAAATAAAAAGCAGGTTAAAGCCCACTATTCTTGTACTAATAAATGTAGCACAGTACCCAAATCCTACGGATTTCAGGTGAGAAGTGGTCTTCTTCTTTCTACTAACTTTTTATCTTCTAAATTATAACCATAAAATAATTATTTTTCAACTATTTATACCAAATTTTATAAAATAAAAAGCGTTAATACGCTTTTTATTCACTATAAATTGAATTTCTGAATTCATTTGTTGAATGTAAATAATATCTAAATATTTCTTTTTTAAGATTTTTAACATTTTTCCCTTCAAAATTACCATTCTTTGCGGCTTTTAAATCTTCTTGAATAGCTTTTGCCATTAAATTCTTTAAATCCTCATATGTATTATAAGTAACTCCTAAATATACAAACGGTTTTAAAGAATCTTTTTTAGCATAACGATTTGCATACATTGATTTTCTAAAATCATTATAAGTTTGGTAACGATTGTCAAATGTTTTTTGTAAAATATAAGCATCTGATAAAACTTTACCTTCAGAAACAGCCTCTTTATTCAATTTATTAGAAACATAATTAATATAACCATCATAACCAGCTTCGGCTAAAATTTCAAAACTGTTATGTTTAAATGATTGACTTCCAGGAGATCCTTTTTCTGTGGTGTAAGAACCATAACGAGCTAGGAAACGGTTATCAGTATTATAAGTATTTCTTCCAACTTCTATTTGTTTTCCATTTTTATTAATTCTTCCAACCACAACTTGATTATCAATCAAATCCTCAATTGTTCTAAATTCAAGAACATCCCATTCATCATCATTAAATCTTCTATACACTTCTTTACTGTGTGGTGAAATTGTACCGTCATTTAATATTTCATCTTTTCTTTCAACCTTATTTATTAAATAACGAAGGTCATTTTTTGAAAGTTTGAGCATCTCTTCAGCTTCTGCGTAATTTAAAGTATAGATAACATCGTAAGTTCCTCTTAAATACTCTTTTAATGCTTGAGCGTCAGTAAATCTTTCAGGGGTAGAGTTATGAATTAATTTATTTAATAAACTTCCATCTAAATAAGTATGATAATCAGTGTCGGTATTGATTCCGAAAGTTTCATCAGTATCGGCGTTTTCAATAGATTGGAGCATTCCGGTTGCGAAATCTTCCATACCCATTCCCAATCTTCTGCCGTAACCTAAGAAATATGTTCTGCCATCCATATTATGAACAATTTCATGAGTCATAATAGAAATTCCTTTTTTAACCATAAGAGTGTTAGACATATACCAAATAAAAGTTCCATCCGCATAGGCAGAAGTTCTATTATTTTTTCTCCACTCTCCAACAGGAGCAAAAAAATCTTTGACAGTAGAATTAGCATAAACAACTTCACTCTCATTTTTAGGAGCTTCATTTTCCTCTGTAACAATCATCCATTTTTTACCTTTTTCATCTAAAACATTAAAACCATCAAAAGTAACAATAGGAGTCATATTCAAATTATACATCTCATGTTTTTTTGGTTCAGGTAAAATACGATACCACATTTCAGCATTTAAGCTCATTTGTTTAGCAGTATTTTCAAGCAGTTTTTTCATTCCGTTAATTATTTCAAAATCATTATCGTAATTTCCAACCTCTGGAACTTTAAAATATTTTTCAAAAGGACTGAAAATTAAAGTTGTCATTGTTATTGAAATCGCAACTCCTCTATGACGCATAGTGAGTAATGGTAAAATCATTTTAGAATTATATTCGTTCTTATTAAAGATTGTCCAAGCACTCACATCAACATGATTAAGTTCAGGTAATGAAGGTTTTTCTTCGTGGATTATAGCTTTAGTGGTATTTTTAAACCAATCATTAATTGTCATTTCTGGAGCAAAAATATCTTTAAAGAAAATAAGATAATCACCTATGTTAGCTTTATTTGTAATAGGTGCTAAATATTTTTTATATGCTTTTGCAGTGTTAAAAGACATTAATAAATCTTCATTAATTTTTTTAGAATCGCTTGGAATAGGAATAGATCCTATTTGTTTTAAAAATTCAATGGCATTATGTTTGTTGCCGAAAATATCTTGATGATAAATAGTATAATCCGCAATGTTAACACCATTAAAATCAACATTATACCATCTAGTCATATAAGCAAGTCCTAAAAGAATTTTTTCTTTATTTTCTTTAATACGCTTAATAACCTGACTTGGATTAACTTTATTAGTGGTATCATTTAATAAATCATTTTCAATCATAGCTATTAAATGTTTTCTCAAGTTAGCCTTATTATTATCGAATGCATTTTTCAAATAATAAGGATCAACATTGTGTGCTTTTAAAGATTGATTAGCAACTTCAATATTTTCAGAAGAATTATCAGGTTTTAAACCAAGACCTATAGAATGACTTAATAATTGATAAAAATAATATTTATAATCTGGACGAACATGCTTAACAACATCCATATACTCCAACGAAACAAGTTCATTAACCAAATCATCCAGCTCGCTTCCATATTCTTTAGCAAGTGTTTGTGGTGTATAAATAAGATTTGTTCCATTTATTTGATATTCTTGAATTAAAGTATCTTTAAATCCTTCAAGATAAGTTATATCTCTAATTTCTATACTTCCATCATCATAAACCATCATAATTCCGTTGGCACTTTCTTTATTTTTCGATAGTTCATAGACAGGTTCTTTATCTTTTAATAAGATAATATTTTTAATAGTTTTATTAGCTATATTATCGCTATTTAATACCTTATTACCGTATTTAACAATAGTAGCCTTATTGTAATAAGGTAATAATTTTTCTATATTTTTATAAATAAAATCTTTAGCTGGATCGTAGTCTTTAATATTGGTGTAATCAGTTTCTATTATCTTATGATCAAAATTACTATCGTTTATATCTGTAGTTATATTATAACTTTCAATTTTAGTTTGAGCCTCTTCAAAAGATAAAGAAACAGGCTTATTATTTAAAGTATCATCTTTCCCAAAACTTACACCATCTACATAATAAGCATCCTTAACATTGGCAGTTTTATCGTTGGTATCACCGTAAATCTTGTGACCATTTTCAACTTTCGCAAGCATTACAACATTACGAATAACACCTCCTACATAAAGAGTTCCAGCAACACCACCAACTTGTGCATTGCTGATTGTTTTATTCACGATACTTCCTTTTACATAAGCTTGATTTATTCTAGCTCCACTGATCATACCACCAACTATACCACCCATTCTTCGTTCTTGATTGGTTAAAGCACCTGTCATTGACACATCAACTTTTGCTTTTTCAATCAATGAATTGGTGTTGGCAGAGCCTACAATTCCACCTGTGTAATTAGGAATATTATCATTTAAAATAATTTCTCCTTGATAAGAAACATTTCTAAGAACGCTGTTTTGGGTAATTCTACCTACTACTCCACCAATATTCCCAGGACCTTCTATCCTACCACTTACAGAAACATCTTCTACAGTAGAATTTGTTAAAACCCCAGCAACCGTTGCGATATAAGCAACTTTAGAATTAATATCAACCTGTTTAAAATCAATATTTTTAACACTTCCATTAGTCATCTCTTTAAATAACGGAGCTTTTAAATCATAGATTGTGAATTTATTTTCACCATCTTGACCAATAAGTCTACCACTAAAAACACCATCGAAATAATAATCTAATTTAGTTTTAACATTATTTTCTTCAACTTCTAAATCTTTTTCATTCGCAACTAAATCAGCACCCAAAATAAATTCACCACTAGGATTTTCTCTAATCGCTTTGATTAATTCACTAAAATCATTATATACCCCTGGTTTTTCAATATTTTTAGGCATATAGAAAATATGATCATCTCCATAACCCTCTTCTCTATCCTGCACAAGTTCTGGACTTGAAGCTGTTATTTTAAATACTATTTTTCCATTCATTTCGACTTCTTCAATGTTTTTCACCTGAAGAACAATGTCATTCATATTTTCACTGCTTATTTTAGTTACAAAACTGCTAAAATCATTTGGAATAGTTTTTAAATTAACTATTTTTTCATCACCATTATACAATGATATTCCTGTTATTCTTTTAATTTCAACCGACTTATCTTCTAGAATAAAATCATAAACACTTTCTTCCAAACTATTTGAATTACCTTCACCTAAATCATAGGTTAAATAAGTTTTTAAAGTATAATCGATATCTAAAGGAATATCATTTATCACAAAATTTTCATCAATAGCTTCGGTGCTTAAAGTGGGAATCTCAACTTCCTTAATGATTTCATCATTATGATAAATTCTAGCTTTTGCTAAAACATAAGCACTATCTATATCACTTAAATTATAATTAACAATAATCTGATTTTTGCTTGCATTCTTAACAACATTAGAAATAGTTATTATTGGTTTTGTCTTTAATTTACTTCCGGTATAAATAATTTCATTCTTTGGATTTTTAATTATAACTTCTTCTATCAATTTACTACTTTTTAAAACACCATCAACATAAGTGTCTTCATAAATCTTTTTAACTTGACCTTTTTCCCCTTCTTCTTTTCTCTCGCTTCCTACAAGAAGATTGACATCACTTAAATTTTCAACATCAAAAGGAATATCTACAAATTCTTCTCTGGTTCTTATTTCTTCATTTGGACTGACAGGAGGAATTGGGTTTGGCGATTGATTATCAGTTTTTGTACCTAAAAATACCACCGAAGCAATCGCATCTATCGTATTTCTTTCAATTTCCTTACGACTCAATTCTTTATCATTCAAATAACTAACTTCATACTTAATAATTGTTTTCCCATTTTTTCCTACAACTTCTCTCTTATTGCCACTTTCAAGATTTGGATCGGTTTTATAAATTACGGCTAAATCTTGATAAGGAATTATTATTTCTTTTTCAATAATAGAAACTTTAATGTTTGATGTTTGATTCTCAATCTCAACAGTGTTAGTGTTGCTGACAGGGTTGATATTAGCTCTTTGGGTGTTATTTACATTTCCCACTCTATCGTTATATGTAGTATTTGTTTTTGTATTATGTGTATCTACATTTTTTATTTCTGATGTTTTTTCTTCTTTTAAAGCATTGTTGGTGGTAGTGTTATTTTCTAAAACAACTTCTTTAATGTAACCAAGATATTTATACCCTTTTATTTTAGTTGTTTCAGGTAGTTTATCACTTGATTTTATTTCATAAACTTTATCATATATATTTATATTTTTATTCACAAAATAAATATTTTTAAACATCACAAAAAGTAATAAAATATCTATTAAAATAATGATTATATCTAATTTCTGATTATTTTTAATAATTTTATATAAATAAAACAAAATTGAACAAATAAGTATAATTATACAAATTATAGATATTATAGATGCATAAAAATAAAATTTATTTTCTTGGTAAACCAAAATATATTTAGTATCTTGATTTACACTTTCAACCTCGTTAATATTTTTATAAACAATATCATCTATAAGTTCTTGATCGACATCTTCATCTATCTTATGTTCGTAGCTAATTTTAAAATTATCAAAATTAGCTTCAATATTATTAAAACCAAAAATATTTATAGAAAAAAACACAATTAAAAAAATAATTAAAAATTTAATTTGTTTTGAAATAGAAAATTTAGAAAATAATTTATACATATAACTCCTTTTATTAGTTACATAATTATAACTTTTTTATGGATTAAATACAAAAAATTATTTATTTAAAATGCTATCTAAACTTTTTCCCTTATAAATATCATCTACCATCTTATCTATGCACCTTACCAATCTTACAGTTCGGTCTTGAATATCTTCTATTTTAACTTTACAAACACTTCCTTTGATAAGTAGATATTTTTCGTTTATGAGCGGAGCATTGTCTAAAAACTCTTTATAGGTTAGATTTTTAAAAAGTATTGCTTCAATATCTTTATTTGTATATCCAGTAAGCCAAGTTATCACATCATCAATCTCAGTAGCACTTTTTCCTTTTCTTGCTATTTTTTCAACTAATAACTGATATACCTTAGTAAAATTAAGGTTGTATATTTTTTCATTATTCATATTAATATTATAATTTAAAAATCGCATCAATTTACCTTAGGATGCCTTGATGCGATATTAAAGTTATTTTTTAAATACTTTGGTTAAACTAAACAATGAAATTAAAATCATAACGGTAGGAAGGATATAATTTACACTTGTGCCGGTTTGAGGAAGAGGTTTTGTGGTAACCACATTATTAGATACAACCTTCTCATAAACCAATGAAAAATCAGATAAATGATTAACTTTAAATATTACAGTTTTATCATTTTGATTAATTATTTCTAAATTTTCTAAATTATTATCATCCACAACATAATATACAGATTTAATTTTTCTATTTTCTTTTTTAGGTATTGTGATTTCTAAAGGTTGATTAATTTTTATTATTTGATTTTGAGTATCTTTAATATCAATTGAATAAACATCATACTCATTATCTTTTAAAGATGAAACAACTTTATCTATTTTTACAGCCTCTAAATTATACGTATCTTTGAAAAATCCTTTAACATTAACCCCATTATTATCAAGTGTAATTAATTTTTCACTATAAACTACATTAATTGTTTTTTCATCAAGATTCGCAATCATTTCTCCATCAATATTTTTATAATTATAATGAGGTATCTCTAAAACATCAACTTCAATTTCGCTTCCATAAGGAACATTTTTTAAAATTGAATTTGAAATTTCTAATCCTTTTTCATCTATATAACGAATAGTTACATTAGAAGTAAATTCTTGGAAAGAAGCGTTTGATCTAAAAACTAAAATACCAATAACTTTCTTATAATAATCTAGATAGTCGGTTAGTTTTTGATCAACAACCTTTTTATTACTTTTCGCAGAAGAAGCATGTCTAAGGTAAGTTCCATCTTCCTTTTGAATAATAAGTCCAGTATGAGTAACATCTAACCCAGGTATATCTCTTCTAAAACCAATAAAATCTCCTGTCTTTAAAGTTTTTAAAAAATCGGCAGTTATATTTTCTCTAGGAACATAATTTATATCTCTTTCTCGAATAGCAAGCCCATTTATATAAACATTATTATCTTTTCCTTGATTTAAAAAAACTTTATCAGTCGTGATTAAATTTGTGTATGCAGCATCACTTAAAACATCAGTTGCTAGAACTGTGTTTTCACTTATCCAATCTGAATAAAAATGTTTTCTTTTTAAATAAGTAACTTCTCCATCGATATATCTTACCAATTTTAAATTTTCAATAAATTCAGCTTCATTTCTTGAACGTTTAAAAGTTTCTAAATAATCCAAATAAGTAAAACAATCTAATTCATTTAAAGCAATTACCAACTCTTCCTTTACATCATTTGAACCTACCATTCTATTCGCAACATAAGGGGTTTCTAAAAAATATGCTGAAATTAAATCAATTTTTTCTTCATCAGATTTTAAATTATTATCTTTTAATATCTGAAATACTTCTTTAATTCTAGTTTTAGATACATCATCAAATTGAATAGCAACATCACTTTGAGCATAAGTTTTTTTATTAATAAAACCTACACAAACAACTAAAATAAATGTAAACAACAATAACTTTTTCATCTTTACCTCCTTTAAAAATCGTATCGCTTACATTTTTATTATATAACTTATGAAATTTTATTTCAATTTAATTTTAATTTTTAAGAAATATTTAATCATTATTTAAAATAATCAGATTTTAAAATATCTTCAGATATTTTCATTTTAAGCTCAATTTCTTTAATTTTTTCTTCTATTTCTAAAGTTGTGTATATACCATCACTTTTAATAATTTCTTCCGTTATAAAATTATAAATAAAATTATTTGTAGCATAAATTCCTTCATTGAAAAAATGTAATCCTTCATTTTGATTATCAAAAATATCATTACCTATCAAATAGCGATAATCCACTTTTAAATCATACATATTCGCAATTGTCGGGAAGATGTCTAAAGCTGTTGATTTAACTTTATTATCAATTTTTTTGTCTATTTGCGTATTGAAAATAATCATTGTAGTATTGCCTGAATATAAATCGCAACCAACTTCTTTACAAAATAAACTATTTTCTGAAATATCTAAACCTTTAGCTTTGTGATCACCAAATATTATAAATACTGTATCATCTAATTTTCCAGCACCATCTATAATATTGACAATATTGCTAAGAGCCTTATCTAAGTCCATTGATTTTGCTAGATAAGAAACATAATCATCACTTAAATTTGGATATAATTTTTTAATTTTTAAAATATCATCCTTATTAGTGGCACCGTAAGTATTCAATTCGTAAGGTTGATGGCCACTAACACTAATCCAATATGAAATAAAAGGATCAGCTCCAATACTTATATAAGCTAAGGATTCGCTTATTTTTGAGTCTTCAATAAAATTTTCAAAACCTAAAACTGTAGCATCATGAAACTTGTATCCATAATTTTTAAAAACAACATCACGATTATAATATTCAGCATAATTATTATGAAAAGCATACGCCTTATATCCTAATTGTTTAAAACTTTCAGCTAGCGTTTGTTTATAACTGTTATTATCATATTCATAACAAACAGGAAAGCCATCTGTAATAGGTATAATAGAGGTATTTGCCATAAACTCACTATCGCTGGTAGAACCTAAAAGTAAAGGTGTATTAAACTCCTTTAAATCAATACCCTGATTTTTAAACCAGTATAATGTAGGTGTGAGTTCTTTATTAATCCCCGCATTCATCAAAGATTCAGCCTGAATAATAAATAAATTTTTATCTTTAAAGATACCTGTCATTTCATTTGAAAGTTTAGTTTTTTTAGAGTTAAAATAATTATCAATAACTTCAACATCTATTTTAACTGTTTTGTTTTGGTAAATGTCTAATAATTCTTTGTATAACAGGGTATTTAAACCAAAAATATTCACAAACTTTTCGACACTTTTAACCTCATTAAAAACATATAGTTCACTTTTATAATAAATAAAAGAATCATTTGCTTTTAAATTCAATTTAATATGGAAATTTATTATTAAAAACACAATGATTCCAAAATTAATAGCAATTAATAAAAATTTCTCTATTTTTAATTTATATGTATGTTTTTTATAAAACGCAAAACACAAAATTGTAATTAAAGTTAGAGCTATTAAAGGAAAATAATCGCTTATTTTTATTAATTCAATTGCGCTATCAGTAACTCCAATTAACTCTTTAAAAAGCCCTTCCAAAGTTTTAAAACGATAATAAGAACCAAATACTCTATTATAAATGTTTTGGGTTATTAAAAATAAACTGTATAACAATAAAATAATATAATTTATTATAATCATTAATTTATGGTACTTAAATAAGCTAAATAATAAAGTAATTAGAGTAAAAATTAACGATATTACAAGTACAAAATAATAATTATGGTTACTTTTATTTTGATAAAATAAATTTAAAAATATTATATACATTATGTTTATAAATATATATATATATATATTTAATTTAAAACCTTTTATTTTCATACTTAAATTATATATTAATTTATATTTACTGCAAGCTAAAATCAGTATAATTTAACTTTTCATTTTTTCACTAATTAATCATTTTTCTGTACTACAAAGAATTAATAAAGTATAATTAAATTTCAAATATTTTAAGAAGGTGATCAGATTGAAAAAAAATTTTTTAACTAAAGTATTGGTAATGGTTATAGCATTTACAACATTAAACATAAACTATGTCTATGCTTCAAATAAAACTCCATTAAACGAAGAAACTGCTGCAGCAATTTCAGACGGAAGAATTAGATATGAAGGTGGTAAATTCGATAACACCCTCTATAACTCAAAAATTTTAAATCCTAACGAGGATGAAGATAGAGATGGTTTGTTTAACAGACAAGAAATTTACACCTATGAAAAAAATGGTAGAACTTTTTACGGTTACAATTCTCACCCTTATCTATATGATACAGATGGTGATGGTTATAGTGATGGCGATGAAGTTAAAAGAAAGGGAGGTACCAATCCTTTAAAATGGGATATTTCTCCAAGAGATATGGCCCTTTTTATGGAACTTGCCTATCGTGATGATGACTACATTAGACAAGTTCTTAACGATGAATTAGATAGCATCACAAACCATAAAGGCAGATTAGAGTATACACTAATGCACAACGAATTAGCACCGTATTGGAAGGTTAAAGATACCTACCATCATTCAAACGGATTTGATGCGGTATTGTTTGAAAATGTATCTAAATTACCATTTGTAATCAGCAATCAAGTCCAAGTATTAGGAATAAGAGGTACTGCAAGTGCAAACGACTTTGATGATGATGGTGCGATTGCCTTTAGAACTGTACCAAAACAAGTTGATAGTTTAGAATCTACCTTAAGAAACTATAAAGATAGAAATCAAGCGGGTGAAAACTACGTAAAAAACCTTTACATAACTGGTCATTCACTTGGTGGTTATCTTGCTCAATGGGGAGCTATTACCAGCAAAAGAGAAGGATTAAATTTCTTTAAACAAGCATACACCTTTAACGCTCCAAAAATAAGCGGAAATCTTTTTGTTAATTGGGTAAATGATAGAGCAAGAATTGGAGATGAACTTACAGATAAAGGAATTTCTGTTCATTACAAAACAGAAAATGACGGAACAATCTCTAGTATAGGTAACTTCTATGGAGCAAAATCTATCGGAAACTCAAGTGAAGGTCATGGATCTAGATCTTATTTTGAAAAAAGAATGAATAATATCCATAGGACTCATCAAATAAAAGGATTCAATGTAGGTAAAAGAATTAATATTCATAATACCGGATATAAAGATCCTAAACTTGAAGATTTGATATTTTTCGATAATCAAGCCCCTAATATAAACATAACATCAGGACAAAAAATATTCTTATGGAAATATGATGAAAATGATTCACTACCAAGATACGAAATACCAATCACCAACGATGAAAATCCAAGCACAATAGAAACCACTGAAATGTATGGCAATCAAAATCAAACAAGTCCTTCTAATATCGGAGAATTAAGATTTGAAATTGATAAAGCAAATTCTAAATTAGTATTAACTGGTAAGGCAAATGTTAGAGAAGGTGAATATAATCGTGTGTTAAAAATAATTGACTATCCTCATACATTATTCACTAACAGTATTAAATTTGTGATTGTAAGTGCTACTCCGCAAAAAATAGTTAGAAAAGTTAATCAACCTATTGACGAGATGTTGATAACAATGGCAGTAAGAATAAATTATAATAATTATAGACCTGCTCAAAATGAGAGAATAGATTTTAGACTTGTGAACCCATTAAAAGCTAATTATTCAGTAGGAACTCACCTTATCCCTGTAGAAGTTACAAATCCATCAGGATTAAAGAAAATTGTGAATGTAACGCTAGAGATAACACCAGAAGAGCCTAGTCAAATGCCAAAATCTATAAAACAAATTTATAGTTTAGAAAACGGACAACAAATAGAAGTATCGTTCACTAATCCTATGGATGATCGAACTGTAGTAACTTTAATGAAACAAAATCTACAAAATCAAAAAATAGATGTTTTGAAAAACAATATCCCTTATAAAGCCATTAAAAAAGAAAATAAATATTTCTTTGAAATAGATAAAAATATCTTAAATGATGGTGAAACATATTTTGTAAAAGTTAAAGAACCAAATAAAAAAGAAACAATTTCTGCTATAAACATCAATTTAGATTTAAATCCACCTGTAATTTCTAATAGTGATTTAATACTGTTGAAAGATGAATTATATTATAATATTTCAACTCAAGAAAATATAGAAGTTGCTCAAAACGATGCGATTAAAAATATAAATGTTGTTGATGGTAGACATGTGATTGTCGCAAGTTTAGCTATGGAAAATCAAGGATTGATAGTTAAAGATCAATTTGGTAATGAAATTTTATTAAAACCAACATTAGAAGTTAGAGGTAAGGTTGATGTTAAAAGACCTATAAGAACCCAAAAAAATCTAACAATAACATCTGATACTAATAATTTATTAGGAAGTGTTGATATTAAAAAAGTTACTGGTGGAAATGAAGTATATTCATTAAAACTTAAAAAAGGAGAAAATATCCTAAATTTAAATCAAACCTTAAAAAAAGGTGATGTTGTTACAATTAAAATAAATGGTAATATTCCAATTAAATTTAGAATTAGATAAATAAAATACGCTCAATTATAGAGCGTATTTTATTTAAAAAGTTAAGGATTAAATGATAAATTTTCACATATCAAAAAAAGTAAATCTTTAAAACGATTTACTTTTTATATTTTAACAATCGCAATCTACCGAACAACAACTTAAATCTGTTAAATACATTTGATTTTTACGATAATTTTCAACAACTTCACTATCTAAAACTATTCCTTCTCTTTCAGCTATTTTGCTGATAACATACATAAAACGCTGTCTAAATTTATAGATATAACAGAATATAATTTTTTGTTGTCTAAGACTAGGTCCAATTAAAAATAAATTAGGATTGATAGTTGATTCATCATTTTCATTAACAATAGGGATATTTTCACTATTAAATTCAAATAATTCATTTTTAAACTGTTTTACTTGACTAATAAAACCTGTTGCCAACAATGGTTTTGTTTTGCTAATTATAGTTTTGATTTTACCTTCATTTTCAAATGTTAAATGATATTCATCACCATTTTTTTGAATTTCTTTTAATTTATGATCTTCAAATACTTTAAAACCATAAAGTGAAGCAGCATTTCTTAATTTTGTTTTAGTTATTGGAGAAAGCGCAATACTAGGATCCGCAATTCTTTCATTTTCACCAAAATTATTTGTATAAATAGTAACTTTTTTACCGAGTGATGTTAAGTTGCAAGTAATGTCTGATCCACTTTCATTACCACCCACAACCACATATTCTTCTTCGGTAAAATCTTTAAAGCTATCAATATCTTTATAATGAATTCCTAATTCAAATCCTTTAATATCATAATCGTTGGCTCTTCCAAATTCCCCTACAGCCATAACCACATAAGTTGCTTTATAAACATCTTTGTCTGTTTTAATAATATAGTGTTCATTATCTTTTTCAATACTCACAACATTTTCATTAGTATTTATTTTTAAATTATATGCTTCTGCTACTAATCTTAGATATTCTCCATATTCTATTCCAGAAAGGTGTTCTTTTTCAAAAGTAAAAGCAGGAGAAGTGCTTGGAGCTATCGAATTAATGTCAGGGAAACCAAAACCATTAGTAGTGAAAGAAGGGGTTATTAAGCGTGTTTCTTTAGGCCAATTTAAAAAACTATCACCAATTTCTCCTTTTTCAATTACTAAATATGATTCAAACTTTAAACTTTCAAGGGCAGATGCAAAACCCACTCCACTAGCTCCTGCTCCTATAATAATAATTTTATATTCTTTCATTTTTCCACTCCTATCTACCATATTATAACTTTTTTTCTAAAATTTTTCACTTTTATCGTATAATATTTAAGGAGGGTTGTGTGTTTAAATTTATTTCAATAATAATAATGTGGTTAATGATATTCGGTGTATGTATTAATTATTTTGCGATTTTACACCCATCAAAAACTAATCATATCATAAAAGTTTTTATCTTTTCATTTTACGCAACTATAATCGCTTGGTTGTTTTTTGGTTATTCATTCGCATTCTATCAAAATCTTGATTATAGTATTTTAAATATAAACAATCTTAACGATGAAACTATAATTGATATGCTTTTTCATTTATCTTTTGCTATTTATGCAGTTGTGATGCTTATTGGATCAGTGGTTGAAAGAATAAGTATTAAAAACGCTTTTATCATTAGTTTTTTATGGACTATTTTAGTATATAGTTTCATTGTATATCTTTGTTGGGATGATAAGGGTTATTTTTACCAACTTAATTTAATAGATTTTGCGGGAGGAATTGTAGTACATCTTTCAGCTGGTGTTTCTAGTTTAATTCTTGCTAAATTCATTAAACCAACTCAAAAATTAGAAAATCAAATTAAAATACAGTGGTTATTTTTAGCTGTTGTCTTGATAGCTTTTGGTTGGTTTGGTTTTAATGCAGGATCTGTTAATGAACTAAACACACTTTCTAGCACAATAATTTTAAATACTTTTCTAGCGATAGTTTCTGGTTCTTTGGCATATTTTATCGCTAATAAAATATTAAATAATAACCAAGATTCAGAAATTTATTTATTAAATGGAATTATCATAGGGTTGGTATGTAGCACTGCTTCTATTGGTTATGTATCACCTATTCAAATTATAACAATTGTATTTACTTCATCTTTTTTAACATATTTCATATCTAATAAAATAATTTCAAAATTAGATCTTAATGATTCTGTAGATTCTTTTGCAATGAATGCGATAGGAGGTTTTTTTGGATCTATCACTCTTGTTTTATTTAGTGAAAATATTTTCTCACAACTAAAAATTCAATTATTCGCAATAACTGTATGTATCTTATTGTCGGTGGTGGCGACAACTATTTTAATTAAAATATTTAAAAATAATTAAATCTCTCTAAGTCCTTTAGGGTATTTGTTTTTCATTCTTCCTTCACTTAATTTTCCAAATCCTAAACTATTGTTTTTGTATCTGATTAAATAATAGTTATTTGACCCATTATCAACAGTAAATTCCAAACCCTTAATATACAAACTATATTCCTCATCGTTTAAATCATAAACGTACTTAAACTTATCACTTAAAATATTTGCACGATATAAATGGTGTTCTGGAATAAAATTGTTTTTGATAATTTTACCTATTAAAATACCCTGTCTGATTGTTTTTAAATTAGTTTTAATAAAAGGTTGTAATTTCAAATAAACCTCATCATTTTTTTTCATTAAATAATAATTATCTATTTCAAGATTATGTTTGATAAAATCTTCTGCCAATCTACAACTTTCTTTTTTTAATTCAATTAAATTGTTGTTTATACTATTTCCATCTTTTTTAAATAAGGCAATAAATTGCCCTTCTGAATTATCCAAAAAAGAAAATCTTAATAATTTAAAGTTTTCTAAATCCTTAAAAGGAAGACCTCTTCTTGAATGATCCAGCTTGATGTCTACAAGTTTTAAGTCAGGATATTTTTCCAATAAATAATAAACAACTTCTTCATTTTCTTCCATGCTGAAAGTACAGGTACTATAAATTAAATAACCATTATTTTTTAAAGTAAGATAGGCGTCATCTAAAATTTCTTTTTGGCGAATAGCACAAGATTTAATATTTTCTAAAGTATAATCTTCAATTACTTTTTCATTTTTTCTAATCATTCCTTCTCCACTACAAGGAGCATCAACCAAACAATAATCAACGCTTCCTTGATAAGTTAAGGCGATATTTCTACTATTTTCATTATGTAAAATGTAATTAGAAAAACCCATTCTTTCGATATTAGAAAGTTCTATTAAAGCTCTTTTATTCACATATTCATTTAAAATTAAAAAACCACTTTCTTTTAAAACTCCTGAAAATTGTATCGCCTTACCCCCAGGAGCACTACACATATCTAAAACAACACTTCCTTTATCAATGTTAATGACTTTGCTTACATAACTAGAACCTATATCTTGTGGATAAATTAAACCTAAATGATATAAAAAGTGTTTTCCTATAGATTCAAAATCATAACTATACATATCTTTATTTTTAGTTATTTTTATCCCTTCAATATTATTAATAATATTTAAAACATTATTTTTTAATTGATTTAAATAAAAATATTTAGTAGGTTTTTCTTTTAATTTAACTAAAAATTCTTCATATTCATCTTTAAAATAAGATTTTGCACGATTTAAAAATAAATCAAAATTTTCTTTGTAAGACATATTCCACATCCTTAAATATTTGGTTTTTTAATTCTGTTAAGCTATTAAATTTTTGTTCAGATCTTATATATTCTAAAAATTCAACTTTAATTTCTTTTCCATAAATTTCTTGGTCAAAATCTAAAATATGAACTTCTATCTTAATATTTTTGCTCTCATCAATAGTAGGATTAGTACCGATATTTAAAAGACCATGATATTTTTTTTCATCTATAAAAACCCAAACATTATAAATACCATTTTTGACATAACAAAGCTCATCATTAACTTCTAAATTAGCTGTTTTAAAACCTATACTTCTACCAATAGATTTACCTTTAATAATTTTAGAAATTAAAAAATAATTATAGCCAAGCATTTTATTTACTTCTTCAATGTTCCCATTAAGCATCGTATTTTTAATTCTTGAACTAGATATTTTTTCTTCTAAATATTCTACAAAATCTAAAACAAAAACATTATTAAATGATTTTTTTAAATGAATGTAATTTCCTGCTCCTTTAAATCCATACTTAAAATCCAAACCGCAAAAAAATGCTTCAATATTTAAAAAATCACTTAAATATTTATTAAAATCATCAGCACTTTTTCGCATCAATGATTCAGTAAAGTCTATAACAATATAATAATCAAGTCCTAAATTATTACATTTTTCAATTCTTTCTTTTTCACTTAAAATATTTTTTATTTTAGTATTGTTAATAACTTCCAAAGGGTTTTTATTAAAGGTAATAATTCCACTTTTTAAATTATTTTTTTTAGCGTATTCAATGGTTTTAAAAATCAATTTTTGATGACCTAGATGAATCGCATCAAACTGACCAATGCATAAAGAAAGTTTGTTATTAATCTTACTTTGTCCTAAATAAATTACTTCCAAAACAAACCTCTTTCACATTTAAAAATGTTGCCACTCTCTCTACTATATATCGCAAGTAAAGCTCCTTTACTCACAAGCACAACTTCATCTTCCTTGCAATCTAAATTAATTTTTTTACCATTAGAAACATCTTTATAGTTTTCAATTTCAATTAAGGGGTATTTTTTTTCTAAAATATCCAATGGATTTTTTAATTGATAATTATTTTTTAAAACATCTTCTAACAAATCGCAATCTTCAATTCTAACACCACCAACTCTTGTGCGTCTAAGTTCTAATAAAATTCCAAAAACACCAATAGATTTTAATAAATCTTCAATCAAAACTCTAATATAAGTTCCGCTACTTACACTTGCTTCAAATTCAAATTCATCACCATTAAAATTAAATAATTTAAAATCAAAAATTTCAACATCTCTAGCTTTAATATCAACATTTTGATTATCTTTTTGGTATTCTAGTAATTTTTTACCATTAACTTTTATAGCAGAAACCATAGGTGGTTTTTGTTTAATCTTACCTATAAATTCTTGGGATTTTAATTGTAACACTTTAAAATCAATGTTATTAAATGTTTTAGTTTCTAAAACTTTACCATCAATATCTAAACTATCAGTTCTAATTCCTATTTTTACTTTACCTTGATAAGTTTTATCATCTTTAACTAAAAATTGATTTAATTTACAAGCATTATTCAAAAGAACTACCATAACCCCTGTAGCATTTGGATCTAAAGTTCCTGTATGACCGATAACTCTGGTATTAAATACCTTTCTCAATTTAAAACATAAATCAAATGATGTTATTCCTTTTGGTTTATCTATAAAAAGTACTTTGTGCATTTTAACAATTATCCTCTCTATTTTTAAAATGCATCGCAAGTCCTCCTAATGATGTTTCTCTAAGTTCTAAAGCTATCTTTTTACCGGTATAACTCATAGTTTTTACTACAGTATCAAAACTAACTAAATTAGTTTTAATAGAATGTAGATTCTTTGATAAAATCATTGCATCTATCGCTCTTAAACTCGCAACCGCATTTCTTTCGATGCAAGGTATTATAACATAACCCCCTACTGGATCGCAGGTTAAACCCAAATGATGTTCAATTCCAATTTCTGCAGCATATTCTATTTCTTCAATATTTAAACCATCTAAATATCCAGAAAAAGCCGCAGCCATAGCACAAGCACTACCAACCTCTGCCTGACATCCGCCACAAGCACCAGAAATAGAAGCGTTTTGTTTAATCAAATTACCAAAAATACCCGCAACTTTTAAACCATCAATAATATCTTTTTTAGAGAATTTTAAATCATTGTGGTAATGATAAACAAGCGAAGCCATAACACCGCAAGCACCTAAAGTAGGTGCAGTTACCACAAAATGACCACTCGCATTTTCTTCATTTGCAGCATAAGCGTAAGCCATCAATTTTAATCTTACTTGATTTTCTGTGTCAACTTTCAAACTTTTGGCATAAAGTTTTTTGGCACACCTTTCAACTTTTAAACTACCAGGTAAAATACCATCACTATTTAGTCCTCTAGAAACGCTGTCAAGCATCACTTCAAGACAAGAATATAAATGTTTATCTAAATCTTGTTTATCGGTTTTATCAACATATTCTATCAAGCTAAGGTTGTTGTTTTTACAGTAAGTTTTAATCTCATCAAAGCTATTGTGAGTATAGATTTCATCATTATAATCTAGTACTTTTTCTTTAATTTTAATACTTCCACCACCAATAGAAAAAACAGTCCATTTATGTAAGTTATTATTTTTATCATAACCTTTTAAATAAAAGCCATTTTCAAATTCTTCTTCCCATTCAAGCTTAAAAAAAACCTCTACCTTCTTTGGTTTAAATGCATCTATTATAATTGCGTCTGTCATATGACCTTTTCCTGTCAAAGATAAAGATCCATACAACTCAATCTCGTACCTTTCTAAAAGTCCAAATTCTTCAATATGAAGCATACAAGCTCTAAGTGGAGCTAAAGTATGAGAAGAACTAGGACCTGGTCCCACTTTATATAATTCTTTTAAAGACTGCATTTTATTCTCCTAAACTATCAAGGTATTTTCCAACCATCTGTGCTTGTGAAAAACATAAACTAATATTATAACCACCTATAGGTCCATGTAGATTTAAACTTTCACCAATCACAAATAAATTTTTAATAACTTTAGATTCTAAATTATTTTTAAAATCTTTCAAGCTCAAACCACCACCTGTAACATAAGCATAGTTAAAACCTCTTTCTTTTAAATCATCAATTTTATAACTTGTTAATAAATTAAAGATTTCAACTATCTTTTTATTACTTAATTCAGTAGTTTTAATATTCAAATCATAACCTTCAAAAAATATCTTAATAAAATTATTACTAAACATTTTAGTTAAAGCCTTTAAAAGCGTTACTTCATTTCTAACATCCGAAATAAATTTATCTAAACTGTGATGACTTAAAAAATTAATTTGAATTTCATTAATTTTATTTTTTACAATTAAAGGGCTAAGAGTAAAAACAAGCGGACCACTAATACCGTAATGTGCGAATAAAATACTACCTTGATAATACTTATTTAAAAGTTTTATCTCTCCTGTAAAACTTTGTCCTTGAAGTTTTTTGCATATTGGATTTTGACTATTTAAGCCACTTTCCATCGAATACAGTTCTTCAATTTTATGATAATTTTTCAAAAATCTAAAAGCAGCACCATCACTACCCGTCATTGGAAAACACATCCCACCTGTTGATAAAACCACAATATCTGCGTAATATTTTTTATCTTCCAAAATAACACCCTTAACTTTATTATCTTCGATAATTAAATCTGTAACATTTGAATTTAAAAGTATTTGAACATTATCACCTATTCTTTTAATAATCGTATTTATAACACTCTTAGCATCATCACTTATAGGAAAATATTTTTTATTTTCTAACTTTAAAGGGCAGTTGTTTTCATTAAAAAAATTTAAAATATCTTTATTATTAAACGAATGGAAAAAGTTATGAGCAAACTTTTTTTCTCCAATCAGATTATCGATAAATTCATTCTCATTATCGTTATTAGTAACATTACATCTACTATTTCCAGTTAAAGCTAATTTGGTTGCGAGTTTTTTATTTTTTTCCAATAATAAAACTTGGTGTTTTTTAATGCTTCCAGCCAACCATAGACCAGAAGTTCCACCTCCTACAATTATAATTTTCATTTGTTTTTTATTTTTTCATACAAAGCCTTAGCATTAGCTTTATATCTTTCCTTCTTTTCTTCTTTAATTTTATTTCTAATATAAGTTTGTCTTTCTTTTTGTTTAATTTTTTTAATTAACTCATTCTTTTTCTTCTTATAATTAGGTTTTACTTTTTCATTTTTTCTAGTGATAGTTTTTAAAATTTCTTTTTCTCTTTTTTCATCTTGAATACTTCTTTTGTAATTAAAAAACTTTAATATTTTAAAATTACCTTTTTTATACACCCTAATTTCAAAATCTATTTCTTTACTCAAGGTATTTAAAGAACTTAAATCTTTTTCTTGGTAAATAGTAAAACAATAACCTTCTCTACCACTTCTTCCGGTTCTACCACTTCTGTGAGTAAAGAATGATAAATCGCTAGGAAGACCTAATGATATTACATGGCTAACCCCCTCAATATCAATCCCCCTACTCATAACATCACTACATACAACATAGCTGTATTCTTCATTATTTAATTGTCTAAGTGCTTGTTTTCGCTCCCTAGATTCCATACCACCATGTAGCTCTAAAACTTTATAACCATTTTCTCTTAAAAATACTGTGGTTTCACTAGCTTCTTTTTTACTATTCGCAAAAATTAAACAAATATAAGGATTAAAACTAGGTAATAAATCTAATAAAACCTCATTATAAGTTTTGTGTTTAGCATTTACTGCATAATGCTTAATTTTAGGATTCATTAAAGCATTATCTTCAATTTTAATAATCGAAGGATTATTTAGATATTTATTGATAAAATTCTCTAAGTCTAAAGGTAAAGTTGCACTGAAACATAAAATTTGTGGTTTTTTAATTTTTGAAAGAAGTGAATCTATATCAACTAAAAATCCATATTCTAACATCATATCAGCTTCATCTAAAATAAACATCTTAATGCTGTCTATTTTTAAATTATTATTCACAAAAAGATCTTTAATTCTACCAGCAGTTCCAATGATAATGTGAGGAGGGTTTTTTAAATCATCAATATTTTTATTTCTATCCTGACCCCCAACCGCAACCTTAATTCTAAGATTTTTATCTATTTTCATCATTAATTTAGCTTTTTCGTATATTTGAAAAGCTAGTTCTTTGGTGGGAAGAGCAATAATTATTTGACTTTGATTTAAACTAGAATCTACTTTTTCAAAAATAGGTATTAAAAAGGCATGAGTTTTACCAGTACCTGTTTTAGATATTGCAACTAAATCTTTATTTCCAAAAGCCATATCAAGAGCAACATCTTGAATTCTAGTAAGTTTGTTGAAATTATTTAATTTTATAAAATCTACTGTATTCTTTTTTAATTTATTAATATTCATAACAATATTATAACTTAAATTATTTATTTTTTATCTCAATGATTAACTCCTTGAATGATTTTTTAAAGATATCTTGGTTAATATTTAAAATTTCACCACAAAATATATAAATTAAAATACCCAAAATACCATAAACAGCTAATTGTAAAAAAATTGTGAAACGATTGGTGTAATTAAAATCAAAACCAATAAATTTCAAAAGTACAAAAATCGCATTAATTGTAATGCTTGAAAACAATACTTTTAAAAAATTAACAACTATTTTTGTATACTCTAAATTAAACTTAATTTTAAGCAGATATAAACCTAAAATAAAAGTAGTAAAAATACTTAAAAAAGAGCTATAAATTATTCCATTATACCCAAAATATTTAATCAAAATAAAGAAAGAAATAAACTTAACAATACCACTAATAATCATTAGAATAATAGTATTTTTTCTCATTTTTAAAGTGATCATAATTGATGTTATAATCGGAGATAAAGTATCGATATAAATTAAAATGCTTGAATAAAATAAAATTTCACTTCCCAATAAAATATTAGTAGATCCATAAAAAAGATAATATATTGGTTTGCTTAAAAGTAAAAACATTAAAGCTAAAGGAACTATAATATAATTTATAGAATTTAAAATATCATAGATATACTGTTTCAACAAATTACTATTACCTTGTTCATAAACTTCCGTTAAATAAGGTACAAGTCCTGCACTATATCCAATGGTTAAAACAGTAGGAATAGCAGTTATTTTTGAAACATTTACTTGATATATTCCTAAAACTAATTTTGCGGTAGTATAATCCACCCCAACACTTGTAGCATAGCGAATGAAAAAATTTGAATTAATAATAGGACCTATCATGGTTAAAAAAGAAACACCAATAAACGGAAGTCCTATTTCAAAAAGTTCCTTGATGACATCTTTAGTTAAAATGGTTGTTTTAGAAGAATTTACAGTTTTAAGCTCAATTTCTTTGTTTATTTTATTAGTTTTATAATAAATATATATAATTGATGCGAAAGCTCCTAAAGTGGCTGCGAAAATAGCTGAATAAATAGAAAAAATATTAGGAAAATTTAAAATTTTCACAAATATAAAACCTAATATAACTATCATTAAAACTCTTACTAATTGTTCAATTGTTTGGCTAAAAGCATATATTCCCATTTCTTTTAAACCTTGATAATAACCTCTAATAGTGCTTAAAAAAGGAACCAAAATTATAGCAGAAGAAAGAAGTAGAAATGATATTTGTAGATACTTAATGTCTTGTGCATTTGAATTAGCACCCAATAAATATTTAGAATTTAAAGGAACTAAAATAATGAAAAAAACAAGCACTAAAAAACTAAGTGCTAAAATTATAGATGTAGCAATTTTTCTAACTAGTTTAATGGTTTGGTAATCATTTTTAGCAGCATATTTAGCAACCATACTAGCAAGCGCAAAAGGAATTCCTGCACTACAAATATTTAAAAGCATCCCATAATAAGTATATGCGATACTATAAAAACTTATATTGTTTTCACCAGCTAAATAATTTAAAGGTATAATATACAAAAGACCTAAAAATTTACTTACAAAAATTCCAAAAGAACCAGTAAGAACACCTCTTAATAATGTATTTTTTTTCATATCAACTTTCAACTTTAACTTTAAATTCTAAAAATTCTTGATTGATAATACTTAAATCAAAATTTTTCCATTGAATAATCAATTTTACTTTAAATTCAGGTTTTTCACTTAACGCACTAATAATAAAACCCTTCAAATAACCACTATCTGAATTTACTTGATTAGGTATTAAATTATAAGTCTTAGCTTCAAAAATCCCAAAATTACCAGCCATATTGCTGGTATAATCTTGATTTTCAATTATCGCAACAGCCTTAACTTCATACATTTCAATCTTTGGATTATCAATAAAAATATAATAACGATATCCTTCATTAGTTTTATAAGATTCAATACTTACATCTAAAAAATCAGAATTATTTTTAAAAACATCGTTGCTTTCAATAAGTTCAATAAAGTTTAAATAATTGTTATAATATTTACTATTTTCTTTTTCAAAAATTTTACTACAACCAGTAAGTAAAAATAAGAAAACTATACAAATTAATATTTTTTTCATACCTTAATAACTATCTTTATCCTTAATTTCCTTATTTAAAATTTTTATAGCTGAACTTGTCCCAATTCTATCAGCACCCAGCTCTATCATCTTAATTAAATCATCATAACTTTTAATTCCGCCTGCAGCTTTAATTTTAATCATATCTTTAACTTTATTTTTTAATAATGCGACATCTTCAAAAGTAGCTCCATGATGTGAAAATCCGGTACTTGTTTTAACAAAATCAGCCTTAGCCTCTATAATTAATTCACAAGCCTTTTCTTTTTCTTCATCGGTTAATAGGCAAGTTTCAATAATAACTTTTAACACCTTGTTTCCACAAGCTTTTTTAATAGCTTTAATTTCATTTAAAACATAATCATATTCTTTATCTTTAAGTTTCGCAATATTAATTACCATATCAACTTCATCAGCACCATTTTCAATCGCTTTAACAGTTTCAAAAACTTTAGTTTCAGTATCATTTTGACCTAAAGGAAAACCAATAACAGTACACACCAAAACACTGCTGCCATCTAATAATTGTTTTGCGACTTTAATGTAACTAGGATTAATACATACTGATTTAAAATTATGTTCAATCGCCTCTTGGCACAACTTAACAATATCAGCTTTTAATGTATCAGATTTTAAAACTGTATGATCTATATATTTTGTTAATACCATTATCTTTCAACCTCACTTAATAATTTTTTAATATAGTTTTTAGCCACTATATCATCACCTTCATAATATTCTTTTCCAAATTCTTTGTAAAGGAATTTTTCATCACCCTTACCTAATATCAATAGTATATCATTTTTACCTAAAATAGAAATAGCACTTTCAATAGCTTCTTTACGATCTTCAATGATAATAGAGGTTTTTTTACTGATGCCTGCTTCAATTTCTTTAGCAATATCAATAATTGATTCATCTCTTGGATCATCTTCCGTAAGATATATAAGATCTGCGTATTTATCAGCAATTTGTCCAAACATTTTTCGTTTCAAACTATCTCTTCTACCAGCACTTCCAAAAACAGTTACAATCCTACTTCCTTTTTCTACAATACTGCTTGCGAACTCAAAAACTTTTGTAAGACCGTCAGGTGTGTGAGCAAAATCCACAATTACTTTAAAAGGTTGTCCAACTTCAACACTTTGCATTCTCCCTTTGATTTGACTAATATTGTTTAATTTAGGTAAAATTCTTTCAATATCATTCCCAAGTTCTGCATAAATCGCAATAGCACATAATAAATTATAGATGTTATACCTTGCCATAAGGTTGGTGTATATTTTATAACTTTTATTTTTAGCTTTCAAAATGAATTCACTGCCATTTGCTTTAATTTTTAAATCTATCGCTTGATAATCAGCATCTTTTTCAATACCGTAAGTAACTATTTTAGCTTTACAATCCTTAACAATTTCACTTCCATATTCATCATCTATATTTGTGATTGCGATAGATAGATAATTTAAACTATCAAAAAACAATTTTTTAGCATTAAAATACTCTTTCATTGAACCGTGATAATCTAAATGATCATGAGTTAAATTAGTATAAGCTGCGATTTTAAAATTTAAACCTTCAATTCTTTTTGCGGCAATTCCGATAGATGAAACTTCCATCAAACAGTATTTACACGATTTTTCATTCATTTTACTCAAATAATAGTTACTGCTGTTAATATCAGGGGTGGTATAATGTTGACTAAAATAAATTTCATCATAAATAATCCCTAAAGTTCCTATATAACCAGCTTTATAATCTTTATCTAATAATTCTTTTGCGATAATGCTTACACTGGTTTTACCATTAGTACCTGTAATTCCAACTAAATTTAAGTTAAAACTTGGATAATTATAAAAAATGTTACTAACTCTTCCTAAAGTTTTCACAACATCATTAACCTTGATATAGACTGCTTTTAAACTTTTATCAATATCATCATCACTAAAACAAATCGCAACAGCACCATTAGAAACAGCTTCTTTAATATGTTTATGACCATCATTTTTAATACCTTTGATACAGAAAAATAATGAATTTTTCATTTTTTTTCTTGAATCAAAAGAAATACTTTCAATTTCTATCTCTGGTGCTTTTTTAAAAATTTCATTCAACTTCATAATTACCTCTCAAACTTAAAAGCAATAACACTCATCATAAAGATTGCGGCAGTTTCAGCCCTATAAATTCTTTTACCTAAAGAAATACTTTTAAAATTATGTTTATTCAAAAAAACTATCTCGCTTTTTTCAAAACCACCTTCTGGACCTATCACAAAACTAATACTAGTGATATCTTTTTCAAACACATCGCTTAAATCATCGCTAGATTCATCAGCTACAATATTTAAATCACTATGGTATAGAGCAATATCTTTTAAATGTATCGGCTCTTTCACAACCACAAGATCATTTCTCTTACACTGCCTTAACGCTTCTAAAACTATTTTATTCCATCTATCCATTTTCTTTGTGATGTCATTGATTTTAACCACTGTTCTTTTAGTGATTAGTGGAACTATTTCGGTAACGCCAAGTTCTATTAATTTTTGAATACTTAATTCAAATTTATCAATTTTAGTCAAGGCTAAAATTGCGGTTGTTTTTACTTTTAAATTGCGATCTTCCAATATTTCTTCCAAAATCACAAAATTATCATTTTTAATTTCTGCTAAAAAAATATTTTGATTCAAATCAATAAGCCTAACCTTACTGCCATCTTTAAATCTCATAACTTTAAAGATATGGTGTTTTAATTCATCATCAATTTTAATTACTTTAAAATCTTTAATTATTACTTTTAAAAAATATTGTTGCATATTAATCTTTAAAATTCTCGTAGTCAGTAAAAATGTCTACCTTTTCTATTTTTTCAATTTCAAAATTATTAAAAATTATTTTAAAAAATATTCTTCCAACAAAGAGAAATAACAGTATTATGATGACTAAAGAAATATATTCATTTAAACTTTCTAACATCTTATCTCCTAAAATAATTATACACATTTAAAGCTATTTGTTTAGCTAAAATTTCATTAAGTTCTTCAATAGTTGCGTTTTTAATACCTTCTATTGACTTAAATCTTTCAAATAGTTTAATAGCATTTTTGATTTTTACACCCTTAATATTATAAAGTATTGAACTACTTAAACTCTTTGACAATAATTTTTTGTGATAATTTATTGCGTAACGATGTACTTCATCTTGAATTTTTGAAAAGAAAATAAATAATTCTTTTTTTTCTTTTAAATCAATTTTTTCATAATTTTCTTTAATCAAATAAGAAGTATTGTGTTTATCATCTTTACCAAGCCCAGCAACTATACATTTTAAACCTAAATCTTCAATAATCTTTTTTGCAACACTTAATTGATTATAACCTCCATCCACTAAAATTAAATCAGGAATGATTAGATTTTCACTAATAACTTTATAATATCGGCGATATATAATCTCTTGCATCGATTTTAAATCATCAAAACTATCATTAAGTTTATATCTACGATAACTATTTTTATCAAATTTATACCCCTTAACACTCACCATTGATCCTACCGTATATTTTGATGCGATATGACTGATATCAAACATTTCAATAGTGTTGATATTTTTATTAAATAAATTAAACATTTCATTTTTTAAAATTTCATTCTTATTCAAATTTTCAAAATGAATTTTCTTATATTGATCATAATATTCCTTAGCATTTTTATAAGCATTATTTAAAATATCTTTTTTAACACCTTTTAAAGCTACATTTATTTTATTAACTTCAATAATTTCTAATAAATTGGCTTTGGTATCATTGTTAGGGACAATGATTTCATCAGGTACAATATTTTTTTGATAATATTGATATAAAAAATTATAAATATTATTACTATCAATAAGATATTCAAAGTATACTTGTTTATTTATAATTTTCCCTTTTCTAACATTTAAAATACATAAAGAAAGTTCGTTATTATCAAGGTGATAATTGATAAAATCGATGTCATTTTTAATATTTACCTCAACATATTGCTTATCAATTATATAAACTATCGCATTGATTAATTCTTGAACTTCTTTAGCAGTTTCAAAATTAAGATTTAAACTAGCTTCATCTCTTTTCTTGGTCAAAATATCTAAAACTTCTTGATTATCTTTGGTTAAAAATTTGATAATTTCTTTTTCAAGTTTTAAATCATCTTTAGCATATAATTTATCAAAACCTAAAAGTTTATGAATTGAGCCATCCACATCAAAAGAATTGTAAATACCTTTTTTCTTTAAAGGAAATATTTTATAGATAAGTTCTACCGTAAGGTTGGCAGCTCTAGTGTTTGGGTAGGGTCCAAATGCTTTAATCTTTTTATCCTTATTTCTAATTCTTGCGGTTTTAACAATTAAATGATCCTTATTTTCAATAACAATATAAGGATATGATTTATCATCTTTAAAAATAATATTATATTTAGGATTATATTTTTTAATTAAATTGTATTCAAGTATCAGTGCTTCTTTCTCGCTTCTAACCACAATAAAATCAAAATCTTCAATTTCTTTTACCAAATTAGTGGTTTTATAATCAAAAACTCTATTAAAATACTGATTTACTCTTTTATTAATATTAACAGCCTTACCCACATAAATAACAACGCCATTCTTATCCTTCATCAAGTAACAACCACTGTCATTAGTTAGGGTTTTTAATTTCAATTTAAGATTATTATTCATTTTAAAATAATATCTGTGGCACCAGATCCTCCATTATTAATATCTGAATGCTTAAACTCTTTAACAAAAAGATGTTTTGAAAGATAGCTATGGATCGCGTCTTTTAAAATTCCTTTGCCCATTCCGTGAATTATATGTCCATATTTTAATTTAGCTTCAAGTAATTTATCAATGAATTTTGATACCTTTTCTAGAGCTTCATTTTTATTAAGCCCAATCACATTAATTTCTTTTGGAACATCAAATCTTTTAATTTCTTTATCTATTCTATAGTTATTTTTAACAGGAACTGTTTGACTGGTTTTTGAAAGGTTATTTAATTTAGTTTTAATTACTTTATGATTAATTAAAATTTCTACATTATTTCCATTTAAAGAAATAATTTCCCCTATTTGATTAGTTAAAGTAAATCTTACTTTTTCTTTTAAATTAAAAACCTCTTTTGAAACTTTAAATTCTTCTTCAACTTCATTTTCTACAATTAATTGATTTATTTTTCTAATTTCCTTATCCTTTTTAAACCTTTGATACTCTTCTTTAATTTCTGAAAGAATTTTATTTTTTTCAGCTAAAAAATCAGCTAAAATCTCAGCCTTATTTTCTTCTATTTCTTTCAATAATTTTTCATAATTATTTTTACTTTCATTATTACGAATTATTTCTTCTTTTAAAACATTTTCTTGTGTTATGAGATTATTTTTTAAGATAGTTATTTCATCTAAAATTTTAAAATATTCATCTTGATTCTGGTGTAATAAGTTTTTAGCATCAATTATGATTTCTTTATCATCTAAATACTTTTCAGCAATATTTAAAGAATTAGATAAGCCATAATCATCTTCTTTATAAATATAAGTTGGCTTTAATTTTTTTTCATCAAAACCAACACTAGCTAAAAACATTTTATTATTTTTTAAAGCTAAATCTTTTAATTTATTAAAATGAGTAGTCGCAACCAACGAAACATTTCTATCTACCAATTTCAAAATTATCGCACTTGAAAGTGCCTCCCCTTCTTTAGCATCACTACCGCTTGCGAGTTCATCGATTAAAACTAAAGATTTAGAAGTTGCACAATTCAAAATATAGTTAATACTATACATATTAGAACTAAAGGTACTTAAAGATTTTTCAATAGATTGAACATCATCCATTGAAATTAAAACTCTATCATAAAAAGGGATTTTACTACTTAAACAATTAATAGGTATCGCAAGATAAGCCATCAAAACACTTAAACCTATTGATTTTAATGCTACAGTTTTTCCACCGGTATTAGAACCTGAGATAATTAAAGCTCTTTTATCGTGATAAAGTTTATATGTATTTGAAACAACATCTTTCTTTGGAATCAATGGGTGCTTAAAATCATTAAGTTCCAAATTATATTCAAAATTAAATTCACTTACATTAGCTTCATTAAAAATACCATATCTAGCCTTCGCAAATGAGCTGTCAAGTTCTATTATCGATTCAATATTATAAAATATCATCTTTCTATCTAAACCAATTTTATCACTAAGGTACTTAACAATTCTTTCAATTTCTTTATTTATTTCAAAAATTAAATCACTTCTTTTATTGTTTAACTCATTTAGTTCCCTTGGTTCAATATAACTATTTAATCTAGAAGATGTTTCTCCTACAACTATTCCTTTAATTTTATTTTTATCACTATTTTTAACCAATAAACAACTTCTATTATTTCTGTTATAAAGGGTTTTTTCAACTAAACTATTTTCATATTTTAAAAATAAATCTTTAGTAGTAACATTAATAATTTCTTCTAAATTATCTAATTTAATTAATAAATTTTGATATTTTTCACTCGCATTTTCTTTGATGTTGTAGCTGTTGTCTATTAAATTTTCAATCTCTACAATTAAATCTTCATTAATATATAAAGATTCCAAATAATCTTTTAAAACACTTAAAAAATCACTTTTAATTAGATTTCTTTTAATATTTTTGATACTTTTAAAATGATTATTTATAGCGTATATTTCAGAAATTGTGAGTACTTGTTTAAATTTTAATTTATCCAAAATATCATCTATCAATTTAATTTCACCAAAAGAAAAATCACCCACATTAACTATATGATTCATAGCTTCTTTTGTGGCGTTATTCAGTTTTATAATTTTTAAAGGATTAAAATCAACTTCTTCTTCCGTTAAATGTTTTTTAGTATAAATACTTGAAGCAAAAGTAGAAACTATTTCCTTAATATTATTTAGATTCAACAGATTATAATTATTCATAATTTTTTATTTCTAAAAATTGATACCTTATTATTCCTTTTACCAATTCAAAAGGAAAACCTGTATGTTGTTTAAACTCTTCTTCGCTATTAATATTATTTTCAATCATCCATTTACTAATATTTTCTATATTAAATTTATGAACTTTTAAAAATTCATAGACATTATTATCAAGATTGGTATAATTATTTAAAATTTTTAAAGTAAAATTGTTGGTGTAGTTACTAAAATATTTTAAAACCGTATTATTTACAATTTTATTTCCGATAGGAAAAATTGGTAAGGTAAGTAAAATAGTAATTAATGAAACAACTATTAGAGATGAAATAAAAGAAAAAATAGCACCTAATAATCTATTTAAGATGTTTATTATCGGTATTGAATTTATTAATTTATTTGCTAGATCATTTAAAAATATAAATACAAAAGATATTATCACAAAAACCACAATAAATACTAACGCCATATTTACTAATGGAATACTAAAAATTTCACTACTTTTAAAATAATCGTTTATTTTGAATAGATGATGATATTTTAAAGTAATTACATAAGAAAGATACAAATTCAAAATAAGTGATATAAATTTAAAAAAGATATGGACTATCCCTTTTTTATAGCCATTTAAAACATTAAATAAAAAAACAATTAAAACAAATATGTTTATAAAAAAATAGATATCTAATTTCATACTAATATAATTTTAACATATTTATTATGATAAAATAAAAAAGAATTTGGAGGTTTTTTATGAGAATGATGCTTTTAGGAACTGGGGCTGTAGGAGAAAGTATTTTAAGAATTTTAAAAGAAAGAGATCCTTATGCAGAGTGGTTTGAGTTTGCTTTACTTTGTGATATCAATGAGTCAAGAATAAATAAATTAAGTGAGTTAGATTTAAGATTTAAACCTTGTTTTTTAGATCTTAAAAATAAAAATGAAATCATTAAAATCGCTAAAGAAAATAATATTGATTTTATGATGGATGCTTCTTCACCGTTTCTTGCGGATATCATTTTTGATGCTGCATACGAAGCCGGAATTAATTATGCAAATATGGGTACTTATTCAATACCGATGGAAAATCCAAAATTTGGATTAGGTATTGAAAATAGTTACGAAAAAGTAATGACTAAATATAATTTTGACGCAGATGAAAAGTGGAAAGAAAAAAATATCCTAGCTACCATTTGTTTAGGAATAGATCCTGGTGTTGTGAATGTGTTCGCAAAATATGCTGCTACTTATGAATTTGATGAAATTCATGAAATCCATGTGAAAGATGGAAATAATCTACACATACCAAATGCTGATCCTGAACAAATAAGTTTTGGTTTCAATGTATGGACAGTTCTAGATGAAGTTATGAATCCTAATGTCGAATACAATAAAGAAAAAGGTGGTTTCATTATAGAAGATGCTTTTGCGGGCGAAGAAGTCTTTGATATGGGTGAAGGTGTTGGATTAAATAGATTGGTTAAGGTAGAACATGAAGAAGTTGTATGCTTTGAAAGATATTTAAGCAAATACGGACTTAAAAATGCTACCTTCAAAATAGCTTTGGATGACAACTTAATCCAAGCGTTAAAAGTTATTGATAAGTTGGGTCTTAGAAGTTTAAAACCAGTAAAAGTAAATGGTGTAAATGTAATTCCTAGAGATGTTGTAGCAGCAACTGCTCCTCAACCTGATGATTTAGGAGATGAAATGTTTGGTAGCATGAGGGTTGGTATTCATTGTAAAGGTATTAAAGACAATAAACCTAAAGAAATATTTATCTATCAAAACTTCGATAACCAAGAATCAATGAAAAAATGGAAAAAACAGGCTGTAGTTGCTCAAACAGGTTTTGGTGCAGCACTCGCGATTGAACTTCTAGCGAAAAAAATATGGAACTCAAGCGGTGTTGTTTCATTAGAAGAATTTGATCCAATCCCATACTTAAAACTGATGAAAGAAACAGGGTTTGATTATACAATTGAAGATCGCACAAAAAAATAAATGTTTTAAAAACATTTATTTTTATTTTAAGCATTTATTTTTTCTACTCTAATTTGTTTAACTACTTTTTCATCAGTATCGATAACAGTTATTTTATAGTTTTCAAAATTAAAGCTGTCATTTTTTCTTGGGATTTTGTTTAAATTATAAATAACCCAAGCTGATGTTGTTACAAAATCAAATTCTTCAACTACTTTTAAATTTAATTTTTCAAAAAATTCTTTAACTTCAAAATCACCTTTAACTAAGAAAGTATTATTATTTATTTTTCTAAAAAGAACTTCAACTTCATCGTGTTCATCATAAATTTCACCCACAAGCTCTTCTAAAATATCTTCCATCGTAATTAAACCTTCAGTTCCGCCATATTCATCAATTACAATCGCAATATGAGATTTGTTTTGTTGGAGCTGCTTTAAAAGATCACTTATTTTTAAATGAGGAGAGGTATAATAAACATTCTTCATAATACTAGAGATATTAACGCTTTGATGTTGATAAAATTCATAATAGAAATCTTTTTCTTGTAAAATACCAATAATATTATCAATACTACCTCTATAAACAGGGATTCTTGAATAGCTGTTTTTTCTAAGTATAGCTTCAATATTTTCAATACTATCTTCGATATCTATTGCTACAATATCAATTCTTGGAGTTAAAATATCTTTAACATCCAAATCATTAAATTCAATCGCACTAGTCAATAAATCTGCTTCGTGTTTATCTAAACCACCTTCATTTTGCGCTTCTTCAATCAGAGTTAAAAATTCTTCACTACCGAGAGCTTCTTCATCTGGTTTTTTAAAGAAAATATTGATTAATTTTCGCCATAAATCAAATAAATAATTAATCGGAGTTAAAATAAACACCACCAAAGAAATAAAAGGATATACATATATACAAAAAACTTCAGGTATCTCTTTAGCGATAGATTTTGGGGTAACTTCTCCAAAAATTAATAAAATCACTGTAGAAATCAGAGTACTTAAAAAAGTACCGTTGTTAAAATTAATAAACGATAAAGTAAAAAGTGTAGCAATTAAAATATTAACAATATTATTTCCAATTAAAATACTAGATATTAATTTAGTATAATTTTCAGATAATTCAAGTACCTTTAAAGCTGTTTTATTTCCACTGCTCGCAAGATTTTTCATTTTTATTTTTGAATAGCTAGAATAAGCTGTTTCGGTAGCACTAAAAACGCCTGATAGCAACAACAAAAGCACAATAAAAATAATATTATTATCCATATATCAATAAACTACACTGGGAATAGCTAGAATTGTCCAAGTATCTCTCCTTTTTTAATAACAACTAAATTATACCTTAAAACAAAATAAAAACAAGTATTTAAAATGCCTCTTTAAAGAGGCATTTTAACTTATTGTTTGATTTTGAAAATTTCTTCTTTTTTATCAAAATAAATAGTGTATGTTTGAGCTTCTTCAACAGTAATTTCAACATTATAAGGTCCATAAGTTTTAGTTACTCTTTTATGCATAACACCTGGTCTTGTGGTTTCATAAGTTAATTCAATAATATGAGTTCCTTTAAAAAGCGGAACAATATAATTACCATCATTTCCAGTAAAATAGTTTCCACTATATTCGCCATCAATTTTACCCAAATGAATCGCAACGCTATGAATAACATCACCTTTTTGTTCTAAAATAACTTTAGAAACAGTAGGGTTATTTTTAAAGTATTCATCTCTTTTCTTAGCTTGATTGTTGCTGTAAACTATCGCAAAAACCCCATAAGCTACCATAACTATCGCAATAATTACATAGTACCAATGTGCAGTTAAAAATTCCATATTTCCTCCTAATTCAGTTTTATAGCTGGAGCATCATCGCCTATAACTTTTAAATCTTCAAGCAAAGAATAATAATCATCATCTCCAATGTCAGAAAGATCAAAGTAGTGTTCTACCCCTTCTTCATCCGTAACATATAGTGAAGTATCATCATTTTTAATTATCGATCTAAAACTACATTTTGAAATGGTAAATTGTTTTTTCTTTTTCTTAATTGAAAAAATTACCTCATCTTTATCAATTTCAACATAAGTGTTGACACCGCTAATTATTGAATCTACCATCAAAGCAAAAACTATTAAACCTGCGATAGCTGAATACAAAATTTTATTTGTAAATAACAAAACACCCATATATATAACAAATATTCCAAAAATTGATAATACTATATTTTTAATAAGTCTAAATGTACTAAATTTATAAATGCGTTTCTCCATACTTCCTCGCTATTAAAACAATTAAGATTTTATCATATATATATATATATATATTCAATAATAATTAATAAAATTTTAATTTTATTTTAAAAAAGGTTATAATTTAGGTATGAAATTACTAATATTCGCCATATATCCCCTTATTTTAATGTCAATTTTTTATAAATTTTATCAAATTGATGAATTAAAAAAAATAATTAAAAATAAATATAAAATCATCTTAATAAATACACTTATTTTTATTCTCTTTACCACAGTTTTAGTATTTATCTATTTTAAATTCGAAGATAAAATATACCAAAGAGATTATTCAGGTTATTGGGTTAAAAGTTTAGAATTTAAACAAATTTTAAATACTAACCCCTTAGATATTTTTAATAAACTATATAATTCAATGCTTCATTATGATTATACCTATCTTCCTAATTTATATCTTGTTTTTTTAATGGACTTCTTTTCAAGTTTTAAATCCTTTGTATTAAGTATAGCTTTAACTTTTATCGCTCCACTAACAGTCATTATTCAACTAATTTATTTTACCTTTAATAAAAAAGATAATTTTTATCATAATCATTTAATTATAGTTATAATGATTATTTTCTATCCATTATATTTCAACATTTTAAATGGAAATGTAGATGTGGTAGGACTAATTTTTATCGCTTCACTGTTTTTAATATCATTTTATGATCAAGAAGGACTATTTATTAATTTTCTTGTTTTTAATTTAATTTTTTTAAGAAGATGGTATTTGTTTTATGTAGTAGCATATTACATCTATTTATTTATCAAAACCATTATTAATATCAATAAAAATAAGCTGATTAACTTTTTAAAAACCTTTATTCCCTTAACTATTGTTTTAATAATATTTTTCAACCCTTATCTAATAAGACTTTTCACAAATAATTTTAAGGAAGCTTATGAATTTTATAATCAACCTAATAAATTAATGAATTTAATTAATTTTTACAGCCCTATCATCAGCATTATCACAATTATTAGTATCTATTATTTAAAAAATAAAAAAAATCTAATCTTATTCTTTGCAGTCACTACCATAATCCCTTATATTTTAATTGCTAGAATTCAATCTTTAGGATTTCATCACTATCACTTAATGAATCTTAATATTTTGATAATACTAATAATTTTCTTTTTAAACATTAAAAAAATAAGCTACATTCTATTAGTAATTTTAAGCGTTCAAAGTCTTTTAATATACCAAGAAATTAAAATACCACTGTTTACTCAAATTAAAAAAATACCTGAAATTATGGAATATAAAAAAGATATTCAAAACCTTACAAATTATTTAGAAACAATTTCAAGCGAAGAATGGCAAAGTTCTTACATTGCATCTGGTGATTATAATTTTAATGATGATTTGATTAGAAATGCAAATTTACCTGTTTTAACAAACAGAGTTAAAATAGAATCAAATGTTCTTGATTTAAGAGATGGTTTTCCAAAAGATTTAAAACATATAAATTATGTCTTGATAACTAAACCTACTCTTTATCTAAATCAAAAATACCAAAAAACCTACGATATTATCACTAATGCAATTTTAAATGAAAAACTTTTTAGTGATACTTATCAAAAAATAAAAGAATTTAAAATAAATGGAGTTGATGTTTTGATTTACGAAAGAGTTAAAGATCTTAGTTATGAACAAAAATTATATTTTTATAATGAAATGATTAAACATTATCCAAATCATCAAGATTATTTTAAATATATTCTCGATTAATTTGACTTTAATTTAAAAAATTGTTATGATATTAAAGCATTTGGCAGCATATAAATGTGTTTTAAATGTGGTTATAGTAGGTAACTATCGATTAGTAACTAGCTGTCCTAGTGAAAAATTAAATATAACCACCCTTGGAACATGATTTATACCTGTTATTGTGTAGCCACAATAAGGAGGAAATTAAATGGCAAGAAATACTGGTCCTGTTTGGCGAATTAGTCGTCGCCTTAACTTCTCTATTCTTGAAACAGGCGAAGAGTTAAAGAGAAGAGCATATATACCTGGACAACACGGTAGTCCAAGTAAAAAAATCAAACAATCTAACTTCGGTTTACAACAAGCTGAAAAACAAAAAATCCGTCATATGTACGGTCTTAGTGAAAAACAATTCTATAACACTTATTTAAGAGCTGTAAAATCTAAAGGAATTACTGGTTTAGAATTATTACAACTATTAGAATCAAGATTAGATAACCTAGTATACCGTTTAGGATTTGCGATAACTAGAAGACAAGCTAGACAATTAGTTAATCACGGTCATATCTTAGTAGATGGTAAAAAAGTAGATATCCCAAGTTATTCAGTAAAAACAGGATCTACTATTGAAGTTAGAGAAAGATCTCGTGGTTTAAAATTAATTGTGGAATCACTTGAAGCAAATATTACTATTAAAAACTTTGTGGAAGTAGATAAAGAAGCTCGTAAAGGTAAATATATCCGTCTTCCAGAAAGAAATGAACTAAATACTGAAATCAATGAATCATTGGTAGTAGAATTCTACAGCCGTTAATAATTAAAGCATCAATTAATTGATGCTTTTTTCTTTTATCAGATAATGTTAAAATTTTATTATGAAAATAAATATTGAAGGTAAATTTTATAAATTTTTATATTTTATAGCCGATCTAGCACTTTTAAATTTATGTTTTATTATTGGTTCCTTACCTTTAATAACTATTGGTGCTAGTATTTCAAGCTGTTATAAAATAATTTTTAAAATGATTAGAAAAGAAGATGTGTTTGTGGTGAAAGATTATATTAAAGCCTATCAAGAAAATTTTAAAAATGGGATTTTATTACAACTATTACATACTTTTTTAATCGCTTGGTTTGTGTTTTGTTTTACTCTTTTTTATAATCAAGATAATTTTATTTTTAAAGTTTATTTTATTATAATTTATTTAAGTATCTTGGCTACAATAACTCATATTTTATATAGTTATGCAATGCTTGGTCGTTACCAAAATAATTTAATTACCGCTATTAAAAATTCTTTTAAAATAAGTATTATAAATTACCAAGAAACAATTATAATGTTTTTAATTCTATTTACAATTTATGCATTATGTTTTTACAACAACATCACCATCATTGTTTCAAGCAGTATCTTTTTAACATTTGGTTTTGCTTTAATGTTTTATATTTTAGGAATATATCTTTTAAAAGTGTTTAGTAAATATGAAAAATAAAAGCACTAAAGTGCTTTTATTAATCATCAAGACCTAATTTTTCATTAATAATATTCTTATAAAGAATAGCTTTTGCTCCAAATATTGCTTGAATTCCTCCACTAACTTCAAGAACATCTGCAGCACCTATCTTTTTAAGTGCGACTTTATCTACCTTGCTTACATCTTTAACCGATACTCTAAGTCTAGTGATACAAGCGTCCACATCTTCTATATTATCGGCATCCCCCAATGCACTTATTACTAAATTAGCTTCTTCTTTTAAAGTTTCTTTAGTTGTGATTTTCGCATCTTCTTCTCCCTCTTCATCATTAACACCTGGGGTTGATACATTAAATTTCTTAATAAATAATGAGAATATTATATAGTACATAACTGACCATAAAGCACCTATTGGAAGTACCAATAACCAATTAGTTTTAGCATTTCCTTGAAGAATACCAAACAATGTGAAGTCAATTAATCCACCTGAAAAAGTATTTCCGATAGAAATATTTAAAATATCTGCTACAAAGAATGAAACACCATCTAAAAAGGCATGAATAACATAAAGAATAGGGCTCACAAACAAGAACATAAATTCAATAGGTTCAGTAATCCCTGTAAGAATAGAAGTTAAAGCTACTGATAAAAATAGACCTTTATATTTAGCTCTTTTTTCTTTAGCTACCGCATGGTACATCGCAAGTGTAGCTCCTGGAAGTCCAAAAATCATGGTTGCGAATCTACCCGCAAAAAATCTAGTTCCTTCAGTATATAATCCGACATGATTAGGGTCAGCTAGTTGAGCAAAGAATATTTTTTGTGCCCCAACAACACTTGTTCCTGCAACCAATTCAACTCCACCAAGCTCGCTATACCAAAACATTGGATAAATCATATGGTGTAAACCAACTGCTCCACAAAGTCTCATAAGACTTCCGTATAAAAAAGTACCAAAAGGTCCAGCTTTAGAAATCACATCTCCGCTTTGGATTAATAAGTTTTGGAATGGTGGCCACAAAACAAAGAAGAAAGTACCCACAAAAATCGATGCAAAAGACGTTACAATCGGAACAAATCTACTACCACCAAAAAATCCTAAAATTTGTGGTAATTGAATATTGTGGTATTTGTTATGGAAATAAACTGTTACAAATCCAATCACAATAGCTCCCACAACGCCTGTATCAATCGCTGCTTGTCCAGGTTTAAAAACGTTAATTAAAGTTGAAATTGTAGAATTCATCATAACAATTCCTACAAATCCAGCTAAAGCAGCAGTTCCTTTATCTCTTTTCGCTAAACCTATACACAAACCTATACATAATAAAATTGACAAATTCGCAAACACAACTTCCCCGCTTGCACTCATAACTTTAAATATTCCTTGTAACAATGGATTATTTAAAATTGGGTAAGTAGCTACTGTTGTGGCGTTAGATAAAGCACCACCAATACCTAAAAGAAGTCCTGCTGCTGGTAAAATCGCAATAGGCAGCATAAATGCTTTACCTATTTTTTGTAGTAATTTAAACATATTCCTCCTTTTCATCATTAGATTCAATGATATTTTGAATGTGGATGGTTAAATAAGAAAGTTCACTATCTTTTAAATGAATTTTAAAATTATCTTTTAAATAATTTGAAATCCCTAGAGAAACTAAATATGTTTTAGAGTATTTCTCCTTAATTAAACTATTAATAGAACTATCTATATCTAATCCATCTTTTGCTCTTTTTAAAGCAAATTTTAGGTGTGTTATTAATCTTTGTTTAAGTAATGCATTTTTAATAATAATATTGTATTTTGTTTCTAAAAATTTAATCACAGAAGAAACAATTGTAACAATTAAACTACTCATACCTACTTCTTCATTGTTTAAACTGCTATGAATATGCATGCTGATTAAACCTATTTCAGATTCATCTAACTTAATATTTAAAGTACTGTTGATATAGTCTAAACATTCACTAGAAAATTGGTATTCAATAGGGTACATAAATTTTATCTCATCTAAAAATAAATTATTAATCACAATTTTTTCATTGTATCTTTTAATCGCAAAATTTAAATGATCTAATAAAGAAATGTGGAGTCTTTCATTATATCTTTTTTTAAATTTTTGTTGCATCTTTGAAATAATATATTCAGATATTTCCAATAATTTATCAGGTGATTTTTTTACTAGATAATCATAATCATTAATATTTTTTAAATCTTTTATTTGATATAGCTTAGAAATTGCATTTTCATTTAAAGTATCATTTTCTTTTTTACCAAAACCTATACCCTTACCAAAAGCAAGATATTTTTCATTTCTATTTTCATCAAAAAACATTACTACATTATGATTTAAAATCTTAGTTATCTTATATTTATTCAAAAACTAAAACCTCTTCTTTCGCCTTTAAAGTATCTAGTGAATTAAAAGTTATCTTTTTAAAGTTAATCAGTACACATATAACTTCTTCAAAATAATTTTTAGATTTAATTAAATCAAAATCTACTTTCATAATTAAATCCCCAGCTTCAATTTTTTGACCTTCCTTAACCAAAACCTCGAAACCTTCACCTTTAAGTTTAACAGTATCAATCCCTACATGAATTAAAACCTCAACCCCTGATTCCACCTCTATTCCTAAAGCATGTTTTGTTGGGTAAATCATCTTAATTAATCCAGAAATTGGAGAATAAATATAATTTTCAGTAGGTTTTATTGCGAAACTAGTTCCTAAAATACCCTTTTTAAACATTTCATCCCTAATATTTTCTTGCTTGATAAATTCACCGCTACAAGGGCTTAAAATCTTTCTTTTCTTTGCGAAAAATTTAAACATATTACCTCCTATAAAAAATAAAAACCAATTAGAAAAAAACTAATTGGTTAATGCTTTACAATAATTTAAGTAAATAACATACCTAATATGATTAAATTCTAAATTATTTTTATACTTTAGTCAATCAAAAATTTAAAGATATTTTCTCAAAGTATTAAAATAACTTTCACTTACCTCTTTATTGTTTAAAAAAATGAACATTATTTTATTTTTAATAAAATTAGGGATATATAATAATCCTAAGTTAATTAATGAGATTATTATATTGCTTAAACCCTCACTCACAAACTTATCAAGTAAAACAAATATTAAAGTTTCAACACTTAAATAAATAACCACAACAATTAAAAGAAATAAATAATTATACATTGAAAATCTATGATGTGTATTGAAATCTTCTTTATTTTCAAATATTAATTTAATAGGATTAATAAAACGATTAGTTTTATTTATAACTTCAATTTCCGACCTTGTGAGTCTAGGCATCTTTTTTACCGTAGATTATTAAAGGTATCATTAATTCATCTATATGACATCCCGCATGAGCACCTTTAAATGTAAAATCTCTTTCAGTTAATTTAAAATGCAATTTCCCTTTAGCAATCGCAATAAAATCACCTAATAAATTTTTAAAATCTGAATGGTTATCACTGCTACCGAAAAGTTTAGTTTCAATAGCTTCTTCTTTAGTTAATAAAATATACTCATTTTCATATTTTTGTATAAATTCTTTCCTAAATTCATTTTTAAATTCTTCTTTAATATGGAAATTCAAAGCACGAGGTTCAAAATCAGGTAGTTTTGAAAAATATTTAACTAAATCTGTTTTTAAAAGTTCTTCTTCATAAACATCAACTTGCCCATGATCCGCAATCACAACCATTAAAGTTTCTTTATTAAGATTGTTTGCGACTTTTTCTAAGCTATCGTTAATATATTTTAAAAGATTTTTAACCTCTATATCACTAGGACCTAACTTATGCATTAAAGAATCATACTCATCCCAATATGCATAAACAAATTCGTTTTCTTGATTTTCAGATTCACTAATTATTTTCTGACAAAAAGATTCAAAGTCTTTAACTCCATATTGTTTATCAAAAAATGGCATAATTTTAGTAGCATTAATGTTTTTTTCATTTAATTCATCAATAATATTTTTAACAGGGTATTTTTCTTGCATTGAAAAACCAGCATAATGTTTATCATCATAATAACCATAGCTTAAAAACGGAATAATATGTGCATTTTCACTTTTCATATATTGAAACCATCCCAACCAACAATTTTCATTAGGTGTTTTACCATTTAAAATTGAGGTGGTTGCGGCTGTTGTGGTTGGTGGAAAAACCGTAAAAATTTCTTTTTTCATATTTTTATATAAGAAATCTTGTTTTTCAAGTTGTTTTTCAATTAATCTTGAACCCATACCATCTATTAAAACTAAAATTATTTGTTTATATTTTTTAACTACATTTAAAAATTCTTGATTTTCTTCATAAGAACTAGAAAGTCCGTATTTTTTTCTGATACTCGCAATATAATTTAAAATAAAATTATTATAATCAATAAACACTATTTCATCTCCTCAAGGAACTTAATATAACAGCTATACATTTCGTAAATATCAGCTTTACTTGCTACTTCATAACAAGCGTGCATATTATGAAGCCCAATACCGCAATCAATAACTTCCATATTCAAATTCGCAAGGATATAAGCGATGGTTCCGCCGCCTCCCTGATCAACTTTACCAAGTTCTCCTGTTTGATAAGTAATATTATGTTTATCCATAATATTTCTAATTTTGGCATAAAATTCTGGATTCGCATCGTTACAACCAGACTTACCCCTAGCTCCAGTATATTTTGTAAATACTACACCCTTACCTAAAAAAGCGGTATTTTTCTTTTCATTAACACTTGGATAATTAGGGTCAAATGCACAATTCACATCACTTGAAAGCATAAATGAATTAGTTAAAATTCTTCTAACATTTAACTCACTATACTTATTCATTTTATCTAAAACTTCAGCAATAGTGTTTTCAAAAAATCTAGAATGCATACCAGTAGCACCGTTTGATCCAACTTCTTCTTTATCAACCAAAATAGTACAACTTGTTCTAGCTGGATTTTCTATTTGCATCATAGCATAAAGTGAAGTATAAGCACACACCCTATCATCATGTCCATAAGCCATAATCATTGATCTATCCAAACCATAATCTCTAGCCTTGCCTGCTGGCACTAGTTCTAGTTCAGCACTTGAAAAATCAGCTTCTTCAATATCATAGTTATCTTTAAATAATTTTAAAATCGCATCTTTTGGACTTAATTTATTATCATTGCTTCCTACAAAAGCATTCAAATCTTCGCCCTCAATCACAACACTACCTTTTTTTTCTAATTGATCTTTTGAAAGATGAATTAATAAATCACTAATTCCAAATACTGGATCATTTTCATTTTCACCAATTGAAATATTTATTTTTTCACCATTTTTCTTAACTACAACACCGTGTAGTGATAAAGGTTGTGCAACCCATTGATATTTCTTGATACCACCATAATAATGGGTGTCAAAAAGCACTAAACCGTCTGTTTCATATAGTGGATTTTGTTTTAAATCAATTCTTGGAGAATCGATATGTGCTCCTAAAATATTTAAACCAGAAACAATATCATCACTACCGATATGATATAAACAAATAGCTTTATCTCTATTGTTGAAATAAACTTTATCACCAGGTTTTAAACTACTATATTTACTAATATCTTGATAGCCATAATTTTCTGCAATTTTAATAGCTTGAGCACAAGCCTCTCTTTCTGTTTTAGCACTATCTAAAAACTTTTTATATTTTTCAGAAAGTTCGAATACATTTTTTAAATCTGTATCATTATATTTTTTCCAAGCAGTTTTCATATTTCTCCTTTATAATAAAAAAGCCCCTCAGGGTTTACAATTGGAGCAGATGAAGGGAATCGAACCCTCGTATTAACCTTGGCAAGGTTACGTTCTACCATTGAACTACATCTGCGAATGGCGGTCCGGACGGGAATCGAACCCGCGATCTCCTCCGTGACAGGGAGGCATGTTAACCGCTACACCACCGGACCGTATTTTTTATGGCGAGGAAGGAGGGATTTGAACCCTCGCGCCGACCTTAATCGACCTATACCCTTAGCAGGGGCACCTCTTCAGCCTCTTGAGTACTTCCTCATGAAGTTTACACCACTCATCAGCGCTTTCTTATAATAACATATAATTTTTATTGTTGCAAGTATGTTATAATAAAAATATGAAAAAAATTGCATTATTTGAAAAAATTAGTCTAAAACAGTTTATTTTAGACTGTGAAAACCTAGATATTGATATTGAAAAAGCATACCAAAGTATAATCTTACCAACCAGAGCTACTAAATTTTCTGCAGGTTATGATTTTGTGATTCCTTTTGATTTAATTTTAAAAGCCAATCAAGAAATTATTGTTCCTACTGGAATTAGAGCCAAAATTGATAATGATTATGTCCTTTGTATATTTCCAAGATCTTCTTTAGGTTTTAAATACGGAATGAGTCTTTCTAATACCGTCGGAATTATTGATGCTGATTATTATAACGCTAAAAATGAAGGTCATATTAAAATAAAAATTAAAAATAATTCAAATAACGATATTGTTTTAAAAAATCAAGATAGATTTGTACAAGGAATATTTTTAAATTACGGAATAACTTTAGATGATGATGTAGAAAATGAAAGAATTGGGGGTATTGGCTCTACCAACCAATAACTTTATTCGTATAAACCCAATTCTTTAAAAATACAATAAAAACCATCTTCCTTAATATCTTTTGTAATTAAATCTGCCTGTCTTTTAACTTTTTCATTCGCATTTCCTAAAGCTATTGAAAGATTTGCGAAATTAAACATCTCAATATCATTAGGGCTATCGCCAATCGCAATAGTATCTTCATATTTAATTAGTCCTTTTTGGACTAATTTTCTAATTATTGCACCTTTATTATTGCCATAAAGCGTTATTTCTCCAAAGAAAAATCCGTGATTAATACCGTGAAAAATCGCATACTTTTCTCTAATTTCATCTTCGAAATTTAAAAAATCGCTTTTTTCTCTTGCTTTGAATAAAAGTTTATATACAACATCATCTTGACTATAACTTTCCAAATCTTTCCAATAAGAAATATCTTTTTTACTTCGATATTTTTTATGTTCCTCTGCCCAAGTTTTTGATACAAATATTTTTTCGTTGCCTTCAAGCACAAGTTCGATTTTATATTTTTTCGCAACCGTTATAATTTCAACAATTTCTTCATATTTAAAAGGATTATCATATATAACTTTATTATTTATTTCTGCGTAAGATCCTACACCGCTAATATATCCATCAAAAATAAAATCTTTGATTACATCTTTAGCAGAGATAATATTTCTTCCACTTGAAAGATATATTTTATGTCCCTTACTTCTTAATAAATTTAATGCTTCCAAAGTTTTTGGTGGTAAAATTGTTTCGTTTTTTATAGGATCTCGATACACTAAAGTCCCATCTACATCAGTAAAAATATGTTTCATAAATATATTTTAACACAATTAATGGTTAATATACTTGATAAATACAACTTAATATGTATAATATTATAAACAACGGAGAAATTTATGAACAAAAGAAAAAGTTATGGCTTATTTACTTCAATCGCAATGATTGTAGGAACCGTTATTGGATCTGGTATATTTTTTAAGGCGGATGATATTTTAAATTATACCAATGGCAATATGTATTTAGGAATGTTTTTAATTGGAATATCTGGTCTTTTAATTATTTTATCTAGTTTAAGTATTTCAAGAATCTCACAAATATGTGATGAAGGTGGAATTATAACATATTTTGAAAAATTTGTTTCCACCAAAATTGCAGCTGGTTTTGGTTTTTTTCAAACCTTTGTTTATTTCCCGACAATTACAGTGGTAGTTGCTTGGGTGTGTGCTATTTATATTTTTTCATTTTTAAATTTGAAAGTCAGTTTTGAAATTCAAATTATATTATCTTTGGTCTTAAATATTATTTTAGTAACTATTAATACTTACTATAAAAAAATTGGAGGTTATTTCCAAAATATTTCAACTGCTATTAAATTACTACCGCTCTTAGCGATTGCTTTGATTGGGATTTTCTTTAAAAATGAAACCACAGCAATAGTTACAACAAATTCAAATGCTCAAAATGGTCTTGTTTGGATTAGTGCTTTAATACCTATAATGTATTCATTTGACGGCTGGATTACTGCCACTGGTATTGTAAAAGATGTTGAAAATTCTAAAAAAAATATTACTAGAGCTTTAATTTCGGCACCATTTATTATTCTAGTGGTGTACATCGCATATTTTTACGGTATCAATAAAATCCTTGGAAGTCAAAACATTATGCAACAAGGAGATAATTCAATTTTTGAAGCTGTCAAAATTGTAATGAATAGTACAATTGGTAATTTCTTTTTAATATTTTTAATTATCTCAATGCTTGGTGCTCTTAATGGTTTAATTATGGCAGGAATCAGAATGCCTCAATCACTTGCTGAAAAGAATTTCTTAAAAAAACCTGCTCTAGCAAAAATAGATCCAAAAGTGCAAATGTCTAAATATTCTTCAAAATACTATATGTATTTACTATTATTTTGGACTTTAATTCATTATATAATCACAAAACTTGATTTATTAAAAGGAAGAGATATTAGCGAAATTTCTATTGTATTCAGTTATATTTTATATTCTATCCTTTACTTTACAGTAACAAAATTAGCTAATAAAAATATTATTAAAAACAATATTTTAAACAAATTAATACCTGCACTTTCAATCTTAGTAGTATTATTTTTAGTTTTTGCTTCAATAAACACCAGTCCTTATTATGTATCTGGATTTATGATATTCTCTGCTTTAATAACTTATTTAGGATATCGTAATATAAAATAAAAAAAATTGGGTTTACCCAATTTTTTATTTTTCTAAACTTTTTCTAAATTTATTCATTCTAAAATACGAAATTAATAAACTTATAACCGCTATGATAAAATAAGGAATTAAAATATAATTTTTAAAAATTGAAGCAAAAATCATTGAAGCAACAAAAACAATAATCACAACGCTAATACACAGTATCGCTAAAAATTGCCAAATTTTACTAACTCTAGAAAAGAGTTCATTAACATTACGCCAATCACTTCTAAAATTCTTATAATCAAAAATTATAGAATGAATTGAGAATGATAAGCTGAAAATTATATATAATATTCCTCCTATGAAAATATGGATTAAGTTAAATTTAAAGTATAAAAATACACCAAAAATGAAAACTAAAGGAAAAATAGCACTGATAAATACTGAAAAAAACAATTTTTTAATAATATAATTAAATAAATTTATCGGTAGAGCTTTAATATAATTAAAATTTTCTTTCTCTAAAGAAATAATAATACTAGAAAGATTTGTAAAATTACTATATTGAGCTACCGCAAATAATAACGCAACATTAATTATTGCTACTAAAGAAAATTCTCTCAATTTATCTATATTTCTAAAAAAAGAAAAAGAAAATGATATTGGAAAAATAAAACTAGTAACTAAAGCACTCGTAATAGTTGCGGAATCTTTAAAAACCAAATCTAAATGATATTTAGTGAAAAAAGATAATTTATTTTTATAATGTTTTTTATTGGTAATATTACGAATAATATTGTTGTCTTTAAAATATGTTTTTGAAATTTCATTTATTGATTTTAAATATAAAAATATCCCTGTAACAGAAAGCAGACAAACAATTAAAAGAGTATACAAAGGATTTAAGAAAATGGTTGAAAAAATTCCTTTATCAGCTATTGAAAAATTACTTAACTCTCTACTATAAAATTGAATTCCGAAAATAAATCCAAAAATTAATATTAATGTAAAAATATTCATAAATCCTATAAAAAATTTCTGAATTTTTTTAAAAAATAAACTTTTAATTAAAAGTGATATAATAGCTATTAAAATTCCTGTTAAAAATAACAAACTTGCACTGTATATTAAAATAGGATATATAATAATTTCAAATATATTAAAATTATTTTTTAAATAAAACAAAATTCCTAAAGGTATTACTGGTATTATATGACCAAATATATTAAGTAGTATTGTTAATGTCTTGGATTTTAAAATTTCCGTAACATCTATTGGTAAATACTTATAAATTTCAATATCATCGCTATTATAAAAAATATTATAAGTAACCATAAAACCAGAACTTAATCCCAAAAACATAAAGAAAATATAAATAAAATTAAACATTTCAGGGTTTTGTTTCAAATCATACATAAAAAACAATAATAAATAAGAAACAATCATCAGCATAGGTTGGAAAAGTAATATATTTAAAAACATATTTTTAAATATATTCTTATATTTTTTCTTATTTTTTAAATATCTACTAGCAATATTAGGATTTCCATATAAAATATCAATTTTTAAAATATCTAAAAAAACTTTATTATTCATCTTGAATACCTTTTTCATCAATCATTTTTAAGTAGATACTTTCTAAATTATCAATTGAATTATTAGCTTTTAATTCGTCTATAGTTCCTGTAAATAAAACATTTCCCTTTTTAAGAATACAAATTCGATTACACAAACTCTCAGCAACTTCTAAAATATGTGTTGAAAATAATACAATATTTCCGTCTTTAGCATGCTTTTTCATTAATTCTTTTAAATTATAAGCAGATTGAGGATCTAACCCAGTAAGTGGTTCATCTAAAATCCAAATCTTAGGATTAGAAATTAATGCACCTACGATAATAACTTTTTGACGCATTCCGTGAGAAAGTTCTTCAATATTACAATTATAATCATCATCATTCATATCAAATATTTTTTTAAATTCTGCAATTCTATTATTTTTAACTTCTTCAGAAACTTGATATACCTTTGCAATAAAATCCCAATAAAAAGAAACAGGTAATCTTAAAAATATATCAGGAGAATCAGGTACATAACCGATCTTTGTTTTAATAACATCTCTATATTCTCTTAGATTTTGATTATCAACAAATATATTACCACCATCAAAATCAATAATACTTACCAAAGATTTAATAATGGTGCTTTTACCAGCTCCATTATGACCAATTAAACCAAATATCTCACCATCATTTATTTTAATATCAACACCATTTAAAGCTACTTTATCGCCATACTTTTTATATAAACCATCTAAATGTATCATATATTACCTCCATATTAATTATAACAAGTTTTGAAAAAAAGTAGGTTTTATTTAAAACCTACTTTTATATTATTCTTCATCTTTTTTACGAGATTTAATAATGAATAATCCTGAAATCGCAATTCCAATACTTCCTAAAACTTGAACTAATACATTATTATGACCAGTCTTAGGTAGCGATAAAATATTATTTGTTTCTGCAGGAATGTACGGTGTAATAGTAACATTAGCTTTTAAGGTATCAAAACTTCCATCAGGATAAGTTATAGTAACATTACCGTTATTGTCAACAGTGATGTTTGTGCCTGTTGGTAAGTTATTGTTCTTAACAATCGCATCTTTAACAGCTTGTTTATCAGAATCAGTAAGTGCATTAATATTATTTACAGTTGTGATAGTAGTTTTAATATCAATTCTATCACTTGTTTTTTGACTTGCTGGTACTGAAGCTGGATCGTCATGTTTTGAACCCGCAGTTAATTCTTCAAGATTGGTAAATCCATCTTTATCATCATCAGCTAATAAATCAAACGGATTAATAATACTAGTTGTGCTATCGCCCTTCTTAGTTTCCATAACTGTCTTAGTAGGAAGGATAGTGTCAGTAGTTTTATCTGGATAAGTTATAGTAACAGTTCCGTCATTTTCAACCACAATCACTGTTCTATCAGGTAAGACATTTTCTTTTCTAATCTTATCTTCAATTTCTTGTTTTTCATCTAAAGTAAGATTATTATTATCCTTAACAGTTATAGGTCCACTTATTGTAGCATCGTATCTTTCAGCATCAGTCTTACTAGGAACTAAGATTACTTCAGCACTGTCAGATGTTTTATTTCCATTTTTTGCGATAACTGAAATTGCAGTATCGTTTTCTATTTCAGCACGAGAGATGATAATCTTATCTCCATCTGGATGAGCTACTGGTATAGAATTATCAGGAACTATCCATTTACCTTGTTCATCCTTAGTAATTTCAACAGAAACTGGATTAGTTTGTCCTTTAGGAGTGAATGTTATAACAATACTTGTGGTGTTATCCTTATTAGGAGTTATTATCACATTGTTGTTGTCAAAATCTTCTTCAATCTTAGGTATTTCAGGAGTTAATACTTCACTTGGTGCTACAACAGTTACTGGAGTATTTGAAGTTACATCACCATTCTTAGCAATCACGCTCACAGAAGTTCCATCTTTAACTAAATTTTCAGGAATAATAATATTATTACCATCTTGTCCAAATCCATTTGGAAGATCATAACTTCCATCAGGTAATTTATTAACAACTACCGTAACAGGATTTTCAGTTCCTTCTGGTATGTAAGTTATTTCTAAGCTGGTTACATTATCGCCCTTAGGTGTAATTATAATATCTCTATTATCATTTGTAGTTACATCAGGGTTTTCTGGAGCAGTTGGTGCTGGAGTTTGTGGTGTATTAATTGTAGCAGCATCGCTAGAACTTGCATCGTTATTTTTAGAAATTGCTGTTACAGTTGTATTATCTTTAACTTCACTTTCCGGAATCACAATTTTTCCATCAACTACTTTAATGTTAGAGCCTTCTGGAGCCTTCCAAGTACCATCAGGTTGTTTTTCAACAGTTACTTTAGTAGGGTTTTCTTCTCCTGTCTTAGTATAAGTTATTTCAATGCTTGTAACATTATCTGTTGGAGGAGTAATCACAACATCTTTTCCTTCGTTGATTTCAATAGTTGGAGCAACAGGAGCAACGCTTGTGGTATTTTGTGCAGGAACTACTTTTGCATTCGGATCGCTAGTTAAAGTATCACCATTCTTAGCAACCACGCTCACAGAAGTTCCATCTTTAACTTCACTTTCCGGAATCACAATTTTTCCATCAACTACTTGAATGTTAGAGCCATCTGGAGCTTTCCAAGTACCATCAGGTTGTTTTTCAACAGTTACTTTAGTAGGGTTTTCTTCTCCTGTCTTAGTATAAGTTATTTCAATACTTGTAACATTATCTGTTGGAGGAGTTATAGTAACAGTTCCATCCACCACATCTACAGCTGGTTTTTCTGGAGCTTTTATTTCTGTTGGTTTAACAGGGTCAATTACTGAACCACCACCATTAGAAGCAACATCACCATTCTTAGCAATCGCAGAAACACTAGTTCCATCTTTAACTTCACTTTCCGGAATCACAATATTTCCGTCAATTACTTGAATGTTAGAGCCATCCGGAGCTTTCCAACTACCATCAGGTTGTTTTTCAACAGTTACTTTAGTAGGGTTTTCTTCTCCTGTCTTAGTATAAGTTATTTCAA
>CAMCKH010000004.1 GCA_945875435.1 uncultured Erysipelotrichaceae bacterium
TTTGACATTGCCTTTTACTACATTTGGGATAAAGTTCCAAGTACCCACAAATTCACCATTAGCTTTTGCGATAGTATGTGATGTTTTATCCCATCTTTCAAATCTCCAAACACCATTGTTTGTTTGGTCTTGGTATTCAGTAGTATCAATTATTCCATTAGGCTCCCTAGTATCATTATTTACTAAGTTTAAATATTTAGAATCTTCAGTAATTCTATTTGTGATTGCTTCTGGAAGTTCTATTGTTACACCATTTGCTTTTTCAAATCTATGAGTGATTATATAGGTTTTTCTAGCAAAATTCCAAGTACCCACAAATCTTGGAGATGGGTTAGTTCTACTTGGTGTAAGTGTTTGATTATCCCAAGCACCAAATGACCAAGTACCATCATTTTCACTATCTTCATAATTTGTTAAAACAATATCAGGGTTTGGTGTTTTTTCTGTTCCACTAGGAACATTGCTATAATCCTTGCCATTTAATCTTTCAGTGATTTCATTAGGAAGTTGGATTTCTGCAGGAACATTATTTCCTTTCACAAAAGTATGAGTTACATTATAAGTATTAAGTGTAAAATTCCAATAACCAATAAATTCACCATTCGCATTATTGATAGTTAATTGTTCATCTTTCCAATTTTTAAAGGTCCAAACACCATCATTTGCTGTATCATTATAGTTTTCTTTATTAATATTAGTATTTGGCTGTCTAGTATCACCATTGTTTAATTCATTATAATCACTTTCTGCTGTAATTTTATTACTAATATCTTGTGGTAATGAAATTGTATCAGGAAGAGTAGGATCCTTTTCAAATTTATGAGTTATTTTATATTTAGTGGTATTAGCATTTGGATTATTAACTGTTAAAATATCTAAATTTAAAGGTAGAATTTCAAAATCAAAGTTTGGTGTCGGTACTGGAGTCACGATTGACTCCCAGTATCTATCAATAGCTTCTCGTTCTTCTCGCTTAGTTGGATGTATGTCCTTAGTTAAATTAATAAATTTTTCTCCAGAATTAGTGGTCCCTCTTTCTGTCATATTGTAAATAAAGAAATTTTGGATATATTGTAAATATTCTTTGTAAAAATCATATTCTTCTTTAGATAAGGGATAGTCTGATTTTTTGTATTCTTCGTTAATTTCTTCCATGAATCTTTTTAATGGTTCACCAGGATTACCAGTAAATAATTTTGACCAGTTTGGAAGTACTCGTAGAGGAGAGGTGCCATGAGAATTATTTTGCATATCATAAGTACCATCATCTTTTTTAACAATCCATTGTACATTTTTTCTTTCAGGATTGTTAAATACTGGTAATTGATTGTTTTGCGGAAGTGTTCCGTCCACATTTGGAGTTGTTGTTTCCATATTGACAGCTTCTTCTTTTAAAGCAGTTGGTAAAGCTGAAAAATCAATGTTATCTACAATACCATTTTCAAAATTATTTTCGGTATTTCTGATTTTTACTTTAATAAGTTCTGATATGTTTTCTCTTGGGTAAACTGTGATTTCACGCCACTCTTCATCCTTCTTAATAACTACTCCATTTTTTTCAACTTGGAATTTGATTCTTAGTGTTGCTGTGGCATCAGGTTGTGTCTCGCCTTCCTCATTCCAAAAATTAAAGGTAAGTTTTTTCCAAAGTATATCAAGTTTTGCAGTATCTGAGGCTTGAATTTCTGCACCATTTTCTCCTGCAAAAACAATAGACACACCCTCTGGCAATTCCAAAACACTGTTTGGTTTATTAAGAAGGTCATTTGGTTTTCCAGCTACCCCATAATCCTCAATATGAGATAAGAAAAGGTTGTATCTAGAATAAGAATCTTGTTGATAATTACTTAATCCTGTTACGGTTTCTTCAAAATTATCAGATATCCAATCAGGACGCGTCACCTCTGTATTATCATATAGCGTTGCATAATCTATACTAATAGCCGGCTCTAACACTAACATCGTGTTATTTTCTTTCAAAAGGTGTCTGCTGCCATAACTACCATTCAAGTTAAGATCCATACTAAAAGTTCCTGGACGAGCTAAGAAACCTAAAGCATATTTAGTTTTAGGCATCCCCGCATATTCTGCATCAAACAAAATATGCTTTCTATGATGAAACTTACTTAAATCGTAACTTTCTTCTAAAGAAGTTGGTGCATTTTTCAAAACACTTTCTTGAATAATATATATTTTATCACTACTTATTAATGCACCAGAAGCTCTTTTATAATCATCACTGCTTAAAAATTGATTATTTAAATAAGCATTTTTTATATCTATAAGTGATGGTTTTTGATCAAATTTTTTATATTTATAAGTTCCGTTTGCTAATTGTACAGAAATAATTGGATTTTCTGAAATTTCCTTCAAATTAAAATTTTTATTTTCGCTAGTAATCGCAAATTCTCCATTTGAGTTAGAAATTCCATCAACACCTGTTTGGTGATTGTTGTTGGTGGCTAAAATCAATTTATTAGAAGCTACAAATGTTACTGATGTTAGTGTTGTAACTGCTGCTAAAGGATTGATTACTACAGAGGTTGCTGCCATTGAACTCAACAATGCTTTTTGAATTTTGTTGTTATTTTTATATTTTTTCATTTTTAATCTCCTTACTTAAATAATCAAACAATCTTTCTAACATTTCTTTATTTAATTTTGTTTTAAAATAATCAACTTCTAGTAAGCTATAAACAAACTTTTCTATTTCTTTAAGTTCATCTAAAGTCGTGTGATACATTTTAGGAAACATTGCTTTTCCCATTATTTTTACTGTGTCATTTGCTATATTTAGATTTTCATAAAAATACTTATTAGCTAAAAATAATCTATACAATGTTTTCTCTATCCCTACGGAAGAGGCACTATTTTCTCTTTTTTGAACATAAATTAATGGTAGATGAAGTAGACAAACATCTTCTTCCATAATAATTCGCCGATGAAGTTCAAAATCTTCTACTCCATCAAATTGAGAATTGTATTTATAACCTTTTTCTTTTAAAGGTTTTGTTCTCATAATAATCCCTGGATGTAAAAGGTAAGGGTGAAATAAATAAAACATTCTTAATTCGTTTGGGGTTGTGATTTGTTTTGTTTGCGGGAAAGATACCTGCCACTTATTATCTGGTGGGTATTTTGGAAACGAAACACAACAACTCATAAATATGTGAGGGTTTTTCTCCATAAATTCAACTTGTATTTGTATTCTATCAAAGTGAGCTAAATCATCACTATCCATTCTAATGATATAGTCACTGTCAATATTTTCTATCCCAAGATTTAAAGCATAAGAAATTCCTTGGTTTTTTTCATAAGAAATTATTTCTACAGGATATTTCTTTAAAATCTCTAATGTATTATCAGTGCTACCATCATTTACTACTAAAATTTTGTAGTTTTGGTAGCTTTGATTAAGTACACTTTCAAGGCATTTTTCTATACATTCAGCACCATTATATACTGGAATTAATACTGTTACTTCTTTATTAGACAAATTCACTCCTAAATACCCCCCCCCCCGTTTTATCCGAAGAAGGTAATTATAATATCTATCAACCAATTATAACAAATAATATAATACTTATATATTATATTAATTTTTGATTTAAAAATCTACTAAAATACCATTAAATTTTTTTTAAGTATTTTAAATTTTGATTTATTAAATTATTTGTATAGAGTTATCTTTACATTGAAAATAAAATAATATATAATGTGTTTGTATATATAAAAGGAGATAATATATGGCACAAGTAAATTTTAGAATAGATGATGTACTTAAATCAAAGGTTGAAAAGACTTTTTCAGCTATGGGCTTAACAATGTCTGCTGCAATTAATATTTTTTTAACCAAGGTGGCTAATGAACAAAGGATACCATTTGAAATAACTGCAGATCCTTTTTATAGCGAAGAAAATATGGTAAGGCTTAAAAAATCTATTTCTGATCTTAATGAAGGGAAAGGGACTATACATAATATAAAATATGAATAAAATTTGGCAAGATGAAGCGTGGGAAGATTTTGAATATTGGACTAAACAAGATAAAAAAATGCTTAAACGAATACTACAATTATTACAAGATATAGATAGAAATGGGTATAACGGAATAGGAAAACCAGAACCTTTAAAAGGTGAACTTTCAGGATTTTGGAGTCGCAGAATTGACGATGTTAACAGGATTGTGTATCGCATTAGAAACGGAAATATAGAAATTGCTCAATGTGGATCACATTATAGAGATAAATAAAATAACTCTTTTAAGAGTTATTTTATTAATTAATTATTTCAAGCATATCTCTAATACTATCAACCATTTGATATATATCTTCTCTAAAAGTACCAAAACTTCCCATTTTTGGTGAATCAAGTCTAATCAGTGGCGTTTCTTCATAACCATAATAAGTTTTGGTTGCGGTGAATGTTATCGGAATGTTTTTAATTTCTTGATGAGCTTGGATAATTCTTGCAAATAAATGACTACCTACATTCGCATCATTCATTTCAATTATTAAATAAGCCAATTCATTTCTAACCTCTTCACTTAAAGAATAATCATCTACATAACGAAGGAAAAATTCAGTATAAGACATCATCATTATTGAGGGTCTTGAATGTAAAGCTAGTAGTTTATTAAGATAATTTTTAACATTTTCTAACCCTGTTAGATCTTTATTTGTTTCTAATAATTGAATAGTTTCTAAAACTTTGTTTTTTTCAATTCCACCTAGATCGGTTTTACGAATAAATGCACTATCTTTTAAAATGTTTTCAATTTCATTAACTTTATTTTCTAAAATTATTTCTTCATCACTTTTTACATTTTCATTTACAGTTTTAAAAATATATGTATTCGCAAAAAGATTAAGATTTTCAATAAATCCAGCAGTTGAATTTTCAATAAAATTATCTCTTTGATTTTTCAACAATTTATAATCAAAATAATCTAAGGCTCTTGAAACATAACGATGTTCTTTTTCACTTAATTTAGTTTTTGAAAGCTCTAAAAGTTCTTTGCTTTTGTTTAAAACAGTTTCAACATCAAGTTCGCCCTCTTGTTTATTTCCTTTTGGAACGCTTATTCTATTTTTTTCATATAATTCTTGCCCTAATGATTTGACTTTAATTGAATGTTCATGATTTCCGCTAGGAATAAAAAACCTTCCATTTTCTACCCTTAATTCTTCTGGAATAATATTAACACGAATTGCGGTAGCTTCTAATTCGTTCAAATAATCTATTTCTAAATCATCACTTCTTTCAGGAATAATAACTCTATCAACTAAAACACTTACTGGGTGAATGTGAGTTGGGTCGTATTCCATCATAGGCTCGTTATAAGAAAAATAAAGTTTATCTTGATATTTATAAAGCCTAATTGCTTGAATTGGAACAACATCCTCCCCCTTTAAATTTTTACCAAATACATAACTTAAATATTGTTTTTTAAGGTGAATTAGTTCTTGTTTTTCTAAAGTTAAATCTTTTAAAATTTCTGTTTCTTGATTATTTATTTGAATTGTATCATAAGAAACTAAATGTAAATGATCATCGTGAGGAATATAAAATACCTTATCCTTATATGCGATTAAATTTTTTGATACTTTTGTTTGTTTTGAAAGTTCTTCTAATTTATAGTTATAATCATCTTCCAACTTTTCAATTAGAGGAGTAAAATTATTATCTTTAATACTTTTATCATATTCTGCTTGATTTAAAACATATCCCTTATCTTGATATAACACATAATAAAAATCATTGTGTTTTATTATTTTGGAGAATAGGTTATTTGTTGGGGTTATTTTTGTGATTTCTACTTTATTTTCAATTTTATCAATATTTAGAAAATTATCAGGATTTTCATAAATAATATATTCTCTGCCATCTAAAAGTTTAATGTGGTAGTGATCTTTGTGTTTATATTTTGCTATTATTTGGTTTTTATTTGCAATTATTTCTGCTTTTTCTTTTAAAATAATTGTTTCAAAAGATTCTTCTGTATTGTTTTTTTCTAATACTTTTTTATTTTTAGTATCAAAATATAAATTATTGTTTTCTTTTAAAAATTCAAGGTATTGTTTTTCAGTAACAATATATTCATTACCTTTATAAATTATGTGATAATGGTCTTCGTGAAGAAAGGCTATAACCTTAATTTTATCACCGTTTAAATAAATTTCTTTGATATTATCGTTTTCTTTAACGGTATCATTTTCTTTTTTTTCTACCACTGGGGTTTTAGTTTCTATTTTCTCTTTTTCTTCTTTAATCACAGTTTCTTCTTTTTTACGAGATAAAATAAAAAACATTAAAACACTCATTATTAAAAAAAATAAAATTAAATAAAATCTCTTTTTCATATAATCTCCTTCTTAACACAACACAAATTATATAGTATTTTCTTAATGATTACAACTAAATTGAAAATAATTTTCAAATTTAATAAAATAAAAAAGAATATTTTAAAATATTCTTGGTTTAAACTTATTCTTTATAAATCTCTAAACTACATTATACCATAAATAAATATTTAATATAAGACTTATATTAAATCAATATAACTTATATAATATAATTAGTAATAAGGAGATTATTATGAAAGTTATACTTTATAATCTCCACAGATATAAGAATGGAGATAATTAAGATTTAAAACATTTTTTAATCAAAGGAGGTAAATATGGTAATTAAAAATAAATTAACTTATCTTTGGGTGGTTGCTGCTATTATAATTTTTATCAAATTAGCATTTGATATTACCCAAAACAATTACGATAAAGTTTTAATGCTTGTGATGTTAGAAGTTATGTGTATTTATTGCTTTATTAAATTAAACTCTAGATCTTCTTATCTAAATCCTGATCATCCTAAAAAATAAGAGCTTGTAAAGCTCTTTTCTTAATATTTCAAATAATTATTTTTTAAACAATATTGATTTATATTCTTGTTTTTCTTGTTTTCGTTTTTTAATTTCAGCGTAAGCCGTAAACAAAACATCGGCATAAGAATTTAAAGCAGTTTCTGCCGAATCTTGTATAATCCCTATCACAAAACCAATACCTACAACTTGCATTGCGATATCATTGCTTATATTAAATAAACTACAAGTTAAAGGAACTAATAAAAGCGATCCCCCAACAACACCCGACGCTCCACAAGCACAAACGCTAGTTAAAATAATTAAAATTGTAGCTGTTAAAAAATCTACTTTTATTCCTAGTGTATGTGTAGCAGCTAAAGTTAAAATAGCAATAGTAATTGCAGCACCTGCAGTGTTAATCGCCGCACCTAACGGTATAGAAACAGAATATACATCTTCATTTAAGCCTAAATCTTTTGATAATTTTAAATTAACTGGAATATTAGCAGCTGAACTTCTAGTAAAAAATGCCGTAATGCCACTCTCTTTTAAACATCTTAAAGTTAAAGGAAAAACATTTTCTTTTGTAAGGAAAATTCCAATCAAAGGATTCACAACCAAAGTTACTATAAGCATTCCACCCACCAGCACCAACAGTAAAAAAGTATGCTCTTTAAAACTGCTAAGACCACTTTCCACCACTGAATTGAATACCAAACCCATAATTCCAACGGGAGCTAAATTAATAACCCATTTTACAACTTCAGAAATTTTATTTGATATTTCAATAAACCCTTTTTTAATTTCTAAACTAGAATTTTTAAAAGCTAAACCAAAAATAATTGCCCAAAATAAAATCCCAATGTAATTACCTTGCATAATAGCATTTAAAGGATTATCTACAATATTCATTAACAATTTTTGAACAACTGAATAAATACCGTCGGGAGCTTCAATTGAAATCGCAGTATCCAATAAAATTAATTTTGATGGGAAAATCAAACCCATAACAACACCAATTACTGCACCTGAAAAAGTTCCTAATAAATATAAAACGACGATATCTTTCATATTATCGGAATTATTATTTTTATGATTTGAAAGTGAACTTAGCACTATGAAAAAAACCAATAACGGCGATATTGATTTAAGTGCGCCTACAAATAAATCCCCAAAAATACCAATCATTTTAAAATTAGGAAACGTCAAAGCCAGCACACTACCTAAAATCATTCCTATCAATATTTTTTGAATAAAACTAATTGAATTGATTTTTTTAATCAAACTTTGCATAATTCCTCCTGTTTAATTTTCACATATCATACGACATCAATCTATTAAAGTCAAACAAAAAGATTTTTATTATTTTTTTAATCAATATCTAAATTTGCATCATAAACAAATACGACTATAACCATACTTGAATTTTTTACAAATTTAGCAATTTTACTAAACTTTTTTAATATTAGATAATTATTTTGCGCAATAAGAAAGGAAAAAAATGAATCAAATTATTTTAATCGGCAACATCAAAGAAAAACCACTATTTAAAACCACAACCACAGGATTAAATCTTGCGACCGTCTTAATTGAAAAAAATGACAATTCTGATATGTACCAATTTACTTTTTGGAATCAAAATTCTGAATATGTAAAAGACAATATTAAAGAAGGTGATAAAGTTATTATCAAAGGTCATTTAAAAGCAAACAATTTCCTAAAAGATGATAATGAAATCTATTATAGATGTGAATTAATAGGTGATAGAATTTCTGTTATAAATTAAAAGCGAACAATTAAGTTCGCTTCACTAATAAATTTCTATTCTAGATTCTTCATCCAGATACATTTCATCACCTGATTTAATATCAAAAGTGGTGTAAAACTCTTTTAAATGTCTAGGAGTTATATTAGCTCGAAGTTTAGCAGGAGAATGCACATCTATATTTATCAATAAATCTAAATAATCGCTTCTATAATGCCCTCTCCAAATTTTAGCCCAGCTGTAAAAAAACTCATCAAATTTAGTAAGATTTAATCGTTTAATGCATTCTAATGCACAAGTAAGTCCGCCTAAATCAGCAATATTTTCTGACACAGTTAAAGTACCATTGATTTTTTTGCCATTCAAACTAAGATTATCCCAAAGTTGTATCATTGAATTTTTAAGTTGATTGAATTTTTCAAAATCTTCCTCATCCCACCAATTATTCATATTCCCAAATTCATCAAATTTGGCACCATTGCTATCAAAAGCGTGTGAAATTTCGTGTGCAATAACGGCACCAATAGCACCATAATTAGCTTCTTTACTTTGGTTAATGCTATAAAATGGTTCTTGTAAAATAGCAGCAGGGAAACAAATCAAATTATTAAAAGGATGATAATATGCATTTACTACATTGGCACTTATTGACCATTTAGTCTTATCTATATCGCTACCTTCTTTTTGTAAAGACTCTTCTCTAAATATTCTTGAAATTTCCATCATATTCTCAAAATAAGTTTCCTTATTAATTATTAATTTGTAATAAACATCATAAATCTTATCAGGAAACCCAATTAATGTTTCAATTTTATTTAATTTTTTGATTGCTTGTGCGATGGTTTCTTTTTTAAGCCATTTATTATTAGTAAGTCTTTCGTTATATACGGAAATTATATTTCTTATCATTTCTAAAACATCTTCTTTAACTTCATTTCCGTGATATTTTAAAGCATAATAATTTCCTAAAACATGAGAAAAGCTACCAGCAACTTGAGAATATAAATTCTTTTCCTTAACTCTAATTTCACTTGCACCAGTAAGTGCTAATGTATATTTAGATGCGATAACTCTAATTTTTTCACTCAAATAACCAGTGCTTTTAAAAATAAAATTAACCTTTATCCAATCTTTGATAATATTTATATTTTCTTCATTAATGATGTTATCGATATTATCAAAATAATGCTTGTTTGCTATTATAACTTTATTTGATTTTAAAGTTAAAACACTATTTATTATTTCTAAAACAGAAAAGTTTTTGGAAAGTTTATCTACATCTTCCAATGATAATGGGTTGTAATAAACTGTATAATCTGAACTTTCTTCAGCACTTAAACTATATTTAGAAATTAATAAATCAAAAGCTAAACTACTTTCAAAAATATTAACCGAATCATCATCAGAATAGCCGTATTCTTTCAATAGTTCTACAATGGTATCTTTTAAAGTGGCTATCAAATTCTTCCCTTTTTCAGTATCATAGTATGTTTTATCAGGTAAAAATAAACTAGGCATACTTAAATACAAAATATACTTATTGGCATTTTTCATATCACTTGAAACGCCAAACTCTATTGGAAGATCTGTTCCATATTTTGTTTCAGTTTTTATAAAATTCAATAGTTTTTCAACGCTATCAATAGAATCTATTTGTTTAACATAACTTCTAATAGGGTCGAATCCTTCATTATCTCTTTTTTCAAAATCGCTACCTATTTTATATAGTTTAACCATTTCTGTTTCACAGCTATTGCTTAATGTTATTTTTTCTTCGCTCATCGCCTGTAAATCTTTCATCAAAAGTTTTTCTATATCATCAGCTAGTATTTGAAAACTGTTTATAGCAGGTTTATCATTAGGGATTGTTGTTTCTTGTAGCCACTTTTTATTCACTTCTTCATAAAAATCTTTTTTAAGCATTTCTTTATTCATTAATCTAAATACTCGCTTTCTTTTTGATTTAAATAACTATAACCTACTCCGATAAATATTCCTCCCCCTATCAAATTACCGATAAAGGCAAAAAACCATTGTCTAAAAATATTAAACCAAGTAAGTATTTCATATTGTGGTGCAACGGAATTGAATTTAAAAATTGAAAATGAAGAAAAATTCGCAATAACGTGTTCATTGCCCAAATAAACAAATGAGAATACTGCAGATAGTACAAAAGCTATTTTAGCATTTTGATTTTCCATTAATAAATAACCTAATATCGCAATATTCACAAAGATATTCGCAATAAATCCATCCACAATTATTAAAAGATCGTTCTTTCCAATTTTTGAAAGCACACTAGTTACAATATAGCTATCGCTTGCTAAATCTTTAAATGCGTTAGTGTTGGTAAAAAGATAACCTATAAACATTGCACCTATTAAATTAAATAGTGTGCAGACCATTAAAATTTTTAAAGCCTTAAAAAACTTGATTTTTTTCAAATAAACACCAGCACTTAAATACATCATATTAGAAGTTGCAAGTTCTGAATTTAAAAATAAAATATAAACTAAACCCCAAGCAAATAAAAATGAGAAACAAAATTTACCTAGATCAGGATGAATATGACTAATTTTAGTAGCCCCATATGCCCCAGCGGCTGTGGTTAAAGTTAGAAAAATTCCAGCATAAAAAGATCTAAGTGCATATCTTAAAAAAGATTTGTCGTACAAATATTCTTTTTTATTCACAGCAGCAGTAATTTTCTCTATAAATAATGATTTTTTCACAAATACCTCCTTATATTATTTTACTCAAAAATATTTTAAATATCATTATTTTTGTAAATGATATATAATATATTTTATGCATTATTTTAAAAATAAACAAATATTATTTCTAACAATTATATATGTGATTTTAGGTTTATCATTAAATTTAGTACATCCTATCACACCTACATTTTTTAAATCTTTAAATATGTCTAGTCTTATTTTCGGGATAGCTTATGCTACTATGAGTTTTTCTAGTTTTATTTTCTCTCCTTTTTATGGAAATCTAGCAAAATATATTCAACCTAAAAAATTATTTTTTATCAGTTGTTTTGGTTATAGTGTTGGTCAAATAATATTTGCCTTATCTAAAAATGTACCAATGGTGTTGATAGGAAGAGCTATTTCTGGATCTTCCATCGCAGCTTCAAGCGTTTCTGTTTTATATATTGTAAGTAAAATCATAAGCGATAAGGAAAGAAAAAAAGTATTACCTGTAATTACATCACTATATGGGGTTTTTGGTGCCTTTGGGCATACTTTTGGTGGTTTTTTGGGGGATATTAATATTTTCCTGCCTTTTTTAACTCAAGTTATTATATGTTTAACTTGTGCAATTTCTTTTTATTTCATAATCAAAAATATTGAGGTTGAACCTATAAACAAAAACGAATTAATAAAAAATTGTAATCCAATCAAAATTTTTTTTGAAATTAAAAATTATACTCATCGTAAATTAAATTTTCATTTCATTACTATCTTTTTACTTTCATTTGCCCATATAAATATTTGGCAAATGTTTAGTTATTACTTAATAAATTTTTATAACTTAAATAACTCTTTAAACGGAACTATCAGAGCTATAATCGGAATCTCATCATTAATATTAAATTATATTTTAACTACTAAAATTATTAGTTCAAAAAATGTGGAAATGAAAAATGGCATAATTATACTGATTTCATTCATATCATTATTGAATATAATTATTTTTAGAAATATTTATACCTTTATTTTTCTTGGAATTTTTATTTTAAGTTTAGATAGTGTTATTTCTTCAATAACCCAAGACAGAAGTATAGATTATTGCGAAGTTAAAGGTAGAAGTGTTGTGATAGGTTTTCATAACAGTGTCAAATCATTAGGAGCAGTAATAGGTTCTTTATTTTCTGGATATTTTTATGCTATAAACCCTATAATGCCCTTTGTCGTGGCAAGTGTTTTTTATTTAGTAGCTTATTTATTTAATAATAAAGTCATTAAAAGTGTATAATAAAAATATGAAAAAAATTTTAATTTTATTTTTAATATTAATACTTAGTTCTTGTTCCAGACCCTATACTTTGGATAAAGGAAAAAGACAGGTTGTATATCTTAAAGAAGGGGTTTATGAAGGAACTTTGAAACTTTACGATATGGTTCACATCGTTAAAGATGGTGTAAAATTAGAAAATTTCAACATTGAAACTTTATTGACAATAAAAGGAGTTAGTGGTGGTGATGTAAATCTTGAAAACATTAACTCTCAAGGTGAAATATTAATAGATATGACAGTAAATAGTTATGTGGATTTAAAAAATATCAATACCTACTCTATGTCAATCTTAAACAACAATGATGTTTATTTGAATAAGGTTAAAATAGAAAAATTAACTATCAACAATAAAGGAAATGTTACTATTGTAGATAGCGAAATAAAAGAATTAATAGTCAAAAATTCATCAGAAATCAAAATAACAAACACCAAAGTTGAAACCATCAGTAACCCAAATAATATCACAATAATTTCCAATAAATGATGTAATTATATATTTTATTTTAAAAATATTATATAATAGTTTTAGGAGGATTTATGAACAATAAATATCGTTTCTGTCCAAAGTGTGGGCAACAATTAATTGCGAGTGCTAATTTCTGTCATATTTGTGGTGCAAAAGTTAGCGAAGAAGTTTTAGATGAAAATTTAGAAATCAAAAAAATAAACAACAAAAATGATGAGTTAGATATTCCTTTTTTAAGTAAACCAGTAACTGAGGAGATTTATTACGATGAAGAGGAAGAAAAAGAAACTTATCAAGATGAAGAATTAGAAGAGTACGAAGAAGAATTGGAAGATGAAGAAGAAGGTGAAGATAACCCTATCATAACTAAAATTTTATTTGGTTTGATAGCTGTGTTGCTGGTGTTGTTGGTAACAATAGGAATTTTCTTCTTATTAAAAAATCAAAATATTGAATTCTCACTACCTTTTTTCAATAAAAAAGAAGAAGTTGTACAAGTTGTGGAAGAAGTTAAACCTGCAGAAAGCACAACTACCACAAATGTAGCTATGAGCGATAACTTAAAAACAACTATTGATACTTTCCTGGCTGCTAATAATAATGATGTTACTAAAATTACTTCATTAAATATCAATGGAAATACCGTTGCAGTAAATAATGAAACAGTCGCAAGTGATGGTACAAAAGATGGAAGTTTTGATTTAAATCAAATAAGCAACCTTACTGCCTTAAATACCTTAATAATAAGTAATGTTAATACTCTTACTTTGCCTAGTTCTAGTTTAGGTATTAAAAATCTTATTATAAACAATAGTAATATTGATACTTCTCTTACTAACATAAACAACCTATCATCTTTAAATAAATTAGTAATCACAAACTCAACAATATCTAATTTAACTAATTTAAAGAGTTTAGCTAATCTAAATCATTTGGAACTTGTGAATAATTCTATCAGTGATATTACTGCTTTAGCTGAAATTCCTGTTTTAAAAACTGTTAAAATCCAAAATAACGCTATTAGAGATTATAGACCACTTAAAAATGTTGAAAATGTAACTATCAACAATGGAACTGGTCAAGATTCTAATGCATATCAAGTAGAAGTGTTAGTTGATGATTTAAGAGTAAGATCTACACCTGACAGCAGCACAAACAACAATGTTGTGAAACAAAAAGCTGATAAAACATACTATTATATTTTAGATGAAAAAGAAGATGGTTCTATCGGAAGAATTTGGTATAAGATAGGAAACAATATGTGGATTGCTTCTGAAGAAGGTACCTGGACTAAACTACACAATAAATAAGCTACAAAAATGTAGCTTTTTTTTAGGAAATTTCATCATTCAAAGCAATAATTAAATATGAACAGAATAATGGAAATCGCATCAATACTATCCAAAAGGTATTATCAAGAAACAGGAGAAGAAATAAGTGAATTAAAAATGCATAAATTACTTTACTTTATGCAAAAAGAATATATTGCAATGACTGGCGAAATTTTATTTGATGATGATTTTATGGCATATAAACACGGACCAGTTAATATTAAAATTAGAAAAAATTTTAAAAAAATTAAAAACTATACAAGCAATTATATTTTAAAAAACAATGAAAGATATATTATAAACTTAACTTTAAATAAATATGGTTTTAAAAAAGTTACTACATTAGTTAATTTAAGTCACCAAGATATTTCTTATATAAATGGTTTAAAAAATCATCATTCATTAATAGATAAAAAAGATATTTATAAAGATGCTGAAAATATTAGAAAAATTGACTATCGTTGGGGTAATTACTATGATGAACAATAAAATTGGAAAAATATATAATTTATTTTTTAAATATTATGATTATAAACTTCAAAAAATAATATTAAAAACTAGGATGGCACTTATAATTTCTAAACCCTACAATGATAATGAATTTATATACCTTCCTGTTTCTAGCATAAATATTAAAAACCTAATAGATAAAAAATATGACTATAAAATAACACTTCCTTTTTCCAAAGACATATACTATATCAGAACACATAAACAAAATACTGCACATATAAATGAAATTGATTTTAATAATTGTTTATACAATTTGAATCAAAAAAATCCTAAAATATTTTATGATGTGATTAATTTGATGAAAAGTCACCAAGAAAATCTAATTGAAACTATCAAAAGTACCTGTTTCATAGATGAATAGATGATGATATAATATAATTATGTTAAATATTAATGAAATAAAATTAAATTTAGATGAAAGTGAAGAAATTTTATCAACCAAAATATCACAAATATTAAAAGTAAAAAACTCTGATATTAAAAATATTTCTATTAAAAGAAAATCTTTAGACGCCAGAGATATTCCTTGTTATGTGTATAGTGTTGATTTTGAAATTAAAAATGAAGATAAATATTTAAAAATAAAAAACATTACTAAAACTATCAAAAACAAACTAATTCTTGAAAAAATAGAAACACCTGTAAGACCAATAGTTGTCGGATATGGTCCGAGCGGAATTTTCGCAACACTTGGTTTATTGAGGCAAGGTATAAAACCAATAGTTTTTGAAAGAGGATCAAGAATAGATATTAGAAGTAAAGAAGTAGATAAATTTTTTAAACAAAATGAATTAAATGAAAATTCCAATATTCAATTTGGTGAAGGTGGTGCTGGAACATTCAGTGATGCTAAATTGACTACTAGATCAAAAGATTTAGATATGCAATATATAGTAGATGTTTTAATTGAATTTGGAGCTAAAGAATCTATAAGATACGAACATTTACCCCACATTGGAACTGACAAAATTAGAAGTATTATCCAAAGAATCACGAATTATCTCATAAAAGAAGGCGTTGAATTTCATTTCAATAGCAAAGTTGATGAAATATTGATAGAAAATGAAAAAGTTAAGGGTGTTAGAGTTGGGAGTCAAAAATACCATAGCGATATAGTGGTAGTGGCATTAGGTCATTCAGCATTTGATTTATTTAAATCTTTACACCAAAGTAAAGTTTATTTAGAAGCTAAAGAGTTTGCGGTTGGAGTTAGGGTGGAACATCCTAAACTATTAATTGATAAAAACCAAAATAAAGATTACTATAATTTATTAGATAGTGCTTCTTATTCACTAATTCATAAAATAAATCCTGCCTATAGTGTGTATTCGTTTTGTATGTGTCCTGGAGGTCATATTGTATCTAGCGGAAGCAATAAACAAGCTATATGTTTAAATGGTATGAGTTATTCTCTTAGAAATAATAAATATTCAAACAGTGGAATTTTAGTTCCTGTAAGAAAACAAGATTTAAAAAATGATGATTTATTTGCGGGTTTTGAATATATTTTAAATTTAGAAAAAAAGGCTTATAATTTAAGTAATTCATATAAAGCTCCTGCTCAAAATATTAAAGACTTTTTAAATAATGAATTAAATCCTTTAAAATTTGAATCTTCTTATTCAAACGGCACTTTTCCTTACAATCTAAATAATTTCTTTAGCGAAAACATCACCAATTGTTTAAAAGAGGCATTTATTAATTTTGATAAAAAAATAAAAGGATTTATTGATGAAGGAATTATGTTGGCACCAGAAACAAGGTCTAGCTGCCCTATCAGAATAAAAAGGAATATTGATTATCAATCAGTAAATATTGAAAATCTTTATCCAATAGGAGAAGGAGCTGGTTATTCCGGAGGAATTATGAGCAGTGCTTTAGATGGTTTAAAAGCAAGTATTAAAATAAAAGACAAAATCAAAAATAAAGAATAGAAAGGAGAATTTTATGGTTGATTATAGTCAAGGTAGTGGAAAGGCATATCATATAGGTGTTTCTCAAGGAGAAATTGGTGAATATGTAATTTTACCAGGAGATCCTAAAAGATGTGCTAAAATCGCAAAGCATTTTAAAGATGCTAAAATGGTAGCTGATTCAAGAGAATATGTTACATATACAGGTTATTTAGATGGAGTTAAAGTGTCTGTAACAAGCACTGGTATTGGTGGTCCAAGTGCTGCTATAGCTTTAGAAGAATTGGTAGAAAAAGGAGCTAAAACTTTTATCCGTGTCGGAACTTGTGGTGGAATGCAAGAAGAAATTTTAGGAGGAGATTTAGTTATCGCAACAGGAGCTATTAGACTAGAAGGTACTAGTAAAGAATATGCTCCAATAGAATTTCCTGCTGTAGCACACCAAGATGTTATAAACGCCTTAAATCAAGCATGTAATAAACTTAATTTCGCCAAACACATCGGTGTTGTTCAATGCAAAGATTCGTTTTACGGACAACACAGACCTTCAACCTTACCAAATCATCACGAATTACTGAATAAATGGGATGCTTGGTTAAAGCTAAACACTCTTGCGAGCGAAATGGAAAGTGCTGCTTTATTTATCGTGGCACAATATTTAAGAGTTAGATGTGGTTCAATTTTCTTAGTTGTCGCAAATCAAGAAAGAGAGAAAAAAGGACTCAAGAATGAACAAGTTCACGATACCGAAAATGCCATTATCGCAGCTGTTGAAGCACTAAGAATTTTAATTCAAAATGATAAAAAATAGACTTTAAAGTCTATTTTTTTCTTTATACTTTTCAATATAAGGGGTAATATTAGCACAACTCATAAATACTAAAACCGAATTTTCATAATGATTTAATATTTCAATATTGTCAAAATCTAATTTCTTACAACCATTAATTTCTTTAATTAAAGTTTCTATTTTAAAATCATTAAAATCTTTCGCATACTCTCTATCTGATTTTATATCTGTCAAATAAACTTCATCGCTATCCTTAAAAGCTAATGTAAAATCTTGAAATAAATCAATAGTTCTGCTGTAAGTGTTAGGCATAAAAATAGAAACTATTTTTTTACTTGGATATTTCTGTTTAACTGCACTTAAAGTAGTTTTAATTTCACTTGGATGATGAGCATAATCATCTACAATTATATTATTATTGAAAGTTTCTATTTTAAATCTTCGTTTTGCCCCATTAAAATTACTTAATTTTTTTTGAATTAATTCTGGTTCAACACCATAAAATAAACCTACACTAATCGCAGCCAAAACATTATATAGAGAATGCATCCCATACATTTCAAAATTAAAATGATAAATAAATTTATTTTTATAAAAACAATCAAATCTTATACCTTGAGAATCTAAAACATAATTTTTAGCTACCACATCTAAATTATCAGAAATTCCATATTTAATGATTGGGTGTTTAATATCCATTTTTGCAACATTTAAATCATCACCATTAACAATCGAAAATTCTGCCTTATTATTAAAAATGGTATATGTGTCAATTATTTCATCAATTCCTTTTGGATAACACTCTAAATGATCTTCTTCTATATTATTTGTAACACTTATTTTAGGAAAATAAGCTAAAAAGTGTTTATTATATTCATCAGATTCTAAAACAAATAAATTATTATTAACATCAATTTTGCCACTTCCATCACCAATAAAATAATTAGATTCTAAAATTTTAGATATCATCATTGTTACAGTTGTTTTTCCATGAGTCCCATTAACTCCCACAGTTTCAAATCTTTTAGTAATATCTCCTATTATTTCATTATAATTTTGAATGATATTGCCATTATTAATCATTCTGATAATTTCAGGATGATTGTTGCTGAAAGCTTTGCTGTAAGTAACAATATAATCCTTATCAATATTGGTGGGTTGGTAATTTATTTTAATATTTCTTTTTATCAGACCTTCTTCACTAAATTTATAACCTTGATAATCATCGTAACCTACAACTTCATAACCTAAATCTTTTAAACAACACGCAAGAGTAGACATTCCTGCACCTTTAATTCCTATGCAATAATATTTCATATTTTTATTTTACCATAAAAAAACCTTATCTTACGATAAGGGTTAATTTATAAATGGCGCCTAAAACAGGGCTCGAACCTGTGACCTAACGGTTAACAGCCGTTTGCTCTGCCGACTGAGCTATTTAGGCACTAGCTATATTATAATAGCATAGTGATTTTTTTATTGCAATAGAAAAATTAAAAAAATTAAATTTTTTAATTTATTCTTCCAACGCACCTTTCTTTCCAGCATCCGCAATACGAACATTCGCAAATATCAAAATTATAACTAATAAAGATACAATTGAAATTTTTTTGTATCCAATAAATAATTCTAAAATTTTTATAATAAGCAAAATGAATGAATATTTATACAACAAATCATAACTAATATTATTTTTAATAATACTTATTCCTAATATTAAAAATAATATTAAGCCCGCCACACTTGAAATTAAATCAATCAAATTAATTAAGAAAAAACCAATATGAAAATATAGTAAACTAGTAGATAAAACAGCTATCTTAGGAAGTAAAGCTATAAGCATTAAAACCACTGCCGCAATACTATAATACGCAAATATTTTTCTTAAAATTTTATGATTTTTTAAAAACAATCCATCTATATCTTTAATCAAATTTTCCATATTAAAATTATATCATTTTTTAATATAATTAAAGTATATTTTTTTATTTTTTTATATAATAAATATGTATGAGCTACATTGAAGTAAAAAATTGTTATAAAACTTATAAAATAGGACAAAATATAATTAAAGCCAATGATGATATTAACTTTACAATTGAAAAAAATGAATTTGTAGTTATTTTAGGATCTTCTGGTGCTGGAAAATCTACAATGCTTAATCTTTTAGGAGGAATGGATAGGCTGGATAGCGGTTCTATCCAAATAGATAATATTGATATAAGCAAATACAACGATAAACAACTAATTGAATATCGTAGAAATGATGTGGGTTTTGTTTTTCAATTTTATAACTTAATATCTAATCTAACAGCTAAAGAAAATGTCGAACTAGCTTGTGAGTTAGTCAAAAATCCGTTAAATCCTATTGAAGTTTTAAACGAAGTAGGTCTATCTAATCGTATAAATAATTTTCCTACCCAACTTTCAGGAGGAGAGGCTCAAAGAGTTGCGATTGCTAGAGCTATTGCTAAAAACCCTAAAATTTTATTATGCGATGAACCTACTGGTGCATTAGATTTTCAAACCGGAAAACAAATTTTAAAACTTTTAAGAAATTTAAGCAAAAAAAGTACAGTAATTGTAGTAACTCATAATTATGAAATTTCTAAAATAGCCGACAAGGTAATTAAGTTTTCTGATGGTAAAATTAAAGAAATATCTATCAATCAAAACATAATGAAGGTAGATGATTTGGAATGGTAAAATGAAAAAAATAAATAAACATATTTTAAATACTTTTTTTACATCTAAAGCTAGATTTATTTCAATATTACTGCTTATTTTCCTAGCATCTTTTGCTTATGTTGGTTTAAAAGCTACTGCTTTTAATATGGAAAATACCATTCAACATCATTTTAAAGAAACTAATTTTGCGGATATTTTTATTATGTCTAATTATGGTTTTGATAATGAAGATTTAGATTTAATTAAAAAATACAATATTGAAGCTAATTATTTTTACGATTTAGAAGTTAAAGATAATAACTTAATAAGAGTATTTAACAACCCTCAAAAAATTTCTTTAAATAAAATAGTAAAAGGTAGAGATATTAATGGATTAAATGAAATTCTAATATCTGAAAATCTTGAATCCAAATACAAATTAAATGATGTTGTTGAATTTAAAGATAATGACGATTTCAATTTAAAAAATAATAGCTATAAAATAGTTGGTTTTGTGCAAAACCCTGAATTTTTATCTAAAATAAATTTCTCCACCAGCAATAAAGGTAGTGGTGAAATAAATGGTTTTGCATATATCGATAAAAATAACTTTGATTCAAAATATCATCATTTAGTAAAAATAAAAAGTGAAAATTCATTTTCAAACTCATACCAAAATAACATCATAAACCTTAAAACAGAATTAGAAAATATCTTTAAAAATCAAGCCGTAACTCGTCTTTCAAAAATTCAAAAAGATATTGATACTAAAATAAAAGATGCTGAAAACGAACTTGAAAAGCAAAAACAAGAATTAATTGATGCCGAAAATAAATTTAATCAAGGATTTAATTCAATAAACGAAAATAAAAAAGAATTAAATGAAAAATATGAATTATTAAACGATAAAGAAAAAGAATTAAATGAAGCTCACTCTTCCTTAGAAATTGCGAAAGCTAATTTTATTATCGCTGAAACAAAATTAAAAGATAGTAAAATACAGTTAGAAAGTTTAGATTTTCAAATAAAAGAATTAGAAAATAAACTTTTAAATTTCCAGGAAAATAATTCATCAATTGAAAAAATAGAATTAGAAAATACACTATCTATTCTTAAAAACACTTCTATCAACGGTTGGAATGAATATCAAAATAGTTTATCACAATTTAACCAAAATAAAGAATATTTCAATAATAAATATAATGAATATATTAACGGTAGTTACTTAGTAAGTAAAAATAAAACAGAAATCAAGGATGGTTTAAGTAAAATAGAAAAGGAAGAATTGGATTTAACTCAAAAATACCAAGACTTTCTGAAAACAAAAAAGGAAGCATTAGAAAAAATAAATGATGCGAAGTTAGAAATTGAAGATCAAAAAGAAACAATAAAAAATTTAGAAAATGTTCAATATAAAATATATGATCGTGAAGATTTTATTACTTCAAATGGTTTTTTATTATACAAAAACAACATTAAAATTATAAATTCAATTGCGATAGTTTTTAGTTCTATTTTATATATTATAGTATCTATTTTAATTCTCACAACAATGGAGCGATTTATTAATGAAGAATATAAAAATATCGGTATCTTAAAAGCTATTGGCTATAATAATTTTGATATTATCAAAAAATTTCTATACTATGGTATTTCTAGTACTTTTATTGGAACTACACTAGGAATATTATGCGGTTTTATTTTAATGCCATTAATTGTTTATAATACTTATAAAGTATCCTTTTCAATTATTCCTATAAAATTAAATGTTTATTATATGGAAATTATAGTAGTATACTTATTAGCATTTTTTAGCAGTATACTCCCTGTAATCACAGTAGCTTTTAAATTAAAATCAAGCAAGGTAGTAGACTTGATAACTCCACAATTTTTTTCTAATTCACACAAAATATTATTAGAAAACTTAACTTTTTTATGGACTAAATTATCATTTAAACAAAAAGTAAATTTAAGAAATATTTTTAGATACAAAAAAAGAATGTTTATGACTTTATTTGGAATTAGTGGATCATTAATTTTATTGATAGTTGGTTTAGGCATTAAAGACAGCATTGAAGCTATTGAAACTAAACAATACCAAGAAATTTTTAAATATGATATTTTAACTATCTATCAAGATAATATAAATGAAAAAGAAATAGCTGAAATTAAATCGAAATTAGATAAATCAATTCATATAAACTTTAAAACTTTCAAAAATGAATTGGATGAAAATGTAAATGTCATTAGCGGTTCAAATATAAATGATTATATTAAATTTATAAATTTGAAAGACCAAGAAATACAAGGTGATGTTTTAATAACTGAAAAATTAGCTAAAAACTTAAATATCAAAGTTAATGATTATCTTACTTTAAAAGATGATAATACAAATTATGATTTAAAAGTCAATGGTATTATTCAAATGTATAGTGGTCATTATGTATTTTTAAGTGAAAACGCATATTCTAAAATATTTAATCAAAAATTTAAGATAAATGCTGCTTTAATTAAAACAGACAATGCTATAAATTTAAGCACAGAATTACTAAAGCATAAACAAGTCAAAGCTATAAACACCAACCTAACCCAAATAAAACAAATCAAAACAATGGTTAACTCTTTAAAAGGTGTTATTGTCTTACTTTTAACAGCCTCAGCTATGCTTAGTTATGTTGTGTTATTCAATTTAAACAATATTAATATTGAAGAAAGAAATAGAGAGCTTTCAACTATTAAAGTTTTAGGTTTTTATGATAAGGAAGTTTTAAAATACATCTATGATGAAACTATTTATTTAACATTGGTGGCTCTTATTATTGGTCAAATAGTAGGGTTTAAAATATATAAACTTGTAATGGATTATATTTCTTTAGATATTTTTATTTTTAAAGCTATTTTATCTTTAAATACAGTTATAATACCTAGCTTTTTAGTAACATTAATTTTAATTATTTTAAAAATTTTAATGAATAATAAAATTAAAAAAATAAATATGTTAGAGTCTTTAAAATCAGTGGATTAATAGTTAATTAAATTTGTTATAATAAAATCAAAACTTACAATCATTATATTAAAGGAAGGTGCGTTATATGTTGCTTAAAAATAGATTATGTTATTTTATAATAATATTATTATTTTGTTTTGGGTTATTATTAAGTCCAATGTCTATTAATGCTCAACAAGGTATGGGTACTTTTATACCGTGGTCAGATGGGGTTGAAGAAAATTTTCATTTTGATAATGGTATTGCCCTTTATTCAGACAATGATAATTCTTGTTATAAAGAAGTGGAATTTCCTGAAGGCACCTTTGATTTTATGAGTAATAAGTCTATTGGTGAGTTTGTATTTGTAAATACATACTCTCCATATAAATTTCAAGAATATTACAACGGTCAAGTTCATGTTGGGAATTTACCTGATGGTGCTTTGCTTAGTGATATATCATTAAAATTTACACCTGTTAATGATGTTGATGATGAATATGTGTTTATTTATAAAAATGGTAAGGGTAAGGAAGTTTTACAGTTTATTATCCCTGAATCACTTAATTCTGATCCTGATAATCACGGTTTTCCTACTATAGACCAGATTGGATCAAATGTAAACAATCGTATGTCTTATTTTGATTCGATGTATTTAGATTTAGATGAATCATCATTTAATCGTAATTTTATGATAAATTCTGAAACAGGTAATGAAATGATGCATTTTCCATTAATTGTGGTTGAAAGAACTAATGATATTTTTAAGGATAATATCATTTCTACCATAATGGTAAATAATCATCAAGTAGCACCTGATTGGGAAAAAGTAAAAAATGAAGGTAAATTAAATGGTGTTAATTTTATAAAAATATTTGCGGATATTCGTTATTCAAAAAACTATGAAGTTACTTTTGCTGATTTTGAAATAAATACAAAAACTACATTAACCTATGATACAATTCTTAAACAATTAGCTACAAATGTTGATAATTTAAATACTGATGGTTTAATTATTCAAACAGAGCCAGAATATGGTTATGATTCCAATGATTGGTTTGGTGGAGGGGTTGTGATTACAAAACCTGCACAACCAATTTCTAAAGATAGTGGTTTTAGTAGCAACCAACCAGGAGAATATTTGTTGTCAGTAATTATTAATGATGATAGGGTTTCAGAGGGTAATATACAAAAAATTAAGGTTACAGTACTTGCTGCAAACGATGGTGATTCTAATTATATTAAAGTTGATCCCCATTATCGTGTATCTCATATTTATGATAGCACTGTAAGTTGTCCTGTTCCAATTAATCAAGTTATTCTAAGTAATATTAAAGATTCAACTCCTCCACCTTCAATTTCAATCCCTCAATTATCAGTCGAACCAACACCTCCAACCCCAACTCCTAAAGAACCAAAGGAAATTCATAAACAACTACCTAAAACTGGTGAGTCTATAAATTTATTACCTATATTAACTATAGGTTTAAGTTTGGTGTTTGGATTTATGCGTTATAAAAATAAATAAGCATGTCAAAAATATATAATCAATTAAATTTATAATCTTTTTTTGTAAAATTCTTTTACATACTTATGTTTTTGATGTTTAGTTATTTGTTTGTCTATTATATTTTTTATAAATGCTTTTTGTTCAGTTGTGTAAGTAAAATCTGACCATTTTTCGGCATTAAATAAACATATCTTAATTAATTCTTCAAACGATAAAATTCTATTATTATCTTTATATTTAGTTTCCTTTATTCTTTTTGTTGTGGTAACTTGAATATTAGCTTCATACAAGGTATCTAATACTTCTTTACTAATACTTTCATCAAGGGTTACAAGAAACATTTCCATAGCTCCGGTTCTTCCCATCTCTTCAGGAACTTCTTGCCAACGTTCTCTCAATGTAGTTTTAGCACTGATTAAAACTGTATTCCTTTTGTTTATGATATATTCGGCAACTCCAGGAGATACAACATCAACCATTTTACCTAAACCTTTTTTTAAAAATTCATGTTTACCAATATTTCCTTGGCTATCTAAAGGAACCCCTGCACCCATTAAAATAAGTTCAATAATAGCTTCAAACTCTTTTCCAGCTCTACTTCTTCTACTTTGTGTATTTGATAAAGTTAACTCGTATATATACTCTGGAAACTCTTCTGCAAACCAAGTTATAGCTTCCATTGAATTTAGCGTATTCACATAAACCTCATCTATTAAAATTTTTAACATATCAGTAGTAAATTTCTTTTCAACAGGGGTAAATTCCCTCCAACAACTATCTCTCAATTTTTCAATCATATTGCTTGCATTTTCTTGAAAATATAGTTTTTCCATTTTATCATATTTTAATTTTATAAAGTTTTTATACACCAATTCATATGGTTGTTCAAAAATTTTATTTCTTTCAGTTTTTATCTTTTCTTTATAATCATCTAAATTAATTTTTTCCATTATTATACATATTCCTTTCTTGAATTTTATACTTAAAATATGGTATATTAGTGTCATTAAGAGGACAATAAGTCCTTTGATTATACTTTTAATTAAATCTAACGGGAGATAAACTATGTCCATTATAGCACAAATAGAAGACTTTTCGATAGCTAAACAAATTAAGAATAAAAGATTAAAACTTAATATGACCCAAAAAGAACTTGCGGATGCGGTAGGTATGTCTAAATACGGAGATAGAACTATAAGAAGGTGGGAAAATGGAGAATCTCGCCCATCTCCATTAGAGTTAAAACAAATATTGAACTTTCCTGAAAAAACTCCATTTCCAAATAATAAAAAAGGTGAATTTAAAATGATAGACTTATTCTCTGGAATAGGTGGAACCAGATTAGGTTTTCATTTAACTGGAAAAACAAAAGTTGTATTTAGTAGTGAAATAGATAAATTTTCAATAAAAACATATGAAGCTAATTTTGGGGAAACTCCTAGCGGAGATATTACTCAAATACTTTCTGAAAACATACCTAATCACGATATACTTGTTGGTGGATTCCCTTGTCAAGCTTTTTCTCAAGCAGGAAAAAAACTTGGTTTTGAAGATACAAGAGGAACTTTATTTTTCGAAATCGCTAGAATACTTAAAGATAAAAAACCGAAATGCTTTCTTTTGGAAAATGTTAAAAATTTAATTTCACACAACAAAGGGAATACTTTTAATGTGATTGTAAATACTTTAAAATCTCTTGATTATGAAGTGTATCATAATTTGTTTAAAGCTAAAGATTTTGGTGTTCCACAAAATAGAGAAAGAGTGTATATCGTTGGTTTTAACAAAAAACTTATACCTAATTATGGTGAATTTAAATTCCCTACACCCTTAAACACCATTACTAAAGTGGGGGATATTTTGGAAACGAATGTAGATTCTAAATATACAATTTCAGATAACTTATGGAACGGACACCAAAGAAGAAAAATTCAACATAAAGAAAAAGGAAATGGTTTTGGATATTCTTTGTTTAATAAAAATAGTTCTTATACCAATACTATTTCCGCTAGATATTATAAAGACGGAAGCGAAATTTTGATTGAACAAAAAGGAAAAAACCCTAGAAAACTAACACCAAGAGAAGCTGCTAGACTTCAAGGATTTCCAGATAACTTCATAATTCCTGTAAGCGACACCCAAAGCTATAAACAGTTTGGTAATTCTGTTGTTGTTCCTGTAATTCATGCTATTGCGATTGAGATTATCAAAATTTTAAATAACCAAAAATAAAATTAAATTTATTAAAGAATTATCATTCATACAACTTATAAAGTCTATACTTATCAGTATCAAGTGATGGATAATATCCGCATTCTTCAATTTTATAATACAATTCATACCAATAAGTAGTTTTTAAATTACGATATAAAATACTCTTATCTTGAATAATAAAATGATAATCACTATCTTTTAAGTAACGACATAAATTTTCATTGTCGGGATTTTTTGGAGCATCCACATCCCCATAATAAATAGATGGATAAAATATTTTATATAATTCGTAATCTTTTTCAACTTCATTAAATAAATTTTCTCTACCATACAAAGTCATTGAATGGTGAAAAACACTTCTAATCAAACCATTATCAGTAATAATTTTAGGTTTTTTAATATTATCATTTTTAATCATATAGTCTATTTCATAAAAAATATCTACATAATCTTGATCGTACTTAAATATCCAATTAAATTTTTTTGACGGTTTAAAACTTTCGTGATAATAAATCGGTTTTATCTTAAATACACTATATTTAAAAAATACTAAAATCAGAAAAATATAAATAACATTTCTCATTTTAATATTTTTAAATTCCATTAATAAAAGTAAAGTAAATGGGTTTATTAATAGTTCAAAAGATCTTGCCCATACCGGATTGTATCTTTCAAATAAATAAACCATAAATGGATTAAAAAATACCACAATTATAAACAAGATAAATTTTCTTAATTTATCCTGTCTATTTTTAAATAAGAAAATAATACCACTAATATAAATGAATAGATTATACGCTAAACTAGCTTTATCCATAAACAAAAAGTAATTATAATTCATATCATATCTTCCAGCTATATTGTTGTGATATAAAGATAAATCAAATAATTTACCTGTGTTTTTAAAATTAATAAAAATCACAGCACACACAATTAAAAAAGTAAGATAGACTTTTAAATTTAATTTTCTAAATAAAACCACTAATTTATCATTAAAAATATATAAAAATATTCCAAATATAATTGATAATATCGCAACGGTAATATGGTGTTGTTTAGAAAAAACTACCATCCCTAAATTTAAAAATGATGGCGTAATTAAAATTGATAAAAATCTAAATGTATTATTTTCTTCATCAATCATTATATAAAATAATGAATATAAAAATATTGGTATGATAAAACTATTGCTTGAACTGGTAGCATTTAATGATAAAATAGTTAAAGCTATTAAAATCATATTTTTATTATCTTTTGAATTAAATAAATTTACCGTATTTAAAAACAATAGCCCAAACAACATAAAACGATAGCTATTTCCTATATAACCATATTGAAGATTATAATATTTGAATTGATAAAATAAAACCATTGTCATTAAAAATAAACTTATCAATAAGATATTTTTAATTTTTAAACTTCTTAAAATCTCTAAACAAATACCTACAAATAAAGTATGAAAAATAATTTGTGAAAAAAACACTACTAATGGCAAAAAGAAAGCAGTATAGTTAAAAGAATCAAAAACAACTTTTGAAATATAACTAAAAACTGAAAATAGATGATATATAGCTTGGAGTTTATATTGATGTTGAATGAAATTTGAAGTTGTTCCAAAATAAGGGTGTAAGCTATATAATTTATCTATCTTAATGTTATCAACAATCATATTTAGATAAAATTGACTATCAAAACCATTAGTATCACCTAAACTCATATTGATTGAACTATAAAAAATAAATATTACTACAACTATCAATATTAACCATTTAAAAACATTAAAACTAAAATCTATTTTCTTAAAATCTTTAATTATCAAAATAATGCTTAATAACACAAAAATTAAATGACAATATAATAAATAATCAAAAGAAAGCTCAAAAAAAGCAGGAAAAATTCCAACCACAAAACTAAAACTAAGTAAACTAATAAAACCAATAATAAAACTGAATTCTATTTTTTTGATACTTAATTTAAAAACAATATATCTTCCTAAAATTTCCAAATAGGCTAAAAAAAATAACGGTGGTAGTATATAATACATTATTCAAATTATCTCATATTTCTTAAATCATTACAAATACAGAATTTATCCAGTTAAATCAAAACTATTTTTAATTAATTTATTAAGTAAAATATCATCAATACCATTATCTAACCTTACACTTATCCAATGTTTTTTATTCATATGGTAGGCACTAAAGATATTAATATTATCAATAACTTCTAAATTATTTTTTAAATTTAAAATCGGAATAATATCTTCATCATTTTTATTATTAGTAAGTTTATGTAAAGGAATTTTTAAAAATAACGCAAACCATTTTTGTTTATTGTTTTTAAAAACTAAACTATCTTCAAAAATAATTTCCCCATCAACATTTAAAAGTTTTTTTATCTTTTTTAAAATTAATTTTTCATAATCAATATTTAATGCAAATAAATTTTCAATTTTAGTTTTAATCTTTAGATGAAATCCATTAATATTACTATTTTTAAACAAAGTATACTCTTCTTGACTATCTAAATCTATAACCTTAAATGTATAACTTTCATAATTTAAAACAATCTGCATATTTTCTTCTGTTAAATCGTAAATATAGTTACCATTTATAAATTTAAAATTTCTATTTTCTAATTCTAATTTACTTAATTTATTTATTTTCATATTTTTATAATAAAAAAACTGAACTTAATCAGTTTTTTAAAATGGTGACTCGTATGGGGTTCGAACCCATGAATGCCGCCGTGAAAGGGCGGTGTGTTAACCGTTTCACCAACGAGCCAATGCTTAGTAATAATAACAGATATTTTTAAATAAATCAAGTATATTTTTTAATTTTTAATAAATTTAGAATATTTTATTAAAATATTAAACATTTATAAAAATAAAAGGCAGTTAATTCTGCCTTTTATTTATCTAATTTATTTTCGTCTTCTTCTAATAATTTCTAACGCTAGCAAGATAAATCCACTCGCAATTATAAAGTTATTACCGCCATCTACCCCTGTTTTTGGTAATACTGGTGTAGGTGTTGGTTTAGAATCAACTCTTGCAACATTTGTGCTTGGTAAATCAAGTCTTGGAAGATATCTTTTCTCGCTCTTACCATGAGAACTTTCTGTTACAGTTGCACTAGAAGCGTTTTGGAATAACCATTCTTGAAGTAGAGTGCTGATATTGTCTATTTCGTTTTGATCATTTGAAGTTAAAACAGCCTCACCCAATTCAATCATTTCATCCAACTCAGCTAATTGATCAGGCGTAAAGTCTAAACGATTTAAACTTCTGCCCGCATTTAATAATAGCGTAATGATTTCAGTATCAATAACTACTTTTTCACGATATACATAAACAACTGTAATGTTTCCTTCTTTTAATTCTCCTTCTTTTGGAGAGAAGTTATCACCAACTTTAACTTCTTTAAACTCATATTCTTTACCATCATTTCCTGTAAGTGTTAATGGTTTTTCAGGATCATTGCTGTTAGGTTTTGTTCCGTCAGCATTATAGCGTTGATTAGGATCTTGAATTACTACATTGTCTGTATCAATATAATCAGTAGCTATAGATTGTCCTTGTTCGTTTTCATATTTAACAGTTACGGTTGAACGTTTTTCAACTGTACCACCGTTCAATACAGCTATCATTTCATTTAAAGTTTTTGGTGTTAGAAGGTTTTTAGCTTCTATATGATTAATATATTCTTCCACTTGTTGAACAAGATCTGTTTTTCCTGCTGCACGTGCTGATTCAAGAGCTTCTCTATAAGCACTTTTATCTAATCCTGTTTCTTCTGACGCAGGAGTTACAAATCTAAACTCTGAAGCTGAAAGGAATACATCATTACTTGGATTACCGTAAGAAGATGTACCAGTAATCACAATTTCTCTAGCTTTAATAGTTTTACCAAAATCAAGTTCTTTAGTTGAATTTGATAAAGGCATATTATTTAATTCAAAGTTATGGATAGTTCCTGTATCATCTGTAATAGCTAGAGTTAATGATTTAATGATACCGTTAGTTCCACCACTTTGTCTTGGAACATATTCAAAACGATTAATTTCTACAGGTTGGCGAAGAACCACTCTTGCAGGATCATTAGTATCGATACGAGTACTACTCCAAGGTGTATGCCACATAGTAGTCATATTGTTGTCAAATGCTTTTCTTAATTCTTCGCCTTTTTGACTAGGAGCATAAGCATTAAGAATATCTTCATTTCCAACAGCTGTTTTCTTAACTTGAAGATTTCTACGCGCAGCATCAGCTTTTTGAATTAACTCTCTTGCCTCTTCTACACTAATTTCTTTATCAGCATCTTGTATTTCTAATAAAGCTTCTTTATAAGCATTTAAACTATCTTGAGTATAATTTTCATCTAATACAGGTGTATTTAAACCGTAATATTCATCTAATAATAATTCTCCAGTTATTTCAATCTCTTCAATCACCAGATTGTCTAACATAAAGTCTTTATATCCACGGAAGTTGATATTTTTATCTAAAGTTTCTTGTTTAGTATCTGCAGCTTTAGCGGTTGAGAAAATACCTACCCAAGTATTACCAGAATTTGAACCTGAAACAATAAAACTTACTGATTTAGGAGTTTCACTATCCTCCCAAGTATTGTTTAATGGGTTTAAAGTTAAGCTGTTTGGATCGCCATTATAACGACCATCACCTATCGCAAATGCATAGGTACCGTTTGAGCCTGATTCATAATCAAAACTTACACGATAATTTTTACCTGCTTCAAAACGGAAATTTTGCGGAATAGTTTGATAAACAATTTTATTTTCTTGAGTTAATCCATTTGTTTTAAGCGACCATGTACCTTCGATAACATCATGAAGTTTCTTTTCATTCCAGTTTCGTTGAGTATATGGCTCGTGTTTTTCAGAAAGATGGGTACGATTATCTTCAACACCCTCAATTCCTCCTATTACAAATGGGAAGATACCTTGTGGAACATTTTCAAAATCTTGTTTAAATATTCCTGTACTGTTATTATGGTTAACACCATCCGCAAACATAGTTGAATTATTTTCAAAAATACGAATTTCATCAAAATATGTTGCGTCAGCACCAGCTTCACGAGATAAGGTTAATGTAACATTTTCAACATCACTACCTGTTGTAAAGAATACATACATATTTTGGAAATAACTTGTATTTTCAATGGTAGCATTTTGAACTAAAGTGTTATGTGCGTATGCTTTAACATAGTTTAAAGCAATAGATTCATTGGTGTAATTAGAAATTTCTTCAGTTCCAGTATTAACTGTAATGCTGGCTTTAGCACTGCTGCGATTATCAACCCCAACATAAGCCGCATACTTGGTATTTGGTTTAAGATCTGTAAGTCTTTGAGTAAGGCTTACTTTATCAGCATTACCTTGGATACGAAGCATATCGTTGTAACCTTGTGATTTAAAGATATCAACACTATTTCTATCACCTTCGATATTCCAATGGTTTAATGTTCCTGAGTTAAAACCTTGGTCATATATATGCATTCCATCGCTCCAAGTCATTCTTTGTTCAACTTGTGGAGTTTTGTAAACTACATATGGAGTATTAGCTTCACCGCTAATAGTTATTTGATTGCTTGTAACAGCTAGCTCTCTAACATCAGTCTTACCTAGCTCTGTTAATTTATAAATGTATACTCTATCAACATTCCAATCTGAAGGTAATGTCCAGGTTGTATTATTTGCTGCTGTGTTAAAGTAATACATCTTATGTTTTTCAACTTCAAGTTTATTACCATTCGCGTCCCAATTCCAAGGAACTAGATAAGCACTTCCATCCTGAATTACGCGATCATTTAAAGTTACAGTTCGTTGACGATATCCCGCATCACTTAAATTGTTTGATTTACGTTTAATTACTAATCTATTACCATCATTATCTTTTAAACGAATTTCCATTTCTGGAGTCCAAGAATAATTTTGACCGTCATTACTCATATTAACAGGTTGACCATTAATCCAATTAGTAACTTTAAAGTGTTGGATATATTTAGTCATCAAGTTATCTGCAAATAAATTAGTAATATAACCTCTATAATCACTTCGACCTTGCCATCCCTCAAAGTCCTTCATATCGTATCCACCAAGCAATGGATAATTTGCGGCACCGCCATATTGAATATAATCACCAATCCAAGAATCTTTTTGGTGGTTTCTAATAAAGCGAACGATATTACTATTTATACCTTTTAAAGCATATCCGCCATAAGTTAAATCAGATGCCCAGTGTTGGAAGGTAGAATCATATTCCCCAGTAGCTCCCCACTCAAAGGCATTTCTCCATCCTTGCATATTGATTTCTTTAGAAAGGACATGGGTATCCCAAGCTTCAGATTCACCACCTTGACCATTGCCCCAAACATCCACATAGATAAAGTCTAAACCTTCACCTATTTCTGTTTTTAGATCTTGCCAACGTTTTAAACGATTATGTGATAAATCGTAACGACTATTAATATTAATACCTTGGTCAATCCAGTTCCAACCATAAGCGTAATCATTTCCACTTCTACGTAAAATTGCTTCAGAGAAATATTTAGATTCTGGATAAGTTTCAGAAGCATTAACGTGAATACCTAATTTGGCACCATATGGTTTTGATTTTTCAATTAAAGTTTTAAAATCTTGAGCTCCACCTATACGTTTACCAACATCAGCATAGTTTAAATGTCCTGAATCGTGTCCTTCACTACCGTAACCTTTTAATAAAACACTTTGACCTAATCCATCTGTATGTAATGATATTTTCTTAATACCATCTAAAGTCATTAAGAATGGGTTTTGTGCTTGTGAACCGAAGTTCATAGCGATACGATAAGCAACTAATTCAGGTATGTATTCGTGTCCTTTTGGATTATTCATAATTTGACGATAAGCAATAGCACCATCTTGCCAATCCACAACATTATCTTCGTTTACATCTTTAGTGAAGATAACTTTAGCACTTGGTTTTTCTAAAGTATATTCTGGATAAACAAGGTTTCCGTATGCTCTTTGCCATTGCCAAGGTGAACTTGCGACACCCACATGAACTCCTGTTTCATTATCAATAGTATATTTATGACTGTTTGTAGTTAATCTGTTGTATCTATTGTTGCCGATAAGACCAGTTCCACCATATTGAGAATTACTCCAAACCCCAGCAGCTAATTTATCACTAGAAACAAATCCATACATAAATCCTACATTAAAGTTAGGAGTGTTATTGTTGATTGCTAGATTATAATCACCACTAACACGAGTATTAGTAGACATTGTAGCACCATCAAATTTAGCGTTGTTTTGGTTGCTAGAAACAGATACTAAATTATTGTCAGCGAAAGAAATGCTTTGTACTAATTTTGCTACATCATCAATAGTTTCTCCGTAAGTTACTTGGTGTCTGTTATTAATTTCTGTTATATCAAAGTTAAGTTGACTACCAACAACTTCCATTTTTACTTTGATTTCTAAATTTAATTTATTTGTTTCATCAACAATATCTAAAACGTATTCAGCAACACTATTACTCTTTTTCTCAAAAGTAACATTTGGTGTAACTTCGTGTCCGTTAATTACAAGTTTGTTGATAGGTTTAACTTGACCATAAAGTTTTTCTCCTTGCATGTTGTATTCTTTAACACGAGGGAAGTTAGGGTCAATTTTTGCTGTTAAAATTTCCGAAGCAATAGTTTCATAAACTATGTTATCATCATTTAAAACAGTAGAATTTGTTACAATTGTTTCTGCCGGTCTAACACCATTTTGGTTGTCTGCGACCAAGTTAATCTTAGTAACTTCTTTGTTAGGAGCAGTTCCATAAGAACCTAATTTTAAAGCAATTCGCTTATTAGCAGAAAGTGCTTCACGAGTTCTTGAATCAATTACTATGGTATCAAATAAACTAACTCCATTAACTGTAGCATTTAATTGTCCATCTGCTTTATAAGAAATTGATAATTCATTTCTGCTTCCTTTTGCTGGTGCAGCTACTTTACGAGTTTGTAACCAACTTCCTGCTCCGTTTACTTTATATTCCCAGAACCAACCACCATCTTTATCATAACCTACAAAAATATGATTATTATGATCTTTATGGTTTAAAAATACCCCGAAACGACCTTGAGTAGGTTCTGAATTTTCTACAAAAGTGAAAGATACACTTGCATTTCCTGCATCATCCATTTGTAATCCGTCTTTAACAAATAAAGCGGCATTAGCTCCATTATCGTTGTTGTTGTTTGAAGCAAAAGCGTTATATCTTACACCATTTGACTCAACTATTTCAACAGTTCCTTGAACAGTTGAGAATGGACGCCATTCAGGATTTACAACGACAGTTTGATTGTTGTTTGTAACACCAGTTTGATTATCAACCTTAACATCAACTACTGTTCGATGATCATTCCAGCTAGTAGCTTTAACCTTAGCAGAATGAGTGGTTTTTAAAACATCCCATACATCTGCTGGAATTTGTTTAGGTGCAAATAGTTGTTGTTCTGTACCACCATTTTGTGTAATTTTTGCAGAAATTAATCCTGTTTCTGATACAGATATATCTAATTTATATTGAGTGTTTTTAGCAGGTGCAGCAACGCTACGATTACCTAACCATTCTCCTCTTTTACCACTAGCCTTATATTCCCAGAACCAACCACCATCTTTATCATAACCTACAAAAATATGATTATTATTATCAGTATGGTTTAAAAATACCCCGAAACGACCTTGAGTAGGTTCAGAACGCTCTATTATATTTAAGCTAATTTGTGAACTACCGTTTTGATTTACTGTTAAGTTAGGGTGCGTGAAAGTTCCTGCGGCATTACCATTGTTTTGTCCTGCTACAGATGATAAACGATTATATCTAACACCATTTTCTTCTATAACATCAACTCTACCAGCAGGGTTAGAACTAGGAGTCCATTCAGGACTAATAGTGTTTGTATTTGTATTTTCATTAGCAGTTGTTGCTCCACCATTATTGTTTGTGGTGGTACCGGTGTTATCATTAGTATTTGCACCGCTGTTATCAGTTGGAGCAGCAGGATCTGTTTGGTTATTAACATTAGTGATGTTATCTTGATTATTTGTCATAATATCAACTACTGTTCGATGATCATTCCAGCTAGTAGCTTTAACCTTAGCAGAATGAGTGGTTTTTAAAACATCCCATACATCTGCTGGAATTTGTTTAGGTGCAAATAGTTGTTGTTCTGTACCACCATTTTGTGTAATTTTTGCAGAAATTAATCCTGTTTCTGATACAGATATATCTAATTTATATTGAGTGTTTTTAGCAGGTGCAGCAACGCTACGATTACCTAACCATTCTCCTCTTTTACCACTAGCCTTATATTCCCAGAACCAACCACCATCTTTATCATAACCTACAAAAATATGATTATTATTATCAGTATGGTTTAAAAATACCCCGAAACGACCTTGAGTAGGTTCAGAACGCTCTATTATATTTAAGCTAATTTGTGAACTACCGTTTTGATTTACTGTTAAGTTAGGGTGCGTGAAAGTTCCTGCGGCATTACCATTGTTTTGTCCTGCTACAGATGATAAACGATTATATCTAACACCATTTTCTTCTATAACATCAACTCTACCAGCAGGGTTAGAACTAGGAGTCCATTCAGGACTAACAGCTACACCCCCCCCTGGAGTTGTTTGATTTGTTGAAGTAGCATTTCTATCCAACGTTTCTACATTAGTGTTGTTTTCATTAGAATTTATTGTTGTTACAGTAGGAGTTGTTTCGCCATTTGTTTCTTCCGCAAACACTTTTCCTCCTGAAAATAAAGAAATTCCTAAAAAAAATGAAACCATACCTAACGTTATTTTTTTAACAAAATACTTTTGTTTTTTAAAAAACAATCCTTTAGAATAAGTTTCCATAATCCTCCTTTTCCTTTTTAATGGATAACTTCATTTTAAGTGATAGCGTTTACTTTGTCAATATAGTTAAAAAAATAAAAATGAATCACTTATGTAATGATGATTCATTTTAAAACTTTGATTAATTTATAATTACGATTTTATTTTTTGAAATACTTTTAAAATATTCTGCCAAATCATTATGTTCTTGAATGGTAGGTGTCATTTTAGCAATATAATCATTATCCCTAGAACCCTTTGGGTGAACTCTGATTAATTTGAATAAAACTTCTGGATATTCTTTAATAGTTTCTGAAATTATCCTGACGGTTTCAAAAGGATCATAAAAACCTTTGATATGAACTAACCTAACCTCTTCCACTTTAGATAAAGCTAATACTTTTTTTAAATTTTCAAGATTTCTAAACATTATTTGTGGTTTTTCTATTTGTTTATTATCTTCTTTTCCATCTTTATTTTGATAATCAAAACAAAGTTTTTCAAAATTTCCAAGACCTTTAATATCAAATAAAAATTTATCAGTAACCTCAATTAAATCTTTTATTTTATCGTAATTGAAAAATCCATTAGAATCTAAATAACAAGTTAATCCTAATTTTTTAACCTCTTTAAACAAAGGTATTAGTTCTTGATAATGTAAAGTAGGCTCTCCTCCAGAAACTGTAATACCCCTAATAAAAGGCATTGAATCTTTTATCCTGTTTAAAAGATACGTTAAATTAACTCTTTGAGCATCGTTAGAATTTAGTGGAATAGTTTCAGGATTATGACAATATAAACAATTTATATTACAACCTTGTAAGAAAATGCTACAACGATTACCACTACCATCGACATTCGCAAAAGGAATAATTCTATGAAGTGAAATATAGGTGTTGTCTAAAATTTCATTATCCTTTGACATTTTCTTCATCTCTTAAAACACGATCAAACACCTTGGCATTATCATCAGTTTGAGATCCATACCAAGTGGTATCTCTTAAAACAACTTCCCCTTTACGATATTTTTCAACTTCACTCTTTTTAACTAAATAACCAGTAACTCTAATTAAATCTGTATTTTTCAAATAAGTAGTGATATAACGATATCCTAATTTAAAAGATCCATCTATTATATCCACCACAGCATCTAAATGATCTAAATAAGTTTGATCAAATGCGAATAAATCTCCAGTTCCTGAAGGGAAATATTTATGGAAAGGTGCTGATTGTTTTAAATGCTCTAAAAGTGTAGGTTCTTCTCCAACTCTAACTCTATGAGCTGGGGTGTTGTTTTTATCTTCTTCATGTATCCCTGCACCAACTTGTGCGTGCAATAAATAACGATCATTAGTTCTACTTACATAAACACCTTGATGATTATCATTTACTTCTTTTAATTTTTCTAAAATTCTAGTAGCAATTTCATCACCTCTAACCGAACTTCCAAATGTTTCATTAATTCCTTCTAATTTCAACAAATAATTAACTGCATCCGCTAAACCGACAATCGCAAGCATACTGGTGAAATTATCTTTCTTAATAAAACCTTCTTTAGTTAAAAAATCAACTTCAAAAAAATTAGATTTTTCAACTAAGAAACGGTGTCTTTTATCCATTGTTGAAAGTGCTAATTTCGCAACTTTTTCAACTAAATTATCAACCATATCATCGGTGTTTTTAGCTGCTTTTACAATAGTTCCTAAACGAAGGCGAGTTAAAGTATAAGCACCTCCTGCATTAGGAAGGGCGTTATAACAACTTGCGATTGCATAATCTCCTAAATCTTTTTTATAATAAGGATCATTTGCAAAAGATGGTTTTGATACTAATAAGCACGCCTTAGCACTAAGCTCTGCAAATTCTTGACTAGTTATTGATTTATCATATTTAATAGACATATTTGGGGTTGGATTTTGTAGTTCGATAATAGCTTTTAAAATTAATTTCCCTGCTAAAGTTTCTTTAGGACCGATGTTTGCATGACAGAAAGAGTCTGGTATCATTTTATCAATATGATTTAAAAATCTTTTAATTTTTTTATAATCATTTTCTTCAGATGTTACAAAAGGATCTAATAAAGTATCTAAATGACCAATAAATACTGGATAGGTGGTAATTGAAGGAACATGTGAATAAATTATTAACAATCCATCTAATAATTCATCTAAGTCTGTAGGTGCTGGTAAGTCTAAGAATTTACAGCCATTTTTTACATAAACTTCATAATCTGGAATAATATATCTAGGTCTATATATAGCATAACCTTCATTTAAATCACAAATCATTTGATTGTTTATGTGTTCTAACTCTTCATCTGTATAACCTAAAAGTTCTCTAGGATCAAATAATCTTTCAGCAGTATTACCAATGCACATTAATTTTTGATGATATGTTAAGGCATTTGAAGTAATTACATTTAATAAATCTTGTTTAGTTGCTATCATAATTCTCCTTTAATTGTACGGTTTTAACCTGTATATTTATTATACCCTATATATCAATTTGATTAAATAAAAAAACTCCTAATTATTAGGAGTTTAATTTAATTATTTAACGATTTCAGTAACTGAACCAGAACCTACAGTTCTACCACCTTCACGGATTGAGAATTTAGTACCATTTTCAACCGCGATTGGAGCGATAAGTTCAACAGTCATTTCTACGTGGTCACCAGGCATAACCATTTCTACACCTTCTGGTAAAGTAATTACACCAGTAACGTCAGTAGTTCTGAAGTAGAATTGAGGACGGTAGTTAGATACGAAAGCTGTATGACGACCACCTTCTTCTTTAGTTAAGATAACTACTTGAGCTTTGAAAGTAGTATGAGGAGTAACTGTTCCAGGTTTAGCAAGAACTTGTCCTCTTTCTACTTCATCACGGTTTACACCACGAAGTAAAGCACCGATGTTATCTCCTGATTCAGCAAAGTCTAATAATTTTCTGAACATTTCAATACCAGTAACAACTGTTTTCTTAGTTGGTTTGATACCTACGATTTCAACTTCTTCACTTAATTTTAAAACACCACGTTCAACACGACCAGTAGCAACTGTACCACGACCAGTAATTGTGAATACGTCTTCTACTGACATTAAGAATGGTTTATCAACATCACGAGTTGGAGTTGGAACGAATTCATCAACCGCATTCATTAATTCATCAATCTTAGTTTCCCAAGCAGCATCACCTTCTAATGCTTTAAACGCACTACCACGAATAACTGGAGTGTTTTCTCCATCAAATCCGTATTCGCTTAATAAATCTCTAACTTCCATTTCAACTAAGTCGATTAATTCTTCATCACCCTTAGCAATAGCATCACATTTGTTTAAGAATACAACGATGTAAGGAACACCTACTTGACGAGCTAATAGAATGTGCTCACGAGTTTGTGGCATTGGTCCATCAGTTGCAGCAACAACTAAGATAGCACCGTCCATTTGAGCAGCACCAGTGATCATGTTTTTAACATAGTCAGCGTGTCCTGGGCAGTCAACGTGTGCGTAGTGTCTTTTTTCTGTTTGATATTCTACGTGTGCAGTATTAATAGTGATACCACGAGCTTTTTCTTCTGGAGCACCATCGATTTGATCGTATGCTTTTGCTTCAGCCATACCTTTTTTAGATAAATAGTTTGTGATAGCAGCTGTTAAAGTTGTTTTACCATGGTCAACGTGTCCAATAGTACCAATATTAACGTGTTCTTTACTTCTATCAAATTTTATTTTTGCCATTTTACAAAAATCCTCCTAAGTTTTCAATAATATTTTAAAATATTCAATAAAATAAAGCAATTAATTTATTTAATTTTTAGCATTCTTTTTAGAAATGCTTTCTGCAATACTCTTAGGAACTTCTGAGTAGTGATCCATTTGCATTGCATAGTTTCCTCTTCCTTGAGTAAAACTTCTTAAATCTGTTGAATAACCGAACATTTCACTAAGCGGAACAAAGGCTCTTACCACAATTGTGCTTCCTTTTTCTTCTTGGTCTTTAATTTGACCACGACGCTTAGTAATATCACCCATTACAGAACCTAAGTATTCATTTGGAGCAACAACTTCAACTGACATAATTGGTTCAAGTAATACTGGTTTACATTTTTTAGCAGCTTCTTTTAAAGCTAAACTTGCAGCTACTTTAAATGCCATTTCAGATGAGTCAACTTCATGGTAACTTCCATCAAATAATGTAGCTTTAATATCAACAATTGGGTATCCAGCAATTAAACCATTGTTTAATGCAGCAATCAAGCCATCTTGTACTGGTTTAATATATTCTCTTGGAACTGATCCCCCAACTATTGCATCGATAAATTCAAATCCTTTACCTTCTTCATTTGGTTCAAATTTAACCCAAACGTGTCCGTATTGACCTCTACCACCTGATTGTCTTACAAATTTACCTTCACATTCAGCAGAAGTTCTAATAGTTTCTCTAAATGCAACTTGAGGTGCCCCAACATTACATTCAACTTTGAATTCTCTTCTCATTCTATCTACGATAATATCTAAGTGAAGCTCACCCATACCCGCAATAATAGTTTGCCCTGTCTCTTCATCAGTGAATGTTTTGAATGTCGGATCTTCTTCAGCAAGTTTTCCTAAAGCAATACCCATTTTATCAGAATCAGCTTTAGTTTTAGGTTCAACACTCATTTGAATAACTGGTTCTGGGAACACCATAGATTCTAAGATAATAGGGTGTTTTTCATCGCAAAGTGTATCTCCTGTGGTTGTATCTTTAAGACCTACCGCAGCTGCAATATCACCAGCTAATACTTCACTAATTTCTGAACGGTGATTTGCGTGCATTTGCACAATACGACCAAATCTTTCTCTCTTATCTTTAGTAGCATTTAATACATAACTACCACTTGTAGCATTACCGCTGTATACACGGAAGAAAGTTAATCTACCTACAAATGGGTCAGTCATAACTTTAAATGCTAGAGCTGAGAATGGTTCGTTATCATCAGCTTTACGTTCTGCTTCACTTCCATCTGATAAAGTTCCTTTAATACTTGGAATATCAATAGGACTTGGTAAGTAGTCAAGTACCGCATCTAACAATAATTGAACACCTTTATTTTTATAAGCACTTCCACATAATACTGGGAAGAAATCAGATTCAATAACACCTTTTCTGATTGCTGATTTTATTTCTTCAATAGTAGGTTCTTCACCTTCAAGAACTTTCATCATTAAATCATCACTATAATCCGCAACAGCTTCAATAAGTGCAGCTCTTAAAGTTTCTACTTCATCTTTAAATTCAGAAGCAATATCACTAACTTCAATATCTTTACCTAAATCATCTTTGTAAATATATTGTTTTCTTTCAATGATATCAATAATTCCTCTAAAAGTACCTTCAGCACCAATAGGTAATTGAATAGGAGCAGCTTTCGCATCTAATCTATTTCCAATACTTCTAACAGCCATCATAAAGTCAGCACCAGTCGCATCCATTTTGTTACAGAATACAATTCTTGGAACTTTATAATTAGTAGCTTGTCTCCAAACAGTTTCAGTTTGTGGTTCAACACCAGCTTTTGAGTCTAAGACTGTTACAGCACCATCTAATACTCTAAGAGAACGTTCAACCTCTACCGTGAAGTCAACGTGTCCAGGTGTATCAATGATGTTTATTTTGTGATTTTTCCATTGTGCAGTTGTTGCAGCACTGGTGATTGTGATACCTCTTTCTTGTTCTTGAGCCATCCAGTCCATTTGGCTAGCTCCATCGTGTGTATCTCCAGGTTTATGAATTTTACCTGTATAGAATAGAATTCTTTCTGTGCAAGTTGTTTTACCAGCATCAATATGAGCCATTATCCCAATATTGCGTGTTTTTTCTAGTGTAAATTCACGAGCCATTTTTCTTCTTCCCTTCTATTACCAACGGAAATGTGCGAAAGCCTTATTAGCTTCTGCCATTTTGTGTGTATCATCTTTCTTCTTAACAGAGTTCCCTTGACCATTTGCTGCATCCATAATTTCGTTCGCAAGTCTTAACTCCATTGTTTTTTCATTTCTTAAACGAGAATAATTAACTATCCATCTAAGACCTAAAGTAAGTCTTCTTTCAGCACTTACTTCAACTGGTACTTGATAGTTAGCACCCCCAACTCTTCTAACTTTTAATTCTAATTCTGGCATAACATTGTCTAATGCTTTTTCAAACACTTCCATTGGTTCTTTACCAGTTTTCTTTTCAACTAAATTGAAAGCGTTGTATAGAATATTTTGTGCAACTCCTTTTTTACCATCAAGCATGATTTTGTTGACCAAACGAGTTACAAGTTTTGAGTTATAAATTGGATCAGTTAATACATCTCTTTTTGCGATATAACCTTTTCTTGGCATTTTAATCTCCTTTCATTCTTAATGTTTATTTTTTAGGTTTTTTAGTACCGTAAAGTGAACGGCCTTGTTTTCTGTTGTTTACACCAGCACAATCTAGTGTTCCTCTAATAATGTGGTAACGAACCCCTGGTAAGTCTTTAACACGACCACCTCTAATTAGAACAACGCTGTGTTCTTGAAGGTTGTGTCCGATACCTGGAATATAAGCAGTTACTTCCATACCATTACTTAGACGCACACGAGCATATTTACGAAGTGCTGAGTTAGGTTTTTTAGGTGTCATTGTTCCAACACGAGTACATACTCCACGCTTTTGCGGTGAAGAAATATCAGTTGGTTTTCTTTTTAAACTATTGAAACCTCTATTTAAAGCAGGTGATTTAGATTTATAAGTTTTATCAACACGACCCTTACGAACTAATTGGTTAATTGTAGGCATATTTTCTCCTTTCTTCTTTTTATTACACACTTATAGGTGTGCCAAACTGTTACTTAATATAAAGATTCATTAAAGAATCTCAACCCAGAAATTATAACAGTATTTTTTTATTATTTCAATAGTTTTTAAAAAATAAATTTATAAATTATAAAGTTAAAGAGTGCATTATACACTCTTTAACAATATTTAAAATTTCAAAACATTAATATATGAAGAATCCTCTTCCACTTTCTTCGTGTTCCATACCATTAATTATATTTGGTAAACCTACAGTCCCCTTACCTGGTATCGGTGCGTCTCCAAATGGATCTATAAAATAAATTTTTTTATGACCATTAGTATATGAATAACCATGAGCTATTATAAAATGTCCACTTTCAGTAGGATAATTTATATTAAATTTTTGTGGATGATTAAGAAGAATTATAACAGGGTGATTATCATTTATGGTTTTTTGTAGTGATTCAAAGAAATTTCTTTCTTTTGTATGTCTAACCACATAATAATTATCAATACCACGATATGAGTTGATATCTGATGCGAGTGAATATATAGAGGTTCCATTTTCTTTGGTGGTTCCCATATCTCTTGCGAAAGTATCTTGTTCAATATATCTATTTGTAACATATTTAAGTGTCATCTGAGCTACCGCAGGTCCGCAGTAATAGTCGTTATCTTGAAAATAAACAGGCACATCTAAAACTCTTTCATTACTTCTAGTCATTTTTACAGTTAATTCTTCTTTATCTTTTCGTTTTTTAATTTCTTCATTTTTATAAAATTGTTCTCTGGTAGGAATTCCAACAGTACCTTTAGCATTAGTGATTTGAGGTTTAGGTAGAAAGATTGTTATTAAAATAAACACCACTAGTATTCTAATCAATTTATTCATTATTTCCTCCTTATCTAGTTATTTCTATTTCTTTTAAATTAATTATGCTGTCTTGTTTAAAATTTTCTTCTAAAACTATTATATTTTTTTGATTATCAAAACCAATCAATCTGAGTTTTATATCATTTAAAAATTCTGATTTTATAGGAACACCTATTGATTTTAAATGTATCTCACTATCTTTGTACGTTACTTCAAAAATATCTTTTAACCCAGATATATCATCACCCACAATATAAAGATAATCTTCATCTACAAGCGATCCTGAATTATGGAAATAAATATCAAAATAATCATATTCTGAATCATTTAGTTTTTCAGAATTTTTATAGATATTTTTAATTATCTCATTAGTTTTTTTATCTAAAAATCCTAATTTTTTTACATCTATCTCATCAATATAAGTTATAAACTGAAATTCATTTAAATCATTCATTTCAAAAACTTTGGGATGACTTTCAATTTCCAAAACTTCTTCATTAAAAGGATTTACTTTATAAACCTTATGAACTCCATCTTTAAAAGTTACATAAGTTGCGTTATCTTCATTTTTATTAGCTTCTGATCTCATTAAAATTTCTTCATCTTTTCCATTATCTCCATTTAAATTTAATGGATTATATTTTCTTAAAACTTTATTTTCACCAGTATCTAAATTAAATAAATTCATATAGGTAAATTCTTTACCATTCTCAACACCTTTACTAAAAGATATTACTTTATTTTCAAATTGTGAAAATAAACGATAAAAACCTCCATAAAATTGTGCATCACCATACACCTCTATTTCATTACCTTCTTTTACATAATAAGTGTAATTTTTTTCATTAACCCAATCATTAACTCTGTATAAATAATTTCCATTATGATACGCAATTCCAGTAGCTTTAATACCTTTTCTATCTTCTAGATTTTTTAATGTATGATAAGTCTTATCTTTTAAATCTATATAACCTATCCCGAAGGTATCAAATTGACCTGGACCATTTATAATCCAATCATTTTCAGCAGTCTTTTTGATATAATTTTCATTTGTGATTCTAAAACTAAAAAATACCTTATCATCATTAATTCCTAAAATATAATAATCATATGCGTTTGGATGTACTTGTTTTAAATCAAATGTAATTATTTCATTCACATTATAAGATCTATTTTTTGGAATTTCTTTTTCTTCAACAATTGTTTTATTTTGAAAAGTGCTACAAGAAGTTAGTATTAAAATTACTAAAAATATTATTATCTTTTTCATATATCCTCCTTAAATATTAAAAACACCTAAAACTAACTAATTATCTCCATTCTTATATCTATGGAGATTATAAAGTATAACTTTCATAATAACCTCCTTATTACTACTTATATTATATAAGTTATATTGATTTAATATAAGTCTTATATTAAATATTTATTTATGGTATAATGTAGTTTAGGACTTTATAAAAATAAAAAAACACTCTTATACTTTCTTTTAAAATATTAAGAATGTTTTTTAATTTTATCTTTTGTTTTTAAAAAAATCTTTAAGTAATTTACTATTTGTATGATTGTATTTTGATACTTGATGAACTTTTATTTTATGATGAACTGCTTTATTTTCTTCAATATTGAAATTAGAAATCGCAAATCCAGCTTTAGAGTTTTTACTGATGAAATATAAGTTTTTTATCCTACTTTGAATAATAGCTCCTGCACACATCATACAAGGCTCTAGATTTACATACAAATCGCATTCTTCTAAATATTTATTTTTAAGTTTTTTTAACGCTTTATTTATAACTATCATTTCAGCGTGATATAAACAATTATTTTTACTTTCTTTTAAATTAGTAGAACTTGAAATTATCTTATTTTTATAAACTACTATTGCTCTAATAGGTATTTCATTATCTTTGTTTTTTTTCATTAATTTTTTACAAATTTCTTCAGAAAACGAATATATTATTTTTTCATTATGTTTTACTTCTACCAACACTGAATTTTCATATCTTATTTCTAATTCTTTAAACTCTTTACCTTTTAAAACATAATTAATAAAATATTTATCACTTTCCCACATCTTTAATTTTTTAATTTCTGTTTTAGAATAAAAATTTAAACTACCTTCATCACATTCTTTTTTTAATTCACCACTAAATTTATCAACTAAATAAAGATATATTATTTCTAATTCATTGTTGTAGTAAAAATTAATTTTTCCTAAAAATTTATAATTTTCTATTTCAAAATTACTTTCTTCTTTTACTTCTCTTTTTAAACACTCTACAATACTTTCATTAAAAAAACACTTACCTCCTATTCCAAGGTACTTGTTTTTATTTTCATCATCTTTTTTATTTTTATGTATTAATAAAAATTTATCATCTTTTTTTAAATAAGCTAAAGTTGTTTTTTTCATAATTAAAAAAGGCACACACAATCAGAGGGTCGTATGGCTGCTTCATTCCTGACCTGACCAGATTAGATCGTGATTGTTGTACCAATATAATTATATAATTTTTAATTTTCTTTGTCTATGATTAATTAAAAAAATAAAGTATAGAATTTGTTTTTTTAACTATACTTTATTAAATTAATTTTTACCCTATTTTTTCCGTTAATTTATTTTTTACATATCAAAATATTAACTAACTTATTTTTATTGAAATACAAACGGTTACATTTTAATAGGTAATTAACTATTTTTTAATTTGTTTCACGTGAAACATTATTTAATTATTGTTTTACCACCCATATAAGGTTGTAAAGATTTTGGAATATTAACACTTCCATCTTCATTTAGATTATTTTCTAAAAATGCTATCAACATTCTAGGAGGTGCTACTACTGTATTATTTAATGTGTGAGCGTAGTATTTTTTACCATCTTGACCTTCTATTCTTATTTGTAATCTTCTAGCTTGAGCATCTCCTAAATTTGAGCAACTACAAGCCTCGAAATATTTCTTTTGTCTAGGTGAATACACTTCAATATCACAAGATTTTATTTTTAAATCTGCTAAATCTCCACTACAACATTCTAATTGTCTTACAGGTATATCTAAACTTCTAAATAATTCAACCGAATATCTCCACATCTTTTCATACCATTCCATAGATTCTTCTGGTTTACATATTACTACCATTTCTTGTTTTTCAAATTGATGAACTCGATAAACTCCTCTTTCTTCTATACCGTGAGCTCCAACTTCTTTTCTAAAACAAGGGCTATATGATGTTAATGCATGAGGTAAGGTATCTTCTTTGGTTATTGTATCAATATATTTACCAACCATTGAATGTTCTGAAGTTCCTATTAAATAAAGATCTTCACCTTCTATTTTATACATCATATTTTCCATTTCTTTAAAACTCATTACTCCGGTTACCACATCTTTTCTAATCATAAATGGTGGTATATAATAAGTAAATCCTTTATCTATCATAAAATCTCTAGCATAAGAAATAATAGCACTATGTAGTCTTGCGATATCACCTTTTAAGTAATAAAAACCATTACCACTAGTTTTTCTGGCGCTTTCTAAATCAATTCCATTTAATTTTTCCATTATTTCTGCGTGATGTGGTATTTCAAAATCCTTTTCAGTTATTTCTCCAAATACTTCATTTACTACATTAAAAGTATCATCTTTCCCAATAGGAACAGAACTATGAATAATATTTGGAATTAAAAACATTAATTCTTTAATTTCTTTTTCTAATTTAATTTCTTCAACTTCAATTTCACTAATTTTAATACCTATATCTGCGATTTCTTTTTTTAGTAATTCAGCTTCTTCTTTTTGATTATTTCTCATCAAATTACCTATATTTTTAGAACCTTCATTACGTTTTTTTCTTAAATTATCAACTTCAACCCTAATATTACGGTATCTCTCATCTTTTTCTTTAACTTCATCAACTAAATATATTTTATCGTGTTGAAATTTATTTTCCATATTCTTTTTAACAAGTTCTGGATTTTCTCTAATTAATTTTATATCTATCATTTTACCTCCTAAAATAAAAAGGTGATACAAAGGGCGAATAATCGCGGTACCACCTTATTTTTTTCTTTTATAACTTTAACGCAGTAAACGGAAACTGTTAATTTCACTAAAAGGTAGATTTCTTATAGTATATTTAATGATTTTCATCACCCATCATCTTTCTGAAAAATAATTCTATAATACTTATCCTTTATCTTCGTTATGCAATAGCAACGCTATACCTATTTATTATAACATGAAAGAATAATTATATCAATTCACCTTATTAAGTTAAAATTTAGAAGATTTTTAATTATCTTCAAGTTCTTCGTTAGAATCAATGATCGCAACACTACTTACAACTGACTCTTCGTTAGTTTTGATTAATTTTACACCTTGTGTGCTTCTTCCAGTGGTTGAAACATTTTTCAAACTAATTCTAATCACAACACCATCGTTGGTAATTATTAAACAATCCTCATCGCCAGAAACAGTTTTAAGTGCTACTAATTGACCATTTTTATCTGTAACTTTTAATGTAGAAACACCTTTAGCACCTCTTGAAGTACTACGATAATCATTAATATCACTCATTTTACCATATCCATTTTCAGATATTACAAAGATATTTTTACCATCTCTACTTGTAGCCATACCTATTACATTATAATTTTCTACATTCATTCCTTTAACACCGCTAGCACCTCTACCAGAGATTCTGACCTTATTTTCTTTAAATCTTACGGCTTTACCATTAGATGCAGCAATTATAATATCATCATCACCAGTAGTTAATTTAACCAATACAAGCTCATCATTTTCCCTTAATGTAATCGCAATTTTACCATTTTTATTAATATTTTTAAATTCATCTAATGATGTTTTCTTTACAATACCATTTTTAGTTACAAAGAATACATATTTAAATTCTTCATTATCTTGTTTAATAGGTAAAATTGTTTTAACTTTTTCATCTTTATCTAAATCAATTAAATTAACTAACGGAATTCCTTTAGATATTCTGCTTGCTTCAGGAACTTTATAACCTTTTATACGATAAACCCTACCCTTATCAGTGAAAAGCATTAAATAATCATGGGTAGACATTGAAACAAAGGTATCAACTATATCATCTTTATTAAGAGTAACTCCTTTAACACCTCTACCACCTCTGTTTTGAGTTTTATAGGTGTCTTGATTCATTCTCTTCATATACCCATTGCTAGTTAATGAAATAATTATTTCAGAAACAGGAATTAAATCTTCATCTTCAACATCTACACCACCATCAATAATTTCCGTTCTTCTTTCATCTTTATATTTTTCACTAACTTCAATTAAATCATTTTTAACTATTTCAACAATTTTTTTATCATCACTTAAAATGTCTTCTAATTTATTTATTAATTCAAGTAATGAATTTAATTCAGCACTAATCTTTTCTCTTTCTAAACCTGTAAGTCTTCTAAGTTGCATTTCGAGAATAGCTTTTGCTTGAATTTCATCTAAATTAAATCTTTCAATTAAAGAATTTAAAGCACTGTTATTATCTTTGGAATTTCTAATTAAAGTGATTATTTCATCTAAATTATCTAATGCGATTTGTAGACCTTTTAAAATATGTGCTTTTTCTTTAGCTTTTTTAAGATCATATTTAGTTACATTTCTTACAACTTCAATTTGGTGATTAATATACAACTGCAACAATTCTTTTAAATTAACTTGTTTAGGAGTTTTACCAACTAAAACAATCGCATTAACACCAAAGGTAGTTTGAAGAGCAGTTAACTTATATAATTGATTTAAAATAACTTCTGCTTGAGCATCTTTTTTAACATCAATTACAATTCTAATACCATCACGATTAGACTCATCATTTAAAGCTACAATACCTTCAATTTGTTTATCTCTAACAAGTGAAGCTATTTTTTCCACCAACATCGCTTTATTAACTTGGTAAGGTATTTCTTTAACGATAATTCTTTTTCGTGAGTTTTCTTTTTCTTCAATTTCAACCTTAGCCCTAATAACAACACTGCCTCTTCCAGTTTCATAGGCTTGTTTAATCCCACTTCTTCCTAAAATATAAGCACCAGTTGGGAAATCAGGACCTTTGATATAATTTTCCATCAATTCTAAAACACTAATATCTGGATTTTCAATAATCGCAACAATCCCATCAATAACTTCTTTAAGATTATGAGGAGGTATGTTTGTAGCCATACCAACCGCGATACCCATAGAACCATTAACTAATAAATTTGGAAATCTTGAAGGTAAAACAACAGGTTCTTTCAATTCACCATCATAATTATCAGTCCAATCAATAGTTTCTTTATATAAATCTCTTACAAGTTCTAAAGAAATTTTTGACATTCTAGCTTCAGTATAACGCATAGCTGCAGCTCCATCACCATCGATAGAACCAAAATTTCCATGTCCATCAATTAAAGGATAACGATAACTAAAATCTTGAGCCATCCTAACCATAGATTCATAAACCGCAATATCTCCATGAGGATGATATTTACCTATAACATCACCCACAATACGAGCTGATTTACGATGAGGTTTGTCTGGTGTAATTCCTAAATCTAATAACGAATATAAAATTCTACGATGTACAGGTTTAAGTCCATCCTTAACATCAGGAAGTGCTCTTGAAACAATAACACTCATTGAATAGTCTAAAAAACTATTTCTCATCTCAGAAGCAATATTAACTTCTTCTATTTTCCCATGATTAAATTCTTCCATATTACTCCTTCAATTAAATATCTAAATTTTTCACAAAATTTGCGTTTTCAACAATAAAATTTCTTCTAGGTTCAACTTCATCCCCCATAAGCATACTAAACACTAAATCTGCTTCAATCGCATCTTCAATAGTAACTTTCTTGAGAGTTCTGTTTTGAGGATCTAATGTTGTTTCCCAAAGTTGAATCGCATCCATTTCACCAAGACCCTTATATCTTTGGATAGAGAGTTTATCACCTAATTCAGCTTTTATTTTTACCATCTCTTCCTCTTTGTAAGCATATCTTATTTGATTACCTTTACTAACTTTATAAAGTGGTGGTAAAGCTATATAAACATAACCACCTTCAATTACAGGTTTTAAGTAACGGTAAAGGAAGGTTAAGATTAAAGTACAAATATGTGATCCATCCACATCCGCATCAGTCATAATTACAATTTTATGATATCTTAATTTTGAAATATCAATATCTTGACCTATCCCACAACCAAAAGCTGTTATCATCGTTCTGATTTCATTATTATCTAAAATTTTATGAAGTCTAGCTTTTTCTACATTAATAATTTTACCTCTCAAAGGTAAAATAGCTTGGAATTTAGGATCTCTTCCAGATTTTGCACTACCACCAGCACTATCACCCTCAACTAAATATATTTCAGAAATACTCGCATCTTTACTACTACAATCAACTAATTTTCCAGGTAAAGATCCTATTTCTAAAGCATTTTTTCTTCTAGTTAATTCTCTGGCTTTTTTAGCTGCAATTCTAGCTTTTGAAGCTTGAATCGTTTTTTCAATAATATCTCTAGCTTCATTAGGGTTTTCCATTAAAAATCTTAAAAGACCTTCACCTAAAATATCCGATACAACTTTTCTAACTTCACTATTACCAAGTTTACCTTTAGTTTGTCCTTCATATTGAGGATTTGGGTGTTTAATACTTATAATCGCACAAAGTCCTTCTTTAATATCATCTTGTGATAATGTTTCATCATTATCTTTTAAATATTTATTATCTTTTGCGTATTTATTAATAACCCTAGTACTCGCAAGTCTAAAACCTTCCTCATGAGTTCCTCCATCTGTTGTAAGAATATTGTTGCAGAAAGAATAAATTTGAGAAGAATAACTATCATTATATTGCATCGCAACTTCAACACTTATTCCAGTTTCTTCATCGTAACTTTCAGTATAAATAACTTCACTGTGTAATTTATTTTTATTTTTATTAAGATCTAATACAAATTCTTTAATACCGCCTTCATAATGAAAATTATGGAATTTATTAATTCTATAATCATTAAATATAAAAATAATTCCTTTATTTAAAAATGCAGTTTGTTTAAATCTTTCAACTAAAGTGTTGTGGTCGTAAGAAGTTGTTTCTGTAAAAATCAAAGGGTCAGCTTTAAAAACAACTTTAGAACCTCTAATATTTTTATCTACTTTATTGATTATTGAAAGTGGTTTTACTACTCCACCACCATTTTCAAATCTTGTATAATATTCATTACCATTATTATAAACATAAACTTCAAGCCACTGACTAAGAGCATTCACAACGCTAGCTCCGACACCATGAAGCCCACCAGAAACTTTATAAGCACCACCACCGAATTTACCACCTGCGTGTAAAACTGTAAAAATAGTTTCAACGGTGCTGATTCCTGTTTTTTCATGAATCCCTGTAGGCATACCTCTACCATCATCTATAACTTCTACCACATCATTTTCTAAAAGGTTTACAGTTATTTTAGTCGCATAACCCGCAAGAGCTTCATCTATCGCATTATCAACTATCTCCCAAACAAGATGGTGTAACCCTTTAACGCTGGTACTTCCAATATACATACCAGGTCTTTTTCTAACAGCTTCAAGTCCTTCTAAAACCTGAATATCATTTTCGCTATAATTAATTTTTTCCATTTTACTCCTATTTAATTTCTATCAATCTGTAATTTCTATTTATCTTTATCTTTTCGATATCGGTAGCACTTATTATTATTTGGGTATCTTTATCTAAAATTTCTATAAGTCTTTGTTGATTACTTTTATCCAATTCAGACAATATATCATCTAATAATAATATTGGTTTTTTACCACTTATTTTTTCAATATATTTAGTTAAACAAATCTTAAACGCCACCACAACCATTCTCCTTTGTCCTTGAGAAGCAATGGTGTTTATTTCATTATCATTCATATAAAATTTAATATCTTCTTTATGAATTCCTAAATAAGAACTCTTATAAATTAAATCTTTATTAATATTATCTTTAAATTTATTTTTAACACTTTCTTTTTCTAAATTTTCAACACACATCTCATATTTTACGTGGATGTTTTTATTAGTGTTTGTTAGTAATTTGTAGTAATGATTAATATTTTCATTAATAAAATCAATAAATTCTTTTCTTTTTTTCACTATATAAATAAGTGGTTCTAATAAAGAATCATTAATCATTTCCAACATCAATTTATCAACTTCTTTATTTTTTAATAAAGAATTTTTTTCTTTAAGTAATTTAAAATAAACAAATGAATGATTAAGGTATTTTTTATCAATTTTAGATAATTCCATATCTAAAATTTTTCTTCTTCTTTTGGGGCTATCTTTAAACATTGTAATATCACTAGGTTCAAATAAAATACAATTTAAAGTTCCGATAAAATCTTTAACACTGATTTTATTATCATTAATGAAACAATTTTTATTTTCATCATTAATTACTATTTTATAGATATTTTTTTCATCGAAAATTTCTACCTTACCATAATCTTCGTTGTGTTTTACCATTAAAAAATCATCATTAACCCTAAAAGATTTGGAATTAGAAATTAAAACCAATGATTCTAAAATATTACTTTTACCAATCCCATTATCACCTACGATAATATTTATATTCTTTCCTAAAGAAAGAGAAAGTGATGAATAATTCCTAAAATTAGATAATAATATTTTTTTAACATTCATCTATTATATATTCCTTACCATTTATTTTTAAAACATCGTTAATATAAAGTTTTTTACCTCTTTCTTTAACCAATTTTTCATTTAAAAAAATTTCATTTTCTTCAATGAAAAATTTACACATCCCACCCGTATCAACAATACCTTCTTTCTTCAAAAATTGTTGTAAGGTTATATAGTTTTTTTCTTCTTTCATATAATCATTATAACATAAAAGTGTGTTTTAAGGCTTATTTTTGAATAAAAAATAAAAATAGTGATAAATCACTATTTTAACATTTTGTTTATTTTTCAGCCTTTATTGCTTAATTGGTGAAACCATTTGAATTAAACCATCATTAGAATTAGATTTAATTATTATCGGTTTAATGTTACTGTTGATATTCAAATAAATATTTTCAACTTCAAAAACTTTCAAAGCATCTAATAGATATTTTCCATTACAAGAAATTTTAATTTCTTCACCCTTTAAAATTCTAACTGGAATATTTTCATCATAACTTCCTATTTCTTGATTGTTGGTGTAAATATGAACATTATCTTTTTTAATATCTAAATTAATAATACTTTTACCTTCTTTTTTAATAAACAAAGTTCTATCGATGGCACTTGAAATTTTTTTAACATCAATTTCTATTTCGTGATTAAAATTAGAATTTAAAAGTTTAGTAACATCAGGAAAAACATCATCTATCAATCTTGTTTCAAAAATAATATCATCAATTTTTATTTGAAGTTTTTTATCATTCACAATCATATTAATATCTTCTTCTTTTTCAATCAACGAAACTATTTCTTTAATAGATTTTACAGGAATTATTAAGTTAAAATCATTTTTAACTTCCGCTTCAATTTCTTTATAAGATAAACGATAAGAATCAGTTGCGATCGCAGTTATTTTATTTTCTTTACCAATCAAATTAATTCCACTAAGTGCAGGTTTAATACTATTTTCATATATCGCAAAAGCTGTTTTATCGTTAATTTCTTTAATAAAAGATGATTTTATCTTTATTTCTTCACCTTTTTCAATAAAATCAATTCTTGGAAATTCTTCAATATCAATACCATTAATTTTATATTCGATATTTTCAGTAAATATTTTAATATAACTACCATCAATTATTTCCAATTCAATATATTCTTCATTAACTTTTCTGATAATTTCTAATAAATATTTAATGTCTAAAATTATTCCACCTTTTTCATAGATTTTTAATTCATTTTCTTCATTTTTAGAAATATTAGCTAATATCGAGATATTAGTATCACTACAAGTTAATTGCAAAGTTTCATCATCACATTCAATTTTAATTCCTGTAAGAATCGGAAGTATTACTGATGGGCTGTAAGCCTTTGTTACTAATTGTAGTTTGTTGTGTAAGAATTTTCTGTTTATTTTAAAATGCATATATACTCCTTTACAAAATATTATTATTAACTATAGTGGAAAAGTGGAAAAGTTAATTAAGTTTAGTTAAATACCGATATAAACAATATTTTTTAATTGTGGAAACTATTGTTTATTTTGTGGAAAATTATTGTGGTTTTAATCTTTTTTTAAGTTCACTCACAACAATTTGGTAATTCATGTCATTTTTAATATTTTTTTCTATTTTATCACAAGAACTCATTATGGTTGAATGATCTCTATTTCCAAATTCCTGTCCTATTTTACTAAAAGGTAAATCTAATAATTTTCTACAAAGATAAATTGAAATATGTCTGGCGTTTGAAATATTACTAGTTCTACTCTTTCCTATCAGTTGACTTCTGGTTAAACCGTAATAATTACACACACAATCTTTAATCTTATCAACAGTAATTTCATTTTTTACTTCTAAGGTTTCATCTTTAAATATTTCTCTACATTCTTTTAAAGTAATAGTTTCATTTAAAGAATAATTTATAGAATGGAATAATATTTTATTTAAAGCACCTTCCAAACTCCTAACATCGCTAGAAAAATTAGTGGCGATAAAATTTATTATTTCATCAGAAATGCTATGTCTAAGTTCTGAAAAATTAAGTAGTTTCATTTTAATTATATTAACACTGGTTTCAAATTCGGGTTCTACTATACTCATTTTAAGACCACTGTTAAATCTACTGATTATTCTATCTTCAAGACCTTTAATATCATCAGGTTTACGATCTGCAGTTATTACTATTTGTTTATTATTAGAAACAAGTTCATTAAAAATACTAAAGAAAATTTCATGAGTTTTTTCTTTACCAGCAATAAATTGAATATCATCAACTAATAAAACATCTATTTTAGAGAAAGATTTTTTTAATTCGGCTAAACTTCCTTTTTTACTACATTCAAAAACTAATTCAATAAAATCACTACTTGGTATTAAAGCAACTTTCTTTTCTGGGAAATTTTTAGTTATATGATTTCCTATCGCGTTTAAAAGATGACTTTTTCCGATACCACTTTTTCCATAAATAAATAATGGGTTATAGTATAAACCGGGGTTATTAGCACAGAAAAATGCAGAAAATTGAGCTTCTTTATTACTTTTTCCAATCACAAAATTAGTGAAGGTGTATTGAGGATTTAATTTACTTTTATATATAGTGTTTTCATTTTGTTTAATAATATCTTCTTCTTTTCTAAAAATAATATCAACTTCTACCTCTTTGTCTAAGACCTCAGATAAAACAAATTTAATTAATTTAATATTAGTGTTCATTAAAGAAAAATTAATAAAAGTATAAGCGTGGATAATTGCCTTATCTGTGGTTAGAGAATAAAGTGAAGAATCACGAAAAATACTGATCAAATCTTGACCCACTTGTTCACTTTGTTCTAATTTTAATAAAAATTTATTCCAAATATCATATAAAAAAAATTCTTGGTTTTGCATAATGTATAAATATTCTAATATATTTTTTAAAAAATATCTAATAAAAAACAAAACTTTCCACATATATAAAATGTTAAAAAATCAATATAAAAATTGAATGTATTGAGCTTTTCCACACTTTTCAAGATGTTTATAAATGTTAAAAAAATCATTCAATATGTGGTAAATGTTTATAAATGTTAAAAGTTTATGAAAACAAAAAAATTTTTAAAAAATAAACCAAGGTATTTAAAGTTTAAAAACAAGTTTTACACAATAAAATTAATGTGGAAAGTTTATAAAAATAATTGTGGATAATCTGTGGATAAAATATTTTAAATAATATTTAATAAAACTTGTTTAAATATTCACATCCTTTGTAGTATAATTTAAGTGATATAGGAGGAATTTATATGTCTAAATTAACAGTTCGTGATTTGAATGTTTCTGGTAAGAAAGTTATAGTTCGTGTTGACTTTAACGTTCCTATCAAAGAAGGTAAAATCAAGGACGATAATCGTATCGTAGGTGCACTTCCTACAATTAATTATTTACTAGAAAATAATGCTAAAGTTATTTTATTATCACATTTAGGAAAAGTTGATCATAAAGATCCAGTTAAAAATGAAGCTGATAAAATTAAAAATAACTTAGAACCAGTTTCAAAAAGATTGGCTGAATTAGTGGATGCGAAAGTTACTTTTGTACCAGTAACTCGTGGTGTTGAACTTGAAGAGGCTGTTAAAAATCTAAAAGAAAAAGAAATAATTTTAGTTCAAAACACTCGTTATGAAAAAGGTGAATCTAAAAACGATCCTGAACTTTCTGCATATTGGGCTAGTTTAGGTGATTTATTTGTAACAGACGCTTTTGGTTCGGTTCATAGAGCACATTCAAGTACAGTTGGTATTGCTGAAATTTTACCAAGTGCTTTAGGTTTCTTGGTTGAAAAAGAAGTTGAGGCTTTAGGTAAAGCTATAAACAACCCTGCAAGACCTCTTGTGGCAATTTTAGGTGGTGCTAAAGTAAGTGATAAAATTGCAGTTATTGAAAATTTATTAAACATTGCTGATAAAGTTATTATCGGTGGTGGTATGGCTTATACCTTTGATGTTGCGTTGGGTAAAAAAGTTGGATCTTCATTATTAGAAGAAGATAAAGTTCAACTTGCGAAAGAATTCATCGCAAAAGCAAACGGTAAAATTATTTTACCAGTAGATAGTATTGTTGCTAATAGCTTTGATAACCCTACTGATATTAAAGTAGTAGAAGGTGATATTGAGGAAGGATATTTAGGATTAGATATAGGTCCAAAATCAATTGAATTATTTAAAAAAGAACTACAAGGTGCAAAAACTGTTGTTTGGAATGGACCTATGGGTGTATTTGAAAAACCAGAATTTGCGAATGGTACTATTGAAGTATGTAAAGCTATCGCAGAACTTCCTGAATGCTTATCAGTAATAGGTGGTGGAGATAGTGCAAGTGCTGCTAAAAACTTAGGATTTAAAGATAAATTCAGCCACATTTCAACTGGTGGAGGAGCTTCTTTAGAATTTATGGAAGGTAAAGATTTACCTGGTATTTCAGTAATTAAGGAGAAATAAATGAGAAAACCAATTATCGTTGGTAACTGGAAAATGAATAAAACCAATGTTGAAGCAAAGGAATTTATTGTTGAAATTGAAAGTTACTTAAATGGAAATGAAAATGCAGAATACGGAATAGCTGCACCTTACACTTGTGTTAAAACTTGTGTTGATAATGCTAAAAACTTATTAATCGCAGGTGAAAATGTTCATTTTGAAGATAATGGAGCTTTCACAGGTGAAGTAAGTGTTCCTATGATTGAAGAATTAGGAGTTACTCATTGTATCATCGGGCATTCTGAAAGAAGAGAAATGTTTAATGAAACAGATGAAACTGTTAATAAAAAAATTAAAAAATTATTCAAAAGCAGTAATATTATACCTATCTTATGTATTGGTGAAACTTTAACTCAATTTGAAGAAGGTAAAACTGAAGAAGTTATTAGAACACAACTTAAAAATGCTTTAGTTGATGTATGTGGTGAGTGTGCTTCTAAATTAGTTATTGCTTATGAACCTATTTGGGCTATTGGTACTGGTAAGAGTGCTACTATTGAAATAGCTCAAAACTCTTGTGCTATTGTTAGAGATGAGATTAAAAACCTTTATGGAACTGAAGTTGCTTCTAAGGTTAGAGTTCAGTATGGTGGAAGTGTTAAACCAGAAAACATTAAGGAGTATTTAGCTCAAGAAGATATAGATGGTGCTTTAATTGGTGGAGCTAGTTTAAAAGTAGAATCATTTAAAGCTATTATTGATGCAACAAAATAAAAGACAAAGGAGGAATTAAAATGTCTGCAATTATTGATGTTTATGCAAGAGAAGTCATTGACTCTCGTGGAAATCCTACTATCGAAGTAGAAGTTTATACTGAATCAGGTGCATTCGGTCGTGCTATGGTTCCAAGTGGAGCAAGCACTGGTGAAAGAGAAGCCTTAGAACTTAGAGATGGTGATAAAACTCGTTTCTTAGGAAAAGGTGTTTTAAAAGCTGTTGAAAATGTAAATGATATCATCGCTCCAGCTATTTTAGGGATGGATGTTACTGAACAAAACTTAATCGATAAAGCTATGATTGAGTTAGATGGTACTAAAGATAAATCAAAATTAGGTGCTAATGCTTTATTAGGTGTTTCTATGGCTTGTGCTAGAGCTGCAGCTAATTTCTATGGAATGCCACTTTATCGTTATTTAGGTGGTTTCAATACTAAAGTATTACCTTGCCCAATGATGAATGTTATTAACGGTGGTTCTCATGCTGATTCTACTGTTGATTTCCAAGAATTTATGATTATGCCAGTAGGTGCTAAAACTCTTAAAGAAGCTCTTAGAATGGGTGCTGAAACTTTCCATAATTTAAGAAAAGTATTAAAAGCTAAAGGTTATAATACTAACGTAGGAGATGAAGGTGGTTTCGCTCCAAGTTGTAAAGATGGAAACGAAGAACCATTAGAATTAATAGTAGAAGCTATTAAACTTGCTGGATACAAACCAGGTGAAGATATTTCTATCGCAATGGACGTTGCAGCTAGTGAATTCTATAATGTAGAAACTAAAGTTTATGAACTTAAAAAATCAAATGGTGGTATCAAAACTACTGATGAAATGGTTGAAATGTATGCAAATTGGATTGAAAAATATCCTATCGTTTCAATCGAAGATGGTTTAGGTGAAAGAGACTGGGATGGTTGGAAAAAATTAACTGATAGATTAGGTGCTAAAATTCAATTAGTTGGTGATGATTTATTTGTTACTAACCCATCAATCTTAAAAGAAGGTATTGATAAAGGTATTGCGAATAGTATCTTAATTAAAGTAAATCAAATCGGTACTTTAACTGAAACATTTGATGCGATTGAACTTGCTACACAACACGGATATACTACAGTTGTTTCACACCGTTCAGGAGAAACTGAAGATACAACTATTGCTGATATTGCGGTCGCAAAAAATGCTGGACAAATCAAGACTGGTTCTATGAGTAGAACTGATAGAATTGCGAAATACAACCAATTAATCAGAATTGAAGATGAACTTGGTGAAATTGCACAATTCCACGGTTTAGAAGGTTTCTATAACGTTAAATTTTAATTAAAAAATAAAGGGTGATTATCACCCTTTATTTATTTTAGTTAAATCATTAGTTCTTTTAATATTTTTTAATTTTAAATATAAGTCATTTAAAGTACTTTCATATTTATTTTTTGAAGGAGTATAAAATTCAATATTTTTAATTTCATTAGGAAGATATTGGATTTTATGTAGTGATGTTAAATTATTGTAGTCATATTTTTCTTCATCTTTTAAAGTAAAGTTACTTAATTTTAAATAAGATGGAATGTTGTGTGGTTTTTCTAATGCTGTTTGATATGCTTTTTTAATAGCTAAATATGAACTTTTAGATTTAGGTGCTAAAGTAAGATCAATAACTTGTAGTCCTAAAGGGATCATAGCTTCTGGCATTCCAATTCTTTTGGCAGTATCGATTGCTGCGATTGTTCTTGATACAATCTCGGGACTCGCAAGTCCAATATCTTCGTAAGCGATTGTTAAAAGTCTTCTTTCAATTATTTCTAAATCATTATTTAAAAGCATTCTAGCAAGATAATATAAGGCAGCATTCACATCACTACCTCTAATAGATTTTTGAAAGGCACTTAATAAATCATAATATTCATCACCATCTTTAAAATTAATAATTTTTGGTTTAAAACATTTATCTAAATCAGTTAATTTTATTAATTTATCATCATTGATAAATAGAAGCTCTAAAATATTATAAGCATATCTTAAATCACCATTTACACCACTACTTAATTTATTTAAAGCTTCAATTTCAATTTCATAACCTTGTTTATGACAAATCTTTAAAATCGCATTTTTAATTTCTACATCAGTAAGAGGAAATAATTCAAACATAAAAACTCTTGAACGAATTGCAGGGTTAATGCTGTGGTATGGATTGGAAGTTGTGGTTCCGATAATTGTGATTAAACCATTTTCTAGATAAGGTAGTAATAAATCTTGTTTATCTTTATTTAAACGATGAAATTCATCAATGATAATAATTAAATTTTTGGTTAAAGTGGCTTCAATAAAATAATTTTCTAATTTCTTTTTATTATCTATCGCAGCATTAAACTCACGATATGGTAATTTTAAACTTTCAACAATTACCTTCGCAAGACTGCTTTTACCAACACCACTGGGTCCATAAAAAATAATGTTGAATAATTTATTTTTAACAATCATATTATAAATAGGACCATCTTTTGATAAAAGGTGATTTTGCCCTATATAATCATCAAGATTTTTAGGTTTTAAATTAAAAGATAATAGGTTTTCCATATTGCTATTTTAACATTTTAAAAAATATATTAAAATTATATTATGAAAGTAATAGTTCAAAGGGTAAAAAAAGCTAATTGTATTATAAAAGAAAAAATTGTGAGCGAGATAAATCAAGGTTTTTTATTACTTGTAGGTTTCACTATTACTGATGAAGAAAAAGATTTGGTAAAGGTTGTTGAAAAAATTTCCAAATTAAGAATTTTTAGTGATGAAAATGGTAAAATGAATTTATCATTAAAAGAAGTTGGTGGAGAAATATTATCAATTTCTCAATTTACATTATATGCAGATGTTAAGAAAGGTAATAGACCAAGTTTTATCAATTCACTCAAAGCAGATTTAGCACAATTGATGTATGAAAAATTCAATATATTATTGAAAAAAAGTGGTTTTAAAGTTTTAAAAGGAGTTTTTGGAGCTGATATGCTTATAACTTTAGAAAATGATGGACCTGTAACAATAATTATTGATAGTAAGGAGTTGTAATGATTATTTCAGGAAAAATAATTGCTCAAAAAATAAAAGATGATTTAAAAATGAAGGTTGAAAGTTTAGTGAAAAAACCAACTTTGGCAGTAATTTTAGTTGGTGAAAATCCAGCTTCAATTAGTTATGTAAAAGGTAAGGAAAAAGCTTGTTTAGAAGTAGGTTTTAATTTTATTTTAAACAAAATGAATGAAGATGTTACTGAAACAGAAGTTATTCAAAAAATTATAGAATTCAACAACAACAATGATATTGATGGAATTTTAGTACAACTACCATTACCTAAACATATAAATGTTCGTAAAGTTATAGATTCAATTGTTTATTATAAAGATGTGGATGGTTTAAATTCATATAATGCTGGTAGACTTTTTATAGATGAAACAAAATTTATTCCTTGCACTCCTTTAGGTATAATGGAAATTTTTAAAGATATAAATTATGATTTAACTGGTAAAAACGTAACTGTGATAGGTAGAAGTAATCTTGTAGGTCTTCCGCTTTCCAGACTTTTAACCAAATATGATGCCACGGTAACATTAACTCATTCTAAAACTAAAAATTTAGCTGAAATCACAAAAAGAAGTGATGTGGTGATAGTTGCGATAGGTGATCCTAGATTTATTAATGAAAATTATTTGGATAATCAAGATGTTGTGATTGATGTAGGAATTAATCGTGTTGATGGTAAAATATGTGGTGATGTTGATTTTGAAAAAGTTAAAGACAAGGTTAAAAACATTACCCCAGTTCCTGGTGGAGTTGGTCCATTAACTATCGCAAGTTTACTTAAAAATACTTATCAAGCATTTAAGGAGAAAATTAATGATTGAAAAGAAATATGATTTATATGATATAGTTCAAATGAAAAAAGATCATCCTTGTAAAAAATCAAAACATTTTAAAATAGTAAGAGTTGGTGTAGATATTAAAATTAAATGTTTGGGTTGTGATAATGTGATTATGTTGGAACGACCTGACTTTGAAAGGAAATTAAAAAAAATTATCCAAAAACACGAAGAAATTCAGTAATCTTCTTGACTTATAATTAAATAGGTAGTAGTATTAAAAAGGTTATTGAAAGCAATAACTTTTTATTTTAAGGAGTTTTATGGCGAAGAAAAATCTCGTGATTTTAACTTGTAGTCAGTGTCTCGCAAGAAATTATAGTACTCATAAAAATAAAAAGTCTAATTTAGAGCGACTACAACTACAAAAATTCTGTAAAAAATGTGGAACACACACTTTACATAAAGAAACAAAATAGGAGAATAAATATGAAATGGTTTAATTTGAATGAAATTAAAAAAGAAATCGGAAAAATAAGATGGGCAAAAAAAGAAGAACTTTTAAAAACTTTTTTAGAAGTTTGTGTCTTTATTACAGTTTTTGCGATTTTCTTTATTGGTGCTGATTTAGTGGTGAGTTTTATTTTAAAACTGTTAGGAATATAATGTATGCAAGAAATTAAAAAAGAATGGTATGTTGTCAATACTTATGCGGGACACGAAAATAGAGTTAAAGAAAATCTTTTAAAAAGAATTGAATCAATGGGTATTAGTGATAACCTGTTTAGAATTTTAGTCGCAGAAGAAGTTGATATTGAAATTAAAAATGGAAAAACTAAAGAAACAATGAAAAATCTTTATCCTGGATACTTATTTGTGGAAATGAAAATGACAGATGAGTCTTGGTATGTTGTTCGTAATACCCCTGGAGTTACAGGTTTCATTGGTTCTAGTGGTGGTGGTGCTAAACCTTTCCCTGTTGACCAACAAGAAATTGAAGCGATTATGAGAAGAATTAATCATAAAGATGCGACAATAAATGTAGATTTTGCATTAGGAGATACAGTTAAAGTATTATCAGGTCCTTTCGTTGGGATGGAAGGTGTGGTTGAAGTTATGAACGACCAAACTAAAACCGCAACAGTATTAATTATTTTATTTGGTAGAGAAACACCTACTGATATTGCTTATAATATTTTAGAAAAAGTATTTTAAAAGAAGCTATGCTTCTTTTTATTTTGAAATAATAAATTATCTGAATATTTTTAATTTAGTCATTTAACTACTGTATTTATTTTATTAATGCTATAATTTTGCAGAAATAAGGAGAATTACATGAAAGATATTAGAGTATTACTTTATTATAAGTATGTTCCGATTGAAAATGCTGAACAATACACCAAAACACATTTAGAATTTTGTAAAAAAATAGGATTAAAAGGTAGAATTTTAATAGCTAATGAAGGTATTAATGGGACTGTTGCTGGGGATTATGAAACTACCCAAAAATATATGGATTATGTTCATAGCGATGAAAGATTTAAAGATTTATGGTTTAAAATCGATGAAGAAGATAAAAATCCTTTTGAAAAAATGTTTGTAAGATATCGTAAAGAAATAGTTCATTTAGGTCTGGAAGATGATGTGGATCCATTAGTTTTGACAGGTAAATATTTAAACCCACAAGAATTTAAAGAGGCTATTTTAGATGAAAATACAGTAGTTATTGATGCTAGAAACGATTACGAATTTGATTTAGGACATTTTAGAGGATCTATTAGACCTGATATTAGAAATTTCAGAGAATTACCTAATTGGATTAGAGAAAATAAAGAAAAATTCAAAGATAAAAGAGTGGTAACTTATTGTACAGGTGGTGTTAGATGCGAAAAATTTTCTGGATGGTTAGTTAGAGAAGGTTTTAAAGATGTAGGGCAACTACATGGCGGTATTACTACATATAGTAAAGATCCTGAAGTTGCTGGAGAATTATGGGATGGTTCGATGTATGTTTTTGATGGTAGAATTTCAGTTCCAATAAATAAAAAGAGTCATACCATAGTAGGTAAAGATTATTTTGATAATAGTCCTTGTGAGCGTTATGTGAATTGTGGTGAGCCAACTTGTAATAAAAGAATGTTGGTGTCAGAAGAAAATGAACATAAATATTTAAGAGGATGTAGTGATTTTTGTAGAAAATCAATTAGAAATAGATATGTAATTGAAAATAATCTTTCAAGAGAAGAAGTTGAAGCTAGAATTAACGCTTTAAATGACAATAAATAATATAAAAAATCGTTTTATAAATATTTATAAAACGATTTTTATTTTCAAGATATATTATAAAAAAATAAAAGTTCCTTTAGGAACTTTTTATAAATGGTGTCTCGGAAAGGACTCGAACCTTCGACCCACTGATTAAAAGTCAGTTGCTCTACCGCCTGAGCTACCGAGACAGGTCATAAAATTGGCTGGGATGAATGGATTCGAACCATTGCAATGAGGGAGTCAAAGTCCCTTGCCTTACCGCTTGGCTACATCCCAATAAGAATGGTGGGGAAGGACGGATTCGAACCACCGAACTCGGAGAGAACTGATTTACAGTCAGCCGCGTTTAGCCACTTCGCTACTTCCCCAGATGGTGCCGACTATAGGACTTGAACCCACAACCTACTGATTACAAATCAGTTGCTCTACCTATTGAGCTAAGTCGGCGAATGGTGGAGGTTAACGGACTCGAACCGCTGACCCTCTGCTTGTAAGGCAGATGCTCTCCCAACTGAGCTAAACCTCCAACGCTCTAATAATATATCATATATTTTTTGAATAATCAATACTTTTTTTAAAATTTGAAATAATATTAATAAAATATTATTATTCTGTTTATTGAGTTATAATTATATTATGATTAATTTAACTATATTTTTAATATTTTTATTAAGTTTAAATGCGATAATAACATTATGTTTTGATACTAAATTTGGAAAATCTTTACCCCTTGCTTTTATAACCGTGATTTTAATAGCTTGGGTGAGTGAATTATTTTTTGTTTTATCTTTATTTAAATATATAGCAATTATAATTTCTATAATAAATTTAATATATATATATTTAAAAAAGAAAGAAAATTTATCTTCGTTTATTAATAATTATTTTAATTCATCATTTTTTGTTTTTTTAATTTTTGCTTTTTATTTATATTTTGTAACTAGAAATCTTTATTTTAACAACATAGATGATTACTATTATTGGGGTGTTTGGGTTAGACAATCTAATGAATTAGGTGCTATATATCCGCTGGTTAAACAAAATTTACTTAATAATTTAATTATAACTAACTTTAAGGTACCACCATTTGTTATAATATTAGCTACATCTTTTAGTAAATTTTATAATATATATAAAGAATCTTACTCTATATACATTTTAGGTCTTTTTAGCTATTCATTTTTAGTTTTTTTATTTGATGATATTAAATTAAAATTAAAAAATTTAATTCATATTTTTGTCTTATTTATTTTAACTTTATTAATCTGTTTAAGCGTACAGGTCAATCCATCAATGATATATGAAAGTTTGGTTTTTAATTCATTATATATAGATTGGATTTTATCATTTCATTTAATTTATAGTATTTATTTTATTATCAAACATAATTTTTCAAAAACAAGCGAATATATTATTGTTTTTTTAGTTGCAACATCACTCATGATGGTAAAAAATATAGGATTAGCACTAGCAATCTTAGTTTTAGGAACTTTATTGTTTAAATTGGTTGTTAAAAAGAAGAATATTCTGGTGTTTATAATTTTATTAATTTTTCCGACATTCATATTTTTAAGTTGGAAAGTAAAAACAAATATTACTCATAAACATATTGAAAATATCAGTGAAAAAGTTCAATACAAAACTTCAAAAATTTATTCTAAAACAGATTTAGATAATAAAAGAAATGTTATTTTTAAAAATTTTTATGAAGCTATAAATGGAAGTAAACCTATTTTAATTAAACCGATTAATTTATCGTATAATCAAATAATTTTTATTACAACTTTATGTATATTTTTGGTTGGTTATCTGAAAAAATCAAAATCACATAAAATAATATCGTTGTTTTATTTTTTAGGAGCATATTGTTATGCTTTTGTGATTTATTTTTCTTATTTTAAATTTTTTCCAGAATCAGAATCCTTTAATCTTACAATGTTTGGAAGATACATGCAAACATACACTTTTTTCGGCGTATCTTTAACTATTTTATGTTTGGTAAGTTATAAAAATTATATAAAAAATATAATTTTGTGTTTAGTTATGTTGTTTTTAGTGGAGCCAAGATCTTTAAAAACTTTAAAAATTAAAAGTATAGATTATAATTATAAATATAAAGAAAGATATCATTTAGAAAATTTTATTACTAATTTTTATAATGATGAGAAAATATTGGTTATAAACACTAATGACCTAAGATATTCTGTACTCATTCAATATATATTTGGTAATAAAGTTTCAAATATTAGTTATTTTTACGGAAATAAAGAAGAGGATGCTGAAAAATTAGAGCATATGATATCATTAAACGAATGTGTTTTGATAGGTGAATATAATAATGATTTCAAAAAAAATTTTTGGGATAAAAAATATAATGATATACCATTATATAATTCAACTCTTTACAGGGTTATTAAAACTAACGATGGTATTAAGTTAGAATTTGTATTTGTTTGGGAAAATAAAGAAATAGAATAAAAAAACACTTCAAAATTGAAGTGTTTTTTAATATTTTTAAGGAACAAATACGATTTTTAAACAATAATTATAAAATATACAAAATATCTCTTGACAAATAAATTCGGGGGGGGGGGTATTATTTATATTGAAAGGAGAAGTGTTTTTTAGTAATTTTTAGTTGGTTATTTTATTCAAAATATTAATATAAGATGAAAGTATAATTTCTAAAATAATAATATTTTCTAATTAATAAAAAATTATCATACATTGATGAAAGGGAAAACGAAAATGAGAAATAAAAAATTAAAAAATAACATAATCAAAACATTAGCAGTAATTGTATTAGGTTTAACTTCAATCACTGGTACTATTGTTGTTAAAAACAATACAATCTATGCTGAAACTAAAGTTGAAAAAGCCAAAAAAGAAGCAGAAAATTTATTTAATCAAGCTACCAAAGAATTAACTGAAGCTGAAGCTACTAAAAAAATGCACAACGACCTTTTCAATGAATCTCCTGTTGCTCAAACACAAAAAGATGAAAATGATGCTAAAAAAGCTTAATTAACTGCTAAAGAAAATACTTTTAATATCGCAAAAAATGAATTAAAAGTTTTAGAATATAAAAAAGTTGATGCAGATGTAAAAGTTCAAGATGCGGATTTTGCAATTAAAGAAGCTGAAGAAATGTATAATGAACAAAAAGAGTTAACCTTAGATTATGAAACAGTGATTGCTGAAATTGAAGTTGAGATTAATGATTTGAAAACAAACAGAAATGCTTTATCAGATGAAATTTTAACTCTTACTGAAAACAAAAATAAATTAGAAGAAAGATATAATGAAGCTGTTATGTTAAACAATGCTGCAAAATCACTATATCCTGACATCGTTTCAAACAAAGAAAATGCTGATAAGGCTTATGATGAAGTGCTTGTTAAATATAATAATGCTAAATCAGTTTTAGATAATGCAAATTTAGTATATAAAGCACAAGAAGATACTAAAACACAAACAAAAACTAATAACACAAATGTTGCTTTGACTACTTCAGTTTCTGCAAAACCATCATTATCTCACACAGGTATAAACAATAACACAAGTATTTTAGGTGCTATTGCTATTTCAACTGGTTTAGTTATATTATTTGTAGTTAAAAAGAAAGAAATTAAATAAAATAAAAAATAAAACATCAGTTGGTGTTTTATTTTTGTTTATTCAACTAAATATATTTTAATTTATAAAATGAGTGTGTTTAACTTTCCGCTTTTTTAACCTCAACACCTAACCATAAACCATAGATGCCACAAGTTATTATAGTTAAAAGAAACCATTTAATTCAGTTTTCAAATAATTGAGATCCTGTTTCATCAAAATAAGAATTGTTTTCTATAAATTCTCCCTTTAAATTTTAATCATCGTTCTAAATCCCCTAGAACTATAGTAAGAATCTGCACTGTTATGATATACAAAAGTAGCGTTGTATCGCTTATCCATAAATAAAGCACCTTTTAATTTTCTAATTTCAATAGGTGTTTTAATCCAAGATGATGTTTTTAAATCAAAGTCATCAAGACTTTGAAGATAACGATACATCGCCTCATCTAATAGTTCACTACCTATCTCTTCAAGCATTTCCATCACAGAACTTGAAGGAGGGAAGTTTTTACGATTAACTCTAGATTCTTTATCGTAACATAAACCAGTTCTTAATTTAGGACTTTCTTTACTGCAATCCACAAAATAATATTCATTATCTTTAATGATTAAATCAACCTCACCACCTGTATCTTCCATCTTTTTAATGATAGATAATTTTTCAGGATTATTTATTAATCTTTTTTCAATATCATACCAAGAAATATTTTTGTGATTAAATCTATTTAAAACAAAACGATTTTTTAAAATTTCTATAATTTCCATAACTAAATTATAACTAAAAATTATCCTAAAACAAATATTTTATATATAATTAAAATATGAAATTAATTGAGGTATTTATCCCCTACGAAAATCTAAAAATCAACACTACTTTTACATATCTTTATGATCTTGAACCAGAAATTAAAAATTATACTAGGGTAATAGTTAATTTTAACAACAAAAAGATGATGGCTTTTGTGGTTAATGTTTTAAACACTGATAAAAACCAAAAAGAATTAGAAATAGAATATGGATTTAATCTTAGTTATGTATTAGATATTATTGATAAAGAATCCATTTTAAATTCTGAACAAATACAAATTTCAAAATGGTTATCAAAAAGTACAATTTCACCTTACATTACCTGTTTAAATGTTTTACTTCCAAAATATAAAAAAACAATCAAAAAAGATAAAGTTAAAAAAAATAAAAATAATTTTTTAATTAAAAAAGAAATTTTAACCAATCAAAAACTCACCAAAAAACAAATAGAAATATACAATAAAATTCAAGACAACACTTCTTATTTTGAACTTAAAAAAAATTATCGTAAAACTATCGATAAATTTATAGAATTAAATTTATTATCTAAAGTAGAATATGTAAATAAAAAAGAAATTTATCATAATAATTTTAAACAATTATCTTTAGCACAAAAAAATGCTTATAATGAAATTTTAACTAATGATAAGATGGTTAATTTATTGTTTGGAGTAACTGGTAGTGGTAAAACTGAAGTTTTTTTACACTTATCAAAACATTATATCGAAAATAATAAACAAGTTTTATTATTAGTACCTGAAATCACTTTAACTGCTCAAATGATTGAAAGAGTAAAATCAAGATTTAATAGAGTTAGTGTATACCATTCTTTTTTAAGTGATGAAGAAAAATATAATGAATATACTAAAATTTTAAATAAAGAAATAGATATTGTGGTTGGTACCAGATCAAGTATTTTTTTACCCTTTGATAATATTGGTTTAATTATTTTAGACGAAGAACACGACAGTTCTTATATTCAAGAAAATACACCAGCTTATAATACTAAAGATGTCGCGATTAAAAGAGGGATTTACCATCAATCAAAAATAGTTTTCGCAAGTGCTACTCCTAATTTAAAAACCTATGCAAAAGCTATAAATAAAGAATACGGTTTAATTGAATTAAAAGAAAGAATTAATCAAAAGAAACCATTAATTACTATTGTAGATAAAAATAATGAAAAAGATAAAAGTTTAATTTTTACTAGTTATTTACGCCAAAGAATTAACGAAGAGCTTTTGAAAGGAAATCAAATAATTTTATTGTTGAATAGAAGAGGTTATTTTCCATATCTTAAATGCGGTTTATGCAATAAAATCAGAAATTGCAATGATTGTGAAATATCATTAAGTTATCATCAAGATGAAGATGCTTTAATATGTCATAACTGTACTAAAAAATACCCCAAAGATATAGTGTGTAGTAATTGTGGAGGAATCAGTTATATTTACTATAGTTACGGTACTAAAAAAGTTGAAGAACAATGTAAAAAAATATTTAGTAATTATAAAGTCGCAAGGTTTGATAGGGATAGTGTTAAAAATAATTATGAAGTTATTTTAAAACAATTTGAAAATAAAGAAATAGATATTTTAATCGGGACCCAAATGATCGCAAAAGGACTTGATTACCCTTTAGTTTCTTTAGTTGGAATTATTGATGGAGATCAAGGAATAATGAGAGATGATTATATGTCGGCAGAAGAAAAATTTTCACTTTTAATGCAAGCTAGTGGCAGAAGTGGCAGAGGTAATGTTGCGGGTGAAGTTATTATTCAAACTTATAATAAAGATAATTTTATTATCCAAGCTGTTGAAAAACAAAGTTACCTTAGTTTTTTTAAAGAAGAAATAGAATTTAGAAAAAATATGAATCACCCCCCTTTCAACAACATCATTGCGATAGATTTAAAAGATAGTAACGAAAATAGATTAGACAATTCAATTTCTAATCTTAAAGAACTATTTAAAAAATATTACTTAGAAAATGTAGGCTACTATAAACTACCGACTTTAAAGAATGTAAAAAGGGTTCGCTTTATTTTGAGTAATAAAAAATTAATTGAATTATTAAAAATTATTGAAAATATAATCAATGAGTATTTAGAAAATAGAAAAAATTCAGATATATTGGTAAACACCAACATTAAGAGGTTATAATATGACACAAAGACAATTAGCTTATGATATTTTAAAAGACAGTTATCTTAAAAACCAATACGTTAATATAGTTTTTAGAAATAAAATAAAATTAATTGATAAAATAAAAAGAAATTTTGTTTTGGAACTGGTGAATGGTGTTATTAGAAACGATTTATTTTTAAAATACCAGTTTCAACATTTAATTAATAAAAAAACTAAATTTGAAGTAATTATATTATTGATGATGGCGTATTATGAAAAACATTTTATGCAAAACGAAAATTATGCCATAGTAAATGAATATGTAAATTTAGCTAAAAAATACGACAAAGGTTTTGTGAATTATATTTTAAGAAATAATCTTGATAATTTTATAGAAGTTAGCGGTCAAAGCGATGAAGAATTAAGCCTTAAATATTCTTTGCCTTTATGGATTATTAAATTATTAAAAGCACAATATAGTGAGAAAGAATTTGAATATTTTTTAAATGATTATCAAGATAATAAGCCTATTGTTTATTATCACTTAAACCCACTTAAAGCTAAAAAAGAAGATTTTAAAGATGTGGAGTTTATTAATGATGATATTTTTATTAGTAAAGATAGCTTGATTGAAAGTGATGAATTTAAAGATGGAAAAATGTATATCCAAGACCAAGGTGCTTATTTTATTGTAGAAAAATTAAATGTTTTAAAAAATAGTAGAGTTTTAGATATTTGTGCAGCTCCAGGCTCTAAAAGTTTTAATATTTTAGAGAAATTAGAAAATAAAAACAGTTTATATATCAATGATATTTCTAACACCAGACTCCAATTAATTAAAGAACACAGTAATAAATTAGGCTATAAAGATTTGAATTTTTTAAATTATGATGGAATTGAACTTAAAAATAAAGGTTTTACTTTTAATCGTATTTTGGCAGATGTTCCTTGTAGCGGCTTAGGTGTTTTAAAAAGAAAAGTTGATTTAAAAAATAAAATTCAACCAGTCAATTTAGATGAGTTAGTTAAAGTTCAAAAAGATATTTTAGAAAGTTGTTATGAAATGTTAGAAAATGATGGTATTTTAGTTTATAGCACCTGCACTATTAATAAAAAAGAAAATGAAAGACAAATTAGAGAGTTTATGCAAAAACATCCTGATTTAACTTTGATTGAAGAAGGTTTAATTATAAAACCAAAATCAGATATTTTCTATTTTGCGAAAATTAAAAAATAATCAATAATTATATAAAAAAAGAAGAGTTAATAACTCTTCTTTTATGATTAATTTTCTTCAGCTTTAACTTCTTTTAATTTTCCTTCTTCAAGAATTAAAGTTCCGTTATAGATACCATCTATTTCTTTAGCAGTAATAGTTTCTAGTGCAAGTAGTGCATCTGCGATTTTAACTAATTCTGCTTTTTTATTTATAATAATATCTTTAGCTTGTTTATAACAAGAATTAATGATTTTTCTAACTTCTTGATCTATTTCAAAGGCAACTTGACTAGAAACATTTGTAGGGTTAGTGTAATCTCTACCTAAAAACACATTTCCACCACTTCTATCATATTGGATAGGTCCAAGATCACTCATACCGTATAGAGTAACCATATCTCTAGCTATTTGAGTAGCTCTTTCAAAGTCGTTGATAGCTCCGGTAGTTACATCTTCAAAGAACACTTCCTCCGCAACTCTTCCTCCCATAAAGGTAATTATCATTTCTAATAAATCCTTTTTAGTTTTCATAATCTTTTCTTCTTTAGGAAGTAAAATATTATAACCTCCTGCAGTTCCTCTAGGAATGATTGTTACTTTCTGGACTACTGCTCCGCCTTCCAGATTTAATCCTACTATCGCATGACCAGCTTCATGGTAAGCTACTAATTTTTTACTCTTTTCATCATATTTTCTTGATTTTTTAGCTGGACCCATCATAACTCTATCCACAGCCTCATCAATATGGTGAATATCAATTTCTTTTTTATTTTCTCTAACAGCTAGAATTGCAGCTTCATTTAAAACATTTTCAATATCGGCACCACTAAATCCCGTAGGTATTCTTTTTGCGACTTCTTCCATTAAAACATCGGCTTTAAATTTCTTGTTTCTAGCATGTACTTTTAGGATTTCTTCTCTAGCTTTTAAATCAGGTAAAGAAACTGTGATTTGTCTATCAAAGCGACCAGGTCTTAACAAGGCAGGATCTAAAATATCAGGTCTGTTAGTAGCTGCAATGATGATAACACCGTAATTATTTCCAATTCCATCCATTTCTACTAATAATTGGTTTAGGGTTTGTTCACGCTCATCATGTCCACCACCAAGACCAGTACCTCTTTGTCTACCTATAGTATCTATTTCATCAATAAATAGAATTGAAGGGGCATTAGATTTTGCTTTTTCAAACATTTTACGAACACGACTAGCACCAACCCCAACAAAAAGTTCCATAAAATCAGAACCACTGATACTATAGAAAGGAACGTGTGATTCTCCTGCAACGGCCTTGGCAAGTAATGTTTTACCAGTACCAGGACTACCAACCATTAAAATACCTCTAGGGATATGAGCACCCATATCAATGAATTTTTTTGGATTTTTTAAATAGTCAATAATTTCTTTTAATTCTTCTTTTTCCTCTTCACAACCAGCTACATCACTAAATCTAATTTTAATATTTTTTTCAAGTTTAGCTTTAGATTCGGTGAAATCAAAGGCTTGTTTATTATTACCACTGATGTTTCTAAGCAAGAACCATCCCGCAAACATAAATAAACCTATAGGTAATATATTAACTAAAAAGATTTCAACAATACTTGTGCCACTGCCATCTTTAAAAGTAACTTTAGATTCTTTTAAATGATTTATTAAGGCGGTAACTTCTATTTCATTATTCGGAATTTTTGAATTAAATACTATTTTTTTATCTTCCTCAGTATAGATTCCTTTAACGGTAATCAAATTATTTGCGACTTCAACTTCAACATCGCTAACTTTGTTTGTTTTTAAAATTGTATTAAATTCATTATATGTTAATTCTTTAGTGTAAGAGTTAGAAAAAGAATTATAAAATAATGAAAACATAAATATCGCAACTATTGCATAAGGTAGATAATATATAAATTTTCTATTTTTCATTTTTCTCCTTTATTTATAAATTTCTTCTTTTAAAACACCAATATAAGAAGTGTGGCGATATTTTTCGTTATAATCTAAACCAAAACCAACCACAAATTCATTTGGTATTTCAAAACCTAAATAATCTGCGTGAATATCAACTTCTCTACGATCTTCTTTATTTAGTAAAGATACGATTTTTACAGATTCAGCTTTTTTATCTTTGATAAGTTCAATAACTTTTACTAAGGTATGACCTGTATCTACAATATCTTCTACCAGTAGTACATGTCTTCCTTCAACACTTCTTCTCAAATCTTGTAATACTTTAACTTCACGAGTAGAACTAGTACCACTATAACTACTAACATCCATAAAATCTAATTCTAAATCATCGATGTCAATATGTTTTATAAGTTCAGCCATAAAAGGAACAGCACCTTTTAAAAGTGAAACAATAACTGGTGATTTATCTTTGTAATCATTAGTTATTAATTTTCCTAATTCTTTACATTTTTGGACTATTTGTTCGTTTGTTAAAATAATTTTTGAAAAATCTTTATGCATATTTACTCCTTATCAATGTTATAATTTTACCACAAAAAAATCGTTTGTTTTAAAAAAATGGTTTTTGCTGGCTCCAATTCCTTCACAAAAAATAATTTCTTGTTTGGAATTTTCTATCACAAGCCATTTTAAACGATTTTCTAAAGATATTTTTCTATCAATTAAAAAACGATTTATTTTTTTACTCATGCCTCTAAGTTTAATTGTATCCCCTTTGTGATAATTCCTGAATATCAAGGGGAAATCATCTTCATCAACACTAAACTTATTAAGATTAATACCTTTTTTCAAAATTTTGAAGTATTTATTTTTATAATTTAAAAGATTATTTTTATTTTCAAAAACATAACTATAGTCTTTAATTTTATTAATTATAGTAATATTGTTTTTTTCTTTAATTAAAAATTTATTTCCAATCTTTAAGAATAATTTATCACTGCTGTTTATTTGTCTGATAATTTCTTTAATATAATCATTACTTAAATTTAGATAAAGTTTGTTTTTAAGGTAAATATCTTGGTGTTTCATTTTCGTAAAAGTATCGTTATTTATACTTTTAGTTGATAAAAACGGTTTTAAATAGTTTTTAATATTTAATAATTCTTCGTTCAAGTCAGCTATTTCTTTTAAAATTTCTTTTTTATCATTTTCACTAATATTTTTAAGATTATGTCTAATCCTATTTCTTAAATATTTTAAAGAATAGTTGCTTTCATCTTCACCATACTCAATTTTATTTTCTAAACAATAAGTTAAAAGTTTTTGTTTACTTAAATGCAGCAAGGGTCTAAAAATATTGATTTTAAATATTTGAACTTCATCTTTAATACCGTAATAATCAGGGATTATTTTTCGTTCTTTTTGCATTAAAAATGTTTCAATAACATCATCTAAATGATGAGCCACCACAACTCCATAAAATTTATTTAATTTAATTAATTCTTGAAAAAAATTATATCTAAACCTTCTAGCATTAGCTTGAAAATTACCTTTTTCTTTTTTTAAATAATGTTTAAGATGTAGTTTAACATTGTGTTTAAAACAGTAGTTTTTAACAATATTTTCATCTCTAATAGCACTTTCTCTAAGGTTGTAGTTAATATGAGCTACTTCAAAAACATAATCATGTTCTTTGAAAAGATTAAGCATCGCCATAGAATCAGCTCCGCCACTTACTGCTAAAAGATATTTTTTATTTTTATCTAAATTAAACATTGAATCTAAAATGCATTATATCGCCATCTTTAGGTAAATAATCTTTACCTTCTAAGCGAATTTTTCCTGCTTCTTTTAATTTAGCTTCACTTTGGTATATCATCATATCTTCATAGCTATAAACTTCAGCTTTGATAAAACCTTTTTCAAAATCAGAGTGAATAATTCCAGCACACTCTGGTGCACTCATTCCTTCTTTAAAAGTCCAAGCACGGCATTCCACCTTACCTACGGTAAAATAAGTTCTTAAACCTAAAGTGTTATAAGCAGTTTTAATTAAATTATCTAAACCACTAGAACTAATACCAAGGTCATTTAAGAATGCTTGTTTTTCATCTTCTTCCATTTCACTTAAATCTTCTTCTATTTTCGCTGATATTGCTACAACTTCAGCCTTAGAATTTTTAGCAATTTCAGCAACAATATTATAATTAGGATTTTGGGTAGGATCATTAATTTCTTCTTCCAAGATATTAGCAACATATATCATAGGTTTTGCAGTGAGTAGGTTAAAGTTTTTACAAATACTTTTTTCTTCTGATGTTAAAGCTAGAGAACTTACCAATTCACCTTTGTTTAAAACATCTTCTATTCTTTTTAATAAATCATATTCTTTTTTACTTAAACTATCACCAGAATTAGCTTTTTTAGCTACTTTTGATATCCTTAAAGCGACAGAAGCAAGATCTGCCATAATTAATTCATAATTGATAATTTCTATATCTCTTTTAGGATCAACACTACCATAAACATGTTCAATATCATTGTTTTCATAACATCTAACCACATGGCATATCGCATCTGTTTCTCTGATATTTCCTAAAAATTTATTTCCTAAACCTTCTCCGTTACTGGCACCTTTTACTAACCCAGCAATGTCGGTAAATTCAAAGGTGGTATAAATGGTTTTTAAAGGAACTACTAAGTTACTTAAATTTTTAAGTCTTTCATCTTTAACTTCTACCACTCCAACATTTGGTTCAATAGTAGCAAAAGGATAGTTGGCAGCTACTACCTTACTTTTAGTAATAGCATTAAATAAAGTACTTTTACCAACATTTGGTAGTCCTACAATTCCTGCTGTTAAACTCATATTACTCCTTATTTAATTTAATAATTACAATTCTATCTTTACCATTTATATCTTTAATGCAATTAAATTCATAATTTTTAAGATATTCATTGGTTAATTTTTCTAAAGATTCTTTTTGGTTATATCCGATCTCAAAACAAATCATAGCTTTGGTTTTTAAAACTTTATAAGCATTAGAAAGGATGCTTCTATAATAAGCAAGACCATCATCCCCACCAAAAAGAGCTATTTTCGGTTCAAAATTTTTAACAGAAACATCTAAATCTTCTTTTTCTGGGATGTATGGTGGGTTAGATATTAAAATATCTAATTTAATATTTTTTTCAATTAATGGCTGAAGCATATCTCCTAATAAAAATTCAATATCTACTTCATTTAATTCCGCATTTTTTTTCGCAACTTCTAGTGCCTTTTCACTAATATCAGTCGCATACATTTTTTTGATTTTGTTTTCTTCTTTTAATAATGAGATTGCGATGGCACCACTACCACTACCAATATCTGAAACTGTTAAATCTTTATTTTCTTTAAAATAATTATCTGATTCAATTAAGATATTCATAACCAATTCCTCAGTTTCGTATCTTGGAATTAAAACATCATTATTTACAATTAATTTATTACCATTAAAATAACTATATCCTAAAATATGTCCTAAAGGTTCGTGATTTAAAAGTCTAGGAACACCATTTTCAAATTTTGCTAGCACTTCTAAATCAACTTCATTTTCCATTTCTAAGAAAAGGTCAATATTTTTTTCATTACAAAGTTCAAATAAAAATAATCTAAAAGTTTCAAAGCTAATATTGTGTTTTTCAGCTAACTCATAACTGTTGTTTAGTAAAAAACGATAGTTACTCATCTAAAAGTTTTTCCTTTTCTTCGTTTTCAAGTAAAGCAGATATGATATCGTTTAATTTACCTTCTACAATTCTATCTAATTGATTAAGGGTTAATGATATTCTATGATCCGTAACTCTGTTTTGAGGATAGTTATAAGTTCTAATCTTTTCAGAACGATCTCCTGTTCCGATTTTAGATTTTCTAATTGCTCCTTTTTCAGCTTCTTTGCGTTTTTTAAGTTCTTCATAAACTCTTGATCTAATTAATTTTAAAGCTGTTTCTTTATTAGCTAATTGACTTCTACCATCTTGGCAATTAACGCTTATTCCAGTAGGGATATGAGTTATTCTAACCGCACTATCGGTTTTATTTACATGTTGTCCACCTGCCCCACTAGCTCTATGAGTTTCAATTGTAAGGTCGCTATCTGGAATTTCAATAACATCTTCTTCAATATCAGGAAGAACTAAAACAGTTGCGGTACTAGTATGAACTCTTCCTTGAGTTTCGGTTTTCGGAACTCTTTGAACTCGGTGAGATCCACTTTCAAACTTAAAATGACGATAAGCATCATTTCCTTTTACCATAAAGCTGATTAATGTATATCCTCCAGCTAAAGATTCGCTAGCTTCCATTAAGCTGGTTTTAAAACCCATACTATCAGCATAGTAGTTATACATTCTGTATAAATCACCCGCAAAAATATTACCTTCATCTCCCCCGGCAGCACCTCTAATTTCCACAATACAATCGTAGCTATCTTCAATATCTCTAGGTATTAGTAATTTATCAAGGTGGGTGTTTAAAATTTCAAGTTCATTTTCAAGATTATTTATTTCTAATTTTAATTCTGCTATTAACTCAACATCTTCTTCTAATTGAAGCATTTCTTTACCTTCTTTGATGTTTTGAGTTATTTTTTTATATTTTTGATAGTTATTATAAACATCTTGGATTGAAGATTGTTCCTTGGCGTATTTTGTCATTAATTTTGGATTATTTATAACTTCATCACTAATTAATAATTGGCTTAATTCATTATATCTATTTTCAATATTACTTAATTTTATTTCTTTAGCGTTCATAAATACCTCTTAAAACACTGGGTTTATTTTCTACTATATGGCAATGACGACATCTAGCTTCATAAGCTTCACTTGCCCCTACTAAAACTATTGGATCATCGTATTTAGCTGGTTTTTGATTAATCAATCTTTGACTTCTGGTTGCAGGAGCTCCACAAACATTACAAATAGCAGTTAATTTAGTAACAAACTCAGCTTGGATTAATAATTTTGGCATTGGTCCAAAAGGTTCTCCTTTAAAATCTGTGTCTAAACCTGCCACAATCACTCTTTTTTTAGCCTTAGCTAATACTTCACAAACTTCACAAATAACTTCATCAAAGAATTGAACTTCATCAATCGCAATAACTTCATCTTCCTTGTTTATATGCTTTAAAATTTCATAAGCATTTTCAACAACTATTGATTGAACGCTGCTTCCGGCATGTGATACCACCATAGTATCACTATATCTGTTATCTATTTTAGGTTTAAAAACTTTTATTTTTTTCTTAGCAAATTCTAAAACTTTAATTCTACGAATTAATTCTTCAGTTTTTCCTGCAAACATACAGCCGGAAATCACTTCTAACCAACCTTCTTCATATCTTTGATACATATTTACTCCTTTTTAAATAAAAATAAGAGTTAAACTCTTATTTTTTAATTCCATATTTTCTGTTGAATTTCTCAATTCTACCTTGTGCAGCCGCAAATCTTTGTTGGCCAGTGTAGAATGGGTGAGTGTCAGAACTGATTTCAACTTTAATTAGTGGATATTCATTTCCATCTTCCCAGACTATTGTTTCATTTGATGGTTTTGTAGAACCTGATAAGAATTTATAATCGCTTGTAGTATCTACAAACACTACTTTTCTATATGTTGGGTGAATTCCTTTTTTCATATTTCTCCTTCCGCCTTGAACTTCTTAGTCCAAAGTAAGCATTCCTTAATAAAATAACATATATCATTGAATATTTCAATATATAAAATTAAAGTTATTTTTAAATTATTATTTTCTTTCTTCTATTACCTTAGTTTTAAAAATATAATCGTGAAACATTCTATTGTGCTGTTTATCTCTGATAGCTGCAAACATACTAGAAATTGCTACAATTATCAAAATATAACTAAGTCCGTTACTGAAACTAAAATCATTAAATAATTTTTTAGAAACAAAAGCATAAACAGTAGTTACTAACGGATATAAATAACCTTCTATTAGTAAACAACCAATTATAAATCTCAATATTGTTGTTTTAACATCAACCTTTTGTTCATCGATAGTAACAAGCTCTAATTTTAAAAATTTTTGCATTAATGTTTGGTGTTTTTTTCTACTTAAAGGAATTATGATAAACAAAATTAAATAAGATATACCCATTGAAATAATTACAATAGGGGTTTTGTCAGGATTTTGAAAGAAATTCACATCAAGTTTTCCGTATAATACTTGATTTATAAAAGAACCAATTAAGGCAGATAAAACTCCCGCAATATACAAATCTGACATACAAGCTATAAATCTTTTAACTAAATAACCATATCTATTTTCCATTTAAAATCTCCTTAATTTTATAATAAACTCCATTTTCATTATTGCTTAAAATAACTTCTTTCGCAAGATTTTTTATTTCAATTCTGGCATTAGAAACTGCATAACTGTTTTTAAAATATTCAAACATACTAAAATCATTAAGAGAATCTCCAAAACAATAAACATCATCTTCGTTTAATTTGTAATGCTTTAAAAGTGCTAGTATCCCTTGTTTTTTAGTGGCGTTGATGTCGGTGATTTCAAATGTGAACCTTCCTGTTTGAATTGCGTTTATTTCAGGTATATCTTGAAGTAAATTAATTAATTTAGGATTTTTAATACTTCCTTCTATTTTATATACTTTAAAATTTATATTTCTTAATTTTTTAAATTCTTGAAAAACACCAAAAGCTTTTTTAATATTTTTGCTCCAAATAAAAGTTTGTATAAATTGAGCTATTAAAGAATTGGTAAAGGTTTCTTTTTCGCCATAAACTAAGTAATATTCTTGATATTTATTAAGTAAATTAATAATTTTATCAACAAGATCCTTTTTTAAAGAAACACTGTGGATTAGTTTGGAATCGTGATATACCATCGCTCCATTTAAAACTATAAAATCAAAATCCTGATCTTTTTTAAATTTATTTTTAACACTTTGATAGCTTCTTCCGGTAACTACACTAAAAATATTTTGAGTTTGTTTAATTGTTTTAATAATATCATAACCATATTCATTCACTTCGTGTTTATGGTCTAAAAAAGTTCCATCTAAATCACTTGCGAATAACTTCATATAAACCAATTATTTCTTCGGCTAATATTTTTGTGGTTTCGGTGTTTAATAATTGATCTTCAGCATGCACTAAAAGTAAACTGACATCGGTTTTATCTCCACTAGCTTCTTTACTTATAAGTGAGCTGTGGACTTTATGTGCTAAAAGATAACTTTCTTCACCTTCTTTTATCTTTTCTCTTGCGAGAATAAAATTTCCTTTTTTAGCTTCGTTGATTGCCTCAATAAAAGATGATCTTGCGCTTCCAGCGTTTGAAATCATCTGAAAACATACTAATTCTAAATCAACCATTTAATCTTCCTTTCTAACTAAAATAAATATATGATTATCTTTTAAATGTTTAATAAGGCTTAATTCATAATCATTTAATTTACCAACCACATTTCTACTTCCGTCATTTTCCATTTCTTTTAAAGCAATATGAACTTCTCCCTTATAATGAGGAGAATTATTGTTTATTATCAATAAATCTCCAACTTCAATTTTGGTTTTGGCGTTATTTGGTTTAATATCATAACCCTTACCCCTACCGCTAATTGCTCTAATTAAATAATCTCCACAATCTAAACGGCGATAGTGTATTTCACTGTTTAAAAGTTTTTGTTCTAAATCACTAATATCATAACCTTGATAATAATAAGTTTGGTGGTTGAGGTTTAATTTACTTAATTTTTTAATTTCTTCTTCAGTTGCGTAAGCATTACCGATGATTATATCATCTACACTATCGGTTGTTAAAAGCATTCTTGCTTGATCTACAATATCTTTATAACGACATTCTTCTATAGTTACCAAACCATCATATACAGGCCAAGGTCCAAAAGTATTAAGTGCATTACTTGAAACAAAAGCAGCATTTCGATACCCATCCGGTTTATAGGTTTTAGTAAAATCTACATATTTTTCAAATGATAAACCAGTATATTTTAGAGGGTAAAAATTAGCACATACTACCATATTATCTCTTTTAGCACCAAGTTTTACTAAATAGTTTAAATTTTGATAAATCGAACCATTAAATTCTATCTTAATTCCGTATGGGTTTTTTGTCATAGCAATATATTCAGAGTCAGTAAAAGGACCATCTAATCTAATAATATCAATACCAATTTCTTTAAACACCCTTAAATCACGCGCAGTTGCTTTAAGTTTATTAAAAACATCAAAATTAGTATCCACAGATATTTCATAGCCATATTTATGAGCAAAATCACAAATATCTTTATATTTTGCGATTATCGTATCTTTATCATCAACTTCCGAAAGCATACACATAAATAATCTTTGGTATCCATATTTGGATGCAAGAATTAAATATTCCTTATCTTTTTCTATATTGCTGTGTGCCGGATAAATGCTTATACCTAATTTTTTCATTAAAATTCCTCCATTTCTAATTTTATCGCCGCAACAATTTCCTTATCTACAACATCATAATCGTTATCTAAATGATAACCGTAACTTAAATACTTATTACTGGTAGTAGGATCAATTAACCATTTTTTAGCACTTGTGTGTACCTGTTTGATTCCAGTTTCTTTGATTATTTTTTTAACATTAAATGCATTAATTCCACAACCCATTAAAATCTCTATCCTACCCTTATTTATAGATTCTAATTTTTTTAAATTATCAATACCGAAAGATACAGCACTTCTACCACCACTTGTTAAAACACGATCTACTTTTAAATTTATTAAGATTTCTAAGGCTTTTTCTTGGTCGGTTACTAAATCAAAAGCTCGGTGAAAAACAGCCTCTTTTTGATAAGAATGAATTAATTTAACCATTTTTGAAGTAAGTATTTCATCTATTGAAAGATCTTCATTTAAAAAACCAAAAGCAATTCCTTTAGCTCCGTTTTTTAAAAATATTTCAGCATCCATAAACATTATTTCAATTTCAGCTGGAGTATATTTAAAACCTGCACCTCTAGGTCTTACCATACAAATAATATCTAAATTAGTATTTTCTTTAGCTTTGATAAAAGAGGCGAAAGATGGAGTTAATCCACCCAAATGTAAAGCTGAATTTAATTCAACTCTATCTGCTTCTTTGGAATTTAAAACATCTTCGTAACTTCCACAACATATTTCTAATTTTTTCATAATTCTAACTTTGCCATCCTAGTTTTTAAATAATCATCTAACCATTCTTGACTTGCGAGTTTAAAGGTAGTTTTATTATTTTCTTTCTCAACTAAATAAACTTTTGCCTCTTCTTTATCACTAGCATAAACAAATGAGAAATTATCGATATTTGTAGCACAACCAAAATTTCCATTTTTATCTATCGCAACTATTGATAAATCACCTACTTTTTTAGCTTTTTCAAGCAGTTTATCATTCAATTTATTTAAGGCGATTTCACAAGATTCTTGAACAGTTTTTCCTTGCCTCATCAAAGATACCACCTCATAAGAGATACAACCTTTCATCAAATCTTCACCAAGACCTGTGGCGGTACAAGCCCCAACTTCGCTATCGGCATAAAAGCCGGATCCAATAATAGCACTATCCCCAACTCTACCTGACTTTTTCATAAATAAACCAGAGGTTGAAGTTGCGGATACTATTTTTTGATTATTATCAAGCACACACATTCCAACAGTATCATGACCAATGTAAGGTTTAAGTTCTGTTTCCATCTCTTTTACTCTTTTTTTATAATGAATAATAGCTCGATCGCTAAGCATATTTTTTCTTTCAAAACCATTTTTGTGTGCAAATTTTTCAGCCCCTTCCCCAACCAAAACACAGTTGGTGTATTGTTTTGAAAGTTCGTAAGCTACTTTAATTGGATTTTTGTAATCTTTAATCGCCATTACAGCTCCAAAAGAATAGTCGTTTCCATTCATAAATGCAGCATCTAATTCAACCACCATTTCTTCATTCGGCAGACCACCATAACCCACAGATTTAAAATAAGGAAAATCTTCAATTTCAGCTATCGCAAGCACAGCTGCTTCATCAGCACCTATTTCGTTGTTTTTAAGTTTTTTACTAACATTTTGAATAGCTTCATAACTCATTCTCCAAGTTCCTATAATCGCCCACATTTTCTTCTCCTCCTCGGTATTCTCCAATCTTATCACGATAAAATCCTCCATAAAAATTCATTGTTTTAAAAGCGTTGATAATGGCTTTAGGATCAATTTTTTTAATTAACATAACAATATCTTTTAATTCATAATTAGAAATAACGCTATGACAAAGATATAGCTCTTTTTTAGAATATCCCCCATAACTTTTAGTAACAGTAATTCCATGTCTATATTTTTTAGTATAAATTTCAATAATTTCCTCTGGTATAGTAGTTGTGATTTGGAGGGTTATTTGATCAAAGTTATGATGGAAATGTTTTATAGTTTGAGTGCTGATGAATTGAAAAATAATAGAATAACCTGCATATTCAAAACCAAAAATATAACCAAATATTAAAATAATTAATACATTAAATAAAAATATATAAGACCATATAGATTTTCCATATTTATTGTAGATATACAGTGCAATAAAATCAGTTCCTCCGGTAGAGCCATCAGCTTTAATTGAAAAGGTTATCGCAAGACCATAAACTGCACCACCAATCAAACAATTAAGCACAACATCTTTAAAAAGAGGTTGAAAAGTTAAAAACTCTAACATGAATGAAGTCAGTGTTATTTGAGCTATTGATTTAAGAATAAATCTTAATGATATTTCTTTATAACAGAAAATAGCTGCTGGAATGTTTAGTAGTAAAATCAAGATTCCTATTCCGATATTAATGTTATAAATACTTAAAATTTTATTTATTAAAATAGCTAAACCACTAAAACCACTTGAGATAAAATTTCCTTGAACAATAAAGGTTTTTATAACGTATGTTTGAATTAAACTAGATAATATAATCAAGAAAATATCAAAAGCTAGTTTTTTTCTTATCTTCATAGTTAAATTATAATATATGAAAAAAATAAAAATTATATTGTCTTTTCCTAAATCTAGGAAATTATTAATTTTTATATAAGTTGAATTTATTTTATAATATTATTATATGAATAGGAAAGATAGATTATTAATGCTTTTAGAAAATAAAAATGACTGGATAAACGGTGAAGAATTAGCCTGTCTTTTACAATGTAGTGATCGAACTATTAGAAGTGATGTTAAGACTATTAATGACACTTGCCAGACAAAGTTAATAATCTCTGATACTAAAAAAGGTTATCGTTTAAATAAAGAAAATACGATTACCTATCATAAGAAAAATGATACAATTCCAGAAACTCCAGAAGAAAGATGCAGTTATATTTTACAAAAACTGCTATTAAAAAATAAAAAAATAAACATTAATCAATTGATAAAGAATATTTATATTTCTGAATATTCATTGGATAATGACCTTAAAAAGATAAAAGAAATTATTAAAGATTATCCAAATTTAAGTATTATTAAAAAAGATAATTATATTTTTTTAAATGGCGAAGAAACTGCTAAAAGAGCACTTTATAAAAATATGCTTTTAAAAGAAACTCAAAAGAATTTTTTAAATATGGATGAAATCGCAGATTTATATAAGAAATTTGATTTGATTAAGGCTAAACAAATTTTAGAATCTTTATTACATTCATACAATTATGATATTAACGAAATTAATTTCCCTATCCTTATGATTCACATAGGAATTTCTATTGAAAGAATACTCGAACAAAATTATGTGAAAAGTGTTCCTAGTAGCGATATTGAAGAAACTATTGAATATAAAATCGCAACTGATTTTTATAAGAGTATTGCAGCTAAATTTCAACTATTGGTGGTAGAGGCTGAAATTGTGCTTTTAAGCAAACTACTTATCAGCAAGAAAAACTATGTTGCGAAAAACTTACTTTTTAACAATGAACTTCAGTTAGAAAAAATAGTAGCTGAGATGCTTAATTATATTTATAGTCAATACGGAATTAATTTAACCTCAAATAAAGATCTTTTATTTGGACTTACCTTACATATATCTAATTTATTACAACGAATTTCAAATAAGGTAAATTCCACTAATTTTTATCTTAATGAAATTAAAAAGAGATTTCCTTTGGTATTTGAACTTTCAATATCAGCTTCAGATTTTTTATCTAAAATGTTGAATATTGAAATTAGTGAAGATGAGATTGGTTATATCGCCTTGCATATAGGAATGGCTTATTCTCAATTAAATACTAAAAAATATAAAACTGTTTTAATATTTCCAAAAACCCAGGCTATTAGTAAAATTCCAATTCAAAAAATTGAAAATACTTTTTTAGATACTTTAGAAATAATTGATCATTTAACTTATTTTGAAGAAAATATTATTAAAAAATTAAATCCTGATTTAATAATTTGCAACGCACCATTAAAACACCAATTAAACATTGAAACTGTTCAAATATCTTTCTTTATTAATTATGAAGATGAAAGTAAGATTAGAAATGCGATTTTTAACCTTAATCAAAAAAGATTAAAAGAAGAATATAATATGTTTTTAGATAATGTTATTAGTCCTAAACATTTTTATACCAATATGTCTTTTGATAGTTACACTGATGCTTTAAAATTTATGTGCGATAATCTTTATCAAAATAAAATTGTTGAGAAATCATTTTATAGCAGCGTGATTAAAAGAGAAAAAATGTCTTACACTTCTTTTGCGTATAGTTTTGCGATACCTCACGCTTTAGATTCTAGTTTAGTATATAAACCAAGTATTTCTATTATGATTTTAGAAAAACCTTTAATTTGGGGCGAATATGAAGTTAAAATTATTTTTTTACTTGCCCTAGATAGGTTTAACAATCATCTTTTAACTTTATTCTTTGAATGGATAACCAATTTATATAATGATATTTCTTCGTTAAATTTACTTTTAAGCAGTAATAATTATGAAGAATTTGTATCTATATTAAAATAATACTTGATGTAAGCACTTACAAAAAAATTCATTTTTTCTATTGAATTTAATAATTATAAGTCTTAAAATAAAATTAAGGAGAGTGATTGCAATGAAAAAAGTTAATAATTACTCTTTAAGAGGAGTAAACAGTTTAAATATTGTTTATTATAATATGTTTTAAAGTGAGCTTTTGTGAGCTTATTTTTTTATTATTTGACAAGGAGGTAATTTAAAATGGATCAAATACATAAAAAATTCTTTGATGCGTGTGCTAGCGGAGATTATGAGATAGTTGCTAAGTGCATTTTAGATGGTGTTGATGTGAATGTGGTGAATGGAGAAGGAAGAACTGCATTAATGAGAGCTAGTAAAAGAGGTTACGATGAAATAGTAAAACTTTTATTAGAAAATAATGCAGCAGTTAACAAGCGAGATCATAATAATAAAACTGCATTGATGGGTGCTAGTAAAAAAGGGCATTTTAATATCGTTAAACTACTTATAGAAAAAGGGGAAGATGTGAATGCGAACGATAGTAGTGGAAGAACTGCATTGATGAGGGCTGCGTTTTTAGGACATGAAGATGTGGTTGAGTTTTTAGTAGAAAATGGCGCTAGTGTAGATTTCCAAGATAATAAAGGAAGAACTGCACTGATGGAGGCTGTTTTAGCATTTAAAATTAATGTAATTCACTATTTAATTTCTAAAAAAGCCGATTTGAATAAACAAGATAAAAATGGTTGTACTGCTTTAATGAGAGCTAGTTATGGTGGTTATGTCGATTTAGTAATTTATTTATTAAATAAAGGTGCTGATAAAGATGTTTTAGATTATGAAGGCAATAAAGCTATCCATTATGTTAGACAAGAATGTTTTGAAGAATTGAAAGGATATTTAAAATAGTATGAAAGATTATCTTGCGAGTGAAATTAGAAATGTATGCTTATTAGGTCATAGCGGCAGTGGTAAAACTAGTTTCTTAGAAGCTATTTTGTATCATACAAAAGCTATTGAAAGACTTGGAAGTATCAGCGAAGGAAACACAACTTTAGATTATGATGGGGAAGAAGTAAAAAGAGGTCTTAGCATTTACTCTGCACTAGCACCTGTTGAATGGAAAAATTGTAAAATAAATTTTATTGATACACCTGGTTATTTAGATTATGAAGGGGAAGTTATCCAATCTTTAGCTGTTGCAGATAATGTTTTAATTGTTGTGAATGGTAAGGAAGGCGTTGAACACAGTGTTGAAAAAGCCTTTAAAAAAGTTAGTAAAGAAAAAATTCCTACAATTTTCTTTATTAATAAAATGGACGAAGAAAATGCTTCTTTCTTTAAAACTTATGAAGAGTTAAGAGAAAAATTTGGTAAAAGCATTATTCCTTTTGAAGTTCCGATTATTGAATCAGGAAAATTGGTAGGATCAGTTAATATTTTAAGAAAAAAAGCATGGTACTATTTGAACAATAAAATAGCTCATGAAGTTCCTGAAAACCTTAAAGAAGTAGTCGATTCACTTTATAACCAAATAAGCGAAAGTATTGCGATGGGTGATGATGAATTAATGGAAAAATTCTTTAATGGTGAAACTTTCTCTGAAGAAGATGTGATAAAGGGTTTAAAAATAGGTGTTAGAAACGGTGAAATTAGACCTGTGTATTGTGGTAGTGCAGTGGAGGTTAAAGGGATTGAGCGTATTCTTGATTTAATTAGCGAATACTTCCCAGCTTATGAAGAAAAAGGAAGTGTTAAATTATTTGATGAAAATGATAATTTAATAACTTTAAAAACAAATGAAGAAGAAGAATTAAGTGCCTTTATTTTTAAAACTATCATTGATCCATTTGTGGGTAGAATGAGCTTTATTAAGGTCACCAGTGGGGTTTTGAAAACAGATTCACTAGTTTATAATTTGAAAAAAGATCAAAATGAGAAAATAAATCAAATATTTATTGCGAAAGGAAAAAATCAAGTTGCGGTTGGTAAACTGTTTACTGGGGATATTGGTGTTATTAATAAATTGCAATTTAGCGAAACTAATGACACACTTTCAACCAAGAAAAAACCATTAAAAGCTAAAGAAATCAGTTTCCCTAAAGCTATGCTTGGTTTTGCGATAGAACCAAAAACTAAAAATGATGAAGATAGACTCAGTAGTGCTATCAGTAAAATTTTAGAAGAAGATAAAACTATTAGTTTTGAAAACAATACTGAAACTCATCAACAATTAATCTATACTCTTGGTGAACAAGCTAGTGATGTATTTGTATCAAAATTAAAAAATAAATATAAGGTAGAAATAAATTTATTAGAACCAAAGGTACAATATCGTGAAACCATCAGAGGAAATAGTGATGTTGAAGGTAAACACAAGAAACAATCTGGTGGTGCAGGTCAATACGGACATGTAAAAATAAGATTTGAACCTACCGATAGTTTAGAAATGATATTTGAGGAAGAGGTTTTTGGAGGAAGTGTTCCTAAACAATATTTCCCAGCTGTTGAACAAGGACTTAGAGAATGTATGAACGAAGGTGTTTTAGCTGGTTATAAGGTTGTGGGAGTTAAGGCTACTTTGTATGATGGAAGTTATCATGAAGTTGATTCTAAAGAAATTGCATTTAAAGCAGCAGCTAGAATTGCGTATAAAGAAGGAATTTCAAAAGCTAAACCTGCACTTTTAGAACCTATAGGAAAAGCAGTTATTACAGTTCCTGAAGAATATACCGGTACTATTATCGGTGACATTAACAAGCGTCGTGGGGTCGTGATTGATGTTGGTGTAAACGATGAAGGAGATAGTAAGATTGAAGCAGAAATTCCTCTTTCTGAAGTATTAAAATATCCTACAGAATTAAGATCATTAACTCAAGGAAGAGGATCTTACACTATTGAATTTGATCGATATGAATTTGCTCCTATGAATATAGCTGAAAAAGTTATCAAAGAAGCTAATAAAAGTGAGTAATAATTGAAATAAATGTAAATAACCATTTTAGATGATGGTTATTTATTTTTGGTGTTTTGTGTCGTGAAAAATTAATATTTATTATTAAAAATATTTATATTTTTATTTGATTTTGTATTTAATTATTATGTATAGATGATATTGGATTGTATTGACTTAAAATTTCTTTTTGTTTAGATTGCGAAACATGTGTGTATATTTGTGTTATAGAGATAGAGCTATGTCCAAGTATTTGTTGGATATAACGAATATCTATATTATTATCTAGAAGCATTGTTGCGAAACTATGTCTAAACATGTGTGGAGTAATAGGGGTGTTTATATTAATTTGTTTTTGTATAGTTTTTAAAAATAATCTAACACTTTGTTCTGATAATGGTTTTTTTGAATTTGGTTCCAAGAATAAGTAAGTGTTAGAGTTAGTACAATATTTTTTGATATAATATTTTAACAAAACAAAAGTAACTTGATCTCCTAAAAAAATAATTCTTTCTTTTTTTCCTTTTCCCATTATGTGCAATGTTTGGTTTAAAATATCGATGTTTTTCAGCTCTATATTACATAGTTCTGAGATTCTAATTCCAGTTGAAAGTAATAATGAAAGGATTAATAAATTTCTTTCATTTTTTTGTTTTTGATGATTTGTTTTTGAATAAATATTTTTTTGTTTTAGATGATCAAATATAGCTTTTAAAACATTATAAGGAATTGTTTTAGGTAGAGTTTTTTCAGACCTAAATTGAAATTGCAGTTTATCAAAAGGATTGTTTTTAATTAACTTTCTTGATTTTAAATAGTTGTAAAAAGTTTTTAAACTTGCGATTTTTCTTTTTAAAGTATTTGTTTTTATATTTGATTTTGTAAGTTGTTTAATGTAGTTTTTTATACAATGCTTGTTGTGATTTTGAAATTGGGTTAGATCATTTTTGTAAGCACGAAGAGTGTGCGAGCTTAGGCGTTTATGTGTTTTACAATAATTCAAATAAGTTGTTATAATGCCGTGATTCATAAAATCTCCTTTATCAATGATTATGATATTATGTATCTATTTAAACATTTTTTATATTGATAATAAATAGTTATCGATAGGAGAAA